>NZ_JALMEX010000002.1:0-761471 GCF_023100605.1 Pseudomonas sp. MWU12-2020
GGGAGTGATGTGGATCAGCGGGCGGCTACGCGTTTTTTCAAATAGTTCATGATGACTTTTTCATCTTCCGGTTTATCCGGACGCGGCAGCTGTTGCGGCCAGGACTTCTGGCTCAGCAGTTTTTTCTGCTGGCTCTCGTCCCAGCGCAAAATCTCCCGCGAGGCACATTCCCACCATTCGTGCCGGCAAACGCTGTAGTACGGATCTTCCGGCGCAGCGCTGCCGTACAGCAGATCGCGACCGACCTTGCGCAACGCACCTTTTTGATTGCGCAGCTTCCATTTGATTTTCAATCGGCGCCAGGCCGACGGGAACGGTTTGACCCGTGGCACGTCGGTACACAGATCCACCAGGCGCTGGCTGAACTGCTCGCCGTGCTGGGAGAAGAAGTACGTCTGCATCGCGTGGAAGAAGCGTTTTTCCGCGAAGTAGTGGTAAACGTGTTTGCGCGCCTCTACCACCTGACGCTTGCGCATGGCGTACGACAGCGCGATCTGCTCGATGGTATGGATTTCGAAGCCGCCGAGTGTCCATTCATCGATCAGTCGGATCGACTCTTCGAAGAGCGCCGAATCCGCTTCGGTCACGCCGCACAAACCGCTGTTATAGAGCTTGAAACCGTTATCCGGCGTCACACCGTGCATGCGCAGATCGCGTCCGAGTTTCTGATAGTCGCTGCGCTGGTGCACATCTTTCCAGTTGTACTCGAAGCGATCCATCACCGAGCGGTTCGGCTCGATGAATTTGAACAGTTGGCTCGGGTGACGGGTGAACAGGGTGTCGGTGTCGACGAACAGGGTCTTTTCCGCCCACTGCATACCGGCGGCGATGGCGCAGGCCTTGCGTCGGTGGTGATAGCCATGAGTGCCTTGCCAGCGGGTCTGGGTCGCTTCGTCCAGCAACACCGTGTCGACCGGCCAGCCGGCGTAGTCCTCGGGGCGATCGGTGAGAATCCTGATGGCCGGGCGGTCGCCGTTTTTGGCTTGGGACAGCGCGGTCAGGATGCTGAACTTGGCTTCGCGCCGGTATACATCCTGATTGCCGTAAACCAGGTAAAGCAGTTGATGACGAACTTTCGTGAGGGGTGTTACCAGGGAATCAATACAACTCATCCGAAAACAAAATCCTTGTACAAAAAAAACGCGCTGCCGCTCAGGCAACGCTTAAAACGGTGCCGGGCATTCGAAGCGCAGACGCTCACCGGTTTGCGGGTGGGTGAAGCTCAGCATGCTCGCGTGCAGGCACAGGCGAGGCCACGCCGCCAGGGCCTGTTCGTGGGCATAGAGGCCGTCGCCCAGCAGCGGGTGACCGATGGACAGCATGTGTACGCGCAACTGGTGCGAGCGACCGGTAATCGGCGTCAGTTCCACGCGGCACCAATCGCCACAACGTTCCAGCACGCGCCAGAAGGTCAGTGCGTGTTTGCCGAATTCGTGGTCGACCACGTGCCGCGGTTTGGTCGGCGGGTCGTAGCGCAGCGGCAGGTCAATGCTGCCGCTGTCCAGTTCCGGCTGACCCCAGGCGAGGGCGGTGTAGGCCTTTTCGGTTTCACGATCGTGAAACTGCCGCGACAGTTCGCGATGGGTATCGGGGTCGCGGGCCAGCAGGATGATGCCGGAGGTTTCCCAGTCCAGGCGATGGACGATGCGCGCTTCCGGGTAGCCGTTTTCCTGCAGGCGAGTGATCAGGCAGTCCTTGTTGTCGTCGGCGCGACCGGGCACCGAGAGCAGCAACGTCGGTTTGTCGACCACCAGTACGGCGGCGTCCTGATGAATGATGCGGATGTTGGACAGCGGCATTAAAACAGCCTCGTAACAAATGCCAACGGCGGCTCAGGCTGCTGATAACCCTGTAGGAGCTGCCGAAGGCTGCGATCTTTTGACGTTGAAGATCAAAAGATCGCAGCCTTCGGCAGCTCCTACACGAGCATCAGCAGCCCGAGCCGCCGTAGCGACTGCCGGATCGACTCAGCGATCTGGCAGGGTGATGTTGAGTTCCAGAATCGAGCAACTGCCCTGGCTTTCCAGTGCAACATGTACGTCGTCGTTACCGATGTTGACGTACTTGCGGATCACGTCGACCAGTTCCTTCTGCAAGGCTGGCAAGTAATCCGGCGTGCTGCGCTGGCCGCGCTCATGCGCCACGATGATCTGTAGACGCTCTTTCGCTACCGAGGCGGTACTTGGCTTTTTGTTGGCACGAAAGAAGTCAAAAAGGTTCATTACCTACCTCCAAACAGGCGCTCGAAGAATCCCTTCTTCGTAACATCGAGGAAACGATGTTCTTTTTCTTTGCCCAGCAGACGATCAACGGCATCGCTGTACGCCTGACCGGCATCGCTCTGGTCGTCGAGAATCACCGGGACGCCCGAGTTGGAAGCTTTCAGGACCGCTTGCGACTCAGGGATGACGCCCAGCAGGGTCACGGCCAGAATTTCCTTCACGTCTTCGACGCCCAGCATCTCGCCATCGCTGACGCGCTGCGGATTGTAACGGGTCAGCAGGAGGTGTTCCTTGATCGGCTCTTCGCCGTTTTCGGCGCGACGCGATTTGCTGGCCAACAGGCCCAGCATGCGGTCGGAGTCACGTACCGAGGACACTTCCGGGTTGGTCACGATGATCGCTTCGTCGGCGAAGTACATGGCCAGGTGCGCACCTTTCTCGATGCCCGCCGGAGAGTCGCAGACCACGAAGTCGAAGTCTTCCTTGAGCGCCATCAGGACTTTTTCCACGCCTTCGACGGTCAGCGCGTCTTTGTCGCGGGTCTGGCTGGCGGCCAGCACGTAGAGGTTTTCCAGGCGCTTGTCTTTGATCAGGGCCTGCTGCAGGTTGGCTTCGCCGTTGACCACGTTGACGAAGTCGTACACCACGCGACGCTCGCAACCCATGATCAGGTCGAGGTTACGCAAGCCCACGTCGAAGTCGACGATCACTGTTTTGTGGCCGCGCAGAGCGAGGCCGGTACCGATAGCGGCGCTGGTGGTGGTCTTACCCACACCACCCTTGCCGGATGTAACCACGAGAATCTTGGCCAAGGTGTTTCACCCCTAAGGAAGAAGGACTTTTTAGCCCCTGAAAAACATCTCTTGAAAACTACTGCAGTCGGACAGCCTTGGCTGGAGTTCGGCGCAAGTCGCACTTGCCGGGGGCAAACGCTCCTTGATCCTTTTTCCTACTTCGTTTGAGCCGTTTTCGCTACGTTTTAGAGATGCTTGGAAAATGCGGCAGTATCCGTTAAAGCCGAATGATGTTCAACACGTCGGCCGACAGGCTGACCTGTACACCGGAGCCCCACAGTGGATCGCGGCGCAAATCTTCGGAAACCTTGTAATGCCCGGCGATGGATATCAGTTCAGCGCTCAATTGCTGACAGAAAATCCGCGCCTTGGTGTCGCCCTTGACACCGGCCAGCGCACGACCGCGCATCGGGCCGTATACATGGATGTTGCCATCGGCAAGAAGTTCCGCCCCCGGACTGACCGAGGAAACCACGACCAAATCGCCACCCTGGGCGTATATCTGTTGGCCACCACGTACTGGCGTGGTGATTACACGGGTCGGTTTGACGGTCGGCTCCGGCGGCTTTTCCGGCTTCTTTTTGACTTCCGGTTCCGGGGCTTCCAGCGGTCGTTCCCGGGCGCCGGACGGCGGCAGCACCGGGATGTCGATGGCGATGGCGGCGGCGATGTCTTCGATGCGACTGGCGCGGATCGCCAGGGTACGCAGGCCATGCTGGCGACACACGCGCATCAGACCGGGCAGATCGACCGCGCCTTCGCCCGGCGGCAGTTTGTCCAGCGCCAGGACCAGCGGGGCATTGCTGAAGAAGTTCGGGGCCTGGGCGACTTTGGCGGCCAGTTGCCGATCGAGGCTGTCGAGGTCGTTACGGGACAACTCCAGCACCGTAATGGCCAGCATGCTGCCCTTCAACTGGAACACAGGATCTTGATCTGGCGATTCGTTTTGGCTCATATCGGCATACAACGGCTTGTCACTAAAAGTGCCGAGACTTATAACGAGAACGCCCGCGAGCCGCAAGCCGGGTCGAACAATGTAGAATGCGCGGCCACTGAATTTACGGAAGCTTTAATGGATCGCCCGCGTTTTCGAAGAGCCTTTCTTTCTCCCCGCTTCTGGCCGCTCTGGTGCGGTCTGGGGCTGTTGTGGCTGGTCGTGCAGTTGCCGTATGCGGTTTTACTGACGATCGGTCGTATTCTGGGCGCATTGATGTATCGCGTAGCCGGCGACCGGCGGCGCATCGCCAAGCGCAATCTTGAACTGTGCTTCCCGGAAAAATCCGCCGCCGAGCGCAAACGCCTGCTCAAGGAAAACTTCGCCTCCACCGGTATCGCGTTTTTTGAAATGGCGATGAGTTGGTGGTGGTCGCGTGAGCGTCTGGCGAAGCTGGCCCACGTCGAAGGGCTGGAGCATCTGCAACAGGCCCAGCGTGAAGGCAAAGGCGTGATCCTCATGGCCGCGCACTTCACCACCCTGGAAATCGGTGCGGCGCTGCTCGGTCAGCAGCACACCATTGACGGCATGTATCGCGAGCACAAGAACCCGTTGTTCGACTTCGTCCAGCGTCGTGGCCGCGAGCGGCACAACCTAGATTCGCTGGCGGTGGAGCGTGACGATGTGCGCGGCATGCTCAAGCTGCTGCGTTCGGGCCGGGCGATCTGGTACGCACCGGATCAGGACTACGGCGCCAAACAAAGCATCTTCGTGCCGTTGTTCGGCATTCAGGCTGCAACGGTGACCGCCACCACCAAGTTCGCCCGGCTGGGCAAGGCGCTGGTGGTGCCGTTCACTCAGGAACGTCTGGCCGACGGCAGCGGTTACAAACTGGTGATCCATCCGCCGCTGGAGGACTTCCCGGGCGAAACCGAGGAGGCCGACTGCATCCGCATCAACCAGTGGGTGGAAAGTGCATTGCGCGCCTGCCCTGAGCAATACTTGTGGGCGCATCGCCGGTTCAAGAGCCGTCCACCGGGTGAGCCGAAGCTTTACCCGAAACGGCGCGGCTGATTCACTTACCCTTTCAAGCACCATGGAGCGTTGCGATGAGCCCAGCTGAACCGGTCACAGGTTTGATTCTTTCCGGCGGCGGGGCTCGGGCGGCGTATCAGGTGGGGGTGCTGGCGGCGATAGCTGAATTGCTGCCATTGGGTGCGGACAATCCGTTTCCGGTGATCGTCGGCACCTCGGCCGGGGCGATCAACGCGGTCAGCCTGGCCAGTGGCGCCACCGATTTTCGCGCGGCCATCGAACGCCTGACGCTGTTCTGGCAGGGCTTTCGCAGCCATCGGGTGCTGCGCAGCGACTGGCCGGGGGTGATCCGCCAGGCCAGCCGTTTCGTCAGTCACAGCCTGCTGGGTATGGGCCGCCACCTGCCGGTGGCGCTGCTCAACAGCTCGCCCTTACGCGATTTACTCAACGAAAAACTGCACATGTCCGGCATTGCCGAATCCATTGCCTGCGAGCAGTTGCATGCGGTGGCGGTAACGGCGTTCGGTTATGAGTCGGGGCAAGCCGTCACGTTCTATCAGGGCGGCGGCAAGATCGATGCATGGTTGCGGCATCGCCGTATCGGTGTGCCGACGCAGTTGTCGGTGGACCACTTGCTGGCCAGTTCAGCAATCCCGCTGTTGTTCGCCCCGGTGAAAATCGGCGAGGAATATTTCGGTGACGGCGCAGTCCGCCAATCGGCGCCGATCAGTCCGGCGCTGCACCTGGGCGCGAGCCGGGTGCTGGTGGTGGGTGTCAGCGGCAACCCGCGCGGTTTCGATCCTCAGCAACCGCTGGAGCGCTCCTACACCGGTCAGCAGCCCACTCTGGCGCAGATCGGCGGGCACCTGCTCAACAGCACGTTCATCGACAGCCTGGAGAGCGACATCGAGTTGCTGCAGCGTCTGAACCAGTTCAGTCACCTGATGCCCGAGGGCGTACCGACTCGTGAGTTGGGCGTGGCGCCGGTGGAGGTGCTGGTGATTGCGCCGAGTCAGCCGATCGATGAAATCGCGGCGCGGCATCGCCAGGAGTTGCCGGCGGCGTTGCGCCTGTTCTTGCGTGGGCCGGGAGCGACCAAGACCAGTGGGGCAGGGGTGCTGAGCTATCTGCTGTTCGAGGCGGGGTATTGCAGCGAGCTGATCGACCTGGGACGGCGCGATGCGTTGGCCAAGCGTGAGGAGTTGTGCCGGTTTCTGGGGATCAGCGAAGCGGTGGTGCCGGCCTGAGATTTGCGGTGCGGCCATTCGCGAGCAAGCCCGCTCCCACATGGGTTCTGTGTCGGTCACAAAACCAGTGTGGGAGCGGGCTTGCTCGCGAAGGCGTCCTTGCAGACGCCACTGATACCAGGATCAGAAGTGGAACTTCACCAGGAAGCTGGTCACGTTCTGATTGGTGGTAAAGCCACGGGAGTCTTCGATCCCGTACTTGTCTTTCCAGTAGTCGTACTCAACACCGACGTACAGCTGCTTCTCGCCAAAATGCAGGGCCTTGCCCAGGTCGTATTTGACCTGCGGGTTGAAGTGCAGGTTGGCGTGATACTCGCCCTTGTTGTTGACGTCGTTGTCGACCACCCAGTCCATGTAGCCGTCGATCAGCACGTTCGAGCTGCCGACCGGAATGGTGTAGGACCAGACCGGAGTGATCTGCCAGACGTTGTCACCCGGACGCGAGCTGTCGGTGTGGCGCTGGTAGAAGTTCAACTGGAAATAGTCGAAACCCGGGATCGCCAGATCGAAGCCAGGACCGATCAGGTACGACTCGACGTCGCCTTCACCGAACTCGTAAGTCATCGCCAGCAACACGTCCTTGATCGGGCCGAATTCGATCTTCTGGTCCAGCACCTTGCCCAGCGAGATGCGTGGCTGGAACTCACCATAAGTGGTGTTCGGGCCGACGTTGGCGTCGTCCTTGCCGTTGTAGAAGATCTTGTCGACGAACAGGAAGTTATCCCCGTATTTCCAGGCGTCGGCGTGTTCGAAGGTGACGGTCTGCTGGATCGCCGGGTTGACCTTGAAGTCTTTGCCGTAGAGGTAGGTCAGGCTGTTGTTCTGCCATTGCAGCAGGCCATCGGCCATGGCCTGCCCCCCGGCCAACATCGATCCCGCGAGCATCAGGCTGGTGCACATACGTTTCATTCGGTTGCTCCCAAAGTAGGTGTTCCACGTTTATTTTTTTAAGATCGGCGCTCTGGTGTGGCGCCTTTTTTCGTTGCTGCAAAAGTCATCCGATCGGTCAGCTTCGCTGGTGATAGCAAGAGCTGGGCCAAGGCTTTCGAAAAGCAAAAAAACGCCCGTTCGGCTGCTGAAAAACAGTCGATTGAGCGTGTTTTCGGGATGCCTCGGTACTGACCGGGGCCGGGATAAGTTGGCTCTTCGGTCAGGAATTAAATTCGGGCTTTTTTTTAGACCGAATTCAAGAGGCCGCGGAGAATACTGACTCCTCGGCCAGCTCTCAAGTGCCCCGCAACAGAGCACCGACGACAGGTATGGGGCACGGTTGCGGGCCATCTCAGAAGTGCACCTTCACCAGCAGGCTGGCGGTGTTCTGATGGGTGTCGAGGTTGTGACTGCTTTCGACCCCGTATTTGTTCTTCCAGTAGCTGTATTCGGTGCCGACGTACAGCTGCTTGTGGCTCCAGCCCAGGGCTTTGCCCAGGTCGTATTTGATCTGCGGATTGATGTGCAGGTTGGCGTGGTAGGTGCCGCGCGAGTTCTGGTCGTTGTCGACGACCCAGTCCAGATAGCCGTCGATCAGCAGATCGGAATTGCCTACGGGAACGCTGTACGACCAGCCCGGGGTGATCTGCCACACACCGTCTCCAGGGCGCGGGCCTTCGGTGTGGCGGCGGAAGATGTTCAGGGTCACGTAGTTGAAGCCGGGCACCTTGAGGTCGAAGCCGGGGCCGATCAGGTAGGCCTCGCTGTCGCCTTCGCCGTACTCGTAAGTCATCGCCAGCAGCACGTCCTTGATCGGGCCGAACTCGAGTTTCTGGTCGAAGATCTTGCCGAACGAGAAGCGCGGAGTGAATTCGCCGTAGTAGGTGTGCGGGCCTTTGTTGCGGTCTTCCTGGCCGTTGTAGAAGATCTTGTCGACGAACAGGAAGTTGTCGCCGTACTTCCACTTGTCGGCGTGCTCGAACGTCACCGTCTGCTGGATCGACGGGTTGATCGCGAAGTTCTTGCCGTACAGGTAGCTCAGGCTATTGGTCTGCCACAGCAGTAAATCGCCGGCCATGGCCTGACTCGCGGCCAGCAGGCCGCCACTCAACAGAACGTTGGTTTGCGTGCGAATCATCTGTTGCTCCCTCTTGTTTTTATTTTTAAGGCGCAGAGCTGTTTGCTTGTCCCTGTGGGAGCGGGCTTGCTCGCGAAAGCGGTGTGTCATTCAACAGGGTTGGTGACTGACACGACCTCTTCGCGAGCAAGCTCGCTCCCACAGGGGTAATCGGTAATGCTGTTAATGCGCATGGCAGTCGTTGATCGCTGCGCGTTCGGCGCCGCCGAGGATATTGAACAGCAGGTTCAGGGTCAGTGCGCTGAGCGTGGCCATGGCGATGCCGCTGTGGGTGATCGGGCTCATCCACATCGGCAAGTGCGCGAAGAACTCCGGACGCACCACCGGGATCAGGCCCATGCCGATGCTCACCGCCACCAGCAACTGGTTGCGACGGTCACCGATGTCGGCTTCCTGAAGGATCTTGATCCCGGTAGCCGCCACCATGCCGAACATCGCAATCGCTGCACCGCCAAGCACCGCCGGTGGAATCGACGCCACCAGGAACGCCGCTTTCGGCAGCAGGCTCAGCACGATCAGCAGACCACCGGCGACGATGGTCACCGAGCGGCAGCGCACGCCGGTCATCTGCACCAGGCCGATGTTCTGCGCGAACGAGGAGTGGGTGAAGGTGTTGAAGAACCCGGCAAAGAACGATGCAGCCGCGTCACACATCAAGCCGCGACGCAGCATGCGCGGGCAGACTTCCTGGCCGGTGATTTTGCCCAGCGCCAGGAACATCCCGGTGGACTCGACGAAGATGATCACCACCACCAGGCACATCGACAGGATCGGCGCGAGTTCGAATTTCGGCATGCCGAAGTGCAGCGGGGTGACGAACTGAACCCATGGCGCGCTGGCCATGCCGCTCAGGTCGACCATGCCGAGCGCGCCGCAAAGTACGTAGCCGAAACACATGCCGATCAGCACGGAAATATTGACCCAGAACCCGCGCATGAAGCGGTGGATCAACAGAATGGTCGCCAGCACCAGGGCGGCGATGGCCAGGTAAATCGGCGAGCCGAATTGCGCAGCCGCGGCGCCGCCACCGGCCCAGTTCACAGCCACGGGAAATAACGATAAACCGATCGAGGTGATGACTGTGCCGGTCACCAGCGGCGGGAAGAAACGCACGACCTTGGACATGAACGGCGCGATGAGCATGCCGAAGAACCCGGCGGCGATGGTTGCACCGAAGATCCCTTGCAGACCAATACCGGGCATACCGGCCATGGCGACCATGCTACCGACAGCGGCGAAACTGGCGCCCATCATCACCGGCATGCGGATGCCCATCGGGCCGATACCCAGCGACTGGACGATGGTGGCGATACCGGCGACCAGCAGGTCGGCGTTGATCAGGAAGGCGATTTCTTCACGACTCAGGCCAGCGGCCTGTCCGATGATCAACGGCACCGCGATGGCACCGCCGTACATCAGCAGAACATGTTGCAAACCGACCAGGATCAGTTGCAAAAGGGGCAAACGCTGAATGGCGGGTGCGTCGGGGATGCGCGCTTTGGACAGCTCGGACATGCAACACCTCGGATCTTTTTTATTCTTGTGATTGAACAGCTGCCGGGTGGCTCACAGCTGTCCTTTTGCATCATTCATATGCTTGGCTGGAGGCATTTTGTGGCGAGGGGATTTATCCCCGATGGGCTACGAAGTAGCCCCAAAACCTGCAACCGCGTACATCAGGCAGATTGCGATTGCCAGGTTTGCGACGGCTGCGCCGCCGATCGGGGATAAATCCCCTCACCACAGGTAGATCCTCAAGCACAGGTAAATCCCTTCACCCCAAAAGCCTGCTTTTACACAGGCTTTTGTCTGGCTCAGTTGGTCTGGGCTCCCTGCGCGATCCATGCACCGATCAGGTCACGTTCCTGCTGGGTCATCTGCGTGATGTTGCCCAGTGGCATGATCTGCGTGGTGATGGCTTGCGCCTGGATCCGCGCCGCGTTCTGGCGGATCTGCTCGGGGGTGTCGAACATCACACCGGCAGGTGCCGCGCTGAACAACGGGCTGGTCGGTTTGGCCGAATGGCAGACCGCGCAGCGTTCCTGGATCACGTTGTGCACCTTGTCGAACGCAGGGCCTGCGTTGGACGCTTGCGCCGGTGCCGCAGCAGGGGCTGCTGCTGGCGCTGCAGGTGCCGCCGCTTCAGCCGGTTTCGCGCCACCGCCCAGTGCCGTTTCCGGCAGTGGCTGGTACTCGATTTTCGCTGGCGCCTTGGCCACGTCCGGTGCGGTCGGCATCGGCACAGGGCCGGTGACGTACGCCAGGGTGATCATGCCCACCGCTGCCACCGGCAGAGTCCAGGCAAACTTGTGGCTGTCGTGACGGGTGTTGAAGTAGTGACGCACCAACACCGCCAACACCGCAATCCCGGCCAGAATCAACCAGTTGTACTGGCTGCCGTAGGTGCTCGGGAAGTGGTTGCTGATCATGATGAACAGCACCGGCAGGGTGAAGTAGTTGTTGTGACGCGAACGCAGCAAGCCCTTGGCTGGCAGCGCCGGGTCCGGCGTGCGGTTCTCGGCGATCGCTGCGACCAGTGCACGTTGCGCCGGCATGATGATGCGGAACACGTTGCCGACCATGATGGTGCCGATGATCGCGCCGACGTGCAGGTACGCACCACGACCGCTGAACACTTTGCTGAAGCCATATGCCGCGCCGATGATCAGCACGAACAGGATGAAGCCCAACAGAGCAGGTTTTTTGCCCAGTGGCGAATCGCAGAGGAAGTCGTAGACGAACCAGCCGGCGATCAGCGAACCGATGCCGATGGCCACGCCTTCAGGGCCGGTCAGGCCGCTGCCGGGTGCCACGAGGTAGAGCACGGGGTTGGAGTAGAACACCACGCACAGCAGCGCGATCCCCGACATCCAGGTGAAGTAGGCTTCCCATTTGAACCAGTGCAGGTTCTCCGGCATCGACGGTGGGGCCAGTTTGTATTTTTCCAGGTGATAGATACCGCCGCCGTGGATTGCCCACAGATCACCGGCAAGACCGGTTTTCGGGTTGACGCGGTTGAGGTTGTTCTCCAGCCAGACGAAGTAGAACGACGCGCCGATCCAGGCCACGCCAGTGATCATGTGAACCCAGCGCACGCTCAGGTTCAGCCATTCCAACAGATGTGCTTCCACAGTCTTTACCTCTCGCCTGTCACCCTTGTTGTCGGGTGATCAGACCTTCTCTTATTGGTGGGGGGCGAGGATCAAACGCTCATCCTCTTTGAAAAAATGCTCATCGCAGTTATTGCCTGTGCCACTGCGATCAACCACCAGGAAGTCATCCCGCTTTTCGATCGTCAGCACCGGGTGGTGCCAGACGCCGCGATGGTAATTGATGCCCTGCCTGCCGTTGGTGACGAAGGCGCGGACCAAGCCTGATACAGGTTCATCGCCAAGTGGCGCGACCACGATCAGAAAGGGGTTGCCGAGCAGCGGAATGAAAGCCTGGCTGCCCAGCGGATGGCGTTCCAGCATGCTCACGGTCAGCGGCATGTCCTGCGCGTCGGCGCGGAAGATGCTGATGATCGCGTTGTCCTCAGGCGTAGCGGTTTCGACCGTCGCCAGTTTGTGGAAGCGCATGGTCGAACCGTTGTTGATCATGAAGTGGTTGCTGCCGTCGGTTTCGATCACGTCACCGAAGGGGGCGAAGGCTTCTTTGGTCAGCGGTTCAATCGTTAGTGTGCGCATGCTGTTCTTCTTATCCGAATTCTGTGTTGTTTGATCTGACGCTTTCGCGAGCAAGCTCGCTCCCACAGGAATTGCGATCAATGTGGGAGCGAGCCTGCTCGCGAATGGTTTCACTGCTTACTTCGCGACCTTGCCCAAAACGCGCAGGCGGCTCACACCACCGTCCGGGAACACGTTCAGACGGATGTGGGTGATCGGGCCCAGTGCCTTGATCTGCTCGACGAAGGTGTGTTCGGCGTGCATTTCAAGTTTCTGGCTCGGCAGCAGTTCACGCCAGAACAGCGACTGGGTTTCGATCTGGCTGTCGGTGCCGCCCTTGACGAACGCGCCCTGGATCGAGCAGGTGTCCGGGTAGTTGCCCTTGAAGTGCAGGGTGTCGACGATGATTTTTTCGATCTCGCCCGGATGGCCCAGCGCGACGATCACCCAGTCATTACCCGGGGTACGACGACGTGCGGTTTCCCAGCCGTCGCCCATGTTGATGCCCCGGCCCGGGTTGAGGATGTTGCTCATGCGGCCGAAGTGTTCGTCGGAGCAGGCGAGGGCGCGGCCACCGTTGAGGGCTGCTGCCAGGTCAACCTGTTCGTTGTCACCAACAGCGGACCAGTCGCGGAACGGAATGCCGTACACGCGCAGACGGGCGACACCGCCGTCCGGGTAGATGTTGAAGCGCAGGTGGCTGAACGCTTGGTCGTTGCTGATTTCGTGGTAGTGGTGGCTGTTGCCTTGCAGTTCGACGGCCGACAGCACTTCAGTCCACTGGGTGTTTTCGTCCGGCTCGCCCGAGGCCAGGAAGCATGCTTCCAGCGAGGCCGATGGCGGGAAGTTGCCGGTGAAGAATGAGGTGTCGATGTCCACGCCTTTGATCGAGCCCGGTACGCCCAGACGGATCACCGCGCTGTCGTAGCCTTCAAAGCGCTTGCGACGCGATTCCCAGCCGTCCATCCACTTGCCGTTGTCGTCGAACACACCCTCCTTCCACACGGCCGGGGTCGGCTGAAACAGACGATTGGCGTCTGCGAACCAGTCATCGGTGACCGAGATGATTTTGGTGCCCAGACGGGCATCGGCCAGGTTGACGAACTTCTCGAAAGGTACGGCGTAAGCTTTCATTCTTCTTGTCTGCCTTTAATAAGTTGGCTGGGGATGCTTGCGAGGCCCTGGGCATTCTCCGCGTCTGACATGCTCGGGCCAGGCTTGCTAAAGAGTCAGTAAACGGAACAGGGCGATCTTGTTGATCTCCGCCAGCGCGCATTTGAATTCGGTGTCGACCGAGTTGTGAATGCGCGTTTCGAACGCCGCGAGGATCTGATGCCGGTTGCTGCCTTTTACCGCCATGATGAAGGGAAACTTGAACTTGGCTTTGTAGGCGTCGTTAAGCTCGGTGAAGCGCTGGAACTCTTCGGCCGTGCATTGGTGAATACCGGCGCCAGCCTGTTCATTGGTGCTGGCTTCGGTCAATTGGCCCTGGACGGCGGCTTTGCCGGCCAGGTCCGGGTGAGCGTTGATCAGTGCCAGTTGACTGGTGTGATCGGCGCTCAACAGGATGTCGCTCATGCGCTGGTGCAGGGTTTCGATCTCGTCGATCGAAGCATCCGCGCCCAGGTCGTAGGCCTTCTCGGCCACCCATGGCGAATGTTCGTAGATGTCGGCGAAGGCTTTGACGAAGGCGTCGCGGCTCAGGGTCGACGGTTGCAGGGTTTGAAAGCGGCTCATTTGGCGGCCCCTTGGTACGGGTGGGTTGCGTGCCAGTGGCGTGCGATGTCGACGCGACGGCTGAACCACACCTGTTCATGACTTTTAGCGTATTCGATGAAGCGCTTGAGCGAGGCCAGACGCGCCGGACGGCCGATCAGGCGGCAGTGCAGACCGATCGAAAGCATCTTCGGCGCTTCGGCGCCCTCGGCGTAGAGCACGTCGAATGCGTCTTTGAGGTATTCGAAGAAGTCGTCGCCCTTGTTGAAACCCTGAACTTGCGTGAAGCGCATGTCGTTGGTGTCGAGGGTGTACGGGATCACCAGGTGCGGCTTGCCGGTCGGGTTGTTCGGTTCCCAGTAGGGCAGGTCGTCGTCGTAGGTGTCACAGTCGTAGAGGAAACCACCTTCTTCCATCACCAGGCGACGGGTGTTCGGGCCGGTGCGGCCGGTGTACCAGCCCAGTGGGCGCTCGCCGGTGAGTTCGGTGAGGATGCGGATCGCTTCGAGCATGTGCTCGCGCTCCTGCGCCTCGTCCATGTACTGGTAGTCGATCCAGCGGTAGCCGTGGCTGCAGATCTCGTGACCGGCTTCGACCATCGCGCGGATCACGTCCGGGTGGCGCTGGGCGGCCATGGCCACGGCGAAGATGGTCAGTGGAATGTCGAATTCCTTGAACAGTTTCAGAATCCGCCAGACGCCGGCGCGGCTGCCATACTCGTAAAGCGATTCCATGCTCATGTTGCGCGCGCCTTGCAGCGGCTGGGCAGCGACCATTTCCGAGAGGAAGGCTTCAGATTCTTTGTCGCCGTGCAGGATGTTGCGTTCGCCGCCTTCTTCGTAATTGAGCACGAACGACAGGGCGATGCGGGCATTGCCCGGCCAGTGTGGGTGAGGAGGGTTACTGCCGTAACCGATCAGGTCGCGTGGGTAGTCAGCGCTCACTGCAGTCTTCCTTCTTGTTCGTTGACAGGTTTGTGTAACGGCATGCACAGGCTGGCGTCACAGCGATGGGCTGATTGTATACAACTTTATTCTCAATTTGTAAGCCTGAATTTTCGCATTTTTCACCGACTGTCATCTTTTGCTGCTAATGGCGTAAACCTGCAAGAAACCTGCCTGATCAGTCAGCTAATGGCTGTGAGGTTCAATAGCCAGGCGCTTTAGGCGCAGATCCGCGGTAAACGCCCGAATGGCGGGGGTGATGCGAAAAATGTCGTTTTTATTGTGTACAATTTTTTTGAAAAGTGTCTTAATCAGTAGCTCGCCGCAACTTTTCGTGCTCCGAATCGGTGCGGTCTCCTTCTTACCTAACTTCGGGAGGCGCGAAGTCTGACTGCTCTTTGCGGCCAGGCGCGCAGAATTAATGGGACGTTTGACAACACACGTTTTGGACGCTGCACACGGTTGCCCGGGCAGCTCGATCAAGGTCGAGCTGTACCGCGTTGAAGGTTCACACCTGGAATTGGTCGCCAGTGCGATAACCAACAGCGATGGCCGGGTCGATGCGCCGCTGCTGCAAGGCGATGACTACCGCACCGGGGTCTATCAGGTGCAGTTCCACGCCGGCGATTACTACCGCGCCCGTGGCGTACAGCTGCCGGAGCCGGCGTTTCTGGATGTGGTGGTGCTGCGTTTCGGCATCTCCGCCGAGCAGGATCACTACCACGTGCCACTGCTGATTTCGCCTTACAGCTATTCCACCTATCGGGGCAGCTGACCCCCAAGCAGCTGCCCCCACCGGGAAGCGACTGCGCATATAGCTTCTTTGGTCTTTCGCCCGCTCACACTGCGGGCTTTTTTTCGCCTGGAGGAAAGTGTCGCCTGTTCTGACGCCTTCGCGAGCAAGCCCGCTCCCACAAGGGAATGCATTCCAAATGTGGGAGCGGGCTTGCTCGCGAAGCTTTTGCTGTCAGCGGCTCAACAGCGACGCTGCACCGGCACCACTGAACAACCCGGCACTCACCCGATTGAACCAGCTCTGTCCCTTGCCGCTACGCAGATACCGCGCCGCGCCATGCGCGCCCAGCCCGTAAGCCAGTTTGCAGCACAGATCCAGCACCACCCACGTCGCAATCATGATCAGCAACTGCGGCAGGAACGGCTGTTGTGCGCTGAGGAACTGCGGCAGAAACGCGGCGAAGAACAGAATGTCTTTCGGATTGCTCGCGCCCAGGACAAAGGCGCGCCCGAACAGTGTGCGAAAGCGTGGGACTGGTGCGGCTTGTGGCACTTCGGCACCGACCGCTGGCTGACGCGATTGCTGCCAGCTCTGCCAGGCGAGATAGAACAGGTACAGCGCGCCGACGATTTTCAGGGCGCTGAACAGTTGTTCCGACGCCAGCAGCAGGGCGCCGAGCCCCAGCGCCGAGGCACTGAGCAGGCAGATCGAGGCGATCACGCCGCCGAGAAATGCCGGGTAAGAGCGGCGCAAGCCGTAGTTCAGACTGTTGCTGATCATCAACAACGACAGCGGCCCCGGAATCAGGATCACCACCAATGCAGCGCCGCTGAACAGCAGCCAGGTTTCCAGACTCATCACTTTCCTCCTATTTTTGTTGTACTCAAGAATGTGCAAAAGCCCCACCCGCGAGGGTGAGGCTGTTTTGATGCTTGAACCGCGTGTCGCTTACAAGAAGATGAACTTGGCGATGAAGATCGCGCAGAGCACCCACAGGCTGACGGAAATTTCCTTGTACTTGCCGGTGCCGGCCTTCAGCGCCACGTAGGTGATGAAGCCCAGCGCAATGCCATCGGCGACCGAGAAGGTCAGCGGCATCATGATCGCGGTGACAATCGCCGGGATGGCGTCAGTGGCCTCGTCCCATTCGATGTGCGCCATGCCGCCCATCATCAGCATCGCGACATAAATCAGCGCACCGGCTGTGGCGTAAGCCGGAATCATGCCGGCCAGTGGCGCGAAAAACATCGCGGCTATAAATAGCACACCCACGGTGACTGCGGTAAGACCAGTCCGACCACCAGCCGCTACACCTGCGGCACTTTCCACATAGCTGGTGACGGGCGGAACGCCGACCACCGCGCCGAAGACGCTGGAGGCGCTGTCGGCTTTCATCGCTCGGGAAAGGTTTTCGATACGCCCGTCTGCGTTGACCAGATTCGCGCGCTGGGCGACGCCCATCAGGGTGCCGGCGGTGTCGAACATGTGCACGAAGAGGAAGGCCAGGACCACGCTGATCATGCTGACGTTGAACACACCGGCGATGTTCATGGCCATGAACGTAGGCGCCAGGCTCGGCGGGGTCGACATGATGCCCGAGTAGTGCACGATGCCCAGGCCCCAACCGGCGAGGGTCACGGTGATGATGCTGATGAGGATTGCGCCGAACACCTTGTGGTAGCTGAGGATCGCGATCATCAGGAAGCAGATCGCGGCGAGCAGCGGGCCGGGCTCGCGCAGGGAGCCGAGTTTGATCAGCGTCGCCGGGCTGTCAACGACGATGCCGGCGGTTTTCAGGCCGATCAGCCCGAGGAACAGACCGACACCGGCGCCCATCGCAAAGCGCAGGCTGACCGGGATGCTGTTGAGCAGCCATTCGCGAATCCGCGAAAAGGTCAGGATCATGAACAGCACGCCGGAGACGAACACCGCACCGAGCGCGGTTTCCCAGTTGTAGCCCATGGTGCCGACCACGGTGTAAGTGAAGAATGCGTTGAGGCCCATGCCCGGCGCCAGGCCCACCGGCCAGTTGGCGTACAGACCCATCAGCAGGCAGCCGAGCGCGGCGGCGATGCAGGTGGCGACGAAGGCTGCACCGTGATCGATCCCGGCATCGGCCATGATGTTCGGGTTGACGAAGATGATGTAGGCCATGGTGATGAAGGTTGTCAGACCGGCAATCAGCTCGGTCTTCACCGTGGTGCCATGCAAGCTGAGTTTGAAGATGCGCTCCAGCACGCCTGTGCGTAAGGGCGGCGAGAGTTCCAGCGTCGATGCTTCGGATTTGCGGCTTTCCACAGCGAGTACTCCTCAAGAGTTTTATTGTTATTTCCAGGGCCGGACCCATGAGGGGTGGCAGCAGCCCTTTGAGGCATACGCGAATTTGTTGACCATGCGGTCAGGAACTCGCACGCAGTGGATTATGCTTTTGTGTACAAATAAAGCAAATATTGTTTTTGGTTTTGTTTACGAAAGGTCAGGCGATAGGGATATATCGCTCTTGGGGGCCCCTTCGCGAGCAAGCTCGCTCCCACATTTGAAATGCGTTCCACTGTGGGAGGGGGCTTGCTCCCGAAGAGGCCAGCCCAGTCAATCGAGAGGTGACTGAGTGTTCCCAAGCGCCATATTCACCGCCAGCCAGCCATTCACCGCCGCCTCCCCAGCCTCGGCAAATACCCGCTCAAGCAACTTCACCTGCTCACGGCGCAACGCCTGCTCGAACTTCGCACCTTCCACGGTCAATTCCAGCAGACGCTTACGCTTGTCCGCCGCCGACGCCACGCTGTCCACCAGGTGCATTTCCTGCAGTTGGCGCAACGGCATGTTCAGCGCCTGTTTGCTTACGCCGAGCAATCCCAGCAACTCCTTCACACTCAAATTCGGATAACGCGCGATGAAAAATACAATCCGCTGATGCACCCGGGACAGACCGCGGCGCTCGAGCATTTCATCCGCTTTGGCGGTGAACGCCTGATAGCCGAAGAAAAACGCTTCCATCGCCTGTTGCTGGCTGGCGGGGCTTTTAAGGTCAAGCATGTTGACGTACTCGCTCAAGCTGTCGTAGTTTCGGTCAAGCAGTTTGACTCAAATCTCTCCAGCCTCGCTACCGGTGACTCCCATGGCTTTTTCCGAACGTGTCTCGCGCCTTAAAAGTTCTCTGATCCGTGAAATCCTCGCTGCCGCCCAGCGCCCGGAGGTGATGTCGTTCGCCGGTGGCCTGCCCGCCGAAGCCATGCTGCCGAATGTCGAATGGTCCGAGATGCCGCTGGCGCTGGGTCAGTACGGCATGAGCGAGGGCGAGCCGGCGCTGCGTGAAGCGCTGGCGGCGGAGGCGAGGGCGCTGGGCCTGGCGTGCGAGGCGAGTCAGGTGCTGGTGGTCAGCGGTTCCCAGCAGACCCTCGATCTGGCGGCCAAGTTATACATCGACAAGGGCACCGAAATTCTTCTGGAGGCGCCGACCTACCTGGCCGCGCTACAGATCTTCCAGCTGTTTGGCGCCGATTGCCTGACCGTGCCGCAAGAATCCGATGGCCCGAATCTCGCTCAACTGCGCAGTCGACTTGAGCAACATCGCCCGGCGTTCATCTACCTGATCCCGACGTTCCAGAACCCCTCCGCCGTGCGCTACAGCGAAGCCAAGCGCGCCGCCGTCGCCGCGTTGCTGGATGAATTCGGCGTGACCCTGATCGAAGACGAGCCGTACCGCGAACTGACTTTTGACGGCGGCAGCGCCAAACCGATTGCCGGGCGCCTGCAGAAAGCCAGCTGGATCTACACCGGCACCGTATCGAAAACCCTGCTGCCGGGCCTGCGCGTCGGCTACCTGATCGCCAGCCCTGACCTGTTCCCGCATTTGCTCAAGCTCAAGCAATCGGCGGATCTGCACACCAATCGCATTGGCCAGTGGCAGGCGCTGCAATGGATCGGCAGTGAAAAATATCAGCAGCACCTGAGCGAGTTGCGCGGCTTTTACCGGCAGCGGCGCGATGCGTTCCAGTCTGCGCTGGAAACGCATTTCTCTGATCTGGCGCACTGGAACATGCCGCAGGGCGGGCTGTTTTTCTGGCTGACGTTGAAGCAGCCGCTGGATACGCGAAGCTTGCTCAACGAGGCGCTGGCCAATGACGTGGCGTTCATGCCCGGTGAGCCGTTCTTTGCGGATCCGGACAACCATCACGGGCATCTGCGCCTGAACTTCAGCCACATCGATCCGGCGCGTCTCAATGAAGGGCTCAAGCGACTGGCGGCGGTGGTGCGCCAAGCCCAGGCAGCGTTAGCGGCGTAAGAGCGATCACTCTTTCTGCGCGGCGATGCTCGCCAACTCTTCGTTCGACCAGCCGCCACCCAGCGCCTTGATCAAGCCGACATTGGCGCTGAGCTGACGGGTCTGCAAATCCAGCACACTGCTCTGCGCCTGCAGGGCGGTGGTCTGCGCCGACACCACATCCAGATAACCCACCGCCCCTTGACGATACTGGTCCAGTGCAAGGTTCTCCGACTGCTGCGCCGCGTCCGCCGCGTCGCGCTGATCCTTCAGTGCCGAGCCCAGGCCGGACACCAGCGACAGGTTGTCTTCGACTTGGGCGAACGCCGCCAGTACCACGCTGCGATAGTGCGCGCCGGCTTCGTCGGTGGCGGCCCGTGCTGCATCCAGTTCAGCCTGATGTGCGCCGCCATCGAAAATAGTGCCCAACAGCGAAGGGCCGATGACCCAGAAAAGATTGGGTGCGGAAAGCAGTTTGGCGTACTCGGCACTTTGAAAACCGGCCTGCGCGCTCAGGGTCAGGCTGGGATAGAACGCGGCCTTGGCCACGCCGATTTTCGCGTTGGCTTCAGCGGTGCGGCGCTCGGCGGCGGCGATGTCCGGGCGGCGCTGCAACAAGGTTGACGGCAACCCGACCGGCACTACCGGCAGGGTCACCGGAGGAGTGCTCTCGGCGATGCTGAAGTCCGAGGCCGATGCGCCGACCAACGCGGCGATCGCATGTTCCAGCAAGGCCCGTTGCGCCTGGTTTTGCGTCAGCTGCGATTTGGTCGATGATAATTGCGTGCGGGCACGGGCCACGTCCAGTCCGGAGACGATGCCGCCGTCATGCAGGCCCTGCGTCAGGTTCAGGGCTTTCTCGAACGCCGCACCGGTTTCCTTCAGCAGGCGGGTTTGCTGATCCAGTCCGCGCAGGCGGATGTAGGTGTCGGCCAGTTGCGTCTGCAGGCTCAGGCGCGCCGAGGCCAGGTCAGCCTTCTGCGCCTGCGCTTCGTCCTTGCCGGCGGTGACCGTGTCGCGCACCCGGCCCCACAAATCCACCTCGTAATCGATCTCGGCCCCGAGCGTCACCGAGTTGTACTCATCCGGGCCGCCATTGCGCAGCGGCTTGTTGTCCGACTGGCGAATGCGCTGCGGCTGGGCATTGCCGGTGATGCTCGGAAACAGCCCGGCCTCGACCTGTTTGACGAACGCCTGCGCCTGGGCGTAATGCGCCAGCGCGGCGCTCAGGTCGGGGTTGTTGTGCAGCAATTGCTGTTGCAGCGCGTCGAGCTGCGGGTCGTTGTACATCCGCCACCAGCCATCGCGGTTCAACTGGTCGGAAGGCTGCGCCGTGGTCCACGGTGCGACCGTGTGAAACGGCGCGGCAACCGGCGTCGGTGGCACGTGGTAGGTGGGTGCCAGCGAACAGGCATTGAGCCCGAGCGCCGCGCCCAAAACCCACGCGGCGGTGCACAACGCCGAGCGCTCAGCCATTGTTTTTGTCTCCCTTGTCGGGCTGCACGATCTGCACGCTGTCATCGTCGGCGAGGCCGTCCGGCGGGGTATCGATCACTCGGTCACTGGCCAGCAGGCCGGAGCCGATCTCCACTGAATCTCCCAACTCGCGGGCAATGGTGATGGTCTTGAAGCGCACCTTGTCATTTGCATCCAGCGTCGCCACGCGCAAGCCGTGTTCGTCGTAGCGCAACGCACTGGCCGGCAGCCGCAAGGCGTTGACCTGCACCGGCAACTTGAACTCGACATTGGTGAAGCCGCCCGGGATCAGGCGTCCGCCGGGGTTATCCACCAGCAACTGAACCAGTGTCGTGCCGGAGGTGGCATTCACCGAGTCGGCGGTGGCGATGACCTTGGCCGGAAACTGCTCCTTCTGATATTCCGGCACGGTCAGATTGGCGCTGGTCCCCGCACGGACCAGTGGCGAAAAATTCTGTGGTACCTGCACATAAACCCGCAAGCGGCTGACATCGGACACCACAAACAGCTCGGGACCGTTGCTGCCGCTGCCAGCGTTGATCAGCGCGCCGACATCGGTTTCGCGCGCGGTCACCACGCCATCGAACGGCGCTACCAGACGCTGAAAGCCTTTGGTTGCCACCAATCGGTCGACGTTGGCTTTTGCCGCCAGTACCTGCGCCTGCTTGGCGCTGAGGTCGCCGTTGCGTTGATCAACGTCCTGGCGCGACACCGAATCGGAGGCCAGCATCGCCTGCCAGCGCTTCGCCGTGGTCGCCGCCAGCGACTCGTTGGCCTGGGCGGTGGCGAGGTCGGCGCGGGCTTGCAGCAGTTGTTGATCAAGCTCCGGGGCATCGATTTCGGCGAGCAATTGACCGGCCTTGACCGGCGCACCGATGTCGAATTTCCATGACTTCAAATACCCGCTGACGCGGGCGAAAATCGAGGCGCGGGAATACGCCTCCAGCCGTCCCGGCAGATTCAGCACCGGACCTTGCGGGGCGATGCTTGGCGAGATCAGCACCACGTTGGCCACGGCCTGTTTGTCGGTCCAGTCCTTGAGCGTGCGCGATTCGCTGACGCGCCAGATGATGCACGCGATGACGATCAACACCAGCACCAGCCCGGTCAATGCGATGCGCCACAGTCTGTGCTTGCGCCGCTGGGGCGCAGGGGTGTCCGGGGCAATGTGCTCGTCAGTCATGTCAGGCGCCCTCCGGGGCAGGAGGCAGTGGCGCGTCAGCGGCCGGGGCCGGCTCGCGGGCGTCTCGGGCGTGGACAATGCTGAAAATGATCGGCACCAGGAACAACGTCGCCACCGTGGCAAAGGACAGCCCGCCGATCACCGCCCGACCCAGTGGCGCGTTTTGCTCGCCACCTTCTCCCAGGCTCAGGGCCATCGGGGTCATGCCAATGATCATCGCCAGCGCGGTCATCAGCACCGGGCGAAAACGGGTGAACCCGGCCTCCAGTGCCGAACTGACCGAGTCACCATGGGCATCGAGGCGCTCGCGGCAGAAACTGACCACCAGAATCGCGTTGGCGGTTGCCACCCCGATGCACATGATCGCCCCGGTCAGCGCCGGCACCGACAATGGCGTGTGGGTGAGAAACAGCATCCAGACAATCCCCGCCAGTGCCGCCGGCAACGCCATGAGAATCACGAATGGATCGAGCCACGACTGGAAGTTGACCACGATCACCAGATAGATCAGCACCACCGCGCCGAGCAAGCCGTAGAGCATGCCGTTGAACGCACTGTTCATGGTTTGCACCTGGCCTTGCAGGGCGACTTTCGAACCCTTCGGAACATCTTTGGCGTGGGCATTAATGATGTCCTGAATATCCGCCGCCACGGCGCCAAGGTCGCGGTCCTGAGTCGACGCGAAAATCTCCACCACCGGTTGCAATTCCGACTGGCTGAACACTGAATGGCTGTTGGTGCGCTCAAGCGTCGCCAGACCGCCGAGAATCTGCTGGTCATTGCCGGCGCCGGTCGGACTCAGTGGCAGGTTGTTCAGCGCTGACAGCGAGTCGAGGTTGTATTGCGGCGTCTGCATCACGATCGGATAAGAAATGCCGTTGGCGGTGTTGAGCCAGTACGTCGGCGCCACCTGACTCGAGCCCGCGAGGTTGACCACCAGACTGTTGGTCACATCGCGTTCGGTGATGCCCACCAGTTGCGCGCGGGTACGGTCGACGTTGACCTGAAAGGTTGGCAGTTGCTCGGATTGTTGCAGGCGCGCATCGGCCACTCCCGGGACTCGCCGGATCTCACGCAACAAGGTATTGGCGTAGGCGAAATTGGCGACTTGATTGCCGCCCTGGATCTGCAGGTCGATGGGCGCCGACGCACCGAAATTCAGGATCTGCCCGACGATATCCGCCGGTGGAAAGGAAAACACCAGACTGGGAAATTGCCTGGGCAGTTGCTCGCGAATCTGCCGCATATAGTCGGCGCTGGGACGGTGACCGTCATTGAGCTTGATGTGGATGTCGCTGTCCTGCGAACCCACGGTGCCGGTGTTGTTGTAGGTGATGTTGATGCCGCTGATAGACAGGCCGATGTTGTCGACCACCGAGCCGAGATCGGCGGGCGGGATGATGCGGCGGATCGCGTTCTCGACGTCGTAAATCAGCTCGGCGGTCTTCTCTACGCGGGTGCCGACCGGCGCGCGTACATGCAGCAGGATCTGTCCCGCATCGACCGCCGGAAAAAAGTTGCGCCCCAGAAACGGCACGAGGGTAAACGACAAAAGCACGAAGCCGAAAAAGCACACAACGAAAATTCCCCGGTGGTGCAGGGTGGTTTCCAGCATCGCGTGGTAGCGATCGCGAACGGCCTCGAAGCGCTTCTCGAAACCGCGTTGAAAACGCACCAGCGGATTGCGCGAACGCTGATTGTGCGCTGCTTGTTCCTCCTTGGTGTGCGGCTTGAGCAGGTAGTTGGCCATGGTCGGCACCAGCGTCCGCGACAGCAGGAACGAAGCGATCATGGCGAACACCACCGCTTCGGCCATCGGCACGAACAGATAGCGGGCGATGCCTTCAAGGAAGAACATCGGCACGAACACGATGCAGATGCACAGCAGCGAAACGAAGGCCGGGGTGACGATTTGCGCGGCACCGTCGAGGATCGCGGTCTTCACCTCTTTACCCTGTTCCAGGTGCCAGTTGATGTTTTCGATGGTGACGGTCGCTTCATCCACCAGAATCCCCACTGCCAGGGCGAGGCCACCGAGGGTCATGATATTGAGGGTTTCGCCGAGGGCGGCAAGGGTCGCGATCGAGGCCAGAATCGACAGCGGAATCGACACGGCAATGATCACCGTCGAGCGCCAGCTGCCAAGGAACAGCAGAATCATCAGGCTGGTCAGGGCTGCCGCGATGATCCCTTCCTTGGCCACGCTGCTGATCGCCGCGCGGACGAACACCGACTGATCCTCGATGAACTCGATTTTCAGGTTGTCAGGCAGCGCAGCCTTGGAGTCGGCGAGTTTGTTGCGGATACCGTCGATCACGCCAAGGGTCGAGGCGGACCCGGTCTTGAGAATGGTCAGCAGCACCGAGCGGCTGCCGTTGACGTGAACGATGTTGGTTTGAGGGGGATTGCCGTCACGCACGGTCGCCACATCGCGAATCAGCACTGTGGTGCCGTTGGCGGTCTTGATCGGTAAATCCTGCAGGTCCTTGAAGTCCGTCGGCGCGTTGTTCAGCAGCAGCGGGTACTCATAGTCGCCGATTTTTTCGGTGCCCACCGGGGTGATCAGGTTCTGCGTGGCCAGTGCGTTGGCGACATCCTGCCCCGAGAGCCCGCGGGCCTGCATGGCGGCCGAGTCGAGGTCGA
Organism: Pseudomonas sp. MWU12-2020; assembly: GCF_023100605.1. NCBI lineage: Bacteria > Pseudomonadati > Pseudomonadota > Gammaproteobacteria > Pseudomonadales > Pseudomonadaceae > Pseudomonas > Pseudomonas sp. MWU12-2020. The sequence goes on from NZ_JALMEX010000002.1 coordinate 24,928, forward strand.
TCTGGATCTGCCGGCTCTTGCCGCCGAACGGATAGGGGATGGCCGCTCCGGCGACAGTGGTCAGCATCAATCGCACGGTGTTCAGGCCGATATCGCCCAGTTGTTGTTCGCTCAGATTCTTGCCGGACAACGCCAGTTGAATGATCGGCACCGTCGAGGCGCTGTAGTTGAGGATCAGTGGCGGGGTGGTCGCCGGCGGCAACTGGCGCAGGATCGCTTGCGACACCGAAGTCACTTGCGCGTTGGCGTTGGTGATATTGACGTTGGGCTGGAAGAAAATCTTCACGATCCCGAAGCCGTTAAGCGACTGCGCCTCGATGTGGCGGATGTCGTTGACCGTGGTGGTCAATACGCGCTGGAACGGTGAGGTGATCCGTCCGGCCATTTGGTCGGGCGATAAACCGGTGAACTGCCAGATCACCGCGATCACCGGAATGCGGATCTCGGGAAAGATGTCGGTGGGCGTACGCAGCGCCGCCAGCGGACCGGCGATCAGGATCAGAATCGCCAGCACCACAAAGGTATACGGTTTTCCCAGCGCGATACGTACCAGTGCATGCATTGCGATTGTCCGGGCAACGGAGCGGACAGCGATACGAGCGAGGAACGGGCCGTGAGCGCTTGATCGACTGCCTGTCCGTGGGAGCGTGGGTGAGCCCGTATGGCAGGTGAATGCGCCTCTGGCTCTGCTTCTCGCAGAATAGACCGCCGTGACTGTGGCAGCCGGCAAATCGACCAACAGTAGATGAATATTTAGTTAGCTTGGTAAGCAATCAGGCGTGACCCGCCCCCTGTGGGAGCGAGCTTGCTCGCGAAGGCGTCGCTCAGGACACCGAAAATCATTCAGATAGCAGCAAACCGCTTATCCAGATAATCAATGATTACCTTGGACTCATACATCCAGGTCGTCTGCCCATTCTCTTCAACGCGCAGGCACGGCACCTTGATCTTGCCACCCTGTTCCAGCAGCGTCTGGCGGTCATGCTCGTTGTTCTTCGCGTCCTTCAGTGCCACCGGCACGTTCAAGCGACGCAGGGTGCGGCGGGTTTTCACGCAGAACGGGCAGGCGTGGAACTGGTACAGCGTCAGGTCTTTGGCGGCCGAGTTGACCTGCGCCTGAACTTCGGCCGGACGCTGTTTCTTGCCCGGGCGGGTAATGAAGTCGATGAAGATGATCAGTTGGCCGAGGCCGACACGAAGCGCTTTGACGAACACGTTGAAAGCCTCACGGTGTAAAGAGAGAAAGGCGCGCAGCTTACCCGATTTTTTGCGGGCGAAAAAAAACCGGCGATGAATGCCGGTTTTCTTCGTACCGCGAATTACTTGATCAGGCTGAGGAATTCGCTGCGGGTTGCCGCGTTTTCGCGGAACTCACCGAGCATCACCGAAGTGATCATCGACGAATTCTGCTTTTCCACACCGCGCATCATCATGCACATGTGCTTGGCCTCGATCACCACGGCCACGCCCAGCGCGCCGGTGACTTGCTGCACCGCATCGGCGATCTGGCGGCTGAGGTTTTCCTGGATCTGCAGGCGGCGGGCGTACATGTCGACGATCCGCGCGACCTTCGACAGGCCCAGCACCTTGCCGCTCGGGATATACGCAACGTGCGCCTTGCCGATGAACGGCAGCAGGTGGTGTTCGCACAACGAGTACAGCTCGATGTCCTTGACCAGCACCATTTCGCTGTTGTCGGAGCTGAACAGGGCACCGTTGGTGACCTCTTCGAGCGTCTGTTCATAACCGCGGCAGAGGTACTGCATGGCTTTGGCGGCACGCTTTGGCGTGTCGAGCAGGCCCTCGCGGGACACGTCCTCGCCCAGTTGGCCGAGAATCGCGGTGTAATTCTGTTCCAGGGACATGAAACTACCTGTGGGGATTTTCGCAAAGGGCAAGGGTACGGTGGCGGACACGACCCTGCAAGTTCGGTGTAACGCGATTATTCGTCGCGGCCTTCCATCATGGTGCGTTTGAGCATCACGTAAACCGCACCGGCACCGCCATGTTTCGCCTGGCACGAGGTGAAACCGAGCACTTGCGGATGCTGGCGCAGCCAGGTGTTGACGTGGCTCTTGATCATCGGCCGCTTGCCGTCCAGGCGCACCGCCTTGCCGTGGGTGACGCGCACGCAGCGGATTTCGAATTTGGTCGCTTCGGCGAGGAAGGCCCAGAGGGTTTCCCGGGCTTTTTCCACATTCATGCCGTGCAGGTCGAGGCTGCCTTCAAACGGGATCTGGCCGATCTTGAGCTTGCGCATCTGGCTTTCCTGCACCCCGTCGCGAGCCCACATCAACTCGTCTTCGGGGCCGACGTCGATCACGAACTGATCGGACAGGCCATCCACGGTGGTGGTGTCGGTGCGCACGGTGGCGGACTGGCGCAGCTTGGCGATCCGCGCGCGGTCAGCCTTGGGTTTGCCGGTGTCGGCGCGGTCGTGCTTGATCGGCTTGACGCCTTGGATCGCACTTTTGAACAGGGAAAAATCGTCGTCTTGCATGTCAGCCTCCGCGAAGGGCGGCCAGTTTACCCAAGTCGAAACAAAACGGCCCGGCAAAAAGCCAGGCCATCACCTCAGTCGTGTTTTTTCATCAGGTGCGGGGACATGTTCAGTTCCCGCGATTGCCGGGCGCGACGCCGGCATCGACGCCACAGCGCCACGCCGAAGTACAGGAACAACAAACCGACCGCCAGAATGATCGCCGAACCCGTCGGCGTGGCATTCAAGTCGCCGAGCGCCGGCGGGCGCCCCAGCAGGCTGGCGGCACCGGCCATCGCCAGCAGCACACCGAACGTCGCCAGAATGGCGGCGATCGCTGCGCCGAATCGAAAACGCCAGTTGCTTTGGCCTTTGGGCCGCAAGCGGCGTGCGTCAAATCCATCGGATAACTTCATTCCGACCTTCCTCAATGGGTATCGGCCCTTCGACCGGGAGTTGACCGGGTTGTTCCTGAGGCTAAGGCAATTGAAGCAAATGCGAGGCTTTTGCGGATGAGCGGCGCGGTGAGCCGCTCATCAGAGCAGATCAGATCAGATCTTGAGTCAGGGCGAGGGTGGCGAAGTTGTCGGCCATGATCGCCATTTCCGCTTCCTGCACCACGGCGGCGCTGAGCACGCGGCCCTTGAACGGCAGGTCACGGGTGGCGCAGGCATCTTCGACCAGGGTGCAACGGAAGCCCAGGTTCTTCGCCGCGCGCACGGTGGTGCTGACGCTGGAATGGCTCATGAAGCCGCAGACGATCAGATCCAGCGAACCGAGGTTTTGCAGGCGATCGAGCAGTTCGGTGCCATGGAACGCGCTCGGCAGCAGTTTGCCGATGATGGTTTCATCGCCCTGTGGCTCAAGGCCGGGGATGAACTCGCCACGTTCGCCTTGCGGGTCGAACAGGCCACCGACGGTGCCGAGATGACGCACGTGCACGATCGGCCGACCGGCTGCACGGGCCGCGGCGACCAGTTGTTTGATGTTCGCGACGGCCGCGTCCATGCCGCTCAGGGCCAGCGGGCCACTGAGGTACTCTTTCTGGGCATCGATGATGACCACGGTGGCATGGCTCAGGGTGGCCGCTGCGTAACCGCGGCCGCTGAGTTGAAACATCGTTTTTGGAACGGACATTCGGGGCTCCTTGGGGTGGGGCTTTTGCGGCATTGTCCTCTGGCTGAGCGGTTCTGTGAACCGCTACCATCGTAGGCGCCGTCGTTACTGGCCTGCAGCCTTGTCAAGTTACACGTTCTGTTCAATAGCTGATGCAAAAATCAGAAAAGTCCTACTGTTGCTCCGCTGATTTTCCTGCGTCGTCGGCGGGCGTTTTGGCTGGTAGAATCGTCAGTCGTTTTTTCTGGAGTTCTGCCCCGTGATCACTTCCCGACTTCGTACCCTGCGCGACCACATCCGTTGGGCCGTCAGCCGCTTCCATGGGGAGGATCTGTTTTTCGGTCATGGCACCGACAACGCCTGGGATGAAGCCCGGCAACTGGTGCTCGGTGCCCTGCACCTGCCGTGGGAAATTGCCGACAGCTACCTCGATTGTGCGCTGGAAGACGACGAACTGGTCAACCTGCAACGCCTGCTCAAGCGCCGCATTGAAGAGCGCATCCCGACGGCGTACCTGCTGGGCGAGGCGTGGTTCTGCGGCATGTCGTTCATCGTCGATGAGCGCGTGCTGATCCCGCGTTCGCCGATTGGCGAATTGATCGAAAACCGCTTCGCACCGTGGATCGGCGACGAGCCTGCGCGGATTCTCGACCTGTGCACCGGTTCCGGTTGCATCGGCATTGCCTGCGCCTACGAATTCCAGAACGCCGAAGTGGTGCTGGCGGATCTGTCGTTCGAAGCGCTGGAAGTGGCCAATCAGAACATCGAGCGTCATGGCGTCGATGAGCGCGTTTATACCGTGCAGGGTGATGGTTTCGATGGTTTGCCGGGGCAGCGTTTTGACCTGATCGTGTCGAACCCGCCGTACGTTGACGCGGAAGATTTCGCCGACATGCCGGATGAATACCAGCACGAACCGGAGCTGGGCCTGGCCTGCGGTGATGACGGTCTGAACCTGGTACGGCGGATGCTCGCCGAAGCGGCCGATCACCTGACCGAGAAGGGTTTGCTGATCGTTGAAGTGGGCAACAGCCAGGTGCACGTCGAGGCGCTGTACCCGGAAGTCGACTTCGCCTGGCTCGAATTCGAGCGCGGCGGGCATGGTGTGTTCATGCTGACGGCGGAGCAGTGCCGCGAGCATCAGGCGCTGTTCGCTTCCCGCGTCTAAGGCTAAAAGCTTCGCGAGCAGGCTCGCTCCCACAGGGAAGTGCATTCCAAGGTGGGAGCGAGCCTGCTCGCGAATAGCCGCGCCGCGGTCTCAAGCCATCAGCGGTGCGTAGCAATCCAGATCAACAGCCCCGCCTGAAACACCGCAAACGCCACCAGACAGGTAATGGTGAAGCGCAACCCGGCGTCTTCACGCTTGAACTTGCTGACTTTGTCTTCCTGCTTCTTCAGCTTCACTTCCTGCTCGGCCAGGTTCTGCTCGGCCTGTTGCAGCATCTGCGCCGCTTCAAGAATCTCGACGATCTGCAGCTTTTCGCTGTTCCAGTCGCCCAGCAAGTCACCGACTTGCACCTCTTTGACGCTGCCCTTCAGATGCTGGGCATCGGCGTACACCACATCAAAACCATGCACGCGCAAGAAGTGATCGCGACGCAGGCGGGTGTCTTCATTCAGCGCGTCCTTGTTGTTCAAGTCCATGCCGTCGACGGTGTAGGCGGGCCAGCGTTTTTTCGCCCAGTTGATGCCTTGCGCGGCCATGAAACGACCGATGCCACGGTTCAGCGGTTCGATCTGCAAGCCGCTGTCCGGGCCGAAATGCACACGTTTGCTGGTGTGATTGACCCACACGTCGAGCTGGTTCTGCTCCTTGCGCACGCGTTGGCCGGGCAGTTTGATCGCCATGCGCATCAGGCTGTGTTCTTTGCTGTTGCGCTCGGCATAGCCGAATTCGACAAAGCGCAGCGGCCGGCCACCGGTGTTGCGGTCGGTCTGCAGCAGGGCCAGGCGGAGCATCTTGTGGTGCTCGACGCTGACGTCCGCCCATGGCAGCTCGACCGCTGGCGGTGCGTCTTTTTCAGCGGTGGTGTCGGGTGAAGTCGGGGTATCAGTCATAACGGCGAGATCCTGTCCAAGCCCTGCTTGTCGCCAGCCGGTACGCTGGCGACAAAGGCTTATCGGCCGTTTTTTCCAGGACTGGAGGGCAAAAAGCCCTTAACGGGTGCGAAGTCCGTCAATAAATTCGATGAGTTTGCCGCCCAGCTCCGCTGCCAGTGGCAAATTCGGGTCCTTGTACGAGGCCAATTGCCGCTTCACGTCGGCGGGAACGATGCGCATGACATGGTTCATGCCTTCGATCACCACCAGTTGGGCGTCGGGTCTGGCGGCTTTCAGTGCCTGCGCATCGCCTACGCCGACCTGCATATCGTGGGTGCCCTGAATGATCAGCGCCGGCATTTTCAGTTGCGCGAAGGCCTTGGCCGGATCCTGGCGAAACAGGGAAATCAGGTAAGGCTGCACACTCGGACGGAAAATCGCTTGAAGCGGCGCCGGCACGTTGTCGTCGGTGTGGCCGGCCTTGAGGCTGTCGAGAATTTCATTGCTGCGCAGCATCAACGGCGGTGGCAGGCTGCGGGCCAGTTGCTCGCGGATCACCTGATCCACCGGGCGGGCGCTGCCGGACAGCGAAATCAGCGCGGCGGCGTCGGCACGGGGGGCGGCGAGGGTGGCAATCAGTGCGCCTTCGCTGTGCCCGAGCAGAATCAACGGGCCGAAACGCGGATCGCTTTTCAGCTTCTGGCTCCAGGCCACCGCATCGTTGACGTAGGCTTCCACCGACAGATTGCGCTCGTCGGGCGTGGCCGCCAGGCTTGCGGCCACCCCGCGCTTGTCGTAGCGCACGCTGGCGATGTTGTGTTTGGCCAGCACCCAGGCCAGTCGCTTGAGGCTGTCATTGCGCCCGCCATCGGGATTGTTGCCGTCACGATCCGTCGGACCGGAACCCGCAAGGATCAGGACAACCGGCACCGGGTTGTCGGATTTTGGCAGCAGCAGCGAGCCGAAAAGTTCTCCGCTGCCGGTCTCCAGAGAGATCGGTCTTTGCAGGACAGTCGCGTGGGCAAAACCGGTAAACAGGGTAAGACTCAAGATCAGAACTCGCAGCATCATCACGCCATCATTCGCCAAGGTGCGGGTTGGACTCACCAACACCACTAAGGTTCGAGGATGAACTACTCGGTTAGCCTGCGTATACTGGCGCGCATCACGAATTCGGGTTTGATTTCACGGAGCGTCCTGCATGTCCGGCAATACCTACGGCAAGTTGTTCACTGTCACCACCGCTGGCGAAAGCCATGGTCCGGCGTTGGTCGCCATTGTCGACGGCTGCCCGCCGGGCCTGGAGATCTCCCTTGAAGACCTGCAGCGCGACCTCGATCGCCGCAAGCCGGGCACCAGCCGCCACACCACCCAGCGCCAGGAAGCCGACGAAGTCGAAATCCTTTCCGGCGTGTTCGAGGGGCGCACCACCGGTTGCTCGATTGGGCTGCTGATCCGCAACACCGACCAGAAGTCCAAGGACTACTCGGCGATCAAGGATCTGTTCCGCCCGGCACACGCCGACTACACCTACCACCACAAATACGGTGAGCGCGATTACCGCGGCGGCGGTCGCAGCTCGGCGCGGGAAACCGCGATGCGCGTGGCGGCCGGGGCGATTGCGAAGAAATTCCTCGCCACCCAGGGCATCGTCATCCGTGGCTACATGAGCCAGCTCGGTCCGATCGAAATCCCGTTCAAGACCTGGGATTCGGTGGAAGAGAACGCCTTCTTCAGCCCGGATCCGGACAAGGTTCCGGAGCTGGAAGCCTACATGGACCAGTTGCGCCGTGATCAGGACTCGGTCGGCGCCAAGATCACGGTGGTCGCCGAAGGCGTGATGCCGGGTCTCGGCGAGCCGATCTTCGACCGCCTCGATGCCGAACTGGCGCATGCGCTGATGAGCATCAACGCGGTCAAAGGCGTGGAAATCGGCGCCGGTTTCGCCTGCGTTGCCCAGCGCGGCACCGAGCATCGCGATGAACTGACCCCGGAAGGTTTCCTCAGCAACAACGCTGGCGGCATCCTCGGCGGCATTTCGTCCGGTCAGCCGATCGTCGCGCATCTGGCGCTCAAGCCAACGTCGAGCATCACCACTCCGGGCCGTTCGATCGACATCCACGGCAATCCGGTCGACGTGATCACCAAGGGCCGTCACGATCCGTGCGTCGGCATCCGTGCCACGCCGATCGCCGAAGCGATGATGGCCATCGTGCTGATGGACCACTTGCTGCGTCATCGTGGGCAAAACGCCGACGTGCGCGTCAGCACCCCGGTACTGGGTCAGCTTTGATGGTTGATCGCCAAGCCGTCGCGGTCTGACCGTGGCGGCGCTCCCGTACTGGCGGCTGTCCAGTTTCTATCTGTTCTATTTCGCCTTGCTTGGTTCGACAGCGCCGTTTCTGGCGCTGTACTTCGATCACCTCGGCTTCAGCCCTGCGCGGATCGGCGAACTGGTGGCGATTCCGATGCTGATGCGCTGCGTGGCGCCGAACATCTGGGGCTGGCTCGGCGACTACACCGGCAAGCGCCTGGCCATCGTGCGCTTCGGCGCGGTGTGCACGTTGCTGACGTTCTCGCTGATTTTCGTCAGCAAGACCTACGCCTGGCTGGCGATGGTCATGGCCCTGCACGCGTTCTTCTGGCACGCGGTGCTGCCGCAGTTCGAAGTCATCACCCTCGCGCACTTGCAGGGGCAGACCTCGCGCTACAGCCAGATTCGCCTGTGGGGCTCGATCGGTTTCATCATCACCGTGGTCGCGCTGGGCCGTTTGTTCGAATGGCTGAGCCTCGACATCTACCCGGCGGCGCTGGTGCTGATCATGGCCGGCATCGTCCTCAGCAGTTTGTGGGTGCCGAATGCGCAACCACCGCAAGGTAACCGGCCGAGCGGGGAAGGGTTCCTCAAGCAGTTGCGCAGTCCCGGTGTGCTGGCGTTTTACGCCTGCGTCGCGCTGATGCAGATGAGCCACGGCCCGTATTACACCTTTCTGACCTTGCACCTTGAACGCCTCGGTTACAGCCGTGGCGTGATCGGCATGCTCTGGGCCGTGGGCGTGGTCGCCGAAGTGCTGATGTTCATGGCGATGAGCCGGATTCTCGCGCGGTTTTCATTGCGCCGCGTGCTGATGGCGAGTTTTCTGCTGGCGGCGTTGCGCTGGTTACTGCTAGGTTCGTTCGCCGAATTCCTCTGGGTGCTGTTGTTCGCCCAGGTGTTGCACGCGGCGACCTTCGGCAGCTTTCATGCCGCTGCCATCGCGTTCGTGCAACGTAGCTTCGGTGCGCGTCAGCAAGGTCAGGGCCAGGCGCTATATGCGGCGCTGGCCGGCACCGGTGGCGCGTTGGGTGCGTTGTATTCCGGTTACAGCTGGAATGCCCTCGGCGCGACATTGACCTTTAGTATTGCCAGTCTCGCGGCGCTCGCTGCTGCCGTTATCATTGCCACACGTATGCAAGAGGACAGGCCATGAGCCTTACGCGTGAACAGCTCGCCCAGCAGATCGTCGACGCCGGGCGTTTTCTTTATGGTCGCGGCTGGTCGCCGGCCACCAGCAGCAATTACTCGACGCGTCTGTCGCCGAGCGAAGCGCTGCTGACCGTGTCCGGCAAGCACAAGGGCCAGTTGGGCCTGGACGACGTGCTCGCCACGGATTTGTCCGGCAACAGCCTGGAACCGGGCAAAAAGCCCTCCGCCGAAACCCTGCTGCACACTCAGCTGTATCGCTGGCGCGCGGAGATCGGCGCGGTGCTGCACACCCATTCGGTGAATGCCACGGTGCTGTCGCGCCTGACGCCGGAAGACTTCATCGAGTTCGAAGACTACGAGCTGCAAAAAGCCTTCAGCGGCATCTCCACCCACGAATCCCGGGTGCGCGTGCCGATTTTCGACAACGATCAGGACATTGCGCGCCTCGCCGCCAAGGTGCAGCCTTGGCTCGACGCCCATCCCGATTGCGTCGGTTACCTGATTCGCGGCCACGGCCTCTACACCTGGGGCGCGCAGATGAGCGATGCCCTGCGGCAGATCGAGGCTTTTGAATTCCTGTTTGAATGCGAGTTGAAAACCCGCAGCGTCATGAACCGCCAAGGCTGACTTCACCAGAAGCCGCCCATTCGCCTGATGAAATGCACTGCCCGACCGGTCTGCAAGAGCCGGACGGCAAGGCCGATACCGAGGAATTGCCCATGAGCAGCCTGTCCGTCTATCACGTTTCCAGCCCTGACATTCCGAACAAGGTGCTGACCCATTTCGAAGACATCGCCTCGACGCTCGCCGAGCAGGGCGTACGCTTCGACCGCTGGCAAGCCGCGGCGAAGATCCAGCCCGGCGCGAGCCAGGAAGAAGTGATTAGCGCCTATCAGGAGCAAATCGACAAACTGATGACCGAGCGCGGTTACATCACCGTCGACGTGATCAGCCTCAACAGCGACCACCCGCAAAAAGCCGAACTGCGCGCCAAGTTCCTTGAAGAACACCGCCATGGCGAAGACGAAGTGCGCTTTTTCGTCGCCGGCCGTGGGCTGTTCACCCTGCACATCGACGATTACGTCTACGCGGTGCTGTGCGAGAAGAACGACCTGATCTCGGTGCCCGCCGGTACCAAGCACTGGTTCGACATGGGCGAGCACCCGCACTTCGTGGCGATTCGCCTGTTCAACAACCCCGAAGGCTGGGTCGCGAATTTCACCGGCGAAGACATCGCCGGGCGCTTCCCGCGTCTGGAGGACTGAGCCGATGTCGATCAAAGTCATCCTCACCGACATCGAAGGCACCACCAGCGCGGTGAGTTTCGTCTTCGACGTGCTGTTCCCGTACGCCGCCAAACATCTGCCGGACTTCGTGCGGCAGAACGCCGAGCGCGCCGATGTCGCCGAACAGATCGCCGCCGTGCGCCGCGACAGCAACGAGCCGCAGGCCGATGTTGAACGGGTGGTGGAAATTCTCCTGAGCTGGATCGCCGAAGACCGCAAGGCCACGCCGCTGAAAGCGCTGCAAGGCATGGTCTGGGAGCAGGGCTATCAGGCCGGGCAGTTGAAAGGCCACGTCTACCCGGACGCCGTTGAAGCGCTCAAGCAATGGCATCAGGCCGGTTATCAACTGTTTGTGTATTCGTCGGGTTCGATCCAGGCGCAGAAGTTGATCTTCGGCTGCTCCGAAGCGGGAGATCTGACGCCGCTGTTCAGCGGGTATTTCGATACCACGTCGGGGCCTAAACGCGAAGAACAGTCCTATCGCAACATTCAACAGGCGATTGGCGTCGAGCCGCAGGACATTCTGTTCCTGTCCGACATCGTGCAGGAACTCGATGCCGCTCAATCGGCAGGTTTGCAAACCTGTGGTCTGGCGCGCGAGGGTGGGGAGCTGGAAGGGCATGTGACGGTGGACAGCTTTACCGCGATCGAGCCGGAAGCCTTCTAAACACACATAGCTCTAATGTGGGAGCGGGCTTGCTCGCGAATGCGGTGGATCATTCAACATTGATGTCGACTGACACGACGCCTTCGTCGGAACGCCGCCCGGAGCAAGCCCGCTCCCACAATGGGTCAGCCATAAAAAACAGGCCGGGCAGTGAAAACTGCCCGGCCTGTTTTGTTCAAGACTTCGAATCAGTTACAGCGAGTGATACGTCGGCAGAGCAAAACGCTGCTGGCTCTGCAGCATCGCAATCTGCGGCAGCTCGCTGGCTTCTTCAGCTAGGTCACGACGAATCGCGCTGATCGCCCACGACAGTTGGTCGGCGTTGTGCATTTGCTGATATGTCAGGGCGCGCTTGAACACTTTGCCTTCACTGCTGCGCAAGGTCAGCAAAATCCCGCCATCGGGACGTGGCGCAGTGGTGACGTTGAAGTTGGAGAACAGCGAGGTAAATTTTTCTTGGATCAGGCTCATGTCTTTCAGCTCCGTATGCACTTGAATGGCAAGCATGCAAAGGAGATTGCAGTGATTGTGCCAGCACGCTGAAAAAATAAAATCCTTATAAATCAATAAGTTAAAAATCGTGAAATCTGCAAGGGTCGTGCAATCTGCATGAATGGCCATCGTGCATCCTGCATTTTGCGGGATCGTCACGGATTAAACGGAACCAAACGGCAAAGGCGCAATCACCGCCGCCAGATGTGACAGGGCGGATACAAAACATTGCAAAAACCGCGTGTACAGGCCGAGAAGCGCTGACGTATTTTCGGACTCGACCTTGTCCACAACGCAGGTCATGCCCACAGCCCGAACAATAAAAAACGGCCAACCAGGCCGACCGGGGAGCTGCCATGAGTCACGCGCCGAGCGACACGATTACCTGGGGCATGATGCTCCGCAAACTGCCGACGATCGCCAAAGCCATCCCAAGGGTGGTCAAAGGCATGAAAGTCGCCAACGTCACGGATCCGACCCAAACGTGTGGCCTCGGCTGGACCTTCGAGCAGGCAACGCTGCGCAATCCCGAAGGCCTGGCGATCTTGCAGGACAGCGTCTTGCTGACCTATGCGCAGGTCAACCAGTGGGCCAACAGGATTGCCCACTATCTGAGCGCGCAGGGGATCGGCAAGGGTGATGTGGTGGCGGTGTTCATCGAGAACCGTCCGGAACTGCTGGTGACCATTCTGGCGCTGGCCAAGGTCGGTGCGGTCAGTGCACTGCTCAATACTTCGCAGACCCGCGATACGCTGATCCACAGCATAAATTTGGTCGCGCCAGTGGCGGTTGTCCTTGGTGAGGAGCTGCAGCCGGCGTTTGCCGCGATCCGCGAGCAAGTGTCGATCCCGGCGCAACGCACCTGGTTTATCGCCGACCGTGACACTTACAGCCAGCCCGGTATTGCCCCCGAGGGCTACATCAACCTGATCAGCGCCAGCGCCGAAGCGCCCGCTGACAACCCGGCCAGCAGCGGCGAAGTGTTCTTCAACGACCCGTGCTTTTACATCTACACCTCCGGCACCACCGGCCTGCCCAAGGCCGGGGTGTTCAAGCACGGTCGCTGGATGCGCAGCTCGGCCAGCTTCGGCATGATTGCCCTGAACATGACCCCCGACGACGTCGTCTATTGCACCTTGCCGCTGTACCACGCCACCGGGCTCTGTGTGTGCTGGGGCTCGGCGATCAACGGTGCTTCGGGGTTCGCGATTCGCCGCAAGTTCAGCGCCAGCCAGTTCTGGCCTGATGTGCGTCGCTATAACGCGACCACCCTCGGGTATGTCGGCGAATTGTGCCGCTATCTGGTCGATCAACCGGCCAGCGCCGAGGACAGCCGTCACCGGGTGCGCAAGATGATCGGCAACGGTTTGCGCCCCGGCGCCTGGGCCGAGTTCAAGACCCGGTTTGCCGTCGAGCACATCTGTGAGCTGTACGCGGCGAGCGACGGCAATATCGGCTTCAGCAATATCCTCAACTTCGACAACACCATCGGTTTCTCGCTGATGGCCTGGGAGCTGGTGGCGTACGACCACGACAGCGGGCAGCCGCTGCGCAGCGCCGACGGTTTCATGCGCAAGGTCGGCAAAGGCGAGCAGGGCTTGCTGCTCGCGCGGATTGACGAAAAAGCTCCGCTGGATGGCTACACCGATCCGCAGAAAACCGCCAAGGTGGTGCTGCACGATGTGTTCAGCAAGGGCGACCGCTACTTCAATACCGGCGACCTGCTGCGCAATATCGGTTTTGGCCATGCGCAATTCGTCGATCGGCTCGGCGATACCTATCGCTGGAAGGGTGAAAACGTTTCGACCACCGAGGTGGAAAACCTGTTGTTGCAACATCCACACATTTCCGAGGCAGTCGCTTACGGCGTGGAAGTGCGCAACACCAACGGTCGCGCCGGGATGGCCGCAATCACGCCCGCCGAATCCCTCGCGACCCTGGATTTCGCCGAATTGCTGGCGTTCGCCCGTCAGCGCATGCCGGCCTATGCGGTGCCGCTGTTTCTGCGGGTGAAGGTGAAAATGGAAACCACCGGGACTTTCAAATACCAAAAGACCCGACTGAAAAACGAAGGCTTCGACCCCGGCCAGACGGGCGATGACCCGATCTACGCCTGGCTGCCCGGCACCCAGACTTACGTGCAGGTGACGGATCAGGTGTTGGCCGATATTCATCAGGGCAAGTACCGCTATTGAGATTGGCTATGGCACGTCTTGAGAAAAAGGGGGTGACAGCCATCGTCGCGCTCGGGAAACTGTCGGCTTTGCGAATAACCGAAAGTGGAGTTGCCAATGTCTGACCAAAGCCGCCAGATGACCCCTGAAGAAGCTGCCGAATTCACCGAGCAGGTTTTCAACAAGGCACGCGACGGTGATGCGCTGATGCTCGATCGGCTGATCAGCGCCGGTTTGCCGGTGAACCTGAAAAACAGCAAGGGCGACACGCTGTTGATGCTCGCCAGCTACTACGGCCACGTCGACGCGGTGCAGGTGCTGCTCAAACACAAGGCCGACCCGGAACTGCGTAACGGCAACGGCCAGAGCCCGATTGCCGGCGCGGCGTTCAAGGGCGATCTGGCCGTGGTCAAGGCGCTGGTGGAAGCGGGCGCCGAGATCGAAGGTTCGTCCTTCGATGGCCGCACCGCGCTGATGATGGCGGCGATGTTCAATCGCGTGGAAATCGTCGATTACCTGATCAGCAAGGGAGCGGATCCGAAGGCCAAGGATGCCAACGGCATCACCGCGCTGGATGCGGCCCGCACCATGGGCGCGGTCGATACCACGGCGCAGCTGGAAAAACTGCTGGCTTAAGGACTGTCGAGACTCTGTGGCGAGGGAGCTCGCTCCCGCTCCAGTGCGCAGCGCTGGCAAAAATGCTGAGCCCACTGTTTTTCGGGCCGCTTCGCACCCCAGCGGGAGCAAGCGCCCTCGCCACAGGTGTCGGATGCGCCACGGAATGCGCTATCCTCCGCGCCCTCGAATTCAACCGTCCACAGGATCCGCCCTCATGAAAGCCGCACTCGTCGAACTCATCAGCAAAATCAGCTCCGGCTGCATGGGCGAGGACGAGATCCTGAATGTGGCCGATGAAGCCGCGCAGGCCTACGCCGATGCCGAAGCCTTTCTGGCGGCCAACCCGGACATCAACTACGACGACACCTTCCCGATCCCGCTGGGCGAGTGGGTCGTGGTCGGCAGTCTGCCGGAAACCGTGTTGTTCCAGGCCGACACCTACGTTGACCTGTTCGCGCAGATCGTCGCCTCGTTCGGCCCGGGCGTGGATTTCAACCTCAAGTCCAAACAACTGGCCAAGACCGAAGCGCTGACCGCGCTTAACCGCATCCAGGTGCAGATGAGCAGTCTGAACAAGGAAAACGGCGGTTACACGTTGATGAACTTCAGCCAGTTGCTCGACGACGAGCTGCAAGTGGTGCTGGTCTATGGCAACGACGTGCCGCGAGTGCTCGAACTGTGCGCCGAAGTCGGTATCGCTGCCGCGCCGTCGCTGGAAGCGTTGAAGGTCGCCGTTCACGTTTGAACGCAATAAAAGGGAACCCTGCGCGCGACCGTCTATCCTAAAAGTGCATGCCACTATTCTGGAGCGACACCATGGGTTCCACGTTCAACGGTCTGATTGGTCTGATCATCCTTGCCCTCGACATCTGGGCCATCATCAACGTGCTGAAAAGCGGCGCCGAGACCGGGATGAAAATCCTCTGGGTCCTGCTGATCATCCTCCTGCCGGTGCTGGGCCTGATCATCTGGGCAATTGCCGGGCCGCGGGGCAATGTGCGGATCTAGCCACAACTTTGAATGCACCCCATAACCTGTGGGAGCTGGCTTGCCAGCGATAGCATCGCAGCGGTTTCACTGAGAGACCGCGTCGACTGCATCGCTGGCAAGCCAGCTCCCACAAGGTTATGCGGAATGTCGATGAACAGAGGTTCGACCTGTCATCTTCAGCAACGTAGAATGCGCGCCTTTCCCGGGCAATCGTTTCCACGATTGACGCCCGCGCATTCATCGGAGCACTTGACCATGACCGTCACCAAGACCAGCGAGTACCTGGAAACCCTCTACGAAGGCTACGGCCAGCGTTTTCGCATGGAAAAACTGCTGCACGAAGTGCGCACCGAACATCAGCACCTGGTGATCTTCCAGAACCCGCGCATGGGTCGGGTAATGGCGCTGGACGGCGTGATCCAGACCACCGAAGCCGATGAATTCATCTACCACGAAATGCTCACCCACGTGCCGATCCTCGCCCACGGCACCGCCAAGCGCGTGCTGATCATCGGCGGCGGCGACGGTGGCATGCTGCGCGAAGTGACCAAACACGCGAGCGTCGAGCACATCACCATGGTCGAGATCGACGGCACCGTGGTCGACATGTGCAAGGAATTCCTGCCGAACCACTCCAAGGGCGCCTACGACGACCCACGGCTGAACCTGGTGATCGACGACGGCATGCGTTTCGTTGCCACCACCACGGAAAAATTCGACGTGATCATTTCCGACTCCACCGACCCGATCGGCCCGGGCGAAGTGCTGTTCTCGGAAAACTTCTACCAGGCGTGCCACCGCTGCCTGAACGAAGGCGGGATCCTCGTGACTCAGAACGGCACACCGTTCATGCAGATCGATGAAGTCAAAACCACCGCTGGTCGCCTGCGCAGCCTGTTCCCGGACTGGCACTTCTATCAGGCGGCCGTGCCGACCTACATCGGCGGTTCGATGACTTTCGCCTGGGGCTCGACCAATCCGGCCTACCGCAAGCTGAGCCGTGAAACCCTGCAACAGCGCTTCATCGGCAGCGGCATCGTCACCCGCTACTACAACCCGGAAATCCACATCGGCGCGTTCGCGTTGCCACAGTACGTGCTGCAGGCGATCAACAAGCCAAGCAACGACTGACCAGGCCGATGGATTCCTTGTGGCGAGGGAGCTTGCTCCCGCTTGAGTGCGCAGCACTCACAAAGTCTGCGATCGCAAAATATTTTGGGGCCGCTTCGCAGCCCAGCGGGAGCAAGCTCCCTCGCCACACAATTTTTCCAGCCATGAAAATGATGTTTTTTTCATGTTCGTCTGCTGCAATCCTTTTGAACGATCAATCTCGCCAAAAGTCGAGATAGAAGTAAGCCCATTTGCGGGTTTGATCGAGGAGGCACCGATGCAAAAGTGGAAAGTCACTTTCGTGGACGATCATGGTGAAATTGTCGATGAGGTGTTCGAGCGCGCGGAATGCCCCAGCGACGACGAGGCTGCACGCCTGATCAAGGAACGGCTCCTGCCGGTGGCCGCCGAACTGGATATGAATGATCTGGAAGGGCGAACCCCGGATGCAGGTGCGAAAAATCTGAAAGCCCAGAACAGCATCGAAATCCGCAGCATCACTCCAATCTGAAATTCTTCCTGTCACTTGAAGTACCAGGCCTTGGCAGCGCCTCTGTCTTGGGGCTACTCTGCAAGCGAGATCAGCGAAACAATCGCTAAGGTCTGGTCTTGTCAGCTACATGCTTGTTTCCCGCCGGCAACCCTGTTGCCGATGCACTTCGGCCTGTAAGGCCCGGGGCGGGAATACGGAAAGTCTATCCATCTATGCGAGGGGGACGTTTCATGAGCACAGCCTATCAAGAAGACATCAGCAGCAACGTACTGCGCCGCATGAAAGAAGGCGGCTTCGACTTTTCCCGGTTCCATCCCATCGAGTTCTACGCCATTTTCCCGGACGAGGAGCGGGCGCGCAGGGCGGCAGGTAAATTCCGTGGTGAATCCATCAATGCCCAGGTCAGTGCGCGCGACGATGGCGCCTGGTCGCTGGAACTGAGCAAAGTGATGTACGCAACGTATGACGACATTGGCGATTTCGAGCAGGGATTTTCTGCCGTGGTCGAGCCGCTGGGCGGCATCATCGAGGGCTGGGGCGTGAAGCAGGAGGTGCGCAATCGCTATCGTCTTAACTGATTCAGCGCAACTATTGTCGAGCAACGGCTGACCTTCGGGTCGGCCGTTGTCGTTTCCGGCCCTGAGAATGCTCTGGCAAAACCCTGAAACAAGAATCCCGGGCAAAAAAAAGCCACCGGAGAGGGTGGCTAAAAGGGAAGACCGATAAGGAGAGGAAACCGGTCAGGGTTACGGCCTGCGGGGACTGCGCTGGCAGTCCGGATCAGTTGGGCTGAAGCCTTCAACAAGGAAGTTTCCAGCGGATGCGGCGATTATCCGTAGGCCGACCCAGGCAGTGAAATCAACTCTGACTATGCTGGTAATAGGCGACAGCACTGCGTCGCAATGAGGCGGGGGCAATCAGCTTGGGGCATTTGTCGCACAGGAATGGTGCGGTGCTTGCGGCGTGATTATCCAAGCGATTGAAATCAAAGCGTTTATGCCGATGGCACGGGCCTTGCGAAGGCCTGTAGGTCCGGGTGACAAGGAGTACGGCATGATCCGCACCTATTTTGATGAAATGTACGATGTCGGCGGCCAGGTCCGCCCGCATTACCGCGAGTTCGCCCGCTGGCTGGCCGACACGCCTGACGAGTTGCTGGCACAACGGCGACGTGAGGCCGATCTGCTGTTCCACCGGGCGGGAATCACCTTCACGCTCTATGGGGACGAGCAGGGCACCGAGCGCCTGATTCCTTT
Organism: Pseudomonas sp. MWU12-2020; assembly: GCF_023100605.1. Lineage (NCBI taxonomy): Bacteria > Pseudomonadati > Pseudomonadota > Gammaproteobacteria > Pseudomonadales > Pseudomonadaceae > Pseudomonas > Pseudomonas sp. MWU12-2020. Next base: position 43,115 of record NZ_JALMEX010000002.1, read on the forward strand.
CGACACCATTCCGCGCAGCATTCCCGCCAGCGAGTGGCGGATCGTCGAGCGTGGCTGCATCCAGCGGGTCAAGGCGTTGAACATGTTCCTCGCCGACCTCTATCACGAGCAGCGCATCATCAAGGCCGGGATCATCCCCGCCGAACAGGTGCTGGCCAACGAGCAGTACCAGTTGGCGATGCAGGGCCTGGATCTGCACCGCGACATCTATTCGCACATCTCCGGCGTCGATCTGGTGCGCGATGGCGACGGCACTTATTACGTGCTCGAAGATAACCTGCGCACGCCGAGCGGCGTCAGCTACATGCTCGAAGACCGCAAGATGATGATGCGCCTGTTCCCGGAGCTGTTCGCCGCCCAGCGCATTGCGCCCATCGACCACTACCCGAACCTGCTGCTCGACACGCTGAAGAGCTCCAGCCCGATCGACGACCCGAGCGTGGTGGTGCTGACGCCGGGGCGCTTTAACAGTGCGTTCTTCGAACATGCCTTTCTGGCGCGGGAAATGGGCGTTGAACTGGTGGAGGGCGCCGATCTGTTCGTGCGCGACGACAAGGTCTTCATGCGCACCACCGACGGGCCGAAAGCGGTGGACGTGATTTATCGCCGTCTCGATGACGCGTTCCTCGATCCGCTGGCGTTCAACCCCGATTCGATGCTCGGTGTACCGGGACTGTTGTCGTCCTATCGCTCGGGCAACGTGGTGTTGGCCAATGCCATCGGTACCGGGGTTGCGGATGACAAATCGGTGTACCCGTTTGTAACCGAGATGATCCGTTTCTACCTCGACGAAGAACCGATTCTGAAAAACGTGCCGACCTGGCAGTGCCGCAACCCCTCTGAACTTTCCCACGTACTGGCCAATCTTCCGGATCTGGTCGTCAAGGAAACTCAGGGCTCCGGCGGTTACGGGATGCTGGTGGGGCCGGCGTCGACGACGGCGGAAATCGATGCGTTCCGCGAGCGGATCAAGGCCAAGCCTCACGCGTATATCGCGCAACCAACGCTGTCGCTGTCGACCTGTCCGACCTTTGTCGAAAACGGCATTGCGCCGCGCCATATCGACCTGCGTCCATTTGTGCTGTCGGGCCGCGAAACCCGGGTTGTGCCCGGTGGTTTGACCCGTGTTGCCCTGCGCGAAGGCTCCCTGGTAGTGAACTCCTCCCAGGGTGGCGGAACCAAGGACACCTGGGTGGTCGAGGATTGAAGGAAGCTTGCCATGTTAAGTAGAACTGCCTCGGATCTGTACTGGATGTCGCGTTACCTGGAGCGGGCGGAAAATCTCGCACGGATGCTCGATGTCAGCTATTCGCTGTCGCTGATGCCGCAGGACGGTCGCGGCGACGGTCTGCACGAACTGGCCATGCCGCTGTTGATCACCGGCACCCTCGACGATTACCTGGAGCGTCACGGCGAACTGCATGCCGAACGCCTGCTGCATTTCTTCGCCCTCGATGCGGCCAACCCCGCGAGCATCTACAGCTGCCTCGGCGCGGCGCGGGCCAGTGCGCATGCGGTGCGCGGGCGGATCACCGCGGACATGTGGGAAAACATCAACGCCACCTGGCTGGAGATTCGCGGCATTGCCGAACAGGGCCTCAGCCGTTACGGCATGAGCCGCTTCTGCGAGTGGATCAAGGAGCGTTCGCACCTGTTCCGTGGTGCGTCCTACGGCACGATCATGCGCAACGATGCATTCCGCTTCATTCGTCTGGGGACGTTTATCGAGCGTGCGGATAACACGCTGCGCCTGCTCGATGCGCGCTATGAAATGGCTGGCGATCAGGCCGAGGCCGTCAGTGACGGCACCGCCCACGCCTACTATCAATGGAGTGCGCTGCTGCGGGCGTTGTCGTCGTTCGAGGCCTACACCGAGATCTACCGCGACGCACCCGGCGCCCGGCATGTCGCCGAGCTGCTGCTGTTGCGCGCCGATGTCCCGCGTTCATTGCGTGCCTGCACCGAGGAAATCGACCAGATACTCGCCCAGTTGCCGGGCGCCAACGGCCGTCCGGCACAACGCCTCGCCGCTGAGATGGACGCGCGGCTGCGTTACACCGGCATCAACGAAATCCTCGCCGAAGGCCTGCACGCCTGGCTCACCGAATTCATCCCGCTGGTGCGCCAGCTGGGCAACGCGATTCACAGTTCATACCTGGAGGCTGCATGAGACTTTCCATTAGCCACGAGACCACCTATCACTATGAAGATCAGGTGCGGGCGAGCATCCAGTATCTGCGCCTGACCCCGCACGACAGCGAGCGTCAGCACGTGTTGAGCTGGCAGCTCGACTTGCCGCGCCCGGTGCGCGCCCAGCTCGATCCGTTCGGCAATATTCTGCATGTGCTGACCATGGACGAGCCGCACGAAGCGATCATCATCGGCGCCCGGGGGCAGGTCGATATCGACGAATTGCGTGAGGCCGAGCATGAGAGCCAGTCGGCGCTGCCGTTCTTGCGCTTCACCCGTTTGACCGAGGCGGACGAGGCGCTACGGGCGTTCGCGGCAAGATCCTGCAAGCAGCGGCGTGATCGCACGGCGCTGATCGACCTGATGCATGGCTTGAATCAGCACATGACCTACACGCCGGGTTCGACCGAAGTCGACACCAGCGCCGCCGAAGCCTTCGCTGGGCGCGCCGGGGTTTGCCAGGATCACACCCATGCATTTCTGGCGTGCGCGCGCAGCCTGGGGATTCCGTCGCGTTATGTGTCGGGTTATCTGTACAGCGAGGACGCCGAGCACCTGGCCAGTCACGCCTGGGCCGAAGCGTGGCTGGATGACGCCTGGTACAGCTTTGATGTGACCAACCAATTGGCCCGACCGGAGCGGCACTTGAAACTGGCGGTGGGCCTGGATTATCTGGACGCCTGCCCGGTACGCGGCATGCGCCGGGGCGGCGGGAGTGAGCAGATGCATGCGAAGGTGTTCGTCTCGCCGACGCCGGTTATCTCCGTGCAACAACAGTAATTTGCTTCACACAAAACCCTGTAGGAGCGAGCCTGCTCGCGAAAGCGGTTTATCAGTCAGCAATGTGGTGTCTGAAACTCCGCTTTCGCGAGCAGGCTCGCTCCCACATGGGGAGTTGCATCAGGGCTTAATCTTGCGCCCAGCCATGTGTTGCAAATAGCCGATCAACAACTGCAAATCCCTCTCCGGCAACACCTCTGCCGAAAACCCTGGCATCTTCGCCTGAGGCCACTGGCGCAAGCTCTGCGGATCGCGAATGTAGCGCTTGAGGAAATCGGCGCCGAAATACTCTGTGGGGTTATACGGAATGTTCAGGTCCGGCCCAAATTGCGCATCCCCCGCGCCGTTCAGGCGATGACAAGCCAGGCAGTTTTTCTGAAACAGGGCAAAACCCTGATTCACCGGGTCGTCCGCTTTCAGCTTGGGATCCGGCAGCAGCGCAGGGAAGCGCTCGGCCACCGGCGCCATGCGCTTGATGCTCGCTACTTCGAACGGCCATTGCTCCGGGCTGATGTTGCCGGCCTGCGGGTCGGTCCACACCAGATAGAACGGCCCGGCGCTGTGCTTGCCTTCCGACAGCGGCGGCCACGGCTGCGCCGGGTCCTCAATCGCCAGCCACGCCCGCGCCCCTTTGCTGTTGAGCAGCGGTGCCGCATTCAATTCTGCGGCAAAACCGTCCAGCGCCACGGCTTGCAAGTGATCGTCGGGCTTGATGCCTGTGAGCAGCGCCGCCACAGGCACGACGCGATAAGTCATGTCCTTCTTGTAGGACACATCGTTGTTGATGGTGAGGGTTTGCACCTGCGGATGCTTGAGCAATTCCTCGGTCTGCCAGGTGCGACTATTCGCACCCAGCTCCAGCGTGAGCTGCGCCGCAGACAAGGGCATGCTCAGCAGCAAGGCCCAGAACGCAATGAGCGTTTTCAAATGATCGCCGTCCGTGTCGTGGAAGTGCACAAAGGTTGGCACAGCCAGGCTGGCCCGGGTAGCGGGCCAGTCACATTTTCATTGGCGATAACGGGCGCCTGCCGCTTGAGTCAGCCAATCACCTTGGTCAGATTGGGCAAAATCAACAACAGCGTCGTGGCGAAAAGAATGAGTCCTGCTTGACGAACTTTCGGTTGTTTGAACATGGCTTGACCGCCTTTTTTGTTATTTCCTGATGTTTGCCTGCATATCCATGACGGCAAACGCTGCACTTCCTGTTGAAGGACGTCGGCCCCGGCAAAACCCGACGACCCTGACGTACATGTACTACCTTAGAGGCCGCGTCACGCTTGGCTTAGATCCATTTCATATGTATTAGCTGCCGTTTGCGATAAAAAACGCATGAGGCGTATTGCCAGCTTCTTCGCCGCCCGCTTGCTAGACAACTCGCTGACCTGAACCGGTTCACCTGAGGGTGGATGACCGTCCGTCTGAGCGTGCGCGTCAACGTCATTGAGCGCTGTGGTCATTGAATCCATGAGCGCTCGGGCCAACAGTGACACTACGAATTTCACTCACCGCACAGGTTCGAGGACGTCATGACCCAAGCTTTAATTTTCGATGCGTTACGCACGCCCCGCGGCAAAGGCAAGGCCGACGGCGCGTTGCACAGCGTCAAACCGGTGAATCTGGTCGCCGGGTTGCTGACCGCGCTGCAACGCCGCACGGCGCTGGACACCAGCCAGGTCGATGACGTCGTGCTCGGCTGCGTCACGCCGATCGGTGATCAAGGCTCCGACATCGCCAAGACAGCGGTGCAGGTGGCCGACTGGGACGTCAGCGTGGCCGGCGTGCAGATCAACCGTTTTTGCGCCTCGGGTCTGGAAGCGGTCAACCTCGGCGCGATGAAAGTGCGCTCGGGCTTCGAGGATCTGGTGGTGGTCGGTGGCGTCGAGTCGATGTCGCGGGTGCCGATGGGCAGCGATGGCGGCGCCTGGGCACTGGACCCGCAGACCAACCTGCACAGCCACTTTACTCCGCAGGGCGTCGGCGCCGACCTGATCGCCACCCTTGAAGGCTTCAGCCGCCACGACGTCGATGCCTACGCGTTGCACTCGCAACACAAGGCTGCGCGGGCGCGGGCTGACGGTTCGTTCAACAAGTCGCTGGTGCCGGTGCAGGATCAGAACGGCATCATCCTGCTCGACCACGACGAATTCATTCGCGCCGAATCGACGATGGAAGGCCTGGGCAAACTCAAGCCGAGTTTCGAAATGATCGGCCAGATGGGCTTTGATGCCACAGCGCTGCGGGTTTACAGCCACGTCGAGCGGATCAACCACGTGCACACGCCGGGCAACAGCTCCGGGATCGTCGACGGTGCGGCACTGATGTTGATCGGCTCCGAAGCCAAGGGCCGCGCGCTGGGCCTGCAACCGCGGGCGCGCATCGTCGCCACGGCCGTCACCAGCACCGACCCGACGATCATGCTTACCGGCCCGGCGCCGGCCACGCGCAAGGCCCTGGCCAAGGCGGGTCTGCGGGTGGAAGACATCGACCTGTTCGAGGTCAACGAGGCGTTTGCCTCGGTGGTGTTGAAGTTCATCAAGGACATGGCGGTGGACCCGGACAAGGTCAACGTCAACGGCGGCTCGATTGCCATGGGCCATCCGCTGGGCGCCACCGGTTGCGCGATCCTCGGCACCCTGCTCGATGAACTGGAAACCCGGCGTCTGCGCTACGGCCTGGCGACGCTGTGTGTCGGCGGCGGCATGGGCATTGCCACCATCATCGAACGCCTCTGAGCCCCGAATTCAAGGAACCTTGTTATGAGCGAAGCCATTCGTTACGAAAAAGGCCAGGACGGCATTGTCGTCCTCACCATCGACATGCCGGGCCAGAGCGCCAACACCATGAACGCTGTGTACCGCGAGACCATGGGCGCCTGCGTTGCGCGGCTGGTGGCGGAAAAAGACAGCATCGCCGGGGTGATCATCACCTCGGCGAAGAAAACCTTCTTTGCCGGCGGCGACCTCAATGAGCTGATCAAGGTCGGCAAACCCGAAGCCAAAGCCTTCTATGACATGGTGCTGAGCCTCAAAGCGCAATTGCGCACTCTGGAATCCCTCGGCAAACCGGTGGTTGCGGCGATCAACGGCGCGGCGCTTGGCGGTGGCTGGGAAATCTGTCTGGCCTGCCATCACCGGGTGGCGCTGGACGATGCGGCGGTGCAACTCGGTCTGCCTGAAGTGACGCTGGGCCTGTTGCCGGGTGGTGGCGGGGTGGTGCGCATGGTGCGCATGCTCGGCATCGAAAAGGCACTGCCGTATCTGCTCGAAGGCAAGAAGGTGCGCCCGCAACAAGCGTTGCAGGCCGGTTTGATTGATGAGCTGGCGGCGGATCGTGACGAGTTGCTGGCCAAGGCCCGTGCGTGGATTGTCGCCAACCCGAGCGCGGTGCAGCGTTGGGATGTGAAGGGCTATCAGATCCCCGGCGGCACACCGTCGAATCCGAAAGTCGCACAGATGCTGGCGATTGCGCCGTCGATCCTGCGCAGTAAAACCCAGGGCACGCTGCCGGCTCCGGAGAAAATCCTCTGCGCGGCGGTGGAGGGCGCGCAGGTCGATTTTGACACCGCACACCTGATCGAAACCCGTTACTTCACCGAACTGACCACCGGGCAGATCTCGAAAAACCTGATCGGCACCTTCTGGTTCCAGCTCAATGAGATCAACGCCGGTGGCTCGCGTCCTCAAGGATTCGCGCCTTACGTCACGCGCAAGGTCGGCGTGCTCGGTGCGGGCATGATGGGTGCCGGGATCGCTTTCGTCAGCGCCTCGGCCGGCATCGACGTAGTGCTCAAGGACATCAATCTGGCGGCGGCCGATAAGGGCAAGGCTCATTCGGCGGCGCTGCTCGACAAGAAAGTCGCCCGTGGGCAGATGACGGCTGAAAAACGCGAGGCGGTGCTGGCGCGGATTCAGACCAGCGAAAGCGATGCCGATCTGGCGGGTTGCGACCTGATCATCGAAGCGGTGTTCGAGGATCGTGAACTCAAGGCGACGGTCTCGTCTGCAGCGCAAAAAATAGTGGGTTCTGGTGCAGTGATTGCCTCCAACACTTCAACCTTGCCGATCACTGGACTGGCGACCGCAGTACCCGATCAGAGCAAATTCATCGGCCTGCATTTCTTCAGTCCGGTGGACAAAATGCCGCTGGTGGAAATCATCAAAGGCGCGCAGACCAGCGCTGAAACCCTGGCTCGGGGTTTCGACTTCGTTCTGCAGATCAAGAAAACCCCGATTGTGGTCAACGACAGTCGCGGCTTCTTTACCTCGCGGGTGTTCGGAACCTTCACCAATGAAGGCATCGCCATGCTCGGCGAGGGCGTGAGCGCGCCGATGATCGAGACCGAAGCGCGCAAGGCCGGGATGCCGGTCGGGCCGCTGGCGATCTCCGACGAAGTTTCCCTCAGCCTGATGAGCCATATCCGTCAACAAACGGCCAAAGACCTGCAAGCGGAAGGGAAACCGCTGATAGAACACCCGGCCTTCGCCGTGATTGACTTGCTGCTCAACGAATACAAGCGTCCGGGCAAAGCCGCCGGCGGTGGATTCTACGATTACCCGGCGGGTGGTCAGAAACATCTGTGGCCGGAGTTGAAGACGCGCTTCGAGAAGGCCGACGGGCAGATTTCACCCAAGGATGTGCGTGACCGGCTGTTGTTCGTACAGGCCCTCGAAACCGTGCGCTGTGTAGAGGAGGGCGTGCTGACCTCGACGGCGGATGCCAACGTCGGCTCGATCTTCGGCATCGGTTTTGCGCCGTGGACCGGCGGTGCGTTGCAGTTCATCAATCAGTACGGGGTGCAGGACTTCGTCGCGCGCGCGCAGTATCTGGCCGAGCAGTACGGCGAGCGCTTTGCGCCACCGGCGCTGCTGCTGGAAAAAGCCGCGAAAGGCGAGCTGTTTTAAGTGATCGGGTGAACGCTGCGGGGCTTGCCTTGCCGGGGTGTTTCAAGGCAGGCTCTGGGGTGTTCATTATTCCCATCACGTGTCAGGTATTTTTTATGTCGCTACGCATCTGCATTCTCGAAACCGACATCCTGCGTCCGGAACTGGTCGATCAATATCAGGGTTACGGGCAGATGTTTCAGCGCCTGTTCTCGCAGCAACCGATTGCCGCCGAGTTCACCGTGTACAACGTGATGCAGGGCGAATACCCCAGCGACGATCAGACCTTCGATGCGTACCTGGTTACCGGCAGCAAGGCCGATTCGTTCGGCACCGACCCGTGGATCCAGACCCTCAAGCAATATCTGCTGAGCCGCTACGAGCGTGGCGACAAACTGCTCGGCGTGTGCTTCGGCCATCAATTGCTGGCGCTGCTGCTGGGTGGCAAGAGCGAGCGTGCCACTCAGGGCTGGGGCGTCGGCACCCACAACTACAAACTGGCGGCGAAGGCGCCGTGGATGAGCCCGGTGCGTGAAGAACTGACGCTGCTGATCAGTCACCAGGATCAAGTGACGGCGCTGCCGGAAAACGCCACGGTGATCGCCTCCAGCGATTTCTGTCCGTTTGCTGCGTACCACATCAACGATCAGGTGCTGTGCTTCCAGGGCCACCCGGAATTCATTCACGACTATTCGCGGGCGCTGCTGGATCTGCGTCAGGACGCGCTGGGTTCGCAGATCTACTCGAAAGGTGTGGCCAGCCTGGAGCAGGAGCACCATGGCACCACGGTGGCAGAGTGGATGATGCGCTTTGTGGCGCACAAGCCAGAGGCCGAAGCGCTTTAAGACCTGACATTTACCTATGTGGCGAGGGAGCTTGCTCCCTCGCCACAGGACTACAACCATCCCGACTTCTTGAAACTCGCCCACAAACTCACACACCCCACCGTGATAAACCCCAGCACGGCGAAATAGCCGTAGTGCCAGCTCAGCTCCGGCATGTTCTGGAAGTTCATCCCGTAAATCCCCGCCACCGCCGTCGGGAACGCCAGAATCGCCGCCCACGCGGCAAACTTGCGCTGCACCACGCTCTGCCGCGAGGCCTCAAGCAGCACGCCGATCTCGATGGTCTGGCTGGCAATGTCCGCCAGCGTGGTCAAGTCTTCCATCTGCCGCGTGACGTGAATCTGCACATCGCGGAAGTACGGGCGCATGTTCTTGTCGATAAACGGGAAACTCAGCTTCTGCAGTTCTTCACCGATTTCGACCATTGGTGCCGCATACCGGCGCAGACGCACGACATCGCGGCGCAAGCCATGGAGTTTCTGAATGTCACGCTCATTCAACGCGCTACAGAGCACGTTGCGCTCGAGCTCATCGATCTCGGCGTGGATCGCTTCGCCCACCGGCTGGTAGTTCTCGATCACGAAATCAAGCAGCGCATACAGTACGAAATCTTCCCCATGCTCCAGCAGCAACGGACGCGCCTCACAGCGTTGGCGGACATGGGCGTAGGACGCCGAGTGACCGTTGCGGGCGGTGATGATGTAACCCTTGCCGGCGAAGATGTGGGTCTCGATGAACTGCAGCACGCCGTTCTCACGGATCGGCGAATAGGTGACGATGAACAGCGCATCGCCAAAGGTTTCCAGTTTCGGCCGGCTGTGTTTTTCCAACGCATCTTCGATTGCCAGTTCGTGCAGGTTGAACTGGCGTTGCAGGTTGGCCAACTCCTGAGCGTCCGGCTCCTCAAGGCCAATCCAGACGAAATGGCCGGGCTTGGCGGCCCACGCGGCGCCCTCATCGAGAGCGATATTGGAGACTTTCTTACCCTCGCTGTATACCGCAGCAGCAACAACTCGACCCATGGTAGTGATTCACTTCTTCTTGGCAGATGGCGGGGAATTCAACGGCGTCAGCTTAGCCGTGTGCTGCTTGAGAGTCAGCGAAATCTGTACAGTTCACCCGGCAAAAGAAAACCCGCACGAGGCGGGTTTGTTTTTCATGCAGCTTGCAGTTGCTGATCCATTGCGGCGATGCATTCACGCATCTGTTCGCGGCACTGGCTCATAAGCATGGGCATGTCATCCATGGTCAGCCCTGCTGTAGGAATCGCCGGCAGCGAGCGTATGAGGATTTTCCCGCTGCGCCAGCTGTTCAGGCGCATGTGCTTGATGTAGCTGCTGACGCACACCGGCACGATCGGCACTCCGGCGGCGATTGCCATCTGGAACGCGCCTTTCTTGAACGGCAGCAGTTCTTCACCAAGGTTGCGCGTGCCTTCCGGGAATACCCAGATCGAGGTGTCCTCGTGTTGCAGGGTGTGGGTCGTGGTAAGCATCGACTTGCGCGCCTTGTGCGCGTTCCCACGATCGATCAACACGTTGCCCGCGAGCCAAAACAGTTGCCCGAACAGCGGCACCCATTTCAGGCTTTTCTTGCCGATGCACACGGTCCGCCGCGGTACCACGTTGCCGAACACGAACAGGTCGTAGTTGGACTGATGATTGGCAACGATCACGCAGCTGTCGGGCTTGTTCATCAGCGGGCCGACGTCGGCTTTTACCCGCAAGCGCAGAATGCACATGGCTGGAAGCGCGTAGAGGCGGGCGCAGAGACGACTGTTGTCCGGGTTGAAGGGACGGCACAGACCAAGGATCACTCCCAGCACACCGGCCAGGACAAAGTGCAAGCCCATCAACAACATACGCAACAAAAACAGCATTTTCAGGGCCTGCCTGGACAAAAGGTGGCGCAGTGTACGGATGTGCACTGTTTTCGGCAATTGCTGCTATAGAGTCCGGAGATAGGCGATGTTTAAGCGCATGTTTCCGAGTTGATCGTCAGACGCGTCCTAGAGCTGTCGGCGGATGATCAACCGAACACGCAAGAAAAAGCCCGACACGACGGTCGGGCTTTTCTTCGGCTCGGGAAGCGTGGGCTCAGCCCAGGTGCTCCTGATCCTGGATGATCGCGTTGTCGAGGGCTTCAAGCAGCGCCTTGCGCACTTTGAGCTTGGTGTTCTTGTGCGCGGTCATGTTGATTTTCTTCAACTGACGCGCCGCCGCCAGCGCAGCGCCTTGCAGCTCTTCGGCAGACACCACCTTGTCGAGGAAGCCGGCATCCACTGCGCTCTTGGGATCAAACATCTCGCCGTTGATCACTGAGCGGTGGAACGCCGAACGACGCAGGCGATCACGCGCCAGCTCGATGCCGGCGTGGTGCATGGTCATGCCGATCTGCACTTCGTTCAGACCGATGCTGAACGGGCCATCGACACCAATGCGGTAGTCGGCGGACAACAGAATGAATGCGCCCTTGGCAACGGCATGGCCCGGGCAGGCCACGATCACCGGGAACGGGTGGGACAGCAGGCGACGGGCGAGGGTCGAACCCGCAGTCACCAGTGCCACGGCTTCTTTAGGGCCGGCGGTCATCACCTTCAAGTCATAGCCGCCAGACAGAATCCCCGGCTGACCGGTAATGATCACAATGGCACGATCAGTCACCGCCTGATCCAGCGCCGCGTTGAACGCCGCAATCACGTCCGGGGAAATGGCATTGACCTTGCCGTTGTTCAAGGTCAGGGTCGCGATACCGTCTTCGAGGTGGTAGGCAATCAACTCACTCATGACGCTATTCCTTGTAAGAAAGATGGGCAGACGTTACCCACCGCCGTAGGCCAGGTAAAGCGCTGTGACTGACTCGCGGGTCACCGTTTCCGGCCGCGCCCGGCGTAGCACACCGTTCTGCTTCTATATAGAAGAGCGGCCGTCACCAGAGATTGGCCGGTTTGCCATCGCCCAAGGTGGGGCGAAACGCCTTTTTGTCTTAACCGCATGAAAATTCTGAAAAAAAGTTTGCCATCAGAAAAGCTTTCGACTACATTAGCGCGCCTCGACAGACAGAACATGTTTGAAGAGATACGGTGAAGTGTCCGAGTGGCTTAAGGAGCACGCCTGGAAAGTGTGTATACAGGAAACTGTATCGAGAGTTCGAATCTCTCCTTCACCGCCACATTCAGTAAACGCAAACCCCTGATTTTCCTAGAGAAAGTCGGGGGTTTGTGGTTTTTGGCGTCTGTAAATCAGCCCTATGGGAACAATAGGGGGCGGGCGCTTCATTTCTTTGTAAAAAGCAGTCTCCGCCAAGAAGGCTCTGGCGTTTCCAATAAAGCGAGAAATATTCGCGCTTCACCGGTTTCCTTTGTTTGTGAATCTGCGCGATAGTGGCTTTTTGTTATCGCCTTCAGGATGAACTGCTTGCCTGAACGCTTATTGGCAGTCCAACGCAGGGAAGTGCAGTGAAGACAGTTGTCACCATGGTTCTATTTTTGATGTTGTGCGGCTGCGGTTCTGACTCTCGCAGCTCTGCGCCGACACTCTGGACAGATGGCATCATGCTGGAGCAGAAGAAGGTCACCGTCGATGATCAGCATGCCAAAGTTGTCATGCAGGCAGCGGGCGATACGGTCAATCCGGTGGATTTTGAAGTGGTCAGAGGTAATGATCCGGATCAACGTCCCGATCATCTGGGGACAGTCGTCAAACCGTTTCGCAATAAAGTCGGCGCATGGTTCAGCCGTCTCGATAGCGCGGTCTTCAAACAGTTTCCCCAACTTGAAATGCAGGCCGATCCCGGTCAGACGCTACTCGTGAGAGGTTCATCGACGGTCAAAAGTCAAATTCCGGCGCCAGGCTATCTGACGCTCTACAACGAAGACTATGTATTCAACCAGTCGAAGAACAAGTATGAGAAAAAGCTGACCGCCAATCCGACGGTCTCGTCGTATTACACCTGCGGGCCTGTCACCAGTACCTTTATTCCCGAGAAGCAGAAAGTTTATCTGGCGGAGTTTGTCTTCGTGGATCGTGGGGACGGATGTGAACTGCAGATCTACGACATTACACAACCCGAACTACGTCTCCCGATCGTTGCCATCAAAGGCGCGCTACCCTCGTCGGACAGGTCCTTCCACTCGCCATAAGCTGTGTCAGAAAGCTGCCTGATCGCTGCTCGGCGAGATTTCGTGCAGACCTTGGCGAGCTTTGCAAAAAGGCGAGTGTTGTTGCAGATCTGGAAACTGCCCCGTAGCGGAACCATTTTTGAATGGTGGTAGTTACAATCGCCAGATTTTCTGCCAGTTAAAAGGACGGCTTTCATGATTATTTCCACCACACATTCCATCGAAGGCCGACAGATCACCGCGTACCTGGACATTGTCAGCGCGGAGTCGGTGCAGGGTGTCAATGTGATCCGTGACATGTTTGCCGGCATGCGCGACTTTTTTGGCGGGCGCTCTCAGACGCTCGAGCGGGCATTGAAAGAGGCGCGGGTTCAGGCGACTGACGAGATCAAGGAGCGGGCGCAGGCGTTGCAAGCGGATGCGGTGGTTGGGCTGGATTTCGAGATCAGCATGCCAGCGGGCAAGGGCGGTATGGTTGTCGTGTTCGCGACGGGCACCGCGGTCAAGTTGCGTTGATGTAGTTGCCGTAGCCCGCGAGCCCATTCAGTTGATGAATGGGTTTTTTTCTGTCGATCAGCCACGTGGTTTGTTGATGTAAGCCACGAGTGTCTGAGGTCGCTGGCGCGTTTAATCGATGTAGGCCATTCGTCGGGCATCAGTCGATCTGAACCACAAGTCCAGTAATGACCGGCTAGTCTCAAAAGTCTTGGAGGTCGATATTTTTTCAGGCAAAAGGCTTTGCCGGTATCGATCTATTACGAAGGGGAGAGGCTATGACTGATCCGTATATCGAAGACGATGGTGCCGAATTTTCATTCAACAACTGCGTCCGCTGCGGCCAGACGGAGTATCAGGCGGGCTTTGGCGAGGATCCGGTTCAGACCGGCAAGATCAAGTCCACCGCGCCCAAGGGGCCGAAAGCCAAGTTTCTTCCGAAGGTCTTGGCACGATCGAGAAAGTGATAGGTGACAGAACGACCCCGTCTATAAACGGGGTTTTTTATGCCTGATGTTTATGTAGGGAAATCTCCTACAAGCGACGGGGTAAATTGTGAATTTTTTCACAAACTTTTCACGTCCACAGACGTAGGGTGAAGCCATCCGTTAGAAAGCAAGTCTCCAGCCCGTCTCCCCAGCGGGCTTTTTTTTGCCTGCGATAAAACCTTTTGCGAAATCGCTGTCCAATCGGCGCCAAGTGCGCGGCGGCAGCTGAATTCTCTGGACTTCAGCGCGTCGGAAGCTTTCAATCTCGGCCCCTTTTGATCTCCCTATTTTTGAGGTTTTTTTCATGCGTCTAACATTGCCTGCTCTGGTTCTGGGGCTTCTGGTTGCTCAAGGTGCGGTCGCCGGTGAAGGCACTGCTGCACTCGGCGGCGGACTGGGTGGCGCGCTGGGTAATGTGGTCGGCCAGAAAATGGGCGGCAGCACGGGCGCAGCGATTGGTGCCGGCGTTGCAGGCGCGGCCGGCAGTGCCATGGCAGCCGGCAAAGGCAGTCGGACCAAAGCAGCTATCGGCGGTGGTGTTGGCGCGGCCGGTGGTTCGGTGATCGGCAACAGCCTGGGCGGCAGAAATGGCGCGACCATTGGCGCAGGCCTTGGTGGCGCTGCGGGTGGTGCGGTGGGCACCAACCTGTCCAAAGGTCACAAGCGCCACTGATACCGAGCGCTTGTCAGAAAAAGCCCGGCTCGATGCCGGGCTTTTTCATGGCTGAACGTTTTCCCGGAAAACCGCTCAAATTTGGCACGAGCCCCTGTGGGCATACCGTCCCGATTCGGGAACTGTGAGGTTCAAATGCGTTTGTCATTGTCTGCACTGTTTTTCGGATTACTGGTCGCTCAAGGCGCGATGGCCGCCGGCGATGGCAGCGCCGCCGTCGGTGGCGGACTGGGCGGTGTGCTCGGGAATGTGGTCGGTGGCCAGCTCGGCGGCAGCACCGGTGCGGCGGTCGGCGCAGGTGTAGGCGGCGCGGCGGGTGGCGCGGTCGGAGCGAATAAACACAATCGCACTGAAGCCGCCATCGGCGGTGGCCTCGGCGCAGCCGGGGGCTCAGTGGTCGGCAACAGCTTGGGCGGCTCCACCGGTTCCGCCATTGGTGCCGGATTGGGCGGCGCGGCCGGTGGTGCGGTGGGTAACAATCTCGGTGGCGACGGCGGGAAGGGGCATTCCGGCGGTGGTCACAAGCACAACAAGTACAAACATAAAAACCGCCACCATTGATTGAATACCGAAAACAAACCCGGCCTCGCGCCGGGTTTTTCGTATCTGGCGGCCAGACTCTGGAACGATTGGCTGTAGGCCTTTTCGAACGCTATACAACCCACAAGCTGCAGAGGTTTGCCATGACTCCCGAAACAGAAGGCAAGGAAGAAAAAGGTCCGAGCGGTCTGCCGTTTATCAATGATCCTGGGAACGAGGATCCGGGGTCGTTGATGGATGATGCGACGGTGCCGTTGAATGATGCGGATGAGGCGGATATGGAGTATGAAGAGGATGAGGATGAGCAATAAGTTGTCTTGATAGTCGAGCGCGGTAGCGCACTGAATTCCAATGTCCGGGGCCTGTACTTCAGGCCCTTTGATTCGGATCGGTTTGCTCGCGAGGTCAAGGTCGATAAAACAGTCCCACTGATACTGATGGGAAGTGAATGGCGCACCCTAAGCCGTGCAGTTCATATTGAACTTCATCAGTTATTTCACCGCAGCGTTCGATTTGCTTGCTCCGCCAAAGTCTTAAGATTCCGCGTGAAAGAGGTTCGCGGACTTTTCGGGGGATCAAAAAAGAAGTCTGGAAAGCAGGCGTTAGCTGTAGGGCGTTTCGCCAAATATCAGCGAGTCATTCCACGGGCTAAACATTGCCCGTTGCTCAATGTCCGCTGGCCTCGCTATGCTGCTGAACCCATTAATCAGATCCGCGCCGCGGCGCCGGCTGCGCCGCCCGGGATGTTTTTGATAACGGATCCGATGATGAATGCACCGATGAAGGCGTTTGGCCCGATCAAGGCCGTGATTTTCGACATGGACGGTCTGCTGCTGGACACCGAAGGCATCTACACCGAGGTTACGTCCCTCATAGCCGAGCGTTACGGGCGGACCTTCGACTGGAGCATCAAACAGAACATCATCGGTCGCGGGGCCAATGATCTGGCGAACTACGTGGTGCAGGCGCTGGATCTGCCGATCAGCGCCGAAGAGTTTCTGGTGATCCGCGAGCCACTGATGCGTGAGCGCTTTCCCAAGGCCCAGGCGATGCCGGGCGCGGAGGAGCTGATTCGCCACCTCAAGGCGCACAACATTCCGATCGCCGTAGGCACCAGTTCGTCGCGGCAGTCGTTCGGCCAGAAAACCACCTTGCACCGCGACTGGTTTGCGCTGTTCGATTTCATCGTCACGGCGGATGACCCGGAAGTCGGCGCGGCGAAACCGGCGCCGGACATCTTCCTCACCGCTGCCCGCCGTCTGGGTGTCGCACCTGAAGATTGTCTGGTGTTCGAGGATTCGCCGTTCGGCGTTACCGCAGCGAAAGCCGCGGGGATGACCGCCATTGCGATTCCGGATGCAGCCATGGCTGATGAAAAATACGCGCATGCCGACGGGATTCTGCGCACGCTCAAGGCTTTCACCCCGAGTGCCTGCGGTTTGCCGGCGCTGGATTGGGCTTGATCAGCCGATAAGCACGCATGAAAAACGCCGCCCTCTGCAAAGAGGCGCGGCGTTTTTTGTACCTTCGATTCAGCGCAATCAGGCGCCAAAACCACCGTCGATGGTCAGGCTGGCACCGGTGATGTAACCGGCTTCCGGGCCTACCAGATAAGCGACGAAACCGGCGATTTCATCGGCGGTGCCGTAACGGCCCACCGCCATCAGCGGGATCAGGCTCTCGGCGAATTCGCCATGGGCCGGGTTCATGTCAGTGTCGACCGGGCCGGGTTGCACGTTGTTGATGGTGATACCGCGCGGGCCGAGGTCGCGGGCCAGGCCTTTGGTCAGACCGACCAGGGCCGATTTGCTCATTGCATACACACCGCCACCGCCGAAGGGCATGCGGTCGGCGTTGGTGCTGCCGATGTTGACGATGCGCGAGCCTTCGCCCATGTGTTTGGCGGCTTCCTGAGACGCGATGAACACGCTGCGGACGTTGATCGCCAAGGTCTGGTCGAAGTCTTCCAGTTTGAAATCTTCCAGCGGTGCGATGGCCAGGACGCCGGCGTTGTTCACCAGAATATCCAGGCGGCCAAAGGCTTCGACGGTGGCGCTGACGGCGTTGCGGATAGCGGCTTCATCGGCGCTGTCGGCCTTGATCGCCAAAGCTTTGCCGCCGGTGGCGGTGATGCTGTTCTGCAACTCTTCGGCCTTGGCGGTGGAGCTGACGTAGGTGAATGCGACAGCGGCGCCTTCGGCGGCCAGACGTTTGACGATGGCGGCGCCGATACCACGGGAACCGCCTTGAATCAGAGCGACTTTGCCGCTGAGGTGTTGAGTGGTCATGTTCGATCTCCAGAAAATTCAAGGCGGGCTGCCTTGTTGTTGGAGCCGAGTATCGGCCTCGCATCGACAACCGTGTAGACCATGATTGCTATAGTCTGTGTAAACCAGAAGTTTATAGTGGCGATCATGGAAACTTTCAGCAGCATCGAATGCTTCGTGCGCAGCGCCGAAGTCGGCAGCTTTGCCGAAGCCGCCCGGCGCTTGAGCCTGACCCCGGCCGCCGTTGGCAAGAGTGTGGCGAAGCTCGAGGGACGGCTCGGTGTACGGCTGTTCCAGCGTAGTACACGCAGCCTGACCCTGACCGAGGCCGGTCAGCTGTTTTTGAGTCAGGTCAGCGGCAGTCTGACGACGATTCAGAATGCGGTGGCCAATCTTTCGAGTGTGGAAGGACTGCCGGCGGGGACGTTGAAAGTCAGCATGGGCACGGTATTCGGGCGTTTGTATGTTGTGCCGCTGCTGCAAGAGTTTCTTCGTCGGTTTCCGGCGATCAACCCGGATTGGCATTTTGATAACCGTCAGGTCGATTTGATTGGGCAGGGTTTCGATGCAGCGATTGGCGGGGGATTTGAGTTGCCTCAAGGCGTCGTCGCACGCAAATTGACACCCGCGCATCGCGTGTTGGTAGCGTCTGCGGACTATCTGCAACAGCACGAGGCGATCGCTGAGCCGGATGACCTGCAACATCACGATGGCATCCTGATTCGTTCGCCGCAAACCGGTCGAGTACGCTCCTGGCAGTTGATCAGTGGCGGCAGTCAGCTCTGTCAGCCCTTGACCCTCAAGACGCGCATGACCATGAGTGACTCCGAAGCCGCCTGCGCCACGGCAGCGCAGGGGTTGGGGATCGCACTGGTGAGCATGCCGTTTGCTGTGGGTTATCTCGAGGCGGGCACCTTGCAGCGCGTGCTGACGGACTGGTTTATCGATGACGGCAACATTTCGATCTATTACGCCGAGCATAAATTGTTGCCGGGCAAGACTCGGGCGTTTGTCGATTTTGTGATTGAGCAATTTGCGCAGCAGGGGTTGGCTCGGCGGTTCAGTGCTTTCTGAGCAAGACGTGGCACCGAGTTGACCCATTCGCGAGCAAGCCCGCTCCCACAGGGGATTTGTGAACGCCACAGATCCAATGTGGGAGTGAGCCTGCTCGCGAAGAACGATAACGCGGTCTACCGGGCAAACCGCTCCGCCCAGCCAATAATCTGCTTCGGCCGTGGTGTCGCGTAAGTCCGCACCTTGGACGTCGACAACCCCAGCCGCACCAGCGATTCAGCAATGGTCACCGCTGCCGTCACGCCATCCACCACCGGCACCCCGGTGCGGCGACGAATCTGTTCATCCAGCCCGGCCATGCCGCCGCAGCCCAGACAAATCACTTCGGCCTTGTCCTGGGTCACCGCCAGTTCCGCCTGCTGCACGATGGCTTCCAGTGCGCGCTGCGGTTCATGTTCCAGCTCCAGCACCGCCAGGCCACTGGCTCGCACCGACGCGCAGCGATCCCACAGGCCCGACAACTTCAGCCGATCCTCGATCAGCGGCACGGTGCGATCCAGCGTGGTCACCACCGAATAGGCGTGGCCGAGAAACATCGCGGTGCTGGCGGCGGCGTCGGTGATGTCCACCACCGGCACGTTAAGCAGCTCCTGCAAACCTTCGCGGCCGTGTTCGCCGTAACCGGCCTGAATCACCGCGTCGAACGGTTGATCGTAGGACATCACCCGATCCATCACGGCGATGGCCGCCAGGTAACTTTCGAAATTGCCTTCAACCGAGTCAGCGCCGAAGAACGGCGTCAAACCGACGATTTCCGTACCGGGGGCAGCGACCGCTTGCGCCGAGCGGGCGATGGCCTGGGTGATGGATTCGGTGGTGTTGACGTTGACCACAAGAATACGCATGGGAAGTCCTTATTGCGGGCAGTTCAGCGGCCCAAATCCGGGCCGCAAGGAAGTTAATGGCTGACGTTGTCGACGGCGATCGATTCGCCGTTGACGTCGGCGTAGTGCGGTTGGCGTTTGGCGATGATCAGGTAGAGCATCGCGGCAATGCCGGCGCCCACCAGCCAGGAGAACGGCGAGATGCTGTGGAAGCCCGGCACCAGCGCCAGGACGATGGCGATCAACGCTGCCGGAATGAACGCCGCCACGGCACGGAAATTCACTCCACGGCTGTAGTAATAAGCGCCGTGGGGATCTTCGCTGTACAACTGCGGGACGTTGATCCGGCCTCTGCGGATCAACCAGTAGTCGACCATGATCACCCCGTACAACGGGCCGAGCAGTGCGCCGAGGCCGGAGAGGAAATACACGATCACCAGCGGGCTGTTGTAGAGGTTCCACGGCAGGATCAGCACGGCGATGGTCGCGCTGATCAGCCCGGCGCGGCGGAAGGTCAGGTACTTCGGCGCCAGGTTGCTGAGGACGAACGCCGGGGCGACGAAGTTGGCCATGATGTTCACCGCCACGGTGACGATCAGGAACGCCAGGCAACCCAGTACCAGGAAAAACGTGTTGGGGATCGAAGCGATGATTTCGGTCGGGCTTTCGATGATTCGCCCATTGATCTGAAATTGCGCACCGCAGAGCAGGACGGTGATGGTGGCGAACACCAGAATGTTCACCGGCAGTCCCCAGAAGTTGCCGATCTTGATGGTCTTGCGGCACGGCGAGGAGCGGGCGAAGTCGCAGAAATTGAGGATCAGCGTGCCATAGATCGCCAGCCACAAGGCGCCGCCGGCAAAGATGTTGCGCCACATCTCGCCACCGCTCAGCGGTTCGCGGATCGACCAGGCAATCGTGGCGTTGGCCTGGGTGTACATCCACGCGGCGAGGGCGGCGACGGTCAGCAGAATCACCGGGCCGGCAAAAGCCTCGTAACGGCGAACCATTTCCATGCCGTAAGCGAGAATCGCCAGCTGCACGAACCAGATCGCCACGAAACACACCCAGCCCAGCGACGACAGGCCGAGGATCGAGTTGTGGTCGTAATCGGCGAAACCGGGGTGAATCGCCGTCAGCAGCACACGAAACACCACCGACGCCAGATACGTCTGAATGCCGAACCAGGCGATGGCGATCACCGCACGGATCAATGCCGGAATCTGCGCGCCGTGGATGCCGAAACTGATCCGGCTGATCACCGGAAACGGCACCCCGGTTTTCTGCCCCATGTAGCCGGACAGGTTCATGAAGAAGTACACCAGCGCCGCGCCGATCCCCAGCGACAGCAGAATCTGCCAGCCCCCCAGGCCCAGCGCGTACAGACCGATGGCGAACGAATAGTTGGCGATGTTGTGCACATCGTTGGTCCACAGGGCAAAAATGCTGTACTTGCCCCAACGCCGACCCTCGGCCTTGGTCGGCGCCAGATCGCGGTTGTGCAGACGGGGGCTCAGTTGTAACGGTTCAGTCAGACCATCGTGGGGCAATGGCTGGTCGAGGGCAGAGGCGGGCAGATTCAGCGCGATGTTGTTGGAGAGACTTGTACGCATTCCGGCAGGCTCCTGATGGGCGGGGCCGCGATGACTGTGCATGAGCGCTCAGGCTCGACAAATCTTCGTCGCGGCCAGCAGACATCACTGGTTACGGGGCATCTGCAGCCTGTACGGGATAGGGCGCTTCAGGCTTGCGGATCGAAAGTGTGGATTGATGTTTTGCGGTTTTGTATACAAAACATGTATGCACTAAAGCCAGATCTGTGCCAGTTAGCGGTCTATGGAGCACCGTGCTCATTTCGAAAAGTTATCGATGAATGCTAAGTGCTTGAAAGTAAGTGGTTATAAATTGACCAATTGAACAGGTATTTATTTTTTACGGGGGATTTTGCGGAGGAGGTAAAGCAGAGGGGCGTTCAGCAGGGATGTAACTTTTCAGGGCGCGAAAACAAAAAGTGCACACATAAATGGCACCGATGGTGACATTCGTGTGTACACATTTTTTTCATGGCACCACAAAGCAAATGTGGGAGCGGGCTTGCTCGCGAAGGCGTTTTACCAGTCAACAAATCCGGTGACTGACAGACCGCTTTCGCGAGCAAGCCCGCTCCCACAGAGGGGGCATCATTGGGGCGGAGATTTACGCCTTGCTGATGATATTCCCCGCATGCAGCCCGCATTCTTTCTGCGTCGCCTCTTCCCACCACCAGCGGCCTTCGCGCTCGTGCTGGTTTGGCAGGACCGGACGAGTGCACGGTTCGCAACCGATGCTGATGAAGCCGCGTTCATGCAGGCTGTTGTACGGCAGCTCAAGCATGCGGATGTAGCCCCAGATCTCTTCGCTGGTCATCTGTGCCAGCGGGTTGAACTTGTACAGGGTGCGCTCGGCAGTGGAGAACGCGGTGTCGATTTCCAGCACCGCCACCGCGCTGCGGGTGCCCGGGCTCTGGTCGCGGCGCTGGCCGGTGGCCCAGGCTTTGACGCCGGACAGTTTGCGCCGCAGCGGTTCGATCTTGCGGATGCCGCAGCATTCGCCATGGCCATCTTTATAGAAACTGAACAGGCCTTTTTCCTTCACGAACGGTTCCAGCTTTGTGTAGTCCGGCGACACCAGTTCGATATCGATCTTGTAGTGCTCACGCACCTGATCGATGAAACGGTAGGTCTCCGGGTGCAGGCGGCCGGTGTCGAGGCTGAACACCTTGACGTTCTTGTTCAGCTTCCAGGCCATGTCCACCAGCACCACATCCTCGGCGCCACTGAAAGATATCCACAATTCGTCACCGAACTCGGCGAAGGCGAGTTTCAGGATGTCCTGGGCGGATTTGTTGGCATAGGTCGTGGCGAGTTCCACGACATCGAACGTTGGGCTCATCAGGGCGGCTTCCTACAGGTCGGTGGCGCTGGGCGCTCTATATGGCGGCGATGTTAACAAAAAGCGGCGGGGTAGAGTGTGCCTGCTGCGTTGCGTGGTCGCGGGGGAGTCGCTAGAGTTCTGGCTCGCTCGACTCAATAATCACTACAAACGGGAGTGTCTTGTGGAAATTGCTTGCCTGGATCTTGAAGGGGTACTGGTACCGGAAATCTGGATCGCCTTTGCCGAAAAAACCGGAATCGAATCCCTCAAGGCCACCACCCGGGACATTCCCGATTACGACGTGTTGATGAAGCAGCGTCTGCGCATCCTCGACGAGCATGGCCTGAAGCTCTCGGACATTCAGGAAGTGATCGCCACCCTCAAGCCGCTGGACGGCGCGGTGGAATTCGTTGACTGGCTGCGCGAGCGCTTCCAGGTGGTGATTCTCTCGGACACTTTCTACGAATTTTCCCAGCCGCTGATGCGTCAACTGGGCTTCCCGACCTTGCTTTGCCATCGCCTGATCACTGACGACAGCGGCCGGGTGACCAGCTATCAATTGCGTCAGAAAGATCCCAAGCGTCAGTCGGTGCTGGCGTTCAAGAGCCTGTATTACCGGGTGATTGCGGCGGGCGATTCGTATAACGATACGAGCATGCTGGGCGAGGCGGATGCGGGGATTCTGTTCCATGCGCCGGACAACGTGATTCGCGAGTTCCCGCAGTTTCCGGCGGTGCACAGCTTTGCCGAGCTGAAGCAGGAATTCCTCAAGGCCTCGAACCGGGATTTGAGTTTGTAATTACAACATTGTGGCGAGGGAGCTTGCTCCCGCTCGGCTGCGCAGCAGTCGTAAGATTTTGGGGAGCGCTTCGCACTCCAGCGGGAGCAAGCTCCCTCGCCACAAAAACTTATAGGTTTTGCAGGGTGTCGAGCAGAACTTTGACCTTGGTAATCGACTCCTGATACTCCGCCTGCCAGTCCGAGTCGGCCACGATCCCGCCACCACCCCAGCAGCACACCTGCCCATCCTTGACCAACAGACTGCGAATCGCGATGGAGCTGTCCATCTCGCCGCGCACGTCCAGATAAAGTAACGAGCCGCAATACAACCCGCGCCGGGTCGGTTCCAGTTCATCGATGATCTGCATCGCGCGAATCTTCGGTGCGCCGGTGATCGAGCCACCGGGGAAGCTGCCGGCGATCAGATCCAGTGCGTCGCGATCCTCGGCCAGTTCACCGGTAACGCTGCTGACCAGGTGATGCACATTCGGATAGCTTTCCAGACTGAACAGCTCCGGCACCCGCACCGAGCCGATGCGGCAGGTGCGGCCGAGGTCGTTGCGCAGCAGATCGACGATCATCAGGTTTTCCGCGCGATCCTTGGGGCTGGCCAGCAGTTCGGCGGCGTTGGCCGCGTCTTCGGCGGGCGTCAGGCCACGCGGGCGGGTGCCCTTGATCGGGCGGGTTTCCACTTGTCGTTGGCTGACTTTGACGAAACGTTCCGGCGACAAACTCAACACTGCGTCGCCGTCGGGCAGGCTCTGGAAGCCGGAAAACGGCGTCGGGCAGGCCTCGCGCAACGCGCAATAGGCCAGCCACGGGTCGCCCTGACACGGCGCACGGAAACGCTGGGCGAAGTTGACCTGATAGCAGTCGCCGGCCTGAATGTAGTGATGAATGCGTTCCAGCGCCTGGCGATAGTCATCGGCCGACAGGTCGGCGGTCATCGGCGTGTTCAGCTTGAATGGCGTCAGCGTCGCTGAGGTCGGCTGGCTGAACAGCGCGATCAGCCGTTGCCGTTCGCTGGCGGCCAGTGACGGGTGAAACACCAGTTGGCTGGTGGCGGTCTGGTGATCGCTGATCAGCGCCCAGTCGTACAGACCGAACCGCGCGTCGGGCAATTGCAGATCATCCCGAGCCTGGCTCGGCAGGTGTTCCAGATGCCGACCGAAGTCGTAGCTCAGATAGCCGATCAGGCCGCTGGCGAACGGCAGTTGATATTCCGCAGGCAATTGCGCTTCGCCCAGACGGCTCAGATTATCCCGCAGGCGTTGCAGGAACAGGCTGCCGCTTTCGTCGGGCAACACCGCCAGTTGTTCCAGCGGCCAGGCGCTGAGCAGGTCATAACGGCCACGGTCGGCACTCGGCCGGCCGCTGTCGAGCAGCACGGCGCCGGGCGCATGGCGGATGGCCGCGAAGTAGTCGGCGGGGTTGGCGCGGTAGGGCAGCGGGTGTACGGAACAGGTCAACATGGGCGGGGCAGATCGGCCATCGAGGCGGGGTGGGGATTGTAGTCCTCTCGGCTGCCAGATCAAAATCAAAAGCTACCCCCTCACCCCAGCCCTCTCCCCCAAGGGGGCGAGGGGGAAAGGGGGCGGATCTTCATGCTTTTCAAAATCTGAGTTCGACTCGAACTTGCAGGTCGATGTACTTCGAGCATCCAACACGGTCAGTCCCCTCTCCCTCCGGGAGAGGGCTAGGGTGAGGGGCTCTTCAGCTTTTCAGCTTCAGCCCTCGACCGCCGGAATATGCCCAAACATTTCTTGGGTAAACGCCACCCGTTCCTCGACCGACTCCGTTACCCCACGCGCCTTCAGCTCCTCCAGATGCGCCTCGACCGCGTGCGTACGCTGGGTCAGCCCGCAATCGTTGGCAATCTGGATATTCAGCCCCGGTCGCGCATTCAGCTCGAGAATCAGCGGGCCTTTTTCCTGGTCCAAGACCATGTCCACGCCGATGTAACCCAGCCCGCACAGCTCATAACAGCCGGCGGCGAGCTTCATGAAACCGTCCCAGTAGGGCAGTTGCACGCCGTCCACCGCGTTGGTGGTGTCGGGGTGTTTGTTGATGATGTTGTTCAGCCAGGTACCGCGCAGGGTCAGGCCGGTGGCCAGATCGACACCGACACCGATGGCGCCCTGGTGCAGGTTGGCCTTGCCGCCGGACTGGCGGGTCGGCAGGCGCAGCATGGCCATCACCGGGTAACCCATCAGCACGATGATGCGGATGTCCGGCACGCCTTCGTAGCTGATGCTCTTGAAGATCTGATCCGGGGTCACCCGGTATTCGATCAGTGCGCGGTCACGGTGACCGCCCAGCGAATACAGGCCGGTGAGGATGCTCGAGATGTGGTGCTCGAGTTCTTCGTGGGCGAGGATCTTGCCCGAGACTGTGCGGTAGCGGCCCTCGAAGCGGTCGGCGATGACGATGATGCCGTCACCGCCGGCGCCTTGGGCGGGCTTGATCACGAAGTCGTTGTGCCCGCCGATGATCGCGTCGAGCTTGTCGATTTCCTTCTCCGTGGAGATCACGCCGTACAGCTCCGGCACGTGAATGCCGGCAGCGATGGCGCGCTCCTTGGTGATGATCTTGTCATCGACGATCGGGTACAGACTGCGCTTGTTGTACTTGAGCACGTAGTCGGCGTTACGCCGATTGATGCCCATGATGCCCCGGGCTTCCAGCGCCTTCCAGGTCTTCCAGAAACCGAACATCAGGCGTCAGCCTTCTTCAGGAAAGCCTTGAAACGCACCAGTTCGGTCAGGCGATAACCGCGATAGCGACCCATCGCCAGCATGAAACCCACCAGAATCAGCAGGATCGCCGGGAAAGTGAACACGAAGTACACCAGCTCCGGCACGGTCATGATCAGGTGCGCCAGCGAGGCGGCGAACAGGGTGCCAATCGCCACTTTCATGGCATGGCTGGCGCCGCGTTCTTCCCAGGTGATCGACAGGCGTTCGATGGTCATGGTCAGAATCACCATCGGGAACAGCGCCACCGACAGACCGCGCTCCAGACCAAGCTTGTGGCTGAACAGGCTGATCGCTGCGATCAGCACCACCACGAAGGTCAACACCACCGACAGACGCGGCAGCATTTGCAGCTTCAGGTGTTCCAGGTACGAGCGTAATGACAGGCCCAGCGCGGTGATCACGGTAAACAGCAGGATGCCGAAGCCCAATTGCGTTTCGCGGAAGGCCAGGGCGATCAGCACCGGGGTGAACGTGCCGAGGGTCTGCAGGCCGATCAGGTTACGCAGGATCAGGATCACCAGCACGCCGATCGGGATCATCACCATGATCATGAACGTCTGCTGGGTCTGCAGCGGCAGGCCGTACAGCGAGTATTCGAGGAAGTTGGCGTCAGTGTTTTCGTCGGTCAGCTTGGCCAGACGAATCGCGTTCATCTCGCTGTTGTTCAGGCTGAAGGTCACGTTGGCTTTCTTCGCGCCCTCAATGGTGATCAGGTTTTCATCACCGGTCCACCACAGCAGGCGGTCGGTCGGCAGGCCTTGCTCGCCGGTTTCCGGGTTGAAGTACAGCCAGTCGTTGCCGTTGAAACTGCGCAGCCACAGTTCCGGGGTTTGCGGTTGATCGGCGACGAGGCGGATGGTGTGGACTTTTTCCACCGGCACATGAGCGATGGACAGCAGCAGCTCGACGATTTTCGCTTTGTGCGCGGTCGACGGGTCGCCGGCCAGCAGCAGTTTGACGTTGTCATCGTTGGCGTTGTTGACGCGTTTGATCGCTTCGCCGATGAAGGTTTCGACGTCGGCCGAGTGCTGGCGGATCGGCGCGAGCAAGGCTTCGGCGGCGATTTTTTCCGGGCCTTCGATGGCGATGCTGTCGCGGAAGGTCGGGCCTTTGATCTTGGATTTTTCCGCGGTGTAGCGCTTGGTCAGCACCAGACGGTAATAAAGGGTCTGGTTGCCCTTGGCCCGGCGCGCCGACCAGGTGACCTTGCGGTTGCCGTCGACGCGGTTGACCGCCACGCCGTAATTATTGGAGATAAAGCTTTCGTTGAGGCTGACGTAATCGCGGCTCAGGGGCGGCACGAACATCTGGACCTTCACCGGGTCCTTGGTACTGGCGACGAACTCGACTTTGGCGTCGATGTTCCACAGGTCGTCGGTGGCGTCTTCGGTCACCGGAATGCCGAGCACGAAAATCTGATAGGCCGTAACCGAAACGCCCAGGAGCACCAGAATGGTGATCAGGATTTTCAGGTGGAAGGTTAGAGAACGCATGGAAATTACTCGGCGGTATGAGCGGCGATGGTGCAGGCGGGTTTGCCGGCAGCGTATTTAAGACTGGGGTCGACCAGCGCATCGAAGCGTTTCAGCGCTTCGGAGCCGATCAAAAGCGGGTATTGGAACGCACTACGGTCGGTCAGGTTCACTTCGATGCTGCGCAGCGCCGTGCCCATGCAGATATCCAGTTCGATCACCGGGCGGGCCGTGTATTGCTTGCCTTCTTCCGGGTCGTAGTCGCCGGCGCGGCGCTTGATCTTGCTGACGCGGGCCAGCGGCCGCTCGATCGGGTGCGAATGCGCAGCATCGATCGCCAGGTAGAAGCGCACCCAGGACTCGCCGTTACGTTTGAAGCGTTTGATGTCGCGGGCACTCAGCGAGGCGGTCTTGGCGCCGGTGTCGAGTTTGGCCGCGACTTCCAGATTGATGCCATCAAGCGCTGCATATTCGTTGAGGCCGTACACGGTTTTTTCCCCCGCCGTGGCGAGGCCGGGCAGGCAAAACAGCGCAAAAAATGTGGGGAAGGGCTTGAGTCTCATAAATCCTGGTGCGCAGCGTTCCGTTTTCGGTTCAGGTTCCTGGCAAAACTGCGCAAGCTCCTTCGTGTGCCTATCAGCTTTTTATGACAAGCCGTACAAAAGGCCAGCAAATGCGGGCGGCATTCTAGCACGGTGGTTTTATGGCGCCAGCGCCCGCACCGGTCTATAACCCTTGGGTAATCCTGTGGGAGCGAGCCTGCTCGCGAAGGCGGTGCTTCATCCAGGCAGATGCTGGCTGACACTACGCTTTCGCGAGCAGGCTCGCTCCCACAGGAATTAAGTGATCAGCGGGCGATTGCCTAGGGTTATTAGACAATTGTCGACAATGCGTATTTATCCTTTGACTGATGTGGGCGAATTGGCTAGTTTTTGCCGCATTGGATTTAAAGGTGTCGACAATATGCTGGATCAACTCGATCCCCCGGTCATCAGCGGCGACGATTCCGAGACGCTCTCGGAAAACGTCTTCCGGCGCATCCAGGCGGCCATCGTCAAGGGCGAGATCGCCCCGGGCAGCAAGATCTCCGAGCCCGAGCTGGCGCGCACCTACGGCATCAGTCGCGGACCGTTGCGCGAAGCCATCCACCGACTCGAAGGCCAGCGTCTGCTGGTGCGCGTACCGCATGTCGGCGCGCGGGTGGTGTCGCTCAGTCACGCCGAATTGCTCGAACTCTACGAAATCCGCGAATCCCTCGAAGGCATGGCCTGTCGGCTGGCGGCCGAGCGCATGAGCGTCGAAGACATCGACGAATTGCGCCGGGTGCTGGAAACCCACGAGCGCGACGCCGCGTTCCAGGCCGGTGTCGGCTACTACCAGCAGGAAGGCGATTTCGACTTTCACTACCGAATCATTCAGGGCAGCGGCAACCGCACCCTGACCCAGATGCTCTGCGGCGAGCTGTACCAACTGGTGCGAATGTACCGCATCCAGTTTTCCACCACGCCGAACCGGCCGCGTCAGGCCTTCGCCGAACACCACCGGATTCTCGATGCCATCGCCGACCGTGACGGCGAACTCGCGGAATTGTTGATGCGCCGTCACATCGGCGCCTCGAAACGCAACATCGCCCGTCATTACCAGGACGGCGCCGACAATAAGACAGCCACTGAACGAGGTGAGTCATGAGTTCCAAGCAGAACACTCCAGGCCAGCGTTTCCGCGATGCGGTCGCCAGCGAGCATCCATTGCAGGTGGTCGGCGCGATCAACGCCAACCACGCGCTGTTGGCCAAGCGTGCCGGGTTCAAGGCGATCTACCTGTCCGGTGGCGGGGTGGCCGCAGGTTCCCTCGGCGTGCCGGACCTGGGCATCACCGGCCTGGATGACGTGCTGACCGACGTGCGGCGCATCACCGACGTCTGCGACTTGCCGCTGCTGGTGGACGTCGACACCGGTTTCGGCGCCTCGGCGTTCAACGTGGCGCGCACCGTGAAGTCGATGATCAAGTTCGGCGCCGCGGCGATTCACATCGAAGACCAGGTCGGCGCGAAGCGCTGCGGCCACCGTCCGAACAAGGAAATCGTCACCCAGCAGGAAATGGTCGACCGCATCAAGGCCGCGGTCGATGCCCGCACCGACGACAGCTTCGTGATCATGGCGCGGACTGACGCACTGGCGGTTGAAGGTCTGGAATCGGCACTGGATCGCGCCGCGGCGTGCATCGAGGCCGGCGCCGACATGATCTTCCCGGAAGCCATCACTGAACTTGAGATGTACAAGCTGTTCGCCAACCGGGTGAAGGCGCCGATCCTCGCCAACATCACCGAGTTCGGCTCGACGCCGCTGTACACCACCGAGCAACTGGCCGGCGCCGACGTGTCGCTGGTGCTGTATCCGCTGTCGGCGTTCCGCGCGATGAACAAGGCCGCGGAAAACGTCTATACCGCGATCCGCCGCGACGGCACCCAGCAGAATGTCATCGACACCATGCAGACGCGCATGGAGCTTTACGATCGCATCGACTACCACACCTTCGAGCAGAAGCTCGATGCGTTGTTTGCACAGAAGAAAGGCTGAACAAGATCCCCTGTGGGAGCGAGCCTGCTCGCGAAAGCGGTGAAACAGGCAATAACAAAGTGACTGACACGACGCTTTCGCGAGCAAGCCCGCTCCCACACGTTTCCCCTACAAATTCAAGAAAATTGGAGACAGCAATGGCCGAAGCAAAAGTACTCAGTGGCGCCGGGCTCCGGGGCCAGGTTGCCGGGCAAACCGCACTGTCCACCGTGGGCCAGGCCGGTGCCGGGCTGACCTATCGCGGCTACGACGTGCGTGAACTGGCAGCAGACGCGCAGTTCGAAGAAGTGGCTTACCTGCTGCTGTACGGCGAGCTGCCGACCCAGGCACAACTTGACGCCTACCAGCAAAAGCTGAGCAAGCTGCGCGACCTGCCGCAAGCACTGAAAGAAGTGCTCGAACGCATCCCCGCCGACGCCCATCCGATGGACGTGATGCGCACCGGTTGCTCGTTCCTCGGCAACCTCGAGCCGGAGAAAGACTTCTCCGAACAGCGCGACAAGACTGACCGCCTGCTCGCCGCATTTCCGGCGATCATGTGCTACTGGTATCGCTTCAGCCACGACGGCAAGCGCATCAACTGCGTCAGCGACGAACCTACGATTGGCGGCCACTTCCTGCACCTGCTGCACGACAAGAAGCCGAGCGAACTGCACGTCAAAGTGATGAACGTGTCGCTGATTCTTTACGCCGAGCACGAATTCAACGCCTCGACCTTCACCGCGCGGGTTTGTGCATCGACCCTGTCGGATCTGTATTCCTGCGTCACAGCGGCCATCGGCTCGCTGCGCGGCCCGCTGCATGGCGGCGCCAACGAAGCGGCGATGGAAATGATCGAGCGCTTCTCGTCGCCGGAAGAGGCGATCAAAGGCACCCTCGGCATGCTCGAGCGCAAGGACAAGATCATGGGCTTCGGCCACGCGATCTATAAGGACAGCGATCCGCGTAACGAGGTGATCAAGGGCTGGTCGAAAAAGCTCGCTGACGAAGTCGGTGACAAGGTGTTGTTTCCGGTTTCCGAAGCCATCGACAAGACCATGTGGGAGCAAAAGAAACTGTTCCCCAACGCCGACTTCTACCATGCCTCGGCGTATCACTTCATGGGCATACCGACCAAGCTGTTCACGCCGATCTTCGTCTGCTCGCGCCTGACCGGCTGGGCCGCGCACGTGTTCGAACAGCGCGCCAACAACCGCATCATCCGTCCAAGCGCCGAGTACATCGGCGTTGAGCAGCGCAAGTTCGTGCCAATCGAACGTCGCTGAATGGTGGACCTGCCACCCGGGTAACTGGATAAACCGGGAACCAATGTGGGAGCGGGCTTGCTCGCGAATGCGGTGTATCAGTCGACAAATCCGTTGAATGACACTCCGCCTTCGGGAGCAAGCCCCCTCCCACAGTTGACCGAGTCCACTTCAGTGCCGGTGCCGGCCCCACCCTTTGAAACTACCGTGACCCGAGTCCTGACCCGATGAACACAGAATTCCGCAAAAACCTGCCCGGCAGTTCCCTGGATTATTTCGACGTCCGTGCGGCGGTCGAGGCGATTCAGCCCGGCAGTTACGACACCCTGCCGTATACCTCCCGCGTGCTGGCGGAAAACCTTGTGCGTCGCTGCGACCCGGCCACGCTCACCGATTCGCTGAAACAGCTGATCGAGCGCAAGCGCGACCTCGACTTCCCGTGGTTCCCGGCGCGCGTGGTGTGCCACGACATTCTCGGCCAGACCGCACTGGTCGACCTCGCCGGCCTGCGTGACGCAATCGCCCTGCAGGGCGGTGACCCGGCGCAGGTCAACCCGGTGGTGCCGACGCAACTGATCGTCGACCACTCGCTGGCGGTAGAAGCGGGCGGTTTCGACAAGCAGGCCTTTGAGAAGAACCGCGCCATCGAAGACCGCCGCAACGAAGACCGTTTCCACTTCATCAACT
Source organism: Pseudomonas sp. MWU12-2020 (assembly GCF_023100605.1). NCBI lineage: Bacteria > Pseudomonadati > Pseudomonadota > Gammaproteobacteria > Pseudomonadales > Pseudomonadaceae > Pseudomonas > Pseudomonas sp. MWU12-2020. The sequence goes on from NZ_JALMEX010000002.1 coordinate 74,722, forward strand.
GGACCAAAAAAGCCTTCAAGAACGTCGACGTGATCCCGCCAGGCAACGGCATCATGCACCAGATCAACCTGGAGAAAATGTCTCCGGTGATCCAGGTGCGCGACGGCGTGGCATTCCCCGACACCTGCGTCGGCACCGATAGCCACACCCCGCACGTCGACGCGTTGGGTGTGATCGCCATCGGCGTTGGCGGCCTCGAAGCCGAGAGCGTGATGCTCGGCCGCGCCTCGTGGATGCGCCTGCCGGAAAGTGTCGGCGTCGAACTGACCGGCAAGCTGCAACCGGGCATCACCGCCACCGACATGGTGCTGGCGCTGACCGAGTACCTGCGCAAACAGAAAGTCGTCGGCGCCTGGCTGGAGTTCTTCGGCGAAGGCGCGTCCGCACTGACCCTCGGCGACCGCGCGACCATCTCCAACATGGCCCCGGAATACGGCGCCACGGCCGCGATGTTCTACATCGATCAACAGACCATCGACTACCTGAAACTCACCGGTCGCGAAGACCAGCAAGTGCAGCTCGTCGAGCAGTACGCCAAGCTCAACGGCCTGTGGGCCGACAGCCTGAAAGGCGCGCAATACGAGCGCGGCCTGAGCTTCGATTTGTCTTCGGTGGTGCGCAACATGGCCGGCCCGAGCAACCCGCACGCCCGCGTCGCGGTGTCGGATCTGGCGGCCAAAGGCATCTCCGGGCAGTGGGATGATGTGCCGGGGCAGATGCCCGACGGCGCGGTGATCATCGCCGCCATCACCAGCTGCACCAACACCAGCAACCCGCGTAACGTGATCGCCGCCGGCCTCTTGGCGCGCAATGCCAACAAGCTTGGCCTGACCCGCAAGCCGTGGGTCAAATCCTCGCTGGCGCCGGGTTCGAAAACCGTGGCGCTTTACCTCGATGAAGCGGGGCTGACCACCGAGCTGGAGCAACTTGGTTTCGGTGTCGTCGCGTTTGCCTGCACCACCTGCAACGGCATGTCCGGCGCCCTCGATCCGGTGATTCAGCAAGAGATCATCGACCGCGATCTGTATGCGACCGCCGTGCTCTCCGGCAACCGCAACTTCGACGGCCGCATTCACCCCTACGCCAAGCAGGCATTCCTCGCGTCGCCGCCGCTGGTGGTCGCTTACGCCATCGCCGGCACTATCCGTTTCGACATTGAGAAGGATGTGCTGGGCGTGGTCGACGGCAAGGAAATCCGCCTGAAGGACATCTGGCCGAGCGACGAAGAAATCGACGCGGTGGTGAAATCTTCGGTCAAGCCGGAGCAGTTCCGTCAGGTCTACATTCCGATGTTCGCCGTCCACGAAGACACTGGCCCGAAAGTCACGCCGCTGTACGACTGGCGCGAGATGAGTACCTACATCCGCCGTCCGCCGTATTGGGAAGGTGCGCTGGCCGGCGCGCGGCCGCTCAAGGGCATGCGCCCGCTGGCGGTGCTCCCGGACAACATCACCACCGATCACCTGTCGCCCTCGAACGCGATCATGCTCGACAGCGCCGCCGGTGAATATCTGGCGAAAATGGGCCTGCCGGAAGAGGACTTCAACTCGTATGCCACACACCGTGGCGACCACTTGACCGCGCAGCGTGCAACCTTCGCCAACCCGAAACTGTTCAACGAAATGGTCCAGGAAAACGGCAAGGTCAAACAGGGTTCGCTTGCGCGGGTCGAGCCGGAAGGCCAGGTGATGCGCATGTGGGAAGCCATCGAAACCTACATGGAGCGCAAGCAGCCGCTGATCATCATTGCCGGCGCCGACTACGGTCAGGGTTCGTCCCGCGACTGGGCGGCGAAGGGCGTGCGGCTGGCGGGCGTGGAAGCGATCGTCGCCGAAGGTTTCGAGCGTATCCACCGCACCAATCTGGTGGGCATGGGCGTATTGCCGCTGGAGTTCAAACCGGGCTCAGATCGCCACACGCTGGCCATCGACGGCAGCGAAACCTACGACGTGATCGGCGCCCGCACCCCGCGCGCCGACCTGACGCTGGTGATCCACCGCAAGAACGGCGAGCGCGTTGAAGTACCGGTGACCTGCCGTCTGGATACCGCTGAAGAAGTGTCGATCTACGAGGCCGGCGGCGTGTTGCAGCGCTTCGCCCAGGACTTCCTCGAAGAGTCGGCGGTTGCCGTATAAAACAAGTTAAGCGACCAAGGGATGATGAGTCCCTTGGTCCTTTGAGGAGCAACCATGGTTCACGCAGCTAATTTCGCACCGCAGATCAAAATCCCCGCCACCTACATGCGCGGCGGCACCAGCAAAGGCGTGTTCTTCAGCCTCAAGGATCTGCCCGAAGCCGCGCAGATTCCCGGCCCGGCCCGGGACGCATTGCTGCTGCGGGTAATCGGCAGCCCCGACCCGTACGACAAGCAGATCGACGGCATGGGCGGCGCCACTTCGAGCACCAGCAAAACCGTGATCCTGTCGAAAAGCAGCAAGGCCGATCACGACGTCGATTACCTGTTCGGTCAGGTCTCCATCGACAAGCCGTTCGTAGACTGGAGCGGCAATTGCGGCAACCTCTCGGCAGCGGTCGGTTCGTTCGCCATCAGCAACGGTCTGGTGGATGCCAGCCGCATTCCGCACAACGGTGTGGCGGTGGTGCGCGTATGGCAGGCCAACATCGGCAAGACCATCATCGCCCACGTGCCGATCACTAACGGCGAAGTGCAGGAAACCGGTGATTTCGAACTCGACGGCGTGACCTTTCCGGCCGCCGAAGTGCAACTGGAGTTCATGGATCCGGCAGCGGAAGAAGAGGGCGGCGGCGGTTCGATGTTCCCCACCGGTAACCTGATCGACGAGCTGGAAGTGCCGGGTGTCGGCACGTTCAAGGCGACCATGATCAACGCCGGGATTCCGACAATTTTCGTCAACGCCGCAGACATCGGCTACACCGGCACCGAACTGCAGAGCGCGATCAACGGCGATCCGAAAGCGCTGCAGATGTTCGAAACCATCCGCGCCTACGGCGCATTGCGCATGGGCCTGATTGCGAATCTGGACGAAGCGGCCAAGCGACAGCACACGCCGAAAGTCGCGTTCGTCGCCAAACCCGCGGATTACGTGGCGTCCAGCGGCAAGGCGATTGCTGCCGGTGATGTGGATCTGCTGGTGCGCGCATTGTCGATGGGCAAATTGCACCACGCGATGATGGGCACGGCGGCGGTGGCAATCGGCACAGCGGCAGCGATCTCCGGGACTCTGGTGAATCTCGCGGCGGGCGGTGTCGAACGCAACGCGGTGCGCTTCGGCCATCCGTCCGGGACGCTGCGCGTAGGCGCCGAGGCCAGCCTGGAAAACGGTGAGTGGGTGGTGAAAAAAGCCATCATGAGCCGCAGTGCGCGCGTCCTCATGGAAGGCTACGTGCGCATCCCCGGCGACGCCTTCTGACCCAACACCGAACAGAACTGTGGGAGCGGGCTTGCTCGCGAAAGCGGCGTATCAGGCAACAGAGATATCGACTGACACGACGCCTTCGCGAGCAAGCCCGCTCCCACAATGGATCATTGCAACCTGACATCTCCCTGTAGGAGCTGCCGCAGGCTGCGATCTTTTGATTTTGCTTTTCAAGATCAAGATCAAAAGATCGCAGCCTGCGGCAGCTCCTACAGGGATTGCATTTCAATAATAAAAAATTGCCAGCTTGAACCGAGGTCCCATCAACGAACCACTGCAAGAGTGAATCGAACATGAGCGCCAACGTCGACCTGAACAACCGCCCCGACTACGACCGTGTCCTGCAGGACATCGCCGATTACGTCCTCACCTTCAACATCGAATCTGCCGAAGCCCTCGACACTGCCCGCAACTGCCTGATGGACACCCTCGGTTGTGGCCTGCTGGCGTTGCGGTTCCCCGAGTGCACCAAACACCTTGGCCCTCTGGTCGAAGGCACCGTGGTGCCGTTCGGGGCGCGGGTGCCGGGCACTTCCTATCGCCTCGACCCGGTGAAAGCCGCGTGGGACATCGGCTGCATCGTGCGCTGGCTCGACTACAACGACACCTGGCTCGCCGCCGAGTGGGGGCATCCGTCGGACAACCTCGGCGGAATTCTCGCGGTGGCCGATCACCTGTCGCAAAAACGCGTTGCCAATGGTGAGAAGCCGCTGACGATTCGCGATGTACTTGAAGCGATGATCATGGCCCACGAAATTCAAGGCGTGATCGCTCTGGAAAATTCCTTCAACCGCGTCGGGCTCGACCACGTGCTGCTGGTGAAAGTCGCTTCGACCGCCGTCACCGCCAAACTGATGGGGGCCAATCGCGAGCAGCTGCTGTCGGCGTTGTCCCATGCGTTTGCCGATGGTCAGGCGCTGCGCACCTATCGCCATGCGCCGAACGCCGGGTCGCGCAAGTCATGGGCGGCGGGGGATGCGACCAGTCGTGGCGTGCGTCTGGCCGACATCGCCCTGCGTGGCGAGATGGGGATTCCCGGGGTGTTGACGGCCAGGCAGTGGGGCTTCTATGACGTGTCGTTCAGCCACACCAACAATGATCTGGCGCTCAAGCCCGAAGGCAAACGTGCCTTCAGTTTCTCGCGGCCCTACGGCAGTTACGTGATGGAAAACGTGCTGTTCAAGATCAGCTTCCCCGCCGAATTCCATGCGCAAACGGCGTGCGAAGCGGCGGTGACCTTGCATCCGTTGGTGCGCAACCGCTTGCATGAAATCGACCGCATCGTCATCACCACCCACGAGTCGGCGATTCGCATCATTTCCAAGGTCGGGCCGCTGGCCAACGCTGCCGACCGCGACCACTGCCTTCAGTACATGACCGCCGTGCCGCTGGCGTTCGGCAATCTGGTGGCCGAGCAATACGAGGACGATTTCCACGCTGCGCACCCGATCATCGATGTGTTGCGCGAGAAGATGGTCATCGTCGAAGACCCGCGTTTCACCCGTGAGTATCTGGAGGCCGACAAGCGCTCGATTGCCAACGCGGTGCAGGTGTTTTTCAAGGACGGATCGAGCACCGAGAACGTGGTGGTGGAATACCCGATCGGCCACCGTCGCCGCCGCGCCGATGGCATCCCATTGCTGGAGGACAAGTTCAAGGCCAACCTGGCGACGCGTTTCACCGGCCAGCGCAGCAACGAGATCTTCACCCTGTGCAAGGATCAGCAAGCGCTCGAAGCCACGCCGGTCAATCGCTTCGTCGACCTGTTCGTGATCTAGGCCAACGCCAGAGGTGTCGCGGGCTACAGGCTGCCCTCGACATCCTCCAGGCTGAAGGTTTCGGTGTGGTCGTCGTAGGAGAAAATCTCCGCGTAACGACCCCAGGCGATCACCACTTCCAGGGTTCTCTCAACGAACGCTTCGGTCAGCGAGTCCTGCAGTTCCTGCTCGAAACGCACCCGTGGCGCGCGGTGACCATTGCGCTCCAGCAGCACCTGACGGATGCGCGCGGCCAGCGGTACGTGGCGAATCAGGTGTTCGGCGAACAGGGTTTTGCGTTCCTGGGTGCCGTAGTCGGCGAACAGTTTGCCGGCGTCGGTCAGGGTGATGTCGGCGCCTTTGAGTTCAGCGAAACCGAGGTGCTCGATCATCTCGGCCACGGGGAACAGGTCATCGACTTCCAGCAGACGCCGTTCAGCCACGGTGGGCAGGCCGGCGTGGCCGTTGTAGGGTTCGGCGGCGATGGTTTCGATCAGACCGGCCATCAGGTTGGTCGAGACCTCAGGCAGCGGACTGCTCATTTTCAGCTCGGGCTTGCCGACGCTGGCATCGGCGCTGCGCCGGTCAGTCATCTGCGCGTAAATGTCGTCGACCATCTGCCGGAAAGCCGGATCCAGGCGGTTGCGTGGATGGGCGAACGGCACTTTGATTTCCGCCACCACCCGACCCGGGTTGGACGACAACACCAGAATGCGGTCGCACATCAGCACCGCTTCTTCGATGTTGTGGGTGACGATCAGGATCGATTTGATCGGCAGTTGCTTGCCGCTCCACAGGTCCAGCAGATCCGTGCGCAGGGTTTCGGCGGTCAGTACGTCGAGTGCCGAAAAGGGTTCGTCCATCAGCAACAGGGTCGGGTTGACCACCAGCGCGCGCGCGAAGCCCACGCGCTGGCGCATGCCGCCGGACAACTCGCGCGGGTAGGCGTTTTCGAAACCGTCGAGGCCGATCAGGTCGATCGCCGCCAGCGCCCGTTTACGCGCAGCCTTGCGTTCGACCTGCAAGGCTTGCAGGCCGGCCTCGACGTTTTCCAGCACCGTCAGCCACGGGAACAGGGCGAAGGTCTGGAACACCATCGCCACACCTTCGGCCGGGCCGTGTAGCGGCTGGCCGTTGTACAGGACATCGCCCGATGACGGTTCGATCAGGCCGGCAATGATCCGCAGCAAGGTGGATTTGCCGGAGCCGGAGCGGCCGAGCATGCCGACGATCTCGCCTTCGCGCAGGGTCAGATCGACCCCGCTGAGCACTTGCAGTTCTTCCTTGCCCTTGCCAAACACCCGGTTCACATCGCTGAGCGAATAGATTTCGGGGCTGGCGGCGGTTTGTTCGGTATAGGTATTCATCGCAGCGAGTCCCATCAGTTCAGGCGCAGTTTGTTTTCGGCCACGGCGTACATCGGTCGCCAGACCAGACGATTGAAGGCCACGACAAAGATCGCCATGACCACCACGCCGAGGGTGATTTTCGGAAAATCTCCGGCGGCGGTGGTCTGGGCGATATAGGCCCCGAGACCGTGGGCAACGACTTTGTCCTGCCCCCAGGAGACGAATTCGGAAACGATACTGGCGTTCCACGCACCGCCCGAGGCGGTAATGGCGCCGGTCACGTAGTACGGGAAAATGCCCGGCAGCATGACCTTGCGCCACCACAACCAGCCGCGAATGCGGAAGTTGGCGGCGGCCTCCTTGTAGTCATTGGGGAAGGCGCTGGCCCCGGCGATCACGTTGAACAGGATGTACCACTGCGTGCCGAGCACGATCAGCGGGCTGAGCCAGATGTCCGGGTTCAACTGGTAGCGCAGGATCACGATGACGAATACCGGGAACAGCAGGTTCGCCGGAAACGCCGCAAGGAACTGCGCCAGCGGCTGGATCTTTTCCGCCAGCGCCGGACGCAGGCCGATCATCACTCCCAGCGGCACCCAGATCAGCGAAGCAATGAGAATCAGACCGGCCACTCGCAGTAAGGTAAAGAACCCCAGCAGCAATACATGGCCGACCTCGGCGAGCGTCACTTCTGTGCCGACATACAGGACGATGTGATAAAGCGCATAAGCCGTCAGCAGCGCGATCAATGTGCCCCATATCCAGTCGATCATTTTCGATCTGCTCGGGTTGTCCGCGCTGAGGGTCTGGCGCGCCGCACGCGGCAGGTTCAAGCGCATGTTGCCCAGCCGGCTGATGGCGCGGCTGAACGGGCGCAGCAGGCGCTGGATCAAACGGGTGCGCTGGATCAGGTTCAGTACCCAGGATTCGGGCGCGGCGGTCTGCGAGGCGGTGTTTTCCATGCGGAACTTGTCGGCCCAGGCCACCAGCGGGCGGAACAGGAACTGGTCGTAGATCAGGATCACCACGATCATCGTCAGAATCACGTAACCCACCGCGTGCAGGTCTTTCTGCGCGATGGCCATGGCCAGATACGAGCCGATACCCGGCAGGGTGATGGTCTGGTCCCCCACCGTGATGGCTTCCGACGCCACCACGAAGAACCAGCCGCCGGACATGCTCATCATCATGTTCCACACCAGCCCGGGCATGGCGAAAGGCACGTCGAGTTTCCAGAAACTCTGCCAGCCGGACAGTTGCAGGTTGGTCGACACCTCCACCAGATCCCGCGGCAGCATGCGCAGCGACTGGTAGAAGCTGAAGGTCATGTTCCACGCCTGACTGGTGAAAATGGCGAAGATCGCGGCGAATTCCGCCCCGAGTACCCGGCCGGGAAACATCAGCAAAAAGAAGGTCACGGTGAACGAGATGTAGCCCAGCACTGGCACCGATTGCAGGATGTCCAGCACCGGCACCAGCAGTTTTTCGGCGCGACGGCTTTTCGCGGCCAGGGTGCCATAAAGCAGGGTGAACACCAGCGCCGCGACCATCGCCGCGAGCATGCGCAGGGTGGTGCGCATGGCGTATTCCGGCAGGTTGCTCGGGTCGAGAGAGATCACCTCGCTCTGCAAGGTGGCGATCGGTGCCCAGGTTTCCCGGGCGGTGATCGAGAAAAACAGCAAGAAGCCGATCACCAGCGGCATGGCGATCAGGTCCCAGCGATTGGGCAGCAAGCGCCGGGTCGTGGCCGGGATGTAGTGACGGAACACTTTCTTCATACGCAGTGATTCCAGCGGTGTCCAAAGGGGGCGCGGCAGTCTGAGCGTAGCTTCTGTCTGCACGACCCACCGAGAATGAGCGGATGCTCGTTCTTCAGGTTCAAGTGGGAGGTGAATGTTGCGGGCCCGCTGAATTCATCAGGCCAGGAGGGCTGGCGCATCCGGTTTGGGAACCGGATGCGCTGCTTGCGCGGATTGTATATTTCCAGATGTTACAAAGACGTAAAGACAGTGTCTGTTTTAAGTGAAGAAATTTTCATCCGGTAAATGCCCGTCCGCCTAGGCGAAACGCAGGATTACCCGGCGATTGTTGCGGCTTTTCTTCTCGATTTTTTCGCAATACACCCGGCCGATTTCCCGGGTGTTGTGCACATGGGTGCCGCCACAGGGCTGGATGTCGACGCCGCTGACCTCGACCATGCGCAAGTCACCCTGAATGACGGGCGGCTTGACCGTCTTGCTGCCGGTCCTCTCCAGCAAGGCGGGGTACTCGGCGGCCGGCATCGACAGGGTATTGACCGTGCAGGCCTGTTCGATCAGCGCGTTGAGGTCGCGGGTGATGCTGTCCTTGTCGAGGGTCATTTCCGGCAGATCGAAATCCAGTCGGCCCTTGTCGGCGCTGATGCTGCACCCGGTGACCGGCGCATTGATCAGCGCACCGAGCAGATGCAGGCAGGTATGCATCTTCATGTGCTGATAGCGCCGCTCCCAGTCGAGACTGGCGTTGACCAATGCGCCGGTACACAACTGCGGTGGGCACTCTTGCACCTGATGCCAGATGATCGACGGCAGCAGGGGATCGCGCACCGTTCCGGTGACTTCGATCCGCGTGCCATCCACCAGACTGAAATGCCCGGTGTCACCCGGTTGCCCGCCACCGGTTGGGTAGAAAAGGGTGTGTTCCAGCACGACGGCCTGATCGACCACTGCGATGACTCGGGCACCAAAGGCGCGCCGGTAGGGTTCGCTGTTAAACAGGCTGAGGGTTTCCATGGTGTGTACCGACATTTGAACCTCCGATGTTCAAAGTTGAGTGGTGTGTGAGCCCTTGTGCTCACGTCGGGTCGTGGGCTTTCAGCGTTTGAGCGGTAACTTGGTGATCGCGAAACCGGCGAGCAGGATTGCCGAGTACAGCATCAGGTCCCGCGAGATCGGCGTGCCTTCGTACCAGGCGCCGATGAGCAGGGCGAATACCGGGAAGATGATGAACACGAACGACAGCAGCACCGGGCTCAGGCGTTTGAGCAGGATGAAATACACGATAAAGCCGCCCACTGACGCCACCAGTCCGAGGTACAGCAGAGCGCCCCATGAGCGCGCGGTCACGTCCTTGAATACCGGCGCTTCCACGTTCAAGCCGACAATAAATAACATCAGCCCGGCGATGCCGATCGGCAGGGTGTTGTAGGTGATCACGCTGATCGCGCTGCCGTGCTTTTTGGTTACCACGTAGCACAGCGCATGCAGGATCGCTGCGCACAGAATCGCCAGCACGCCGAGCCATTCCGCCTGATCCAGATGCAGGCCCTGGCTGCGAATGATCATGAACAGACTGGCGAAACCGATGGCGATACCGAGCATCTGTGCGGGGAGGATTTTCTCGCGCAGAAACAGCGCGGAAAAAATCAGGATAAACACCGGCATGCAACTGAACAGCAGTGCTGTCAGACCGGACGAAACGTGCATCTCGCCGTAGTTGAGCAGGTAGTACGGCAGGCTGAAATACGACAGCGTGACGAACACGAAAAACCAGCGGCTCTGTCGCGGGAACAACAGCGGTTCCCTGCGCAGTGCGGCGAAGCTCAGGAACAGCGGAAAGGCGATCAGAAAACGCAGGCCCGCGGCGGTCAGTGGCGGCACGCTTTCCACGGCGATCTTGATCCCCAGCCACGTGGTGCCCCAACTCAGGCAGACGATCAGAAACAAGGTGCTGGTGAGCAATCCGGCGAGCCAGGGTTTGCTGATGTTCAGCGGTGCGCTGATGGCAGTCGACATGCTTGGTGCTCCGCAGCAAAGGAATTGACCCGGTTGTTGAAAAGGGCTATCCCTGATTGAACCTGTTTTCAGCACGCTATTCGGGGCGACAATGACTGTCAAAGTAAGTATTGCCATGGTGTCAATCCTCCGCGACGGCCTCGCCAACGGGGTGGGGGTAAAGTACAAGCGCCTGGCGGATGCGGTGCAGCAGGCCATCGCCGAAGGCGTGATTGCGGCGGGAGCGAAATTGCCGCCGCACCGGCTGTTGGCCGATAGCCTGGGCGTGACCATCGGCACCATCAGTCGCGCCTATGGCGAACTGGAGCGGGTCGGTCTGGTGGTGGCCCGGGTCGGCGATGGCACTTATGTGCGTGAGCGCGGGATGGAGCGGCCGCAGGACAAGGGCTTTCGCAATGTCAGCGATGAGCCGCGCGCCTGTTTCGACATGAGCCGCAATCAGCCGATCCCCGGGCAGGAAGCGGCATTCATGAGCCAGACCCTGCACAGCCTCGCCAGTGATCCGCGCGGCTTGCAGCAGTTGACCGGTTACACCGTCGAAAGCGGTTTGCTGCGGCATCGGCAGGCAGGGGCGCGTTGGTTGAGTCATGGCGCGTTTCAGCCGCACGCCGATCAGGTGTTGTGCGTCAATGGCGGCCAGCATGGCTTGCTGTGCGCCTTGATGGGCCTGCTCAAGGCGGGCGACACGTTGGTTACCGAGCATCTGACTTACCCGGGGCTGATCAGCGTCGCGCGCCAGTTGGGGGTCAAACTCATCGGTGTCGCAATGGATGACGAAGGGCTGCTGCCGGCAGCGCTGGACGACATCTGCCGGCAGCATCGTGTCTCGGCGTTGTACTGCACGCCGACGATTCAGAACCCGACGGCAGCAGTCATGTCCGTGCCGCGGCGCGAGGCGATTGCCGACATCTGTCGCCAACACAATCTGCTGATTTTCGAAGACGACGCACATGCGGTGCTGGCCCGCCAGCGACCGTTGCCGCTGAGCCATTTCGCCGCCGAGCGCGCGGTGTTGATCGGCAGTCTGAGCAAGGCGGTTTCAGCCGGTCTGCGGGTCGGTTATCTGCATGCACCGCAAGCGCTGATCGGGCGCCTGAGTGCGGCCATTCGCGGCACCTGCTGGATGGCCAATCCGCTGGCGATGGAGTTGGCGAGCCGCTGGATCGACAACGGCATGGCCGAGCGTTTGCTGGATGAGCAGATCAGCGAAATCGGCCGGCGCAAGGCGCTGGTCGCGCCGGTGTTGGCGGGGCTCAATTACAAGGCGGATGCGCATAGCCCGCACTTCTGGATCGAGGTGCCGGAGCTGTGGCGCGCCTCGCAGATTGCGGCGGAGCTGAAGGAAAACAACTACCTGGTGGCCACCGCCGAGGCCTTTGCGGTCGGGCATGCGGCGGTGCCGCAGTTCATTCGAGCGAGTGTGTGCAATGCGGTGGGGGATGACCGGTTGCTGCTGTCCGGGTTCGAGGCTCTGGCGCGGGCATTAACGGAAACCGTGTAATCGTTCTTCGCGAGCAAGCTCGCTCCCACATGCGATCGCATTCCAACTTGAGGAACTCGATCAACCTGTGGGCGCGAGCTTGCTCGCGAAGGCGTCAGAACAGACACCACAAATCTATTTGAACCGCCGCTCCACGCCTTTCTCCACCAGAATCTTCGCCGAAATCTCTTCCACCGAAAAATGCGTGGAGTTGATGTGCGGGATGTTCTCGCGGCGGAACAGGTTTTCCACTTCACGCACTTCGAATTCGCACTGGGCGTAGCTCGAATAACGGCTGTTGGGCTTGCGCTCGTTGCGGATCGCGGTGAGGCGATCCGGGTCGATGGTCAGGCCGAACAGCTTGTGCTGGTGGGCGCGCAGGGCGGTCGGCAGGGTCAGGCGCTCCATGTCGTCTTCGGTCAGCGGGTAGTTGGCCGCGCGAATGCCGAATTGCATCGCCATGTACAGGCACGTCGGCGTCTTACCACAACGCGACACGCCCACTAGTATCAGATCGGCCTTGTCGTAATAGTGGGTGCGCGCGCCGTCGTCATTGTCGAGAGCGAAGTTCACCGCCTCGATCCGCTCCATGTAATTGGAGTTGTGCCCGATCGAATGCGACTTGCCGACGGTATAGGAAGAATGCTCAGTCAGTTCCTGCTCCAGCGGGGCGAGGAAGGTCGAGAAAATGTCGATCATGAAACCATTGGAGGTCGCGAGAATCTCACGGATGTCCTGATTGACGATGGTGTCGAAGATGATCGGGCGCATGCCGTCGGTTTCAGCGGCTTTGTTGATTTGTTGTACCATGGCCCGCGCTTTGTCCGCGTTGTCGATATACGGCCGCGTGACTTTGCTGAAGGTAATGTTTTCGAACTGCGCCAGAAGGCTTTGACCCAGGGTTTCGGCAGTGATGCCGGTGCCATCGGAGATAAAGAAAGCAGATCGTTTCATTTGCACCTTGGGCCTTAAGCTAGTCATCAATCTTGGATATGATAGGCGCGATTGCCGGCCGCCAATGGCCCGCATTCTCACTTATTTTCCAGGTCCAGGCCATACAGCCGGCCAACGCTCCCCCGAGCTGCCGGTTTCTGAGCTTTTCCAACACAGTTAGTGGAGAGATCACCTTGGTAGAGTACGTAGTTTCCCTCGATAAGCTCGGCAAACACGATGTTGAGCATGTGGGGGGCAAGAACGCATCCCTGGGCGAGATGATCAGCAACCTGGCGGGTGCCGGTGTGTCGGTCCCCGGCGGCTTTGCCACCACCGCGCAGGCCTATCGCGACTTTCTCGAACTGAGCGGCCTCAACGATCAGATCCACAAGGCTCTCGATGCCCTGGACGTCGATGACGTCAATGCACTGGCCAAGACCGGTGCGCAGATCCGTCAATGGATCATGGACGCCGAATTCCCTGAAAAACTCAATGCCGAGATTCGCACCGCGTTCGCCGCGTTGTCGGCCGGTAACCCTGATGTGGCCGTGGCCGTGCGTTCTTCCGCTACCGCCGAAGACTTGCCGGACGCCTCGTTCGCCGGTCAGCAGGAAACCTTCCTGAACATCCGTGGCGTGGAAAACGTTATCCGCGCCGCCAAAGAGGTGTTCGCTTCGCTGTTCAACGACCGGGCGATTTCCTACCGCGTGCACCAGGGCTTCGACCACAAACTGGTCGCCCTGTCGGCCGGCGTGCAGCGCATGGTGCGTTCGGAAACCGGTACTGCCGGCGTAATGTTCACCCTCGATACCGAATCCGGCTTCCGTGACGTGGTGTTCATCACCGGCGCCTACGGCCTGGGCGAAACCGTTGTTCAAGGCGCGGTGAACCCCGACGAATTCTATGTGCACAAGGGCACGCTGGAAGCCGGTCGTCCGGCGATCCTGCGTCGCAACCTCGGCAGCAAGGCGATCAAGATGATCTACGGCGACGAGGCCAAGGCCGGTCGTTCGGTGAAGACCGTCGATGTCGACAAGGCCGAACGCGCGCGTTTCTGCCTGACCGACGCCGAGGTCAGCGAGCTGGCCAAGCAGGCGATGATCATCGAGAAGCACTACGGCTGCCCGATGGACATCGAGTGGGCCAAGGACGGTGACGACGGCAAGCTGTACATCGTGCAGGCCCGTCCGGAAACCGTGAAGAGCCGCACCCAGGCCAACGTCATGGAACGTTACCTGCTGAAAGAAACCGGCACCGTGCTGGTGGAAGGTCGTGCCATCGGCCAGCGCATCGGCGCCGGTAAGGTGCGGATCATCAAGGACGTCTCGGAAATGGACAAAGTCCAGGCCGGCGACGTGCTGGTCTCCGACATGACCGACCCGGACTGGGAACCGGTGATGAAGCGCGCCAGCGCCATCGTCACCAACCGTGGCGGGCGTACCTGTCACGCGGCGATCATCGCCCGTGAACTGGGGATTCCGGCGGTTGTGGGTTGCGGCAACGCCACCCAACTGCTGAAGGATGGCCAGGGCGTGACCGTGTCCTGTGCTGAGGGTGACACCGGTTACATCTTCGAAGGCGAGCTGGGCTTCGACGTCAAGAAGAACTCCGTGGACGCCATGCCGGAGCTGCCGTTCAAGATCATGATGAACGTCGGCAACCCGGACCGCGCCTTCGACTTCGCGCAACTGCCGAACGCCGGTGTCGGCCTGGCCCGTCTGGAATTCATCATCAACCGCATGATCGGCGTGCACCCGAAAGCACTGCTGAACTACGACGGCCTGCCGCAGGAAATCAAGGACAGCGTCGACAAGCGCATCGCCGGTTACGACGATCCGGTCGGCTTCTACGTCGAAAAACTGGTGGAAGGCATCAGCACCCTCGCTGCAGCGTTCTGGCCGAAGAAGGTCATCGTGCGTCTGTCGGACTTCAAGTCCAACGAATACGCGAACCTGATCGGCGGCAAGCTCTACGAGCCGGAAGAAGAAAACCCGATGCTGGGCTTCCGTGGCGCTTCGCGTTACATCAGCGAAGCGTTCCGCGATTGCTTCGAACTCGAGTGTCGCGCACTGAAACGCGTACGCAACGAGATGGGCCTGACCAACGTCGAAATCATGGTGCCGTTCGTCCGTACCCTCGGCGAAGCCAGCCAGGTGGTCGATCTGCTCGCCGAAAACGGCCTGGCCCGTGGCGACAATGGCCTGCGCGTGATCATGATGTGCGAACTGCCATCCAACGCGATTCTCGCTGAAGAATTCCTCGAATTCTTCGACGGTTTCTCGATCGGTTCCAACGACCTGACTCAGCTGACCCTGGGCCTGGACCGTGACTCCGGGATCATCGCGCACCTGTTCGACGAGCGTAATCCGGCGGTCAAGAAGCTGTTGGCCAACGCGATTGCCGCGTGCAACAAGGCCGGCAAGTACATCGGCATCTGCGGACAGGGCCCTTCGGACCACCCGGATCTGGCCAAGTGGCTGATGGAGCAGGGCATCGAAAGCGTGTCGCTGAACCCGGACTCCGTACTGGAAACCTGGTTCTTCCTCGCGGAAGGTCAGGCCCAGGCTTGAACCATATGTGAACGGCCCGTTCCCCTTGTGGGAGCGAGCTTGCTCGCGAAGACGGAATAAGATCCGCCACAAATATTGGCTGATACACCGCTTTCGCGAGCAAGCCCGCTCCCACAAAGGTCGGGGGCTTTGAGATTGAAGTAGGGCGGGCTCCTGTAGATGCCGCCCTTTTTTGTGCAAGAGCATTATGCAAAGCAGCAGCAACCTGTTTCCTGTCGCCCTGATCAGCGCCGAACGTCGCGGTGATCTGAGCGAAGATGTGTATCGATTGAAACCCGGCAACAGTCCCGACTGGTCCGTGGAGATCGCCGTGACCCGTCTGGGCATGGCCGATGACGCGACGCCGCGCGGCGTGCCGGTGATTTTGCTGCACGGCAGTTTTTCCAATCGACGCTTCTGGTTTTCCCCCAAGGGCCTTGGGCTGGGCGCGTACCTGACGCGTCTGGGTTTTGATGTATGGATTCCGGAGATGCGCGGCCATGGCCTGTCGCAGCGCAACCAGGACTACCGCCGCAACCGCGTGGCTGACTACGCCCGGTACGATCTGCCGGCGATTGCCGCGTTCGTGCGCGAGCAGAGCGGGCAGGTGCCACACTGGATCGGCCATTCGCTGGGCGGCATTACCCTGGCGGCGGCGCTGGGTGGCGAATACCTTGGCGAGCCAGCCGTGGCTTCCGCGGCGTTTTTCGGCACGCAGGTCAGTCGCACGTACTGGCCGCTGAAGATTCCACCGGTGGAGTGGAGCGGGCGCTTCATTCTCAAGCGTTTCGCGCAATTGTCCGGCTCACGCCTCAAGCGCGGCCCGGAGGACGAGCCGATCGGCCTGGCGCTGGAAAGCATGCGCTGGTACGGCTTGTTTGGACGTTTTGGTGACAAGGACAAGGATTGGTGGGCCGGTCTGGCCGAGGTTCAGGTGCCGGTGCTGGCCGTGACGGCGGCGGGCGATCATCAGGATCCGGCGTGGGCCTGTCGCAAGCTGTTCGAGCAGATCGGCTCCGAGCACAAGCAATTCGTCAATCTGGGGCGTGAGCAGGGCTTCAGGGACAATTTCGGTCACGTCGAGATGCTGGTGAGCAAGGCTGCACAGGCCGAAGTCTGGCCGCTGGTGGCGCGCTGGCTGCAGGATCAGCAGACGCCATTGCTCGGCGACAAGCCGGATCTGGCGGCCGCGGGTTGAGGCCAAGGCTCTGAAAAGGGCATTTCGCTCAGGTCGGCTTGCGGCTAAGATATGACGCATTGTGCGGTTCTGGTCATAAATGGTGGCTGTTTAGCTATTACGTTTCAGCGTATGTTCAGGTTCATTCAGCGAACATTGCATGAATCAGGGTAAACAGCGACTGCCGGAGCTCGTCTCAAAAGAATGCGGCATCCTAGATCGTCTTCCTTTAACAGGAGTTTCTCGATGAACCATTACCTCACGCCTGACCTGTGCGACGCCTATCCGGAGCTGGTGCAGGTGCTGGAACCGATGTTCAGCAATTTCGGCGGCCGTGATTCTTTCGGCGGCGAAATCGTGACCATCAAATGTTTCGAAGATAACTCGCTGGTCAAAGAGCAAGCCGAACTCAAGGGTGACGGCAAAGTGCTGGTGGTCGATGGCGGCGGTTCGCTGCGTCGCGCGCTGTTGGGCGACATGATCGCCGAGAAAGCCGCGAAAAACGGTTGGGAAGGGCTGGTGATCTACGGCTGCATTCGTGACGTTGACGTCATCGCCCAGACCGATCTCGGAGTCCAGGCCCTGGCCAGCCATCCGATGAAGACTGAAAAACGCGGTATCGGCGACCTTAACGTACCGGTGACTTTCGCCGGCGTGACGTTCCACCCGGGCCACTACATTTATGCGG
Source organism: Pseudomonas sp. MWU12-2020 (assembly GCF_023100605.1). Taxonomy (NCBI): domain Bacteria; kingdom Pseudomonadati; phylum Pseudomonadota; class Gammaproteobacteria; order Pseudomonadales; family Pseudomonadaceae; genus Pseudomonas; species Pseudomonas sp. MWU12-2020. The sequence continues at coordinate 91,826 of NZ_JALMEX010000002.1, forward strand.
ACAACAACGGCGTGATCATCTCGCCGAGCCCGCTGAAGATGCCTGAATAAACAGCGGCAGAACAAAGGGATGCGGATGTTCGAGGAAGAAAACGCGCAGTGGGGGCTGGTGCATGCCCTGGTGCTGGACGGTAAGGGCGGTGCGCGTTCGATAGCCAGGACCGAGCTCGACGATCTGCAGCTACAGGCCCATGAGAGTCTGTGGCTGCATTGGGATCGCAGTCATCCGCAAACCCAGACCTGGCTGCGCAAATCCAGCGGCCTGAATGAATTCGCCTGCGACCTGCTGCTGGAAGAGAACACTCGGCCGCGCCTGTTGCCATTGCCCGATGCCGAACTGCTGCTGTTTCTGCGCGGGGTCAACCTGAATCCAGGTGCCGAGCCGGAAGACATGGTTTCGGTGCGGATTTTCGCCTCGGCGCAACGGGTCATCTCTCTGCGTCTGCGCCCGCTGCGCGCCACCGATGAGTTGTTGGCGCTGTTGGGCGAGAGCAAAGGCCCGAAAACGTCCTCCGAACTGATCCTGTATCTGGCGCAATTCCTCACCCACAAGGTGCAGGATCTGGTCACGTGCCTGTCGGAACTGGTCGATGAAGAGGAAGAGCGGCTGGATGCCGACGAACGGTATACCCCCGAGCATGGCTCGATTTTGCACATCCGCCGCCGGGCTGCCGGACTGAAGCGTTTCCTCGCGCCGCAGCGGGATATTTTCGGACAGCTGACGCGGATAAAACTGCCGTGGTTTGTCGACGATGACGCCGACTACTGGAACGAATTGAACAACAGCCTGACCCGCTATCTCGAAGAGCTCGAATTGACTCGAGAGCGCATGGGGCTTGTGCTGGAGGCTGAAGACCGGCGTTTGAACGTGCGCATGAATCGCACGATGTATCGCTTCGGCATCATCACCTGTATTTTTTTGCCGATGAGTTTTCTCACCGGTCTGTTGGGCATAAACGTGGGCGGAATTCCGTTCTCGAGCAGCCCTTACGGCTTCCTGATCGCCTGTCTGACGGTGTTGGCGATGGCCTTTGGTCAATGGTGGTTATTCCGCCGTTTGCGCTGGGTATGAATATGCAATATGTGACCCGACCAAATTTGCCCGCGTCTTTCACAGACATCACGAGAGGTGCGTATGCACGATCCGTTTGAACAGTCTTTGCGCGACATGCTCAACGCCTCGCCGTCCAGCCGTGACGACGATGCATGCCTGGGTCGCGTGCTCAAAACCGCCAACCGCCAGGTTGGCGCCGGTGATCTGTTCAGCCTGCTGGGCCGCTGGCTGCCCGCGCTGATGATCGCCCTGAATAATGGATCGGCCCACGTTTCGCCGGTTTCCCGTCTTCGTAAAACTACCGCTCGCACTGCTGATAAGGCTGATTGAATATGGAACTTGATCTCTGGACTCAGAGCCTCGTCACTGCAATGACTGCGTTGTGGACCAAAGTCGCTAATTTCATTCCGAACCTGTTCGGCGCACTGGTGGTGCTGCTGTTGGGTTTCGTGGTGGCCAAGCTGCTCGATACCTTGCTCTCCAAATTGCTCGCCAAACTGGGCCTTGATCGCCTGATGGGCGGCACCGGACTGACCAAGTTGATGTCGCGCGCCGGGCTTCAGGTGCCGATCTCGACCTTGATCGGCAAGATCGTCTACTGGTTCGTTTTGCTGATTTTTCTGGTTTCCGCGGCAGAGTCCCTTGGACTTGAGCGAGTTTCAGCTACGCTGGACATGCTGGCGTTGTATTTGCCGAAAGTTTTCGGCGCCGCTCTGGTGTTGCTGGTGGGCGTATTGCTTGCGCAGCTGGCCAACGGGCTGGTGCGCGGCGCGGCAGAAGGCGTAGGGCTGGACTACGCTTCAGGTTTGGGCCGAATTGCCCAAGGGCTGGTGATCATCATCAGCATCTCGGTCGCGATCAGTCAGCTTGAAGTCAAGACCGACCTGCTTAACCATGTAATTGTTATTGTATTGATTACCGTTGGTCTGGCGGTTGCGCTGGCGATGGGATTGGGAAGCCGGGAAATTGCCGGTCAGATTCTTGCGGGAATCTATGTGCGTGAGTTGTATCAGGTTGGGCAACAAGTGCGTGTTGGCGAGGTCGAAGGCCAGATCGAAGAGATCGGCACGGTTAAAACCACATTGCTGACCGATGACGGTGAGCTAGTCTCACTCTCCAATCGGATCCTGCTGGAACAGCATGTGAGTAGCCGCTAACCCGGCAAACCCTGCTAATGTATGCCGCCGCAAAATGCCCTGAGAGGGTAGCGGCGGACATTGACCTGACTGTCGGCACGACTTGTTTTGAATAAAGCCCAAACGCTATCCACGCGCTATGACCCCCGTGAGCTCTCTGATGAGGAGTTGGTCGCGCGCTCGCATACCGAGCTGTTTCACGTAACGCGCGCCTATGAAGAGCTGATGCGGCGTTACCAGCGAACATTATTTAACGTTTGTGCGAGATATCTTGGGAACGATCGCGACGCAGACGATGTCTGTCAGGAAGTGATGCTGAAGGTGCTGTACGGCCTGAAGAATTTCGAGGGGAAATCGAAGTTCAAAACCTGGCTGTACAGCATCACTTACAACGAATGCATCACGCAGTATCGGAAAGAACGGCGAAAGCGTCGCTTGATGGACGCCTTGAGTCTGGACCCCCTGGAAGAAGCGTCGGAAGAAAAGGCGCCGAAACCCGAGGAGAAGGGCGGACTCGATCGCTGGCTGGTGTATGTGAACCCGATTGACCGTGAAATTCTGGTGCTGCGATTTGTCGCAGAGCTTGAATTTCAGGAAATCGCAGACATCATGCACATGGGTTTGAGTGCGACAAAAATGCGGTACAAACGTGCTCTAGACAAATTACGTGAGAAATTTGCAGGCATTGCTGAAACTTAGTTCAGCGCAAATATCTCTTACGTGTAGGCAAGTTCTGATAGACTTGCCGCCGAGTTGTCCCCCGGTTTGCGGGACTGCTTCACAATCACCAGATGGGGATTTAACGGATGAAACTGAAAAACACCTTGGGCTTGGCCATTGGTTCTTTGATTGCCGCTACTTCGTTCGGCGCATTGGCACAAGGCCAAGGCGCAGTTGAAGGCGAACTGTTCTACAAGAAGCAGTACAACGACAGTGTTGATCACGTCGAAGACGGCTTCAACCCAGGCGCCTCTATCGGTTACTTCTTGACCGACGACGTGTCGTTGAACCTGACCTACGACAAGAACAACCACACCCGTTCGAACGACGGTACCGGCAGCCAGAAACTGCACGGTGACAACTTCGGTCTGAACGCTCAGTACCACTTCAACAACGCTGGCGACGCTCTGCGTCCTTACGTTTCCGGTGGTGTTAAGCACGGCAGCCTGACCAACGTTGCAGACGACGGTCACACTGGTCGTGACCAGTCGACCTACCTGACTGCTGGCGCTGGCGTTAAGTACTACTTCGCTGAAAACTTCTACGCCCGTGCTGGTGTAGACGCTGACTACAAACTGGACAACGGTCGCTGGAACTACGCTCCAGTTGTTGGCCTGGGTGTGAACTTCGGCGGTGGCGGCAAGCCAGCTCCTGCTCCAGTTCCAGCTCCAGAGCCAGTTGCAGAAGCTCCAGTTGAAGCTCCAGTTGCTGAAGTTGTTCGTGTTGAGCTGGACGTCAAGTTCGACTTCGACAAGTCGGTCGTCAAGCCTAACAGCTACGCTGACATCAAGAACCTGGCTGACTTCATGAAGCAGTACCCAGCGACCCACACCACTGTTGAAGGTCACACTGACTCCGTCGGTCCTGACGCTTACAACCAGAAACTGTCTCAGCGTCGTGCAGACGCTGTTAAGAAAGTTCTGACTCAGCAGTACGGTGTTGAATCGTCCCGCGTTAACTCGGTTGGCTACGGCAAAACCCGCCCAGTTGCTGACAACAGCACTGAAGCTGGCCGCGCTGTAAACCGTCGCGTAGAAGCGCAGGTTGAAGCTCAAGCTAAGTAATTAGCTCGCCGCTTTGAGAAAAGCCCGGCTCAGGCCGGGCTTTTCTTTGTCTGCGATTTGGTGTTGAAGCCATAAGCCCGGCTATAATCGCCACCTCTTTTCGCCGCCCGAGTCATCGCCGCCCATGTACACCCTGGCCCGTCAGCTGTTGTTCAAACTTTCTCCGGAAACCTCCCACGATCTGTCGCTTGATCTGATCGGCGCGGGTGGGCGTTTGGGCCTCAACGGCTTGCTGTGCAAGAAGCCGGCGAACGTGCCGGTGACGGTCATGGGCCTGGACTTCCCGAACCCGGTGGGTCTGGCGGCCGGTCTGGACAAGAACGGCGCGGCCATCGACGGCTTCTCGCAGTTGGGTTTCGGTTTCGTCGAAATCGGCACCGTGACCCCGCGTCCGCAGCCGGGCAACCCGAAACCACGGATCTTCCGCCTGCCGGAAGCCGAGGCGATCATCAACCGCATGGGCTTCAACAACCTGGGTGTGGATAACCTGCTGGCGCGGGTCGCCGCGGCCAAATACACGGGCGTGCTGGGGATCAACATCGGCAAGAACTTCGACACCCCGGTCGAGCGTGCAGTGGATGACTACCTGATCTGCCTGGACAAGGTGTATGCCCACGCCAGCTATGTCACGGTCAACGTCAGCTCGCCGAACACCCCGGGCCTGCGCAGCCTGCAGTTCGGTGATTCGCTCAAGCAGCTGCTGGCGGATCTGGCCACGCGCCGCGCCGAACTGGCCCTGCGCCACGGCAAGCACGTACCACTGGCGATCAAGATCGCCCCGGACATGACCGACGAAGAAACCGCGCAGGTTGCCCAGGCATTGATCGAAACCGGGATGGACGCGGTGATCGCTACCAACACCACCCTGAGCCGCGTTGGCGTCGAAGGCATGGAGCATGGTGACGAGGCGGGCGGTCTGTCCGGCGCTCCGGTGCGCGACAAGAGCACGCATACCGTGAAGGTGTTGGCGGCTGAGCTGGGTGGTCGTTTGCCGATCATCGCGGCGGGCGGGATCACTGAAGGCAAGCATGCGGCGGAGAAGATCACCGCGGGTGCGAGTCTGGTGCAGATTTACTCGGGCTTCATCTATAAAGGCCCGGCGCTGATTCGCGAATCGGTCGACGCCATCGCCGCCCTGCGCTGAGGTTTTCTGAGGGCTCTGTGGCGAGGGGATTTATCCCCGATCGGCTGCGCAGCAGTCGTAAAATTTGCTTCCGCCGTTCGCCTGGCACACTGGGGTGGATGGATTCGGGGCCGCTTCGCAGCCCATCGGGGATGAATCCCCTCGCCACAGGGAGCTGTATCGTCCGGGGCAGGCATAAAAAAGGGCTCCTCGAAGGAGCCCCTGGGCCGCAGCCCGCCGTCCGGGAAGGACGTGCATGGTAAGTCGCTATAAATTCAGATTGTCGTATTGCAATAAGTGCCCTGTGTTAGCCGACGGCGTGAAGTTCGTTGAGTCTGTGGATCCCCGCAGTGCCGGTCATACCGTCCCAGTTGTCGCCGCGTCCTTCTCGCCAGCCGTTGATCCAGGCTTGGCGTACCGACGGTAGAGTAAATGGGCAAAGCTCGCGGGATTTGCCACCAACGCCATATTGATATCCGCGCAAAAATGCTCTTTCCAACGGATCACGCTTAAGTCTTCTCATAGGGTGTTTCCCTCACTTGTTGACTGTTTTTGTCGCGTTGACCTCAACCGAGGTCTGGCAGAAAAAACTCTGCCGTTGGGCGGCTCGCTGCCGGCGTGGCGAGCCAAGGTGTTGACGCCGTTGCGACGTCAACCTGTGTCCAGTTCTAACCAATGAGTCACATTGAGGGAATGATCGTTTTGTCATAAGGACGTAACGAAAATAGTGCTACAGCCATAAGTAACGAGTGGTTTCATGAACGAATTTTCACCAAACCCCGGTATGATCGGCCCCGCGCTGGATGATGGGGTTAATCCTTTAGTGAGAATGACCCACGTTTACGCTCGGTTACTAAGCGACGAAGGGTCGCTTTAAGACTTTTTGTTTCATCAACTTTTTTATCTGTCCCGGCATCTAAGCTCTTTTAACCCGAGCAGCGGGGATGGAACGGCACACCTTCGTGCCACGCGGGCGCTCTTTTAGAAAAGCGCCTGATTGAAAACCGGATCGGCAATGCGTTGTCGATTCACTAGCCAAAGGCTCTGGAAATACCATGTCCGATCGTTTCGAACTCTTCCTCACTTGCCCCAAAGGCCTTGAAGGCCTGCTTATCGAGGAAGCCGTCGGGCTTGGCCTTGAAGAAGCTCGCGAGCACACCTCCGCCGTGCGTGGCATGGCCACCATGGAAACCGCTTATCGCCTGTGCCTGTGGTCGCGTCTGGCCAACCGGGTGCTGCTGGTGCTCAAGCGCTTCCCGATGAAAGACGCTGAAGACCTGTATCACGGCGTGCTCGACGTCGAGTGGCAGGATCACATGCTCTCCGACGGCACCCTGGCCGTTGAATTCAGCGGCCACGGTTCGGGTATCGACAACACCCACTTCGGCGCACTGAAAGTCAAAGACGCCATCGTCGACAAACTGCGTACCCCGCAGGGCGACCGCCCAAGCATCGACAAGCTCAACCCGGATCTGCGCATTCACCTGCGCCTGGATCGCGGCGAAGCGATCCTGTCCCTCGACCTTTCCGGCCACAGCCTGCACCAGCGCGGTTACCGCCTGCAGCAGGGCGCGGCGCCGCTGAAGGAAAACCTCGCGGCAGCGATCCTGATCCGTTCCGGCTGGCCGCGCATTGCGGCCGAAGGTGGCGCGCTGGCTGACCCGATGTGCGGTGTCGGTACGTTCCTCGTCGAAGCCGGGATGATCGCCGCCGACATGGCGCCGAACCTGCGCCGTGAGCAGTGGGGCTTCACCGCATGGCTCGGTCACGTCCCGGCGCTGTGGAAAAAACTCCATGAAGAAGCGGTTGAGCGCGCTGCTGTCGGTCTGGCCAAGCCGCCGCTGTGGATTCGTGGTTACGAAGCCGACCCGCGCCTGATTCAACCGGGCCGCAACAACGTCGAGCGCGCTGGTCTGAGCGAGTGGATCAAGATCTATCAGGGCGAAGTCGCGACCTTCGAGCCGCGTCCGGATCAGAACCAGAAAGGTCTGGTGATCTGCAACCCGCCGTACGGCGAGCGTCTGGGCGACGAAGCCAGCCTGCTTTACCTCTACCAGAACCTTGGCGAGCGTCTGCGTCAGGCCTGCCTGAACTGGGAAGCGGCGGTGTTCACTGGCGCGCCGGATCTGGGCAAGCGCATGGGCATTCGCAGCCACAAGCAGTATTCGTTCTGGAACGGCGCGCTGCCGTGCAAGCTGCTGTTGATCAAGGTGCTGCCGGATCAGTTCGTCACGGGCGAGCGGCGTACCCCGGAACAGCGTCAGGCCGAGCGTGAGCAAGCGGCTTACGATCAGACCCCGAACGAGCCGCAAGAGCGCAAGTTCAACAAGAACGGCAACCCGATCAAACCGACGCCCGCCCCGGCGCCAGTGATCGAGCAGCCGCGCCTGAGCGAAGGCGGGCAGATGTTTGCCAACCGCCTGCAAAAGAACCTCAAGGCGCTGAGCAAGTGGGTCAAGCGCGAAGGCATCGACTGCTACCGCGTCTACGATGCCGACATGCCGGAATACGCCATGGCCATCGACCTGTATCACGACTGGGTGCACGTGCAGGAATACGCGGCGCCGAAGTCGATTGATCCGGAAAAAGCCTCGGCGCGCATGTTCGACGCGTTGGCGGCGATCCCGCAGGCGCTGAACGTCGACAAGAGCCGCGTGGTGGTCAAGCGCCGCGAGCGTCAGAGCGGTACCAAGCAGTACGAGCGTCAGGCGGCGCAGGGCAAGTTCAACGAGGTCAGCGAAGGCGGCGTCAAGCTGCTGGTGAACCTCACCGACTACCTCGACACCGGTCTGTTCCTCGACCACCGGCCGATCCGCATGCGAATTCAGAAAGAGGCTGCCGGCAAGCGCTTCCTCAATCTGTTCTGCTACACCGCGACAGCCAGTGTGCACGCGGCCAAGGGCGGTGCGCGCAGCACCACCAGCGTCGACCTGTCGAAGACTTATCTGGACTGGGCGCGACGCAACCTGTCGCTGAACGGGTTCTCCGACAAGAACCGTCTGGAGCAGGGCGACGTGATGGCGTGGCTGGAAAGCTGCCGCGAAGAGTACGACCTGATCTTCATCGATCCGCCGACCTTCTCCAACTCCAAGCGCATGGAAGGCATCTTCGACGTGCAGCGTGATCAGGTGCAGTTGATCGATCTGGCCATGGCGCGCCTGGCTCCGGGTGGCGTGCTGTACTTCTCGAACAACTTCCGCAAGTTCCAGTTGGAGGAGAACCTGGCCGAGCGTTACGCGGTCGAGGAAATCAGCGCGCAGACCATCGATCCGGATTTTGCCCGCAACACCAAGATTCACCGCGCCTGGAAAATCACGGCTCGTTGACACTTGACCTGGTTGGATCCACAGAGCCTTGATTTTAAAAGGCTCTTGGATCCGATCAGAGCTAGCCAAATTAATGGCTAATAGCTATAACTCAACTCATGGCCAATGGGGTTTTTCCCTGAAACAGTGGCGTTGTGAGTTGCCCCTATGTCGTTGCACCCCGTGCGCCCAAAGATACTGGGTTTTATCAGCGAAGAAGTCTCGGCCTGGCTGGTCGCGCTGCTGGTATTGCTCGCCGGCGGGATTCTCACGGGGCTGCTCGCCTGGGCCACCCTCACTCAGTTTCATCATCAACTGCATCAACGCTTTCAGCTGCTGGCCAATGAGCGTTACAGCCGCATCGAAGAACGTTTCCAGGATCAGGAGCAGCGCCTCGACGGCCTGCGCCGCTTCTTCGCCAACTCCGATTCGGTCTCACGCAGCGAATTCGATGGCTATGCCAAACCTCTTTTATTACGCACCCAGGCCTATTCCTATGCGCCGCGGGTCAGCCGTGCCCAGCGCCCGGCGGTTGAGCAAGCGGTGCGCAACGAAGGTTTCAGCACCTTTACCTTTCGTGAACTGACCGCTGACGACCAGCTCCAGGTAGCCGGTGATCGCCCCGAATATGTGCCGGTGATCTACACCCAGAGTCAGAGCCGCTTGCCTACGCCACTGGGTTACGACCTGCTGGCGCAACCCCTGCGCCGGGCGACACTGGAGCGCGCCGACCGCACCGGGCACATGGTGGTGTCCCAGCCGTTGCATCTGGTGGGCGTTGATCCGGCGTATGCCCGGGGCGTATTGCTGGTGGCGCCGGTCACTCGCGAAGGGGCACCGAAAAGTCCGCCGGAAGGCTATGTGATGGCGGTGATCAGCATGCAGCAGTTGCTGGCCGACGGGTTGCCCGAAGACAACCAGGATTTCCTCAGCGTACGCATTCTTGACCTGTCCACAGACGATCAGCATGAAGTGCTTTACGAGTCGGCCAACAAGGCGGGGGCCAGTGATCTGTCGGCCACGCAGTTGTTGCGCATGGCCGACCATGACTATCAGGTGGACATACAGCCCAGCGAAGCCTTTCTGCAGGCCAACCATTCGTCAATCAGCAGCCTGGTGGTGCTGGGCGCGCTGCTGAGTGTGTTGCTCAGCGCATTGCTCTATGTGTTGGTGAGCCAGCGTCAACGCGCCTTGCGCATGGTCGAACTGCGTACCCAGGAACTGCACGCCCGGGAGCAGGAATTGCGCGGCACCCACGGCCAGTTGCGCGGCGTGCTGAATGCCGCGACCCAAGTGGCAATCATTGCCACCGACCTGCGCGGGGTGATCAACACCTTCAACCCTGGCGCCGAACAGATGCTCGGCTACAGCAGCGCTGACGTGGTCGGGCACATGACGCTGGAAAACCTGCATCTGCCGCGAGAGCTGGCCGCGCGTTCGGCGGAGTTGAGTGCGCGTTACGGCAAGAGCATTCCGACCTGCCACGCGATGCTGGTCGAGGGCGGCGAGGTCGGCGGTCATGAGGCGCGCGAGTGGACGCTGGTACGCAGCGACGGCAGCCATCTGCCGGTGAACATGCTTGCCACCCCGGTGCTCGATGAGCAAGGACTGTGGGTCGGTCATCTGGCGATCTGCATCGACATCACCGAGCGCAAGCGTGTGCACGAAGCACTGGCGGCGCGCGATGTACTGCTGAAAAAACTCAGCGCCCACGTGCCCGGCGGCATCTATCAATTCAAGATGGAATTCGACGGGCGCTTCAGCGTGATCTACGCCAGCGACGGCATCCGCGAGATCTACGAGCTGGAGCCGGACGTGCTGCTGCTCAATGCCGAGGCGATTTTCACCCGTATCCATCCGCAAGACATCACCCGCGTGCGCACCTCGATCCGCGCCTCGGCGGACAATCTGAGTCCATGGCGCGAGGAGTACCGCGTGCAGTTGCCCGAGCGCGGCCTGCGCTGGGTGCGCGGCGAGGCGACGCCGGAAGAACTGCCGGGCGGCGGCGTGCTGTGGCACGGCTACATCTCGGACATTTCCGATCTGAAGCGGGTCGAAGAGGAGCTGCGGGCGCTGTCGGTCACTGACTCACTGACCGGCATTCACAACCGTCGCTACTTCCAGGAACGCCTGACCACTGAGATGGCCCGGGTCGAACGGGGCGGCGGCGAGCTGTCGGTGATCATGCTCGACATCGATCACTTCAAGCGCATCAACGACCAGTACGGCCATGCCGTGGGCGACCGGGTGCTGCAGGCGGTGTGCGAGCGCATCGCTCATCGCTTGCGCCGAACCGATGTGTTCTGCCGCCTGGGCGGTGAAGAGTTCATGGTGTTGTGCCCGGACATCGACGGCGAGCACGCGTACATCCTCGCCATGGAGCTATGGCAAGGCCTGCGCAGTGCGCCGGTGGATGTGGTCGGGGTGGTGACGGCCAGTTTCGGCATCGCCAGCTGGCGCCCGGGGGAGGGTGCGGATGCGCTGCTGCTGCGGGCGGATTCGGGGGTGTATGCGGCGAAGCAGGGCGGGCGCGACCGGGTCGAGCAGATGAGCTAAGCCGTTACGCCAATCCCCTGTGGAACCCTGTTTTGTGGCGAGGGAGCTTGCTCCCGCTGGGCAGCGAAGCTGCCCCAAAAAATTTTGTGAGCGCTGCGCACTCAAGCGGGAGCAAGCTCCCTCGCCACAAAGGAACGGCTTTTACTTGGTGCTTACAGCGCCGAAGCCGTCTGCGGCAGGCGCGGCTGCTTGTACAGATCCAGCAGCACCTGATCCAGCACCGACGACGCGCCGAACGGGGCCTTGTCGTTGAGGATCGCCACCACCGCCCAGGTGTTGCCGTTGACGTCGCGGCTGAAGCCGGCAATTGCCCGTACGGTGTTCAGGGTACCGGTCTTGACGTGGGCTTCGCCGCGCATCGCGGTGGTCTTCAGGCGTTTGCGCATGGTGCCGTCCATGCCGGCAATCGGCAGCGAGCTGATGTACTCGGCGGCGTACGGGCTATGCCAGGCGGCTTGCAGCATGTTGGCCATCTCGCGGGCGCTGACGCGTTCGGCGCGCGACAGCCCGGAGCCGTTCTCCATCACCAGGTGCGGCGCGGTGATGCCTTTCTTCGCCAGCCACTGGCGAACCACGCGTTGCGCAGCCTTGGCGTCATCACCGTCGGCTTCGTTGCGGTACTTCTGACCGAGGCTCAGGAACAGCTGCTGAGCCATGGTGTTGTTACTGTATTTGTTGATGTCGCGGATGATTTCCGCCAGATCCGGCGAGTAGGCGCGGGCCAGCAGCTTGGCGCTGCTCGGGGTCGCGGCGAGGCGATCCTTGCCCTGGATGCTGCCACCCAGTTCTTTCCAGATCGCGCGCACGGCACCGGCGGTGTAGGTCGCGTGGTCGAGCAGCGACAGATAGGTCTGCGAGCTGCAGCCCTCGCCCAATTGACCGGCGACGGTCACGGTCACGCTGCCGTCCGCCTGGGTCACCGGGTTGTAGCGCACGCCACCGGTGCACTGCTTGGAGTTGAGCGCCTTGACCGTGTTTTCGATGCGCACGCTGGCAATCGGCGGCTCCACCGAGATCAGCACCCGGCCACTGTCATTACGTGCAACGAAGCGCAGGGCCTTGAGGTTGACCAGCAGCGAGTCCGGTTTGACCAGGAACGGTTTGTTCTCGTCGTTGCCGTCGTCGTTGAATTCGGGCAGTTGTGGCTGGATGAAAAAGCTGCGGTCGAGGATCAGGTCGCCGGTGACCTGGGTCACGCCGTTGGCGCGCAGGTCGCGCATCAGCAGCCAGAGTTTTTCCATGTTCAGCTTCGGATCGCCGCCACCCTTGAGGTACAGGTTGCCATTGAGGATGCCGCCGCTCAGGTCGCCGTCGGTGTAGAACTCGGTTTTCCACTGATGGTTGGGGCCAAGCATTTCCAGCGAAGCGTAGGTGGTCACCAGTTTCATGGTCGAGGCCGGGTTGACCGAGACGTCGGCGTTGTACACGGTCGGATTGCCCGGGCCGTCGAGCGGGATCATCACCAGCGACAGCGCGGTTGGCTGCAGTTTGCTGGCCTTGAGGGCTTTTTCGACGTTGGGGGTGAGGGCGGTGTTGATGGTGGCAGCGGCAACCGGCAGGGCCAGGGGCAGAAGAAGGCCGGCGAGAAAGAGAGGACGCAACGATTTGATCATATGAAATAGAACCCTGCAGAAGAGGGGGAAAATAACGAAGGCATGAATGAAAAAGCCCTCAGTGGTCATGAAAGTGTCGGCATTATGCCCCAAGGTGTAACAGCTTGTGCCTTGCCCGAGGCGGCCATTTCGTTATTTTTTTTACAGGCGGTCGGCCACCGCGCCCAGAGAGTCGGGCAATTGACCGCTTAAGCTGGTAAAGTGCCGGCCGTTATTACTTAAGAGGATTGTTCCAATGGCGACTAACCGTTCCCAGCGTCTGCGCAAAAAACTGTGCGTTGATGAATTCCAAGAGCTGGGTTTCGAACTGAACCTGGACTTCAAAGAAGACTTGTCCGAAGAAGCCATTGACGCTTTCCTCGAAGCATTCATCAAAGAAGCCATGGAAGCCAACGGTCTGGGTTATGTTGGCGGCGATGACTTCGGTCTGGTTTGCCTGCAGAAGCGTGGCTCGGTCAACGAAGAGCAGCGCGCTGCCGTTGAAGCCTGGCTGAAAAACCGTAGCGAACTGACCGGCATGACTGTCAGCCCGCTGCTGGACGTCTGGTATCCGGAAAAGCCGATCAACGCGGCTAAGTGATACTGAAAAAAACGGCGACCTGAGGGTCGCCGTTTTTTTATGCCTGGGTTTTGCGCCAGTTGAGGATCAGCAAGGTCAGTACCCCCGCGACAATCCCCCAGAACGCCGAGCCGATGGAAAACAGCGTCAGCCCCGACGCCGTGACCATGAAGGTGATCAGCGCCGCCTCGCGTTCCTTGACCTCGGTCATGGCAATGCTCAGGCCATTGATGATCGAGCCGAACAGCGCCAGCGCGGCAATCGACAGCACCAGTTCCTTCGGCAGCGCGGCAAACAGCGCCGCCAATGTAGCGCCGAATACCCCGGCGATCCCGTAGAAAATCCCGCACCAGACCGCGGCGGTGTAGCGCTTGTTGCGATCTTCATGGGCGTGCGGCCCGGTGCAGATCGCCGCGCTGATCGCCGCGAGGTTGATGCCGTGGGAACCGAACGGCGCCAGCAGCAGCGAGGCGATGCCGGTGGTGGTGATCAGCGGCGAGGCCGGTACGTTGTAGCCATCAGCCCGCAGCACGGCAATGCCGGGCATGTTCTGTGAGGTCATCGCCACCACGAACAACGGAATGCCGATGCTGATGGTCGCGGCCAGCGAGAAGTGCGGAGTGGTCCACACCGGCGTCGCCACTTCCAGATGGAAACCGCTGAAATCCAGCAGCCCCATGAAACCTGACAGCGCAGTGCCGATCAGCAGCGCAGCCAGTACCGCGTAACGCGGCGACAGGCGTTTGACCACCAAATAGGTGAAGAACATCCCCAACACCAGCCCGGTGCGGTGCTGCGCGGCGACGAAGATTTCGCTGCCGATCTTGAACAGAATCCCCGCCAGCAGCGCCGCTGCCAGCGACGCCGGGATCTTTTTCACCAGGCGTTCGAAGCTGCCGGTCAGGCCGCAAATCGTCACCAGCACCGCGCAGGTGATGTAGGCGCCGATGGCCTCGCCATAGGTGACGCCGCCCAGGCTGGTGATCAACAAGGCTGCACCCGGTGTCGACCAGGCAATGGTGATCGGTGTGCGATAGCGCAACGACAGGCCAATCGAGCACACCGCCATGCCGATCGAGATCGCCCAGATCCACGAGGAAATCTGCGCGCTGCTCAAACCCGCCGCTTGCCCGGCCTGGAACATCAGCACCAGCGAACTGGTGTAGCCGGTCATCATCGCGATGAAACCGGCGACAATCGCCGAGGGCGAAGTGTCGGCGAGGGGGCGCAGGCGAGTGTAGGCGGTGTCGTTCATGACGGCGGTGTTCCTTATACAGGTGGAGATGTCCGTAGCAACGCTGAACCCAGTGGGAGCGGGCTTGCTCGCGAAAGCGGTGGGTCATTCAAGGCAGATGTCGCCTGACACGCCGCCTTCGCGAGCAAGCCCGCTCCCACAGGGGGATTTTTGTTCTGGCAGCGGATTCTGCGATCAAGCCTAAACTCAATCGTAACGGATCGTTGCAATACAGCCGTGGACACAAACAGCCATACAGTCGTGTTGCCACCATCCATTGTGTACAATCGCGCTGTTTTTTACGCGATACTTGCCAGCGACCTACTGTGCCGTATTACAGTCACGGTCTATTCGCCGCAGTTCTCCCGACTCGAGTGCCCATGAACGAACAGTTGCAACCCCTCAAGAAACAACCGCGAGCAGGCAAAGCCGGCCGCAGCGGAACCCAGGACGATATTGTCTACGCGCATATCTTCGAGGCCATCCTCGAACAGCGTCTGGCGCCCGGTACAAAATTGAGCGAAGAAGCGCTGGGGGAAATCTTCGGGGTCAGCCGCACCATCATTCGCCGCGCGCTGTCGCGTCTGGCCCATGAAGGCGTGGTGCTGTTGCGGCCGAACCGTGGCGCGGTCGTCGCCAGCCCGAGCGTTGAAGAAGCGCGTCAGGTGTTCATGGCCCGCCGTCTGGTGGAGCGCGCGATTACCGAACTGGCCGTGCAGCACGCCACCGCCGAGCAGATCGCCGAATTGCGCCAGATGGTCAACGACGAACGCGACAGTTTCTCCCGTGGCGATCGCGGCGCCGGTATTCGTCTGTCGGGCGAATTCCACCTGAAACTGGCCGAAGCGGCGAAAAACGCGCCACTGATCAGCTTCCAGCGCAGCCTGGTCTCGCAGACCTCGCTGATCATCGCCCAGTATGAAAGCGGCAACCGCTCGCATTGCTCCTACGACGAGCACACTCAGTTGATCGACGCCATCGAAGCGCGCAACGGTGAGCTGGCGGTGGACCTGATGATGCATCACATGGACCACATCGACAGCAAGCTCAACCTCGATGAGGAGAGTGCGTCGGATGATTTGCATGCGGTGTTCTCGCATTTGTTGCAGACCAAGAAGCCTGGGCGCCCTGCGGCGAAACTCTGACTGATACCGAGTCGCGGCCTTCGCGAGCGAGCCCGCTCCCACATTGGATCTTCAGTGAACACAAGATTTGTGGGTGACTGATATCCCCTGTGGGAGCGGGCTTGCTCGCGAATACGGTCTGACAGGCAACAAAAATCCCCCGGGGCTAACACCGCCGGGGGATTTTTTATGCCTCGGGAAAACTCAGCGCTGATGCACCAAAGCCCCTGCCGCATAAGTCTGCTGCACCGTGCGGTCATCCCCTAGCGTCATCAGCACGAACAACGTCTCGGCAATGTTGTTGGCCTGTTTCAGGCGATAGCTGAGCAGTGGGGTGGCGTTGTAATCCAGCACCAGGAAGTCCGCATCAGAACCCGGCTGCAGGTTGCCGATCTTGTCTTCCAGGCGCAGTGCCCGCGCACCGCCCAGGGTCGCCAGGTACAGCGACTTGAACGGACTCAGCCGCGCACCCTGCAGCTGCATGACTTTGTAGGCTTCGTTCAGCGTTTGCAGCAGCGAGAAACTGGTGCCGCCGCCGACGTCAGTGCCGAGGCCGACGTTGAGCTTGTGCTTCTCGGCCATTGGCAAGTTGAACAGGCCGCTGCCGAGGAAGAAGTTCGAGGTCGGGCAGAACGAGATTGCCGAGCCGGTTTCCGCCAGCCGCGCACATTCGTCGTCGCACAGGTGTACGCCGTGAGCGAACACCGAGCGTTCGCCGAGCAGTTGGTAGTGGTCGTAAACGTCGAGGTAACCCTTGCGCTCCGGGAACAGTTCCTTGACCCACTCGATTTCCTTGAGGTTTTCGCTGATGTGGGTCTGCATGTACAGATCCGGGTATTCGGTCAGCAGTTGGCTGGCGAGGGTCAATTGTTCCGGGGTGCTGGTCGGGGCGAAGCGCGGGGTGACCGCGTAGTGCAGGCGACCCTTGCCGTGCCAGCGTTCGATCAGCGCCTTGCTCTCGACGTAGCTCGATTCGGCGGTGTCGGTCAGGTAGTCCGGGGCGTTGCGGTCCATCATCACCTTGCCGGCGATCATCCGCAGATCAAGTTTCTCGGCGGCCTCGAAGAACGAGTTCACCGACTGCGGGTGCACGCTGCCGAACACCAGTGCGGTGGTGGTGCCGTTGCGCAGCAGTTCCTTGATGAAGATATCGGCCACGTCGTCGGCGTGAGCCTTGTCACCGAACTGGCTTTCGCAGGGGAAGGTGTAGGTGTTGAGCCAGTCCAGCAGTTGCTCGCCGTAGGCGCCGACCATGCCGGTTTGCGGCAGGTGGATGTGGGTGTCGATGAAGCCCGGGGTGATCAGCGCGTCCTGATAGTGGGTGATCTCGATGTCCGCCGGCAGGGTCGGCAGCAGGTCGCTGGCGTGGCCGAGGGCGCTGATCTTGCCGCCATCGACCACCAGCAGGCCGTCCTCGAAATATTCGTAGGAGGCTTCGATCCCGACTTCGGCGGGGTCGGCGATGCTGTGCAGGATGGCGGCGCGGTAGACTTTGCGAGTCAGAGGCATGAGGGTTCTCTAATCAGTTTGAGGCTTTGAGTTTGGCGGCCTGACTGCGCCGGGAAACCGGCAGCAGTTTGGCAATCGGTTCGGCGCTGGCGGTGTGCTGGCCGAAATTGGCGTTATAGGTGGCGATGATTTCGCCGGCGATGGAGATGGCGATTTCCACAGGCAGTTTGCCTTTGACTTCGCCGATGCCCATCGGGCAGCGCATGCGTTGCACGACGCCGCTGTCGAAACCGCGATCACGCAGGCGATGTTCGAACTTGGCCCGTTTGGTCTTCGAGCCGATCAGGCCGAACCAGGCGAAGTCGTTGCGCTTGAGAATCGCGGCGGTGAGTTCCAGGTCCAGCTGATGGTTGTGGGTCATGACGATGCAGTAGCTGCCGACGGGCAGGTCATCGATTTCATCCACAGGCTCTTCGGCGACGATTTTACGCACGCCGTGGGGGATCTGTTCGGGGAATTCCTCTTCCCGCGAGTCGATCCAGCGCACCCGGCACGGCAGGCTGGCGAGCAACGGCACCAACGCCCGGCCGACATGCCCGGCGCCGAATACGGCGATTTGCGCTTGCACCTGGCCCATCGGTTCGAACAGCAGCACGGTGGCGCCGCCGCAGCACTGGCCGAGGCTGGCGCCGAGGCTGAAACGCTCCAGATGGGTGTCCTGCTTACCGCTGGCGAGCATCTCGCGGGCGATTTGCATGGCTTTGTATTCCAGATGCCCGCCACCGATGGTGTCGAAGGTCCGTCTGGCGCTGACGACCATTTTCGAACCGGCGTTGCGCGGGGTCGAGCCGAGTTCTTCGATGATCGTCACCAGAACACAGGGTTCGCCCTGGTTCTGCAGGTCGGCGAGGGCGTCGATCCAGTTGTACATAGTTCACCCCTACAACATCGTTGTCTGTTCGGGCCTATTCGCGAGCAAGCTCGCTCCCACATTTTTGATCTCTGTCTTCCACAAAATCTGTGCCCACTGAAGATCTACTGTGGGAGCGAGCTTGCTCGCGAAAGCCGCGCCTCGGTCCTAGAGCGGAGCCAGCTCGGTTTCAGCTTCGACCGCTTTCACAGTCTTGAGCTGACGCATCTGCTCACACCCCCACAACACCCGCTCCGGAGTCGCCGGCGCGTCAATCTTCGGCTGATGCCGGTAGTCACCTAGGCTCGCCACCGCATCCTTGATCGCACACCACGCGGCAATCCCGAGCATGAACGGCGGCTCACCCACAGCCTTGGAATGGAACACCGTGTCCTCCGGGTTCTTGCGGTTCTCGACCAGCTTCACCCGCAGGTCCAGCGGCATGTCGGCCACGGCCGGGATCTTGTAGCTGGCCGGGCCGTTGGTCATCAGCTTGCCCTTGTTGTTCCAGACCAGTTCTTCCATGGTCAGCCAGCCCATGCCCTGGACGAAACCGCCCTCGACCTGACCGATGTCGATCGCCGGGTTCAGCGAGGCGCCGACGTCGTGGAGGATGTCGGTACGGAGCATCTTGTACTCGCCGGTCAGGGTATCGACGATCACTTCGCAGCACGCCGCGCCGAAGGCGAAGTAGTAGAACGGCCGACCACGGGCCTGGCTGCGGTCGTAGTAGATTTTCGGGGTCTTGTAGAAGCCGGTGCTCGACAGCGAGACCTGATTGAAATACGCCAGTTGGATCAGCGCTTCGAAGGTCATGATGTGGTCACGCACGCGCACATGGCCGTTGTGGAATTCCACATCTTCTTCGCTGACCTTGTAGTGCCGCGCAGCGAACTCCACCAGACGCTGCTTGATGATCTCTGCGGCGTTCTGCGCAGCCTTGCCGTTGAGGTCGGCACCGCTGGACGCCGCAGTCGGCGAGGTATTCGGCACTTTGTCGGTGTTGGTCGCGGTGATCTGCACCCGATCCATTTCCACCTGGAACACTTCAGCTACCACCTGCGCGACCTTGGTGTTGAGGCCCTGGCCCATTTCCGTGCCACCGTGGTTCAAGTGGATGCTGCCGTCGGTGTAGACGTGGATCAGCGCGCCGGCCTGGTTCAAGAAGCTGGCGGTGAAGGAGATACCGAATTTCACCGGGGTCAGCGCCAGGCCTTTTTTCAAGATCGGGCTGTTGGCGTTATAGCGGCGGATCGCTTCGCGGCGCTCGGCGTACTGGCTGCTTTCTTCCAGTTCGGCGGTCATCTCTTCGAGCATGTTGTGCTCGACGGTCTGGTAGTAGTGGGTGACGTTGCGCTCGGTCTTGCCGTAGTAGTTGGCCTTGCGCACCGCCAGTGGATCGAGGTTGAGGTGACGGGCAATCGCGTCCATCACTTCTTCGATCGCAACCATGCCCTGCGGGCCGCCGAAACCACGGTAGGCGGTGTTCGACGCGGTGTTGGTCTTGCAGCGGTGACCGTTGATGGTCGCGTCACCGAGGTAGTACGAGTTGTCCGAGTGGAACATCGCCCGGTCAACGATCGACGCCGACAGGTCTGGCGAACAGCCGCAGTTGCCGGCCAGGTCCATGGCGATGCCGTGCAGGCGCCCGGAGCTGTCGAAACCGACGTCATACTCGACATAGAACGGGTGGCGCTTGCCGGTCATCAGCATGTCTTCGACCCGTGGCAGACGCATCTTGGTCGGCTGACCGGTGAGGTGCGCGACCACCGCGCACAGGCACGCCGGGCTGGCGGCCTGGGTTTCCTTGCCGCCGAAACCACCGCCCATGCGGCGCATGTCGACGACGATCTTGTTCATCGACACGTCGAGCACTTCGGCCACCAGTTTCTGCACTTCGGTGGGGTTCTGCGTCGAGCAGTAGACGATCATGCCGCCGTCTTCGGTGGGCATCACCGAGGAGATCTGGGTTTCCAGATAAAAGTGTTCCTGACCGCCGATGTGCAGCGTGCCTTGAATACGGTGTTCGGCGGTGGCCAATGCCGAAGCCGAATCGCCACGTTGATGGGTGTGGCTGTCGAGCACGAAGTGGCGTTTGCGCAGGGCTTCGACCACGTCCAGCACCGGCTCGAGATCTTCGTACTCGATGATCGCCGCCATTGCCGCTTTGCGCGCGGTTTCCAGGTCTTTCGCGGCCACGGCCAGCACTGGCTGACCGACGAATTGCACGTCATCAATCGCCAGCAGCGGATCGCCCGGCAGCAGCGGGCCGATGTCTTTCAGGCCCGGCACGTCTTCATGGGTGATCGCAATGCGCACGCCTTCGAAGGCGTAGCAGGGCTTGGTGTCGATGCTGATGATTTTCGCGTGGGCGCGGTCCGACAGCCGTGCGTAAACGTGCAGCTGATTGGGAAATTCCAGGCGATCATCGATGTACTGCGCCTCACCGGACACATGCTTGGCGGCGCTGTCGTGCTTGACGCTGCGGCCGACACCGGTGGTCAGGTCCTTGGCAAACAGTTCCGCCAATTCGGCTTGGGTCTTCTCTACGGCGTGATGGTTAGACATAAGCGGTCACCCGAGTCTCGATGTGCGGTGTTTGCAGTTCGATGAAGTATTTGCGCAGCAGGTTCTGCGCACTGAGCAGGCGGTATTCCTTGCTGGCGCGGAAGTCCGAGAGCGGCGTGAAGTCGTCAGCCAGTGCGGCGCAGGCGCGTTCGATCACGGCGTTGTTGAACGGCTGACCGAGCAGCACGGCTTCGCAATGGGCGGCGCGTTTCGGGATCGCGGCCATGCCGCCGAATGCCATGCGCGCGTCGGTGATCACGCCGTTTTCCACGCGCAGGTTGAACGCGGCGCAGACGGCGGAGATGTCATCGTCCAGACGCTTGGAGACTTTGTAGGCGCGGAAACGCTGTTCGGCGCTGGCACGCGGGACGATGATCTTCTCGATGAATTCGCTTTCCTGGCGGGCGGTGACCTTGTAGTCGATGAAGTAATCTTCCAGGTTCAGCGTGCGCCGGGTTTCACCTTTGCACAGCACCACCTGCGCGCCGAGGGCGATCAGCAGCGGTGGCGAGTCACCGATTGGCGAGGCGTTGCCGATGTTGCCGCCGAGGGTGCCCTGGTTGCGGATCTGCAGTGAGGCGAAACGGTGCAGCAATTCGCCGAAGTCCGGGTATTCAGCCGTCAGTGCTTCGTAGCAGTCGGAGAGGGCGGTGGCAGCGCCGATTTCGATGCGGTCATCGAAGGTTTCGATGCGCTTCATTTCGGCGACGTTGCCGACGTAGATCATCACCGGCAAGGTGCGGTGGAACTGGGTGACTTCCAGTGCCAGATCGGTACCGCCGGCCAGCAGTCGGGCTTGTGGGTAAGCGTCGTAGAGGTCGGCCAGATCGGCGACGGTCAGCGGCACCAGGCAGCGCTTGTCGCCACTGTTGAGCTCCCCGATATCGGTCGGGGCGATGGCTTTGAGGCGGGCGATGGTCTCGGCTTCGCGGGCATCGAACTGGTCCGGCTGCTTGCCACAGCAGGATTGCTCGGCGGCGGCGAGGATCGGGCGGTAGCCGGTGCAGCGGCAGAGGTTGCCGGCCAGCGCTTCGTGCGCCTTGGCCTGATCCGGTGCATCGCTGTTCTTTTGCAGGGCAAACAGCGACATGACGAAACCGGGAGTGCAGAAGCCGCACTGCGAGCCGTGGCACTCGACCATGGCTTTCTGCACACTATGCAGTTCGCCCTGGTGTTTGAGGTCTTCGACGCTGATCAGTTGTTTGCCGTGCAGCGACGAAACAAAGGTCAGGCACGAGTTGAGGCTGCGATAGCGAATGTGTTCGCGGCCGGCGTCATCCGTTTGCAACTCGCCGACCACCACGGTGCAGGCGCCACAGTCGCCGCTGGCGCAGCCTTCTTTGGTGCCGGATTTGCCCACGTGTTCGCGCAGGTAATTGAGCACGGTCAGATTCGGGTCCAGGGCGTGCTCGCTACGGAGTTCCTGGTTAAGTAAAAACTGGATCACGGAAGGCCTCGCAGACTCATTATTGTTGTTAACCGACTTCAACCGAATTTAGCAGGTCTGACTTTTCGGTCAATGGTTTTCTGACTTAAAGGTCAGGAAAAGCGGTTTTGTCGATTAACGCGTGCTCTATTGAGTATTGACCCTGAGCGGATCCACTGCTTTTTTGCTTGAATCGTGCCAAAAAGCGCCGTGCGGGCACTCCGCCATGTACTTGCATTTGCGCTACACTGCGCCGCTTGTGCAGATCGAAGAGTTTGAAGGACAACCATGACGTTCAAGGCGCCGGACAGCCTCGCCGAGCAAATCGCTCACCACCTCGCCGAACGCATCATTCGCGGCGAAATGAAGCCGGGAGAGCGCATTCAGGAACAGAAGGTCACGCTGGCCCTCAATGTCAGCCGCGGATCGGTCCGCGAAGCCCTGCTGATCCTCGAACGCCGCCACCTGATCGCGATCCTGCCGCGACGTGGCGCCCATGTCACCGAACTCACCGCGCACAAGGTGCAGAGCCTGTGCACGCTGATGAGCGAGCTGTACATCCTGCTCGGCAATGCGGTCGCCAATGGCTGGCAGACCCAGGCCGACATGGCGCCGTTCGTGCAGATCCAGCAGCGCCTGGGCGCCAGCTACGAGCGTCAGGACATCCGCACCTTCGTCGACGACAGCTTCGCCGTGATGCGCGCTGCGTACCCGTTTGCCAACAACCCGTACCTGCAAGAGACCGTCGAGAACCTGCAACCGGCCATGAGCCGTGCGTACTTCCTCGCCCTCGAACAGCGCAAGGCCGAAATGAGCGAGTTCCTCGAACTGTTCGAACGCCTGCTGGCCGCTGTGCTCGCCCGTGATTTGCCGCAGATTCGCATCGTGCTGACGGCTTACGCCCAGCGCAGCTGCGATCTGGTGGTTTCCGCCCTGACGGTTGCCTGAGCGTGCGGCTAAAGTGCATCAAACTGGCGGGGTTCAAGTCCTTCGTCGACCCGACCACGGTGAACTTTCCCAGTAACATGGCGGCGGTCGTCGGGCCGAACGGTTGCGGCAAGTCGAACATCATCGACGCCGTACGCTGGGTGATGGGCGAAAGTTCGGCGAAGAACCTGCGTGGCGAGTCGATGACCGACGTCATCTTCAACGGCTCGACCAGTCGCAAACCGGTGAGCCAGGCAAGCATCGAGCTGGTGTTCGACAACTCCGCCGGCACGCTGTTGGGGGAATACGCGGCTTACGCGGAGATTTCCATCCGTCGTAAGGTGACCCGCGACAGCCAGACGACTTATTACCTCAACGGCACCAAATGCCGTCGTCGCGACATTACCGATATCTTCCTCGGCACCGGTCTGGGCCCGCGCAGCTACTCGATCATCGAGCAGGGGATGATCTCCAAGCTGATCGAGTCCAAGCCTGAAGACTTGCGCAACTTCATCGAAGAAGCGGCGGGCATCTCCAAATACAAGGAGCGCCGGCGCGAGACCGAAAACCGCATCCGCCGCACCCACGAAAACCTGGCGCGCCTGACCGACCTGCGCGAAGAACTCGAACGCCAGCTCGAACGCCTGCACCGTCAGGCCGAATCCGCCAGGAAGTATCAGGAATACAAGAGCGAAGAGCGTCAGCTCAAGGCGCAACTGTCGGCCCTGCGCTGGCAGGATCTGAACGATCAGGTCGGCCAGCGCGAGTCGATCATCGGCACGCAGGAAGTCAGTTTCGAAGCGCTGGTCGCCGAGCAGCGCAATGCCGATGCCGCCATCGAGCGCCTGCGCGACGGGCACCATGAACTGTCCGAGCGCTTCAATCTGGTGCAGGGGCGCTTCTATTCGGTCGGCGGCGACATCGCCCGGGTCGAGCAGAGCATCCAGCACGGTCAGCAGCGCTTGCGCCAGTTGCAGGACGATCTGAAAGAAGCCGAGCGCGCCCGCCTTGAGACCGAATCACACCTGGGCCACGACCGCACGCTGCTGCTGACCCTTGGCGAAGAGCTGGACATGCTCACCCCCGAGCAGGAAGTCACCAGCGCCGCCGCCGAAGAAGCTGCTGCTGCGCTGGAAGAAGCCGAGCTGACCATGCACGGTTGGCAGGAGCAGTGGGACACCTTCAACCTGACCGCCGCCGAACCACGGCGCCAGGCCGAAGTGCAGCAGTCACGGATCCAGCAGCTGGAAACCAGCATGGAGCGTCTGGCCGATCGGCAAAAGCGTCTGGCTGAAGAGCGCGACTTGCTTTCCGCCGACCCGGAAGACGCGGCGATCATGGCGCTCAACGAGCAGCTCGCCGAATCCGAAGCGACCCTCGAAGATTTGCAGACCAGCGAAGAAGCGCAGGTCGAAAAACTTGAACAGCTGCGTCAGGAATTGCAGCAGGCACTGACCGCGCAGCAACAGGCGCAGGGCGATTTGCAGCGTCTCAACGGGCGACTGGCCTCGCTGGAAGCCTTGCAGCAAGCCGCGCTCGATCCGGGCACCGGCACTGCCGAATGGCTGCGCGAACAGAATCTCGCCGAACGCCCGCGTCTGGCCGAAGGGCTGAAGGTCGAGGCCGGTTGGGAGCTGGCGGTGGAAACCGTACTCGGCGCCGATCTGCAAGCGGTGCTGGTGGATGATTTCAACGGCTTCGATCTGTCCGCGTTCACCCAAGGTGATCTGCGCCTGCTCAGTCCCGCCAGCGATGGTGTGCGAGTGGCGGGCAGTTTGCTGGACAAGGTCGAGGCGCAGATCGATCTGTCGCCGTGGCTCGGCCAGGTCAAACCGGTCGACAGCCTCGAACAGGCGTTGGCCCTGCGCGGCCAGTTGAGTGCCGGGCAAAGTCTGATCAGTCGCGACGGTTACTGGGTCGGCCGACACTTTCTGCGCGTGCGTCGCGCCAGTGAAGCTGAAAGCGGCATGCTCGCCCGTGGTCAGGAAATCGAGACGCTGCAGGCCGAGCGCGAAGAGCGCGAAGCCACGGTCGAAGCCATGGAAACCCGTTTGCAGACCCTGCGTGCGCAACAGCGGCAGCAGGAAAACGGCCGTGAGCATTTGCGTCGTTTGCTGCAGGACGAAGCGCGTTCCCAAGGTGAGTTGAAAGCCCAGTTGTCCGCCGGTAAAGCCAAGGCCGAACAACTGATGTTGCGTCGCACGCGGCTTGACGAAGAGCTGATCGAACTCGGCGAGCAGCGCGAGCTGGAACACGAACAAGTCGGCGAAGCGCGCATGCAATTGCAGGAAGCGCTCGACGCCATGGCGCTGGACACCGAGCAGCGCGAGTTGCTGCTGGCTCAGCGCGACAGCCTGCGCGAACGCCTCGACCGCGTGCGTCAGGAAGCCCGGCAGCACAAGGATCACGCCCACCAACTGGCGGTGCGCCTCGGTTCGTTGCGCGCGCAACATGATTCCACGCGGCAGGCGCTGGAGCGGCTGGAAATGCAGGCCGAGCGCCTGACCGAAAAGCGTGAGCAGTTGAGCCTGAATCTGGAGGAGGGCGAGGCACCGCTGGAAGAGCTGCGCCTGAAGCTCGAAGAACTGCTCGACAAACGCATGACCGTCGACGAAGAACTGAAGACCGCGCAGATCGCGCTGGAAGACGCCGACCGCGAACTGCGCGAAGCGGAAAAGCGCCGGACCCAGGCCGAGCAGCAATCGCAAATGATCCGTGGCCAGCTCGAACAGCAACGCATGGAATGGCAAGCGCTGACCGTGCGGCGCAAGGCGCTGCAGGATCAATTGCTCGAAGACGGCTACGATCTCAATGGCGTGCTCGCGACGTTGACGCCCGAGGCCAGTGAACGCGCCGCCGAAGAAGAACTCGAGCGGATCAATGCGCGGATTCAACGCCTGGGCGCGATCAACCTCGCGGCCATCGACGAATACACGCAACAGTCCGAACGTAAACGTTATCTGGATGCGCAGGACGCCGATCTGGTGGAAGCACTGGAGACCCTGGAAAACGTCATCCGCAAGATCGATAAGGAAACCCGTAATCGCTTCAAAGATACCTTTGATCAGATCAATGGCGGTTTACAGGCACTTTTCCCGAAAGTTTTCGGTGGCGGGCGCGCGTATTTGGAACTGACGGGCGAAGATCTACTCGATACAGGGGTAACGATCATGGCGCAGCCGCCAGGGAAGAAGAACAGCACCATCCATTTGCTCTCCGGCGGGGAAAAAGCCCTGACCGCGCTGGCACTGGTTTTTGCGATCTTCAAATTGAATCCGGCGCCGTTCTGCATGCTCGATGAAGTTGACGCGCCACTGGATGACGCTAACGTTGGACGCTACGCACGATTGGTTAAAGAGATGTCGCAGACCGTGCAGTTCATCTATATCACCCACAACAAGATCGCCATGGAAATGGCCGATCAACTGATGGGCGTGACGATGCACGAGCCGGGTTGTTCGCGACTGGTTGCAGTGGATGTCGAGGAGGCGATGGCGATGGTGGACGCCTGAGTCAGCGTGGTGTCGGAAGGGTATTGATGTTCTGTAGGACTTTTTTACCGACTTCGACTTGCTGGCCAATCGACATATTCGCGCAAGCCAATGTGACAGACGGTGTAAAGTTGTCTTTGGTCGTGCTAGTTTAATGTCAATTTTTCGTATACGTGGGCAAAACGCCTGTCAGAACATAGAGTTGGCGCCACGTTTTAAAGCGGTTTGCAAAATGTAAACCCCTTATTTTTCAGCATTTTTTATAGAGGCACGGGATTACATGGAAATCGGTCTGCGCGAGTGGCTGATCGTCATCGGCATCATTGTGATAGCCGGTATTCTTTTCGATGGCTGGCGCCGTATGCGCGGCGGCAAGGGAAAACTGAAATTCCGTCTTGACCGAAGTCTGTCCAACCTGCCGGACGAGGACACCAGCGCTGAGCTGTTGGGCCCGGCCCGCGTGCTGGATACGCATAAAGAACCGCAACTGGACGAACACGATCTGCCTTCGGTGAGCATGCCGGCCCGCGAAGCTCGCGAGCCTCGCGAATCCGGTTCGAAACGTGGCAAGCGCGGCAGCAACGGTCCGGCCCAGGGCGACCTGAACCTCGACCTGGACCTGGACGGCGGCCCGAGCTTCAGCAGCCGTGATGATGACTTCGTCGAAGACATCAAGCCGTCGCCAGCGGTGGTCGACAAGGATCAGCCGCAAGCCGAAGAAGTGCTGGTGATCAGCGTGATCTGCCGCGACGCCGCCGGCTTCAAAGGCCCGGCCCTGCTGCAGAACATTCTTGAAAGCGGTCTGCGTTTTGGCGAGATGGATATTTTCCACCGTCACGAAAGCATGGCCGGCAACGGTGAAGTGCTGTTCTCCATGGCCAATGCGGTCAAGCCGGGCATCTTCGATCTGGACGACATCGACCATTTCAGCACCCCGGCGGTGAGCTTCTTCCTCGGCCTGCCAGGCCCGCGTCATCCGAAGCAGGCTTTCGACGTGATGGTCGCGGCAGCGCGCAAGCTGTCGCAGGAACTGAACGGCGAGCTGAAAGATGACCAGCGCAGCGTACTGACCGCGCAGACCATCGAGCACTACCGTCAGCGCATCGTCGAATTCGAACGCCGCGCTCTGACCCAGAAGCGCTAAGGCCAGAGCGCAGTTGTGGCGAGGGAGCTTGCTCCCGCTCGGTGGCGAAGCCGCCGTAAATCCTGCAACCTGGTTGTGCCTGATGCAACACGGTGGATGGAATTGGGGCTGCTTCGCAGCCCAGCGGGAGCAAGCTCCCTCGCCACAATGTCCATAGCCTTGAGCTATTGTGATTTAGAAGATTGAGCAGCCTCGGCTGCTCTTTTGCTTTATGAGAGAACACCCATGACCGCCGCCAAAAACCGCATCCTAGAGCTGCGCGCTGAACTTGATCAGCACAACTACCGGTACCACGTCCTCGACGAGCCGAGCATTCCGGACGCCGAGTACGATCGGTTGTTCCACGAGCTCAAGGCACTGGAAGCGGCCAATCCGGAATTGATCACCAGCGACTCGCCAACCCAACGGGTCGGCAGCGTGGCACTGACCGCGTTCACACAGGTACGCCACGAAGTGCCGATGCTCAGCCTCGGCAACGCCTTCGAAGAAACCGACATGCGCGAGTTCGACCGCCGGGTGACCGAGGGTCTGGATCTGCCGGCCGGTGATCTGTTCGGTGGCGGCGCCGCGGTGGAATACAGTTGCGAGCCGAAACTCGATGGCCTGGCGGTCAGCCTGCTGTATCAGGACGGCGTGCTGGTGCGTGGCGCCACCCGCGGCGATGGCACCACCGGTGAAGACATCAGCGTCAACGTGCGCACCGTGCGCAACATCCCGTTGAAGTTGCATGGCGAGGGCTGGCCGGCGACCCTGGAAGTGCGCGGTGAAGTGTTCATGTCCAAGGCCGGTTTCGAGCGCCTCAACGCCTCGCAACTGGAAGTCGGCGGCAAGACCTTCGCCAACCCGCGCAACGCCGCTGCCGGCAGCCTGCGTCAGCTGGATTCGAAGATCACCGCCAACCGCCCGCTGGAGTTCTGCTGCTACGGCATCGGTCAGGTCTCCCACGATATTTCCGACACCCACATCGGCAACCTCAAGCAATTGCAGAAGTGGGGCATGCCGATCAGCCACGAGCTGAAACTGGCCAAAGGCATCGACGAGTGCCTGGATTACTACCGCGACATCGGCGAACGGCGTAACGCGCTGGCCTACGAAATCGACGGCGTGGTGTTCAAGGTCAACAGCATCGCCGATCAGCGTGAGCTGGGCTTCCGTGCCCGCGAACCGCGCTGGGCGATCGCGCACAAATTCCCGGCCATGGAAGAACTCACCGAACTTCTCGACGTGGAATTCCAGGTCGGCCGTACCGGCGCCGTCACTCCGGTGGCACGGCTGAAACCGGTTAAGGTCGCAGGTGTCACCGTGGCCAACGCCACCCTGCACAACATGGACGAAGTGGCGCGCCTGGGCCTGATGATCGGCGACACGGTGATCATCCGCCGCGCCGGTGACGTGATCCCGCAGGTGGTGCAAGTGGTCACCGAACGCCGTCCCGAGAATGCACGTCCTGTAGCGATTCCGGAGAACTGCCCGGTCTGCGGCTCCCATGTCGAGCGCACGCAACTGGTCAAGCGCAGCAAGGGCAAGGAAACCATCAGCGAAGGTGCGGTGTACCGCTGCGTCGGCCGTCTGGCCTGTGGTGCGCAACTGAAGCAGGCGATCATTCACTTTGTCTCGCGCCGGGCGATGGACATCGAAGGCCTCGGCGACAAGAGCGTCGAGCAACTGGTCGACGAAGGTCTGGTCAGTTCGCCGGCCGATCTGTATGCGTTGAAGTTCGACGACATTGTCGATCTGGAAGGCTTCGCCGAAGTCTCCAGCAACAAGCTGCTGGCAGCCATCGAAGACAGCAAGCAACCGGGGCTGGCGCGGTTCATTTATGCGCTGGGCATTCCCGATGTCGGCGAGGAGACGGCCAAGGTTCTGGCGCGCTCGCTGGGGTCGCTGGAGCGCGTGCAGCAGGCGCTACCGCAAGTGCTGACCTACCTGCCGGACATCGGCCTGGAAGTGGCGCACGAGATTCACAGCTTCTTTGAGGATGAGCACAACCAGCAGGTGATCACCGAGTTGTTGGGGCATGGCCTGCAGATTCAGGATCAGGGTGAACTCGGCGCCGAATTTGCCGCCAGCACCACGCTCGGCGGCTTGCTCGACAAACTGCACATCCCTTCGGTTGGCCCGGGCGGTGCACAGAAACTGGCGGACAAATTCGGCTCGCTGCAAGCGGTGATGGATGCCGACTGGCTGGACATGCGCCAGGCGTTGCCGGAGAAGCAGGCCAATTCTGTTCGCGAGTTTTTTGCTGTGCCTGAGCACCGGCAAATCGCCGAGTCTGCCGAAAAACAGCTGCGTGATTTCGGTATGCACTGGCTGAGCGAGAAGAAAGTCGTCGAAGGCCTGCCACTGTCCGGCGAGACCTGGGTGCTGACTGGCAAGGTCGAACTGATGAGCCGTGATGTGGCCAAAGAACACCTGGAAAGCCTCGGCGCCAAAGTCGCCGGCTCGGTATCGGCCAAGACCCACTGCGTGGTGGCGGGGCCGGGGGCTGGCTCGAAGCTGACCAAGGCCAATGAGCTGGGCGTGAAGGTGATGGATGAAGAGGCGTTTATCGCGTTCCTCAAAACCCACGGTATTTCTGCCTGATACTTTTTCGGTCGCCGGTCTGCTTTTGTGGCGAGGGAGCTTGCTCCCGCTCGGCGACGAAGTCGTCGCAAAACCACCATCCTCGGTGTTTCAGGATAAATGAGGTCGCGTGGTTTTGGGGCTGCTTCGCAACCCGGCGGGAGCAAGCTCCCTCGCCACATCGGCAGTGTCACTCAGTAGCTGCGCTGTATTCGGGAACATTGTTGTCTTCAGGATGATCTAGTCTTGGCAAGCCCCAGGGAGAGATCGCCATGTACCGCTTTTTCGAGCAGCTCAGTTCTCGCATCGTCGCGCCGTTCATGGGCGAGTCTTCACGCAACAGCAAAATCTGGCCGTGCCGCTGCGGCCAGTCGCTGTTCTTTCGCAACAGTCAGTGCCTGGCGTGCAGCGCCATGCTGGGCTATCAGCCTGAAGAAAGTCGCCTGACCTCGCTGCAACCGGGGCCGCAGGACGGTCGCTGGACACTCGATGCCGATCCCGGCGCCGGACTGTTTCGCCGCTGCGCCAACCTCGACACGCCCGCCGCGTGCAACTGGCTGCTGCCGGATAACGGCCGCGACAGCCTGTGCATCGCCTGCAGCCTCAATCGCACCATCCCTGATCTCTCGGTGCCGGAAAACCCCGAACGCTGGCGCAAGGTCGAAATCGCCAAGCGCCGGCTGGTGGCGCAACTGATCACCCTCGGCCTGCCGGTCATCCCGAAAACCGTGGACGAAGCGACCGGTCTGGCCTTCGACTTCATCGGCGTCGACCTCGAAGGCAATGCGCCGATGACCGGCCACGCCAACGGCCTGATCACCCTCGACATCAAAGAAGCCGACGACGCTCATCGCGAGCAGGTGAGGGCGGCGATGCATGAACCCTATCGCACGCTGCTCGGGCATTTCCGGCATGAGGTCGGGCATTACTACTGGGACCGCTTGATCGCCAACGGCCCGTGGCTCGAATCGTTCCGCCAGCTATTCGGCGACGAGCGCGCCAGTTACGCCGAAGCACTAGACCGTCATTATCAGCAAGGTGCCCCGCTGGACTGGCCGCAACACTACGTCAGCGCCTACGCGACCATGCACCCGTGGGAAGACTGGGCCGAAACCTGGGCGCATTACCTGCACATGATGGATGCGGTGGATACCGCGCTGGGTTTCGGCATGAGCGCGCGGGAAATGGACTTCGACTACCAGCCGTTCCCGTCCAGCACGCTGTACGACCCGGAGCACCCCGGCGGCGCGGCGTTCCTGTCGTTCGTCAACGCCTGGATCGAACTGGCGGGCATGCTCAACGAGCTGTCACGCAGCATGGGGCAGCCGGATTTCTACCCGTTCGTGCTGCCGGCGGCGGCGATTGCCAAGCTGCACTTCATCCATCTGGTGATCCAGCAGGCGGGCGGCAAGGCGGACGAGGTGTTGCAGGCGCAATAGCAAGTGCTTGAAGCCCTTCATATTTTTTATCTGAAACCAACGGTTGTAACTTCGCTTCAGATAGGTACAATGGCGCGGCTCGCCGACAGGTGAGTGTCGTTATGGTGACCCCATCGGTCCCCCCGCAACGATTACCCGTGAACCTGGTCAGAGCCGGAAGGCAGCAGCCACAGCGGGAACATTGTGTGCCGGGGTGTGGCTGGTGGGGTTACCACCTTAACGAACAACCAACGCTTCAACAGAACTGCATGGGTTTCGCCCACTGCGGTTTTTTTATGCCTGCGATTCGAGCTGTCACGCCAACCCTTGTGGGAGCGAGCCTGCTCGCGAAGGCTGCCCCCCCGATGCCTGTTCAGCCACCAAGGTTGAACAGTGGCATACTCCACCGTCTTGCTGCGCGCGTCGTTGACAAGTTCGCGCCCTGGCTACGAGGTTGTATGCACCCGGAACATCACGATTTATCCACCGCCGTGTACTTGCCTGTGACGGACGAGACCTGCGCGAGCCTGTTGCAGCCCGAGGGTGCGAAAATCCTCGGCGAGTTGACGGATGCGCAATTGGCCGCCGTGCTGGTGATCCAGAATCTGGCCCAGGCCGCCGAAAAGGATCTCACCGCCACGGCGGCGGAGAAGGTGCTGGCGCGGCTGATCGCCTGGGCGGTCGATGGCGGGGCAGGGCTGCTGTCCGAGGCGCAGCGGCTGTTCGATCCGCGCCAGTTGTACTTCGGCCTGAACGCCATCAGGGGATTGAACCTGCGTCTGTTGTTGGCCGAAGAGGTGTCGGCGCAGGATTACCTGCTGCCCGATGGCAAGTGGGATGACGAGTTCAAGACGCGCCACCACGCGGTCAACAATCCGTTCAGCCAGCAGATGATCAGCCCGGCGCACCGCGAGCGCTGGCTCAGCGCTGCGCAAGACAAACTGGTCAGAACCTTCCGCGCCAACCTCGATGAAGACCTGCACGTTCAAGGCTACGCCGGGATCGGCAAGAGCCATCTGGTCGGCGCGTTGACCGAGTGCCTGCGCCCAGAGAAAACCCTGCTGCTGGCACGCACCCCGGAAAAACTCGCGACCCTGTGCCAGCGCATGGGCGTAGGCAGTGAGCGCAAGCCCGGCATCACCTTTGAGGCGTTCGCGCGCGGGCTGATTTACGGGCGCAAGCCGCAGCCGGCAGGCGCCGCCGGGCGAGTCGCGAGCAAGCAGAGCCTGGCGCAGGAGCTGAACATCCTCGGCTTTCGCGAGCATGACGCGCAAAGGACTCTCAACGTCTGTCTGGAAACCCTCGAACGCTATTGCCACTCCCGGGATTACAGCCTGTCGGCGCATCATCTGCCGTATTTCAAACTGTCCTTGTCCAGCCTTGAGTCCAAGGTGCTGCTGGAATATTCAAGCCGCGTGTGGACTTACCTCGAGGCCAACCCGGCGTGGGGCCGGCAGAGCGGCTTCGAAGCCTTGTTGCTGATCAAGCGGGCAAGCCTTGCCGGCTGCGTGGTGCCGCCGCGCTACACCCACGTGCTGATCGACGAGAGCCAGGACATTCCCGCCTCGCTGCTGCAGATTATCGAGCGCGGCCGGCAGGTGCTGATCACGCTGGGGGATGAGTATCAGCATGCCGAGCGCGATCTGGTGAAAAGAAAGCGTGAAGTGCGCCAGAGCGATATCACCTATTCGGTGCGCTCGGGGCGCAATGTCGAGCGTCTGGTCAATCCGCTGATTTCCCGGCACTCGGAAAAGAGCAAGGTGCCTTTCGAGGGCGCACGTGAGGCGGACGTCGGCATCGAGTTTTACCCACAGGGCTTTGTCCCGCCCGAAGGTTGTGTGGTGCTGACGGCATCCCCGTGGGACACCATGAAGTGGGCCATGCAACTGCACGATGCCAATTGCCTGTTCAGCTTCGCCGACATGCAGGCGCAGCGCGACCTTGAGCATTTCATGACCAGCGCCATCGAGTTGTTCAAGGTGGATTACTACAGTTCCACGCACAGCGAGAAGGGCCCGCATCGCTATTTCAGCGACTTGCCGAAGTGGCAACAGGTACGCGATGCCAATCAGTTCGACGAGGCGTTTCTGTGGGTCGAGGCCGAGCTGGAGAAAGGTTTCAAGGTCGCTGACCTGACCCGGCTCAACCGGATGATCGGCGGCCGCGGCAAGAGCTGTTTGCTGATGCAGGCGCAGGAGGCGGGCGGCATGGAGTTCGACCGCGTGCTGCTGACGCCTGAGCTGCTGACCAATGTGCAGTTCAAGGACGCCTACGCGTTCGACCAGCGGATCTGCGCCGTGTACATCGCCATCTCCCGCGCCCGGCAGCAGCTTTACCTGCCGTACGATGTGGTCGAGTGGATCGAGTTTCACGACTACCAGAAATTCCGCGAGTCGCACGGTTACTGAATAATTCTCCGTCGGAAATGTCCTCCTGTGGGAGCGGGCTTGCTCGCGAAGGCGTTGTACCAGTTAACGAATCAGGCGACTGACACAACGCCTTCGCGAGCAAGCCCGCTCCCACAATGGGTTATGGGGTGGTTTCCGAGGACCCGGTATACAACCGGATAATGTCATCAATCTCCCCCGACATTTTCATCCGCAACAACGTGCGCAAGATTCGCTGCACCGGCACCTGCGGGTCATTCCTCACATAGCAGCCGACCTGCTGCTCCTGCAGCACCGCCACCCCGTGCAGTTGCTGCGCGGGCAGCAGGCGCTGGTTGAACCAGTCCAGCGTCCATTGATTGCTCACCGCATAGCGGTAGCGCCCGGCCAGGAGTTTTTCCAGCACTTGTTCCTGATTGCGCGCGTCATCGCGTTGCAGGCGATCGGCGTCGAACAGCGGTTGCAGGGTCGGGTAGGTGTAGCCGAGCACGGTGCCGATCGATTGGCGTGCAAGGTTCGCCGGATCGACGCGTGGTGGTTGATCCTGGCGGCCGATTAGCAAATCGCGCTGGAACAGCAGCGGAATGCTCCAGATGTAATCGCCGGACTGATTCGGCAGCCACGATTGTGCGGCATAGCAGCGCACATCGACTTCACCGCGTTCCATGGCACTTTGTACTCGGGTGCGCGGCAGGACGTGGAATTCGGCGGGCACGCCGACCTGCGTCGCGAGGCTGAGCATGATGTCGTGGAGGATGCCCTGGGTCGGGCGGCCGTGGTCGATCTGCACCATCGGCATCGCCCAGCTGTCGGCCACGACAAAGCGCAGCGGCGGTTCGGACGCGCTCACGCTCAGACTGATCCCCAATAACGCTCCCAAGGCCCAACGCATAAATGCTCCGATGAGTCCCGATCCCGAGCCGATATTTCCCCGCCAACAGCAGCTTAGCCAGATTAGACGAGCACACCGGATGCAATTTTGCCCTTGCTCCGCTAGCATTAGCCGCTTCAGCTTCCTTCGTTGCGACGGTTTTCGATGAGTTATCAGGTTCTTGCACGTAAATGGCGTCCGCGCTCGTTCCGCGAAATGGTCGGCCAGACCCATGTGCTCAAGGCTCTGATCAATGCCTTGGACAGCCAGCGGCTGCACCACGCGTACCTGTTCACCGGTACCCGCGGGGTCGGTAAGACCACCATTGCGCGGATCATTGCCAAATGCCTGAACTGTGAAACAGGTATCACCTCCAGCCCCTGCGGCGAGTGTTCGGTGTGCCGCGAGATCGATGAAGGGCGTTTCGTCGACCTGATCGAGATCGACGCCGCGAGCCGGACCAAGGTCGAGGACACCCGCGAGCTGCTCGACAACGTGCAGTACGCGCCGAGCCGCGGGCGCTTCAAGGTCTACCTGATCGACGAAGTGCACATGCTGTCCAGCCATTCCTTCAATGCGCTGTTGAAGACCCTTGAAGAGCCGCCGCCGTACGTCAAGTTCATCCTGGCGACCACTGATCCGCAGAAACTTCCGGCAACGATTTTGTCGCGCTGCCTGCAGTTCTCCCTGAAGAACATGACGCCTGAGCGCGTGGTCGAGCATTTGACCCACGTGCTCGGCGCCGAAAACGTGCCGTTCGAAGACGACGCCCTGTGGCTGCTGGGCCGCGCCGCTGACGGCTCGATGCGTGACGCCATGAGCCTGACCGACCAGGCCATCGCCTTCGGTGAAGGCAAGGTGCTGGCCGCCGACGTGCGGGCGATGCTCGGCACGCTGGATCACGGCCAGGTCTTCGACGTGCTGCACGCGCTGATCGAAGGCGACGCCAAGGCGTTGCTCGAAGCCGTGCGTCACTTGGCCGAACAGGGGCCGGACTGGAACGGCGTGCTCTCGGAAATTCTCAATGTGCTGCACCGTGTCGCCATCGCCCAGGCATTGCCTGAAGGTGTCGACAACGGCCATGGCGACCGTGACCGCGTGTTGGCGCTGGCGCAGGCGCTACCGGCCGAAGATGTGCAGTTCTATTACCAGATGGGCCTGATCGGTCGCCGCGACTTGCCGCTGGCGCCGGACCCGCGTGGTGGGTTCGAGATGGTCCTGCTGCGGATGCTGGCCTTCCGGCCCGCGGACACGGCGGACGCCCCGAGGCAACCGCTAAAGCCAGTGGGGATCAGCCAGGCCACAGTTGATTCCGCAAATTCAGTGGCTGCCGCGCCCAAGCCTGCGCCGGTAGTCGCTGCGGCTGTTGCGCCTGCACCGGTTGTTGCGCCAGCGCCAGCCCCGGCTCCTGAGCCAGCGCCAGCCCCGGCTCCTGAGCCAGCGCCTGTGGTGTCCGCTGCGCCGGTACCTGCGCCAGAACCAGAGCCTGAGCCAGTCGTCGCCGAAGCGGTAGTCGACCTGCCGTGGAACGATCCGGTCGAACCCGAGCCAACGCCCGAGCCGGTGCAACAACCAGCCGTCGAACCGGTGCTGGAAACCGCCGCCGAGCAGCCCGAGTTGCCGCCGATGCCGCTGCCGACCCCGGACAGCGTGGTGCCGGATGCACCCGAGTGGGCCGCGGCGCCGATTCCCGAGCCGTCGGTCGCCGACGTCGATGCCGCCACGCCGGGCATGGACCTCGACGACGAGCCGCCGCTGGACGAAGACTACATCGAGCCGGACATGGATTCGGCCTACAGCTACCTCGACGACCTGGCCAGCGAACACACCGCCGAGCCGGCCCCGGAACCCGAGCCGGAGCCTGCCGCCGCGCCGGCCACCGGTCTGGCGTTGCAATGGCTGGAGCTGTTCCCGCAACTGCCGATTTCCGGCATGACCGGCAGCATCGCCGCCAACTGCACGCTGATCGCGGTCGATGGCGACCATTGGCTGATGCACCTGGACCCGGCGCACAGCGCGCTGTTCAACGCCACGCAACAGCGGCGCCTGAACGATGCGTTGAACCAGTTCCACGGTCGCACGCTGACCCTGACCATCGAGCTGATCAAGCCCGAGCAGGAAACCCCGGCGCAGGCAGCGTCCCGTCGCCGGGCCAACCGTCAGCGCGAGGCGGAGGAATCGATCCACGGTGATCCGTTCATCCAGCAGATGGTCCAGCAGTTCGGTGCGGTCGTGCGACACGATACTATTGAACCTGTCGATGCCTTGGTCGCCCAAGGCTAATAACTGAGGGCGTTCGGCGTTAAGCGCCGGGCGCTGTTTTGATCCAAGTACTTTTGAGGTGATTCCCATGATGAAAGGTGGCATGGCCGGCCTGATGAAGCAGGCACAGCAGATGCAGGAAAAAATGGCCAAGATGCAGGAAGAACTGGCCAACGCCGAAGTCACCGGCAAGGCCGGTGGCGATATGGTCACCGTGGTGATGACCGGTCGTCACGACGTGAAAAGCGTCAGCATTGACCCAAGCCTGGTTGAAGGTCTGAGCGAAGATGACAAGGAAATGCTCGAAGCCGTGGTTGCCGCCGCCGTCAACGACGCCGTGCGCAAGATCGAAGCCAACAGCCAGGAAAAAATGGGCAGCATGACCGCCGGCATGAACCTGCCAGCGGGTATGAAACTGCCATTCTGATTCGCCTTTGCGGGTTGGATGAGCTACACAAAATGCCAGGCATTGCGCTTGGCATTTTTGTTTCTGCCTGATTGTCATGTGCTGGCAGGGCTGACGCCTTCGCGAGCAAGCCCGCTCCCACATGTTGAAATGCATTCCCCTGTGGGAGCGGGCTTGCTCGCGAAGGCGTCGACTCGGACCAACTGAAGAAACATCGAACCCACCACCGCCGCCAAAGGTCTGCTCCCTATACCCACGAATTCCCAATCACAGGAGACGCTGACATGTCCGACCCTCTGACCCTCAATCAACGCTTCGTCCTCGCCTCGCGCCCGGTTGGCGCGCCGACCCCGGAAAACTTCCGTCTGGAGCGAGAAGCGTTGCCGGACCTCGAAGACGGGCAGGTGCTGCTCAAGACCCTGTACCTGTCGCTGGACCCGTACATGCGCGGACGCATGAGCGACGCGCCGTCCTACGCCGCGCCGGTACAAATCGGCGAAGTGATGACCGGTGGCGCTGTCAGCCGTGTCGAGGATTCGCGTCATCCAAAATTCCACCCGGGCGATCTGGTGGTCGGCCTGACCGGCTGGCAGAGCCACAGCATCAGCGACGGGCGCAACATCATGCCGATCCCGTCCGGTCTGCCGAGCCCTTCGATGGCCCTCGGTGTGCTGGGCATGCCGGGGATGACCGCGTACATGGGGCTGATCGACATCGGTCAGCCGAAAGAAGGCGAAACCCTGGTGGTCGCTGCCGCGTCCGGTGCCGTCGGTTCGGTGGTCGGTCAGGTCGCGAAGATCAAGGGCTTGCGCGCTGTCGGCGTGGCCGGTGGCGCCGACAAATGCAAATACGTGGTCGAGGAGTTGGGTTTTGATGCCTGCATCGATCACAAGGCGCCGGACTTTGCCGAACAACTGGCCAAGGCTTGCCCGAAAGGCATCGACATCTATTACGAGAACGTCGGCGGGCATGTGTTCGATGCCGTGGTGCCGCTGCTCAACCCCAAGGCGCGGATCCCGCTGTGCGGGCTGATCGCCGGCTACAACGCCTCCGAAGCGCCGAAAGGCCCGGATCGTCTGCCGATGCTGCAACGCACGCTGCTGACCAAGCGGGTGCGAATTCAGGGCTTCATCGTCTTTGATGACTACGGCGACCGTCAGCCGGAATTCATCAGCCACATGGTGCCGTGGGTGCGCGACGGCAAGGTGAAATTCCGTGAGGACGTGGTCGAGGGCCTGGAGCAGGCGCCCGAGGCGTTTATCGGTCTGCTGGAAGGGCGCAACTTCGGCAAACTGGTGGTGAAGGTT
The DNA here is from genome assembly GCF_023100605.1 of Pseudomonas sp. MWU12-2020. NCBI lineage: Bacteria > Pseudomonadati > Pseudomonadota > Gammaproteobacteria > Pseudomonadales > Pseudomonadaceae > Pseudomonas > Pseudomonas sp. MWU12-2020. The sequence goes on from NZ_JALMEX010000002.1 coordinate 130,441, forward strand.
GCCCAGGACTGAGCATTTGACGCTGGCCGGAGGCGCGGGTATAAACCGCGTCTCGTTGTTTTGTCGGACTTTTTACCCATGAGCTTCAGCCCTTTGATTCGCCAACTGATCGACGCCCTGCGCACTTTGCCGGGCGTGGGTCAGAAAACCGCCCAGCGCATGGCGTTGCAGTTGCTCGAACGTGATCGCAGCGGCGGCACGCGCCTGGCCCAGGCCCTGAGCCAGGCCATGGAAGGGGTGGGTCACTGCCGTCAGTGCCGCACGCTGACCGAAGACGATCTGTGCCCGCAATGCGCCGACACACGCCGCGACGATACGCTGTTGTGCGTGGTGGAAGGACCGATGGACGTGTATGCGGTGGAGCAGACCGGTTTCCGTGGTCGCTACTTCGTGCTCAAGGGCCACCTGTCGCCGCTCGACGGCCTGGGCCCGGAAGCCATCGGTATTCCGCAATTGATGGCGCGTATTGAAGAGGCGGGCACGTTTACCGAAGTCATCCTCGCCACCAACCCGACGGTGGAAGGTGAGGCGACCGCGCATTACATCGCCCAACTGCTCAGCAACAAAGGCCTGATCGCCTCGCGGATTGCCCACGGCGTACCGCTGGGCGGGGAGCTGGAGTTGGTGGATGGCGGAACGCTGGCGCATTCGTTTGCCGGGCGTAAGCCGATTTCCCTCTGAGTTACAGAGTGTCTGAACAGACGCCTTCGCGAGCAAGCCCGCTCCCACATTGGCTTTGTGTCATTCACAAATCCCCTGTGGGAGCGGGCTTGCTCGCGAATGGCGCACCTCGGTCTGACTGATTCACACAAACCTATTGAAAACCAAGCAAGCGCTCGGTTAAGTTCGGTAAACCCTTCAGTGGAGTTCGCCGATGCCTGCCTTCCAGGAATACTTCGACCCCAGCCACCAAATGGTCCGCGACAGCGTCAGACGTTTCGTCGAGCGCGAGATCCTGCCGGACATCGATGCGTGGGAAGAAGCCGAAAGCTTTCCCCGGGAGCTGTACCTGAAGGCTGGGGCGGCGGGGATTCTTGGCATCGGTTATCCCGAAGCGCTGGGTGGCAGCCACGAAGGTGATGTGTTCGCCAAGGTTGCCGCCAGCGAGGAGCTGATGCGCTGCGGCTCCGGTGGTTTGGTCGCCGGCCTCGGTTCGCTGGATATCGGCCTGCCACCGATCGTCAAATGGGCCCGGCCCGAGGTGCGCGACCGTGTCGTGCCGTCAGTGCTCAGCGGCGAGAAAATCAGCGCACTGGCGATTACCGAACCCGGCGGCGGTTCCGACGTCGCCAACCTGCAAACCCGCGCCGTGCGCGACGGCAACGTCTACCGGGTGAGTGGCAGCAAGACCTTCATCACCAGTGGCGTACGCGCCGATTTCTACACCGTCGCAGTGCGCACCGGAGCGCCGGGTTTCGGCGGCATCAGCCTGCTGTTGATCGAGAAGGGCACCCCTGGCTTCAGCGTAGGCCGCCAGCTGAAGAAAATGGGCTGGTGGGCCTCGGACACCGCTGAACTGTTCTTCGACGATTGCAGGGTGCCTGTGGGCAATCTGATTGGCGCGGAGAACATGGGCTTCGCCTGCATCATGGGCAATTTCCAGAGCGAACGGCTGGCGCTGGCGCTGATGGCCAACATGACTTCGCAGTTGGCATTGGAACAGGCGCTGAAATGGGCGCGCGAGCGTGAGGCGTTCGGCAAACCGATCGGCAAGTTCCAGGTGATCAAGCATCGGCTGGCCGAAATGGCCACGGCACTGGAAGTATCGCGCGAGTTCACCTACCGGCAGGCGGCGAAAATGGCGGCGGGGCAGAGCGTGATCAAGGAGATTTCCATGGCGAAGAACGTTGCCACGGACACCTCCGACCGGATCACTAGCGAAGCGGTGCAGATTCTTGGCGGTCTGGGTTACATGCGCGAAAGTCTGGTGGAGCGGCTGTATAGGGATAACCGCATTCTGTCGATCGGCGGCGGGACGCGGGAGGTGATGAACGAGATCATCAGCAAGCAGATGGGGCTATAGGTTTTGCGGTGAGGCTGCAGGCCCCTTCGCGAGCAAGCCCGCTCCCACAGGAGAATGCATTCAACTGTGGGAGCGAGCTTGCTCGCGAAGGCGGCCTGAAGGGCGCTACTTATTTATCGGTCAAGGCAAACTGCGTCAGACAGAACGTCGGAATCCCCATGTCTTCCAGACGCTGCGACCCACCCAGCTCCGGCAGATCAATGATCGCCGCCGCTTCATGCACCCGTGCACCCATGCGGCGGATCAGGTTGGCGGCTGCGATCAGCGTGCCACCGGTGGCAATCAGGTCATCGAACATCACCACCGAGTCGCCTTCGCACAGGCTGTCGGCGTGCACTTCGAGGAACGCTTCGCCGTATTCGGTCGCATAACCCTCGGCCAATACGTCCGCCGGCAGTTTGCCCTGCTTGCGGAACAGCACCAGCGGCTTGTTCAACTGATAGGCCAGCACCGAACCGATCAGGAAACCGCGCGCATCCATCGCGCCGATGTGGGTGAAGTCGGCTTCCACATAACGGTGGGCGAAGCTGTCCATCACCAGGCGCAGGGCCTTGGGCGACTGGAACAGTGGGGTGATGTCGCGAAAGATCACGCCCGGTTTCGGGAAGTCGATCACGGGGCGGATCAGGGATTTGATGTCGAAGGAGTCGAAGACCATCGTCGAGGTGTCCTGGCAGGGCTGCAAACGGCGCAGTATACCCGCGGCTGAAACGCTTCGCTCAACCGCGGATCGAGATCAGCCTTCGAGCGAGCCGCCGGCCAGGGCGCAGAGCTGGATCGGGTCGAGGATGTGGATCTCTTTGCCCTCGGCGGCGATCAGTTCGTTCTGCTGGAAGCGGGTAAACACCCGCGACACGGTTTCCACCGCGAGGCCCAGATAGTTGCCGATTTCGTTGCGCGACATGCTCAGGCGGAACTGGTTGGCCGAGAACCCGCGAGCGCGGAAACGTGCCGACAGGTTGACCAGGAACGTGGCGATGCGCTCGTCGGCGGTTTTCTTCGACAGCAGCAGCATCATTTGCTGGTCGTCGCGGATCTCGCGGCTCATCACCCGCATCAACTGACGGCGCAGCTGCGGCAGTTGCAGGGCCAGTTCGTCGAGGCGTTCGAAGGGGATTTCACAGACCGAGGTGGTTTCCAGGGCCTGGGCCGACACCGGGTGTTTCTCGGTGTCCATGCCGGACAGGCCGACCAGTTCGCTCGGCAGGTGGAAACCGGTGAGCTGTTCTTCGCCGCTGTCGCTCAGGCTGAAGGTCTTCAGGGCGCCGGAGCGTACTGCATAAACGGAATCGAAAGTGTCGCCCTGGCGGAACAGGAACTCGCCCTTTTTCAGCGGGCGGCCACGTTTAACGATTTCGTCCAGCGCATCCATGTCTTCCAGATTCAGAGAAAGTGGCAGGCAGAGAGGAGCCAGGCTGCAATCCTTGCAATGGGCCTGGTTGTGAGCGCGCAGTTTAACTGGCTCGGACATTTCTTAAATCCTTGTGGGAAAACACACATAAGCCGTAAGGGTAACCCACGGGAGGACATTCAGGCCAGTCTGCGGCGAGTTTGTCCCACGGGCGTAAAGCCGCAGGGCAAGTGGCCGATAAAGGGGTATCACCACGCATGCAAGGAATCGCTTCGATGGCTGCCATTGACACGCTGAACCCCGGTAACAACGGCGTTGCGTCTGTACCGAGCACCGCCAGGACGGTGTCCGGCGACGAGCAGGATGCCGTCTCGGCGTCGCTGGCAACCCCGACCTTGGTCGAGGGTGTCAAAGTGTCGCTGTCCCATGCCTCGATCGAAAAAGCCTTCAGCGCCGGTGGCGAGAACAGCGACATCGAAGACAGTGGCCTGCCGGAAAACGTCCAGCAATTGCTGAAGATGATCCGCAAATTGCAAAAGGAAATCGCCGAGAAGAAAGCCCGGATGGCGGCGGTCATGGCTGACAAGAGGCTGACCAACGAAGCCAAGGTCAACATGCTCGCCGCGCTGCGCGGTGCCATCGCCGCGCTGAATACCGGGCTGATCAGCGCCAATCTGGCCCTGTCCAAAGTCATGGACCAGTCCGGCCTCACCTCCGAGCAGAACCTCAAGCTCGGCTCACTGCTGACGAAAAACTAGATCACCCGCGAAAAGCGCTGCCGGTTCTGCTGTTCCAGATACGCGTCGAATACCATGCACACCGAGCGCACCAGCAGGCGTCCGGCCGGCAGCACCTCGATCCGCTCGCGTTCCAGGTTGATCAGCCCATCGTTGGCCATGCCTTGCAGTTGCGGCCACAGCGCGCCGAAGTAACCCTGAAAATCGATGTTGAACGCCTGCTCGATTTCGGCGAATTCCAGGCTGAAATTGCAGATCAATTGCTGGATCACCGCGCGGCGCAGGCGATCGTCGGCATTGCACACCAGGCCCCGGCTGGTCGCCAGTTGCGCGGCGGCGAGGGTGTTCTGGTACTGATTCAGATCGCTATTGTTCTGGCAGTAGAGATCGCCGATCTGGCTGATCGCCGACACCCCCAGACCAATCAGATCGCAATGGCCGTGGGTGGTGTAGCCCTGGAAGTTGCGCTGCAGGGTCTGTTCTTCCTGAGCGATTGCCAGCTCATCGTCGGGCAGCGCGAAGTGGTCCATGCCGATGTAGCGGTAGCCGGCGGCGGTCAGTTGTTCGATGGTGCGCTGGAGCATTTCCAGTTTTTGCGCAGGGCTTGGCAGTTCGTGGCTGTTGATCCGCCGCTGTGGCATGAAGCGCTCCGGCAAGTGCGCGTAGTTGAACACCGAGAGCCGGTCCGGTTGCAGGCTGATGACTTCCTCGACAGTGCGCGCGAAGTTTTCCGGGTTCTGCTTCGGCAAACCGTAGATCAGGTCGATGTTGATCGAGCGAAATTGCAGGGTGCGCGCCGCGTCGATGACTGCGCGGGTCTCCTCAAGGCTTTGCAGGCGATTGACCGCGCGTTGCACCGCCGGATCGAGGTCTTGCAGGCCGATGCTGACCCGATTGAAGCCGAGTTCGCGCAGCAGGCCCATGGTCGACCAGTCGGCCTCGCGTGGGTCGATCTCGATGCCGTAATCGCCGGAATCGTCCTCCAGCAGATTGAAGTGTTTGCGCAGGTGCGCCATCAACTGGCGCAGTTCGTCATGGCTGAGAAAGGTCGGGGTGCCGCCGCCGAAGTGCAATTGCTCGACTTTCTGCGCCGGCTCCAGGTGGCAGGCGATCAACTGGATTTCCTGCTCCAGCCGCTGCAGATACGGCTGTGCGCGCCCGCGATCCTTGGTGATGACTTTGTTGCAGGCGCAGTAGTAGCAAATGTTCGCGCAGAACGGCACGTGCACATAAAGAGACAACGGGCGCAGCGCCTTGCGGCTGTCGCGCAGGGCATGGAACAGGTCGAAGGTGCCGACCTGGCTGTTGAATTGCACGGCCGTCGGATACGAGGTGTAGCGCGGCCCCGCCAGGTCGTAGCGGCGGATCAGATCAGTGTCCCAACGAATGGCGTCGAGCATGCGGGCATTCCCCCGGATAGGCTGGCAGTGTGGCGAGTCTATCGGGGTGCGGCGACGGGGCTCTTGATTTGCATCAACGGCGTATTGGTAATGACTGCTTTTGTGGCGAGGGAGCTTGCTCCCGCTGGACTGCGCAGCAGGCCCCTGGTTTTGCTGTCAAATCGGGAGGGGCGCTTCGCACCCCAGCGGGAGCAAGCTCCCTCGCCACAGTTTTAGTGACCCATCAACCAATGTTGGTGAGGGCCAGGAAGCGTCCAGATCCCGAACAGAATCACCAGCAAGCCCCCGGCCATGCGCACGCTGCGTTTTCGCAGCAACGCCGTCACCCGCTCGGCCGCCAGTCCTGTGGCGAGCAGCACCGGCCACGTCCCCAGCCCGAACGCCAGCATCAACAGCGCACTGTCCAGCGCATTGCCCTGGCTCGCCGACCACAGCAGCGTGCTGTAAACCAGTCCGCACGGCAGCCAGCCCCATAGTGCGCCGAGCAGCAACGCGCGGGGCAAACTCGACACCGGCAGCAGCCGATTGGCCACCGGCTGAATGTAACGCCACAAACCGCGACCCAGGCTTTCGATGCGGGTCAGGCCGCTCCACCAACCGGCCAGATACAGGCCCATCGCAATCAGCAGCAACCCGGCGAGGATGCGCATGAACATTGCCGCCGGGCTGTTCGCCACCGCCCAGCCAGCCAGGCCGATCAGCAATCCAGCGGTCGCGTAACTGAGGATCCGTCCGAGGTTGTACGCCACCAGCAAACGAAAGCGTCGGCTGCGCTGTTCCTTGGGAATCGCCAGGGTCAGCGCGCCCATCAGGCCGCCGCACATGCCCAGGCAATGCCCGCCACCGAGCAAACCGAGGATCAGCGCCGAGACCAGCAGGGGCGCCAGCTCAAGCATGGGGTGGCGCCTTGTCCTGCGGTTTGTCGGATTTGGCTTCGTCCACGGCGGCGGTGTGGTTCGGGTCCTGATCGTCGAACAGGATGCTGTGGGCCGGGCCGTCGAGGTCGTCGTACTGCCCGCTGTCCACCGCCCAGAAGAAGATGTACACGGCGATGGCCACGATCAGCAGGGCGGCCGGGATCATCACGTAAAGAGCTGGCATCGGTACTCCAGGGCCGTGCGGCTCAGGCCGGCAACGGGCGGGTTTCTGAACGGGTGCCGGCAACCGGCGCGCTCGGCAGGCGAGTCAGGCGCAGGGCGTTGAGCACCACGGTCAACGAACTGATCGACATGCCGACAGCGGCCCACACCGGAGTGATCCAGCCGAGGGCGGCGAACGGCAACATGAGGCCATTGTACAGCGCCGCCCACAGCAGGTTCTCGATGATTACCCGACGGGTTCTGCGCGCTAGCGTGAAGGCTTGCACCAGCGCGTCGAGACGGTTGGACAGCAGCACCGCGTCGGCACTGGTTTTCGCCAGATCCGTGGCCGAACCCATGGCCACGCTGATGTCGGCAGCGGCCAGCACCGGTACGTCGTTCACCCCATCGCCGAGCATCAACACCTTGCGTCCTTCTTGATGCAACTGTTGCAGCACCTGCAGTTTGTCGTCCGGGCGCAGACCGCCACGGGCCTCGTCGATGCCCAGTTCCGCGGCGACACTGGCGACCATCGGCGAGCTGTCGCCGGACAGCAGCAGCGTACGCCAGCCTCGGGCCTTGCACGCGGCGAGCAGGGCGGGTGCGTCGTCGCGCAGGCGGTCGTCGAGAACGAACCATGCCAGCGGCCCTTGATCGTCTCCAAGCAGCAGCCATTGGCCCGGTTCATCCGGCATCGCCGGCACAGGTGCGCCGCTGAGGTCGCAGACAAATTCGGCCTGCCCGATGCGCAAGCGCTGTGCGTCGACCAATCCTTCCAGCCCAAGCCCCGGCGTGCTGTGCACTTCCTCGGCGGCCAGTGGCGCACGCCCGAAGGCGCGGGCAATCGGGTGTTCCGAACGGTTTTCCAGAGCGGCGGCCAGGCTCAGGCACTGGTCGCTGTTCAACGTGCCCAGTGGGCGAATCGAACGCAAAACCAGTCGCCCTTCGGTGAGGGTGCCGGTCTTGTCGAAGATCACCGTGTCGATCTGGTTCAGGCCTTCCAGCACGTGGCCGCGCGTCAGCAACAGGCCGAGTTTGTGCAGGGTGCCAGTGGCAGCGGTCAACGCCGTCGGGGTCGCCAGCGATAGCGCGCAAGGGCAGGTCGCGACCAGCATCGCCAGGACGATCCAGAACGCCCGTGACGAGTCCAGCTGCCACCACAACAGGCCGATGGCCGCCGCTGCAATCAGCGACAACAGCAGGAACCATTGCGCGGCACGGTCGGCGATTTCCGCCAGCCGCGGTTTCTCGGCCTGGGCGCGATCAAGCAGGCGGACGATGGCCGACAGGCGTGTGTCCTGACCCAGCGCCAGCACCTCGACGGTCAACGCGCCTTCGACGTTCAGCGTGCCGGCGGTGACCGCATCGCCGAGGGTGCGCGGTTGTGGCAGGTATTCACCGGTCAGCAGCGATTCGTCGATGCTCGACTGGCCGTCGAGGATCTTGCCGTCCGCCGGCAGGATCGAACCCGGTTGCACCAGCACCCGGTCACCCAGGCGCAATTCGCTGAGCAGAATGCGTTCGCTCTGGCCATTGGCGTCGAGGCGCAGGCACGAGGCTGGTAGCAGGTTCACAAGCTGCGCGGTGGCAGCGGCGGTGCGCTCGCGGGCGCGACGCTCCAGATAGCGCCCGGCGAGGAGAAACAGCGCGAACATCCCGACCGCATCGAAGTACAGCTCGCCGACCCCGGTGATCGAGGTCCAGATCCCGGCGATGTAGGCACTGCCGATCGCCAGCGACACCGAGACGTCCATGGTCAGATGTCGGGTGCGCAAATCGCGCATGGCGCCCTTGAAGAACGGCGCGCAGCTGTAGAACACGATCGGCGTGGTGAGGAACAGCGCGACCCAGCGCAGGATCGTGTGCAGTTCGGGACTGAGATCGATGTTGAATTCCGGCCAGGTCGCCATGGTCGCCATCATTGCCTGGAACCACAGCAATCCGGCGACGCCGAGTTGGCGCAGCGCCAGACGGTTTTCGCTGGCCAGTTGTTCGCTGGCGCGGTCGGCCTGATACGGGTGGGCGGCGTAACCGATGTGGCGCAGTTCGGCGAGGATCTGGCTCAGTGGCAATTGCGCATCCGACCATTGCACATGCAGGCGATGGTTCGACAGATTGAGCCGTGCCTCGGCCACGGCCGGCAGGGTGCGCAGGTGTTTCTCGATCAGCCAGCCGCAGGCGGCGCAACTGATGCCTTCCATCAACAGGGTGGTTTCGGCGAGTTCGCCCGCGTGACGGACGAAAGGTTTTTGCACGTCGGCGCGGTCGTACAGCGCCAGTTCATCGGTCAATTGCACCGGCAGTGCTTCAGGGTTGGCCGAGGCTTCGCTGCGATGCTGGTAATAGCTTTCCAGACCACCGGCGACGATGGCTTCGGCCACAGCCTGACAGCCGGGGCAGCAGAACTCGCGGGACTCCCCGAGCACGACGGCGGTGAAGCGGCTGCCCGACGGGACGGGCAGAGCGCAGTGGTAGCAGGGGAGTGGGGTGGTCATTTGTGATGCCGTGCAAATCTATTGTGGCGAGGGAGCTTGCTCCCGCTCGGCTGCGAAGCAGTCGTATGGCAGCAATTCATTCTGCCTGAATGAACCGGGAGGCGGGTTATAGGGGCGCTTCGCACCCCAGCGGGAGCAAGCTCCCTCACCACAGTGCAGATTTTTATTTATCCAGGTCTTCGGCGCCCTGCAGCGGTTCGTCACCGAGCAGCAGATCCTTGTCATGGCTGACCTGTTCCTCTTCGAACATGCGCCACACGTGGTCGTCCTGAGTGCCCAGCAATTCGACAAAACGCCGGCCTTCGACCTTGTCGCCCAACTGGCCGATGTAACGGCCGGTTTCGGTTTCGCTGCGGGTCAGGACGATCTTGCGATCCTTCTCCGGCTGGGTCGGCGAGATCAGGTTCAGTTCCAGGGTTTTCGGCTGGCTGTCACCGCTCAGGCGCAGATCGACTTCGCCAGTGACGTCATCCAGATGCACGTTGGCGCGCATTTTCAGATTCTGCGCCAGCAGTTCGCGATCCAGTGAACGATTGATGCCTTTGCCGGCCTCGTAGTAGTTGTCGTTAACCAGGTTGTCCGGGTTGTTCACCGCAATGGTCACCATCGACAGGGTCAAGGTCACCGAACAGGTCAGGATCCCGATGATGATCCATGGCCAAAGGTGCTTGTACCAAGGGCTTGCGGCGTTTGCTGCGGGCATGTTCAGTTCTCTCAACGGGTTTGTGGGCCGATGAATCGGCTCTTGGCTTCAACGTGGACGCTGTCGTCGTCGGCATCCTTGAGGATGAATTTCACCTCGTTGGTGCTCGACGGCAATTGTTCCGGTGCGCTCGACAACTCCACCGGCATGCTGAAAATTTCGCCGGCCGGCACCTTGATCTCGCGTTTGCCTTGCAGGCGCAGATCCGGCAGACCGGCGGCCTCCAGCACGTAGGTGTGGTCGCGCTGATCCTTGTTCATGATCTTCAGGCTGTAGACGTTTTCGATCCGGCCTTCGGCGTTTTCGCGGTACAGCACGCGGTCCTTGCTGACGTCGAACCCGACCAGTGAACGCATGAAGAACGCCGTCACCAGAAGACTGATCATCGCCAGCAGCACTACCGCATAGCCGATCAGGCGTGGCCGCAGTTTATGGGTTTTCTGTCCGGAGAGGTTGTGTTCGGTGGTGTAGCTGATGAGGCCGCGCGGGTAGTCCATCTTGTCCATGATGGCGTCGCAGGCGTCGATGCACGCGGCGCAACCGATGCACTCGATCTGCAGACCGTCACGAATGTCGATGCCGGTCGGGCACACCTGAACGCACATGGTGCAATCGATGCAATCGCCCAGCCCCAGGGCCTTGTAGTCGACACCTTTCTTGCGCGGGCCACGGCTTTCGCCGCGACGCGGATCGTAGGAAACGATCAGCGTGTCCTTGTCGAACATCACGCTTTGGAAGCGTGCGTACGGGCACATGTAGATACACACCTGTTCACGCAGCCAGCCGGCATTGCCGTAGGTGGCGAGGGTGAAGAACCCGACCCAGAAATACGACCAGCCATCGGCCTGGCCGGTGAAGAACTCGAACACCAGTTCGCGGATCGGCGAGAAGTAGCCGACGAAGGTCATGCCGGTGACGAAGCCGATCAGCAGCCACAATGAATGCTTGGCGAGCTTGCGCAGAAATTTGTTGCCAGTCATCGGCGCTTTATCGAGCTTGATCCGCTGGTTGCGGTCGCCTTCGGTGACCTTCTCGCACCACATGAAAATCCACGTCCACACGCTTTGCGGACAGGTGTAGCCGCACCAGACGCGGCCGGCGTAAACGGTGATGAAGAACAGGCCGAACGCCGCAATGATCAGCAGCCCCGACAGCAGGATGAAGTCCTGCGGCCAGAAGGTCGCACCAAAGATGAAGAATTTACGCTCCGGCAGGTTCCACCACACCGCCTGATGCCCGCCCCAGTTCAGCCACACCGTACCGAAATACAGCAGGAACAGCGCGGCGCCGCCCACCATCCGCAGATTGCGGAACAGGCCGGTGAAGGCACGGGTGTAGATTTTTTCTCGGGAGGCGTAAAGATCGACGCTGTTGTTCGCGTTTTTGCTCGGTGGTGTGACGTCGTGTACCGGAATCTGGTTGCTCATCATTGCATCCCACGGCAGTGGAAAAACGCCTCGGTCGATACGTGCCGACCGCGGTCAGAAAGGGGTGTTGCAGTGGCGCAATGATACGCCTGTCGCTCTGGCTCAAGGGTGCGACCTTTGGTCGCGTTGGGAAAAAAGCGTTATTGGTGTAGCGAATGCAGCAAAGCCTGATGCAGATCAATTGACTTGATGAGTATGGACAGTTTTCGCGCTGTCGCTCGCTCATTGTTCCCATGGATTGATCAGGGCGACACCGCTCGACTGGAAATCGCCGACGTTACGAGTGACCACCGTGAGCCCGTGCACCAGGGCAGTGGCGGCGATCAATGCATCGCTTTCATTGGTCTGGTCGGGCACATGCAGGCTGGCGCAGCGTAGTGCAACCGCAGCATCGACCGGCAGGATTCGTGCTTCGAAGGCCGGCATGACGTGACGCGTCAGCCAGCTGCGCAACAGCTTTCCTTGAGCAGGATCACGCCGTTCCATTCGTAGTACCCCGGTTTCCAGTTCTTTCAAGGTAATGGCCGAGATGTACAGGCGCGGTGCGGTGACGCTTTTGGCCCAACTGACGACATTGGCATCGGCTTGCGGCTTGCGAAGTTCGGAAATCACATTGGTGTCGAGTAAATACATCAGGACAGATCCACAGGACGATGAATGATGACTGCGCGCTCGGTTTCGAAATCGATGTCGGCAGCCTCCGGCATGACCAGCAAGTCGACAATGCTGGCGTGTGCACCGCTCAGTTTCTGAAATTCCTCAATGCTCAACAGTACGTGAGAGGCCTTGCCACGGTCGGTGATGATCACTGGACCCAGACGTGCAGCCTTTTTGGCGCCGCTGGTGTCCTGATTGAATTCACGGCTTGAGATGGTGGTGATTGCCATCATGGTAGACCTCTCGCAATACAGGTGTAGCAACGTTACTACTTCGCCTTCGGTGCGGCAATCGAGGAGGACCGGGCTCAGCCGTCCGTTGGTCGGTCCCTGGCTGGCGTCAGTCGAGCCGGCCTCGCCAAAGGTGGAGACCGGCTCGGGTTTATTCAGACCTGGCTTCAAGACTCAGGGAAGCCTGCCGCCGCCCAGACTGTCGAGGCTGCCGGTATTTCTGTGGGGTTTTGTGGTGTGGCGGGATTCGGGTTGCAACGGATTGCCCAGTGTCACGGCAATCGATTCCGCGGGGTGATCTGATGCTTCGATTGCGTGATTGTTATCAGCGAGGTTCTGATCATCCGAGAGACGGTTCTTGTCGTCATTCAGCATAGTGGCTTCATCCTTGAAGTTGCTCCGATGCGGATCATCGGGCTGTGGAAGACCCTACAGAGCATTGTTGATCGAGTCCATCAGGCAAGTGTCTCAAAGTATTAATTTCAATGACTTTACCAATGTTGCGGAAATATCATTAGTTAATTGAAGGCTTTTAATTTTTTATTGTTTTCGAATAGCTTTGCGGCTGTTCTGCAACGTATTAGTTGCAGGTTCATGTTTTGATGGTTAACTAAATATTGGAGTGTTATGAAAATCAAGGAAGTTAAAAAGCTTTTCGCGTGTTTGTGCCTGTTGTCACTGACTTCTTTGGCCAGTGCCAACGAAAGTGCGCCGCAACACATGGTATTCGCCTCGGATCCGCAATACCCGTGGACGGAAAAATCGGACAGTGGTGAAGATGAATCGAGCGCGGATTTCGAAAAGCGCGCGAAATGGCTGGTGGAAACCCAGTTCGCGAGTATTGCCCAGTTCCGCAACGAGATGGGCGGGCAGGCTGCAGTACCATTGATGATCAATGGTGACATGACCGCGTTCGGCCATGGCTGGCAGCGTTCTTATGTCGGATCGATGCTGAAGAAATACTTTGGCGATCACGTGCTCTACGGATTGGGTAATCATGATTATCAGAACAATGTGAATGACTGTTTCAGTGAGAACTGCGCCGCGGGCAGTATTGTTGATTACCGTGATCATCATGTCGATAAAGTCGACCAGTTCGATCTGGAAGTGAGCGGCAGTTTTCTGAACAAGCACTATCTGGGTAGTCTGGCTTATTCAAAGAATATCGGTGAAGTGCATCTGGTGCAGTTGAACAATGAGCCGACTTATGCGGTGAAGATTTCTCACGCGTTGAATCCGACCACATTCGACATCAGGGCGTCGCTGGACTGGCTGGAGAATGATTTGCGAATAGCGCGAGCGCAGGGCTACGCGATCATTATCAACATGCACAAACCCTATGAATGGAAAGGCAGTTGGGATCAGCAGAAGCGCTTTCGCGACATGATCGAAAAGTATCAGGTGACGGCGATGTTCGCCGGCCACTTCCACGACGAGGGTGGTAGCCAGACCTATATGGGGAGCGTGCCGATGTTTCTCAGCGGTTCAGCTTCTCAGCAGACGTACCTGACCGCCACTTTTTCCAAGGATCGCAAGCAACTGGAGGTAAGTCTGGTCGAGGACAATCAGTGGCGCAAACGTACACCGGTGGCCACCGTGCCGGTGAAGTCGATCTGGGCCAGTGCCCCATAAAAAATCCCCCGCCAGAGCACTGGCGGGGGATTCTTCATTGCATCAAGCCCTGGCTTTACTGCGCCTCGGCTTCCGGCGCTTTTTCACCGTGGGACAGGCTGTAAACGTAAGCCGCCAGCAGGTGCACCTTGTCGTTACCTTGCAGTTGTTCCTGCGCAGGCATCTGGCCCTGACGGCCGTAACGGATGGTCTGCTGCAGTTGCGCGAAGCTCGAGCCGTAGATGAACGCGGCCGGGTGGGTCAGGTTAGGCGCGCCCATCGCCGGGGTGCCTTTTCCTTCAGGACCGTGGCAGGCCACGCAGTTGGCGGCGAAGAGTTTCTGGCCGTTGACCGGGTCAGCCTTGGTGCCTTCCGGCAGTTTGCGGCCATCAAGTTGAGTCACCACGAAGGCTGCGACGTCGGCTACGCCTTGTTCGCCAATCACTTCGGCCCAGGCCGGCATCACTGCGTGACGACCGCCCATGATGGTGGTCTTGATGGTTTCCGGCTCGCCGCCCCAGCGCCAGTCGGCGTCGGTCAGGTTCGGGAAGCCATAGGCGCCCTTGGCGTCGGAACCGTGGCACACCGAGCAGTTGGAGGCGAACAGACGGCCACCCATCTTCAAGGCTTGCGGATCCTTGGCAACTTCTTCGATCGGCATCGCCGCGAACTTGGCGAAGATCGGACCGAACTTGGCGTCCGAGCGGGCCATTTCCTTTTCCCATTCGTGCACGCCGGTCCAGCCGGTCTTGCCGTTGGCGAACGCGGTCTGCTTGTCGTTATCGAGGTAGTTGTAACCCGGCAGCAGACCTTTCCAGTTGCCCAGGCCCGGGTACAGCACCAGATAACCCAGGGCAAACACTATGGTGCCCACGAACAGCATGAACCACCATTTCGGCAGTGGGTTGTCGTACTCCTCGATCCCGTCGAAGGAGTGGCCGACCGTTTCGTCCGTCTGTTCGCTGCGCTGGCCCTTGCGGGTCGACAGCAGCAGCCAGGTCAGGGCGAAGATCGTACCGAGACTGAGGACTGTGACGTACAGACTCCAGAATGTAGTCATTCTTTGTTACTCCTAGAAGCTTGCTCGACGTGCTTGATGGCTTCGGGATCATCCGCAAAAGGCAGCAAGGTTGCGTCTTCAAACTCCGACTTGCGCTTGGGGCTGAACACCCACAACGCCAAACCGATGAAGGCCACCATCACGACAACGGTGCCCAGGCCTCGAATCATCCCGATATCCATTAAGAATCACCGTTTGCTTTTGATGATGGTGCCCAGGCCCTGAAGGTAGGCCACCAGCGCGTCCATTTCGGTTTTGCCCTTCACGGCATCTTTTGCACCAGCGATGTCTTCGTCGGTGTAAGGGACGCCGAGCGTGCGCAACACTTCCATTTTCTTGGCCGTGTCTTTGCCGTCGAGCTTGTTTTCCACGAGGAACGGGTAAGCCGGCATTTTCGACTCAGGTACCACGTTGCGCGGGTTGTACAGGTGCGCACGGTGCCAGTCATCGGAGTAACGACCGCCGACACGAGCCAGATCCGGGCCGGTACGCTTGGAACCCCACAGGAACGGGTGGTCCCAGACGCTTTCACCGGCGACCGAGTAGTGGCCGTAGCGTTCGGTTTCAGCGCGGAACGGACGGATCATCTGCGAGTGGCAGCCGACACAACCGTTGGCGATGTAGACGTCGCGGCCTTCCAGTTCCAGCGCCGAACGCGGCTTCATGCCTTCGACCGGCTTGTTGGTGACGTCCTGGAAGAACAGCGGAACAATCTGGGTCAGGCCGCCAATGCTGACGGCGATGACCATGAAGAAGGCCAGCAGGCCAATATTCTTCTCGACAGCTTCATGCTTCATCAGTGAGCTCCAACGACAGCGATCTGGGCAGCGGCTTCGGCTTCAGCCGGGTTCGAGGCGCGCACGGTGCGCCAGACGTTGTAAGCCATCAACAACATGCCGCTGGCGAAGAATGCACCGCCCAGGGCACGGACGATGTAGCCCGGGTGGCTGGCCTGCAGCGCTTCGACGAACGAGTAGGTGAGGGTGCCGTCATCGTTGATTGCACGCCACATCAGACCCTGAGTGATGCCGTTGACCCACATCGAGGCGATGTACAGCACGGTACCGATGGTCGCGAGCCAGAAGTGCGCGTTGATCAGGCCGACGCTGTGCATCTGCGTACGACCGAACAGTTTCGGGATCATGTGGTAGATCGCGCCGATCGAAATCATCGCCACCCAGCCCAAAGCGCCGGCGTGTACATGGCCGATGGTCCAGTCGGTGTAGTGCGAGAGCGAGTTGACGGTCTTGATCGCCATCATCGGACCTTCGAAGGTCGACATGCCGTAGAACGCCAGCGACACCACGAGGAAACGCAGGATCGGGTCGGTGCGCAGCTTATGCCAGGCGCCCGAGAGGGTCATCATGCCGTTGATCATGCCGCCCCAGCTTGGCGCCAGGAGGATGATCGACATCGCCATGCCCAGCGATTGTGCCCAATCCGGCAGTGCGGTGTAGTGCAGGTGGTGCGGGCCGGCCCAGATGTACAGGGTGATCAGCGCCCAGAAGTGCACGATCGACAGGCGATAGGAGTAGATCGGACGTTCGGCCTGTTTCGGCACGAAGTAGTACATCATCCCGAGGAAGCCGGTGGTCAGGAAGAAGCCCACGGCGTTGTGGCCGTACCACCACTGGATCATCGCGTCGGTCGCACCGGCATAGGCCGAGTAGGACTTGAAGAAGCTGACCGGCAGGGACGCGTGGTTGACGATGTGCAGCATCGCGGTCACGACGATGAACGCGCCGTAGAACCAGTTACCGACATAGATGTGCTTGGTCTTGCGCTTGGTGATGGTGCCGAAGAACACCAGCCCGTAGGAGACCCAGACAATGGCCAGCAGAATGGCGAGCGGCCATTCCAGCTCTGCATATTCCTTGGTGGTGGTGTAACCCAGCGGCAAGGTAATGATTGCGCCGACGATCACCGCTTGCCAGCCCCAGAAGGTGAAGGCGGCGAGGCTGTCGGAGATCAGTCGCGTCTGGCAGGTTCGCTGCACGACATAGTAGGAAGTGGCAAACAGTGCACAACCACCGAAGGCGAAAATCACCAGGTTTGTGTGCAACGGGCGCAGGCGTCCAAAGCTCGTCCACGGCAGACCGAAGTTCAACTCCGGCCAGACCAGTTGCGAGGCGATGAAGACACCGAGCCCCATGCCAAGGATCCCCCAGACCACCGTCATGATGGCGAACTGGCGGACTACCTTATAGTTATAAGCAGTCGGACTGATTGCTGTGCTCATTCTAAGGTTCCACGGTTTGGGTGTTTTATTAGGATTAAAATCGGCCGCAAGTATGCAGAGAGCAGGGGGTCATTGCAACGCGCCATGACCTGGGTCAATGCTTTCCAACGCTGATTCTGCGGCCTTTCCATACGCCGCGTAAGGACAAAATTGGCCTCGGACAAAATGTCGCAGCGGACGAAAAAAGCGAGGGGTTCAGGTCAGTTGTAACGGGGTGTGTTCGAACGCGCTGATCGGGTGACGGACGGTCATCGACGCGACAGCCGGTATCTACCGGGCTTTGCGCCCTGTCAGTCAGGCGATTTGTCGAACACATCGCTCAAGGTCGACCTGGAACCGGCACGGGCCAGTCCGCATCGAGCAAGCGTAGACCCGAATCGGAGGATTCGAAAGGAGAGGCTGTGATGGGGTGCGACAATGCGTCGCAAAGGGGCGGGATGCTGCCGCACCGAGAACGGTGCGGCAGATATGTACGCAATGCTTATTGCTTGTTGTCTTCAGTAATCAGTTTTTCTGTATTCAATCCATGGCTAAGGCTGTACACATAAGCGGCGAGCAGTTGCACTTTATCGTTGCCCAACAGTTCGTTCTGTGCCGGCATGTGGCCTTGGCGACCGTGGCGGATGGTCTGCTCAAGCTGCGTCAGACTCGTGCCATAAATAAATCCGGCCGGGTGCGTCAGATTCGGCGCACCCATGGCTTCAGTGCCGTGGCCGGTTGCCCCATGACAGGCTACGCAGGTGGTGCTGAACGCTTGCTGTCCGGCTTGCAGGTCAGCCTTGCTGTCGGCGGGCAGTGGCAGGCCGGCCAGTTCGTGACGCACATACGCCGCGACGTTCTTCACCCCGGCTTCTCCCAGCACGTCGCCCCAGGCTGGCATTGCCGCCATCCGGCCACCCATGATGGTGGTCTTGATGGTCTCGGCATCGCCGCCCCAGCGCCAATCGCTGTCGGCCAGGTTAGGGAAGCCGAAAGCGCCCTTTGCGTCGGAACCGTGACACACCGAGCAGTTGGAAGCGAACAGCCGGCCACCCATTTTCAGCGCCTGCGGATCCTTCGCCACTTCTTCCACCGGCATGGCGGCGAATTTGGCGAAGATCGGCCCGAATTTGGCGTCGGCCTTGCTCATTTCCTTTTCCCACTCGTGGACGCCGGTCCAGCCGTCCTCGTAGCCGGGCAGGATGCCTTTCCAGTTGCCCAGGCCCGGATACAGGATCAGATAGCCCACGGAGAACACCAGCGTGCCGGCGAACAGCATGAACCACCACTGCGGCAGCGGGTTGTCGTACTCCTCGATGCCGTCGAAGCTGTGGCCCATGGTCTGGTCGACGCTGCCCTTGGTCTCGCCCCGACGCGTGCCGATCAGCAGCCAGGTCAGGCCGATCAGGCTGCCGATGGTCAGTACGCAGATCCACGTACTCCAGAAGGTGGTCATGGCCGGGTACTCCTTGGTTCAGATACTGGTTGGGTGTCGGGTTGCGGCTCGTCGGCGAACGGCAGCAGGCGCGCTTCGGCAAACTCCGGGGTGCGCTTGCGGTTGAACACCCAGATCGTCAGGCCGACGAAGGCGACGAACACCACGACGGTGCCGAGGCCGCGAATCAGCCCTGCACTCATTTCAATGATCATCGTGCTCACCTCTTGCTCTTGATCGCAGTGCCGAGCACTTGCAGGTAGGAGACGAGGGCGTCCATTTCGGTCTTGCCCTTGAGGCTGGCGACCGCGCCGCTGATGTCATCGTCGGTGTACGGCACGCCGAGGGTGCGCATGGTCTTGAGCTTGGTTTCGGTGTGGCTGCTGTCGACCGCTTGCGTCACCAGCCACGGGTAGGCCGGCATCTTCGACTCGGGCACGACGTTGCGCGGGTTGTACAAGTGCGCGCGGTGCCAGTCATCCGAGTAACGCGCGCCGACCCGGGCCAGATCCGGCCCGGTACGTTTCGAGCCCCAGAGGAACGGGTGATCCCACACGCTCTCACCGGCCACCGAGTAGTGCCCGTAGCGTTCGGTTTCGGCGCGGAACGGCCGGATCATCTGCGAGTGGCAACCGACGCAGCCTTCGCGGATATAGATGTCGCGGCCTTCCAGTTGCAGCGCGGTGTAGGGCTTCATGCCTTCCACCGGTTTGTTGGTGACGTCCTGGAAGAACAGCGGGACGATCTGGGTCAGGCCGCCGATGCTCACGGCGAACACCATCAGCAGCATCAGCAGGCCGACGTTCTTTTCAATCGTTTCGTGTTTCATTGCGGACTCCTCAGGCCATCTGCGCGGCAGCAACGACGTCAGCAGGCTGCGAGGCCCGCACGGTGCGCCAGGTGTTGTAAGCCATCAGCAACATGCCGCTGAGGAAGATCGCCCCACCCACCAGACGCACGATGAAGCCTGGGTGGCTGGCCACCAGGGTTTCGACGAAGGAGTAAGTCAGCGTGCCGTCCTCGTTGACTGCGCGCCACATCAGGCCCTGGGCGATGCCGTTGACCCACATCGAGGCGATGTACAGCACGGTGCCGATGGTCGCGAGCCAGAAGTGCGCGTTGATCAGGCCGATGCTGTGCATCTGCTCTTTGCCGAAGACTTTCGGGATCATGTGGTACAGCGCCCCAATGGAAATCATCGCCACCCAGCCGAGCGCGCCGGCGTGTACGTGGCCGATGGTCCAGTCGGTGTAGTGGGAGAGGGCGTTGACGGTCTTGATCGCCATCATCGGCCCTTCGAAGGTCGACATGCCGTAGAACGCCAGCGACACCACAAGGAAGCGCAGGATCGGGTCGCTGCGCAACTTATGCCACGCGCCCGAGAGGGTCATCATGCCGTTGATCATGCCGCCCCAGCTCGGTGCCAGCAAAATCAGCGACATCACCATGCCCAGCGACTGCGCCCAGTCCGGCAGCGCGGTGTAGTGCAGGTGGTGCGGGCCGGCCCAGATGTACAGAGTGATCAGCGCCCAGAAGTGCACGATCGACAGGCGATACGAATACACCGGACGTTCGGCCTGTTTCGGCACGAAGTAGTACATCATCCCGAGGAAACCGGCGGTGAGGAAAAAGCCTACGGCGTTGTGGCCGTACCACCATTGCACCATCGCGTCGGTCGCACCGGCGTACACCGAGTAGGACTTGGTCAGGCTCACCGGCAACTCGAGGTTGTTGACGATGTGCAGTATCGCCACGGTGATGATGAACGCGCCGAAGAACCAGTTGCCGACGTAGATGTGCTTGGTCTTGCGCTGCATGATCGTGCCGAAGAACACGATGGCGTAGGCGACCCAGACGATGGTGATCAGGATGTCGATCGGCCATTCCAGCTCGGCGTATTCCTTGGAACTGGTGTAACCCAGTGGCAGGCTGATCGCTGCCAATAGAATCACAAGCTGCCAGCCCCAGAAGCAGAACGCGGCGATTTTCGGCGCGAACAATTGCGTCTGGCAGGTGCGTTGTACCGAGTAGAACGAACTGGCGAACAAGGCACAGCCACCGAAGGCGAAGATCACCGCGTTGGTGTGCAGCGGGCGCAGACGGCCGAAACTGGTCCAGGGCAAATTGAAGTTGAGTTCGGGCCAGACCAATTGGGCCGCGAGAAAAACCCCGAGCCCCATGCCGACGATGCCCCACACCACCGTCATAATGGCGAATTGGCGGACCACCTTGTAGTTGTAGGCGGTACTGATAGAAGTGTTCATGGTTCCCCATCCACGGTTCAGCCGAAGTGAGCGCGCGCAAGACGCCGCGAATCCTTCGTCTGGAGTTATAGGCAGACTAAAAGCGAGGCAAGCATGGACAAACAGCACAAGGCCAGTATTGACGGGGATCAATGGGCGCAGTGCGTGCGGGATCATGGGTGGTTATGGGATGCCGCTGTTGGCGAGGCTTCGGCGACTCTGATCCTGGCGCATGGGGCGGGGGCGCCGATGGACAGTGAGTGGATGGCGGATATGGCTGGGCGCCTTGCTGCATTGGGCGTGAACGTGTTGCGGTTTGAGTTTCCTTATATGGCGCAGCGGCGTATCGACGGCAGCAAGCGACCGCCGAATCCGGCGCCGAAGTTGCTGGAATGTTGGCGTGAGGTTTATGGCTTGGTGCGACTTCATGTCGCTGGGCCACTCGCGATTGGCGGCAAATCCATGGGGGGGCGGATGGCGAGTTTGCTTGCCGATGAGCTTGGCGCTGATGCGTTGGTTTGTCTGGGTTATCCGTTTTATGCGGTGGGGAAACCGGAGAAACCTCGGGTTGAGCATTTGGCTGCTTTGCGGACTCGGACGTTGATTGTTCAGGGGGAGCGGGATGCGCTTGGCAATCGGGACGCTGTCGAACGGTATTCCTTATCGCCGAGTATTGAAGTGTTTTGGTTGGCAGCGGGGGATCATGATTTGAAGCCGCTCAAGGTTTCCGGGTTTACGCATGAGCAGCATTTGGCCAGCGCCGCGCAGAAGGTGGCCGCGTTTCTCAAGCACTGATCGAGATTTTGAACCGCATGAAGATCGGCTCCCTTTCCCCTCGCCCCCTTGGGGGAGAGGGCTGGGGTGAGGGGGTAGATCTTGAACGTTGCACACTTTTCGATCTGTGTGCATATCCGTTGCTGCGGTTAAGTCCACCTAGGGTTTCGCCCTTACGGCGACTCACTTTTTTTACAAACGCCTAAAAAAAGTAAGCAAAAAAACGCTTGCTCCTACGTTCGGCCCGCTCGCTGGGGCTCGGGGTCCCTTCGCTCCGGGATCGATCCGGGGGCAGCGCCTCCGGTTTGCTTCGCTGCACCTCCTCTCGCTGTGTTTGGCTGCGCCAAACGGTCGCTGCGCTCCCACCCCCGGATCAATCCCTCCACTCAGCCTTCCGACGTCGCCCGTGGATCAAGATCAAGATCAAGATCGAGAGCGACAGCCGAGCTTGCGCTCATCCTGGAGTGGGGCGGCTGCGCCGCGTGCGGGTTGTACGTATCTTCCCTGTAGGAGCTGCCGCAGGCTGCGATCTTTTGATCTTGATGTTGTGGGAGCTGGCCTGTCAGAGATGACGGCCTACGACCCGACCATTCTGTTACTGATGCACCCGACCCAACTGTAGGAGTGAGCCTGCTCGCGATGGCGCCCTGACATCCCACTAATTCCTGACCAGATGTACTCAATTCATTGTGGGAGCTGGCTTGCCAGCGATGGTGGCATTACAACCGACCAATTCCTTACCGATGCGCCCGGTCCAAATGTGGGAGCGAGCCTGCTCGCGATGGCGGTCTATTACCTGACCGATGTGCTGCAGGTTGCATGCAGTCCCTGTGGGAGCTGGCTTGCCAGCGATGGCGGCATTACAGCCGACCAATTCCTTACTGATGCGCCCGGTCCAAATGTGGGAGCGAGCCTGCTCGCGAAAACGGTCTGACAGACACCATAAAAAAACAGGGTGTTTGCGGATTTTTCTGTCGGTAAACGCAATCCTGCAGGCGCGTTTAAATCACACAAACCGTTACGCCACCGGACCTACAACACCTTGCGCCGTTACCTACGCGTACGCCAGAATCCGCCGGCTTACACGGCTATGGGCCGGGCTATATCGTTTCCCTGTCACTGAAAATCAGTGATCGGGTTTGGTAGCCCGTCTGTAATAGCTGTATGGCAACACCTATTCAGTCTCTTTCTTGAGGCTCGGTTTTATGGTGGTCATGCGTGGGGCTCATTCGTGAGCGCCGGGTTCCTATTGCAGCCGGTCTACCAACCCGCGTATGGCCGCCACCCATCGTTTGGTAGCGTGGGTGATGGCTCCTTGGAATCTGCGATAGGAGTTACATCCATGTTCAAAGCCACGCCCAATCCACCAAAAACTGATCCAACCCCTCACCACCCAGAGCTTGAGTCCCAAAAGACAAAAGAAGCCGCCGACCGCGCACTCGACTTTTACCTTGGCCCCGATATCCCGAAGTACTTCCCACCCAAGGCCCGCCCCATCTACATGGTCGATCCCACGCTCGATGACGAAACACTGCTCGTCGAAGCCAGTGAATCACTGTCATCAGCCAACGCCATGGCCGGCAATATCGCCAACTCGGTGAAAGGCCCTGAGCGCAAACCGCTGCTGGCGCTGCAACAGGTGATCATGCTGAACGAGCTGTTGGTCAATCGACTGCTGGATAAGCTGCGGTTGCCTCAATAATTTTGCTGGCCGTTATGGCCTCATCGCGAGCAGGCTCACTCCTACAGAGGATCGTAGCCGGGCACATGCTCTGTGATTACCGCAGTTCAACAGTGGGAGCGAGCCTGCTCGCGAAAGCGGTCTGCCAAGCGCCATCAATTTCAAATAGGCAATAAAAAACCGGAAGCTTTCGCTAGCCGGTTTTCACGATCAAAAGATCGCAGCCTGCGGCAGCTCCTACACAGTTACTTGTAGGATCTGCCGCAGGCTGCGATCTTTTTGGATTTACTTTGTAATGGGTAGCCTGCCAGTGATCACAAATTTATCGAACACTTTCTGACCATCACGCGCGGCTTGCCGAACATCCAGGAATGTCAGTTCATCACGAACTTTCTGTTTGTGGGGTTTTTGCGTGGGGTATGTATTCATGCTGGCCGATCTGCGTGATTGAGTAGCGACCGGCAAACGATAGAACTTGGCTGCACCGAGCACCAGTCGGCGCATTCTGGCGCAGTTGTAGGCAGTGTCTGCATTGCCTGAGTGAGATCGTCGTTGGCAGAGAAGGCCTCATCGCGAGCAGGCTCGCTCCCACATTTGGAATGCATTTCCCTGTGGGAGCGAGCCTGCTCGCGATTGCGATCTGCCAAGCACCATTACTTTCAGACCAGCAACAAAAAACCCGGACGCTTTCGCCTTCCGGTCTTTGAAGATCAAAAGATCGCAGCCTTCGGCAGCTCCTGCATTGGAATGCATGTTCCTGTAGGCGCTGCCGAAGGCTGCGATCTTTTGCTTTTAGCGGTTGAACCGCTCCACCAACGAATACTGGGTATTCGCCGTCTTCGTCAGCTCTTCACTCAACAACGCCGAGTTATGTGCCTGTTCCGAGGTCTGGTCCGCCAGTTCCGAAATATTGCTGATGTTGCGGCTGATCTCCTCAGCCACCGCACTTTGCTCTTCGGTCGCCGCCGCAATCTGGGTGGTCATGTCGGTGATGTTGGCCACTGCTTCGCTGATGCCGACCAGTGCCTGATCCGCTTCCAGTACCCGCGCCACACCTTCTTCGGCCTGGCGATGCCCGGCTTCCATGGTTTGCACGGCGCTGCTCGCAGTCTGCTGCAACTTGGCGATCAGGGCATGGATCTGCCCGGTGGATTCGCTGGTGCGTTGCGCCAGTTGGCGCACTTCGTCGGCGACCACGGCAAAGCCACGGCCCATCTCGCCGGCACGGGCCGCTTCGATGGCGGCGTTGAGGGCGAGCAGGTTGGTCTGGTCGGCGATGCCTTTGATCACATCCACCACGCCGCCGATTTCGTCGCTGTCCTTGGCCAGTTGGGTGACGGTCAGGCCGGTTTCGCCGACCACTACCGACAGGCGCTGGATGGCTTCGCGGGTTTCCCCGGCGATGTCGCGGCCGCGACCGGTCAGGCGATTGGCTTCCTGAGTGGCGTCAGCGGTGCGCTGCACGTGGCTGGCGACTTCCTGGGTGGTGGCGGCCATCTGGTTGACGGCGGTGGCGACCTGTTCGGTTTCCACGCGCTGGCGTTCCAGACCGCTGGAGCTGTTGTGCGCCAGGGCGTCGGACTGTTTGGCCTGATCGGTCAGGTGCTCGGCGGTGTCCTGCAGACGGGTCAGGCAGGTTTTCAGGCGGGCTTCCTGGCTGAGGATCGACATCTCCAGACGTGCCTGCGCGCCACGGCTGTCGGTATACATCTGTGCGATCAGCGGGTCGGAGGTGGTCTGTTCGGCCAGGCGCAGCAGGCGCTTGAGCCCGCGTTGTTGCCATTGCAGGCCCATCAGGCCCAGCGGTACCGACAGACCAGCGGCCAGGGCGAAGCCCCAGTGCGAGTTCAGGGTCGCGCCGATCACGAAGCTCAGTTGGCTGACCAGAATGAACGGCAGCCAGTCCTGCAGCACCGGCAGCCATTTGTCGCTGGAAGGAATTGCCGACTTGCCCTGGTTGATGCGTTGGTAGAGCGCTTCGGCACGGCGGATCTGTTCGGCAGTGGGTTTGATCCGCACCGACTCGTAACCGACCACCTGATTGCCGTCGAACACCGGTGTCACGTAGGCGTTGACCCAGTAATGGTCACCGGATTTGCAGCGATTCTTGACAATGCCCATCCATGGCAAGCCTTGTTTCAGTGTGCCCCACATGTGCGAAAACACCGCCGCCGGGACGTCGGGGTGACGAACCAGGTTGTGCGGCGCACGGATCAGCTCTTCACGCGAAAACCCGCTGATTTCGACGAAAGCGTCGTTGCAGTAGGTGATCACGCCTTTGGCGTCGGTTGTGGAAATCAACCGCTGCTGAGCCGGGAAAGTCCGTTCGCGTTGTGTAATGGGCTGGTTATTACGCATGGTTTTTCAATCCGCAAGGCTTTGAAAGGTTGTCGGCGCTGTCAGGAAATTATTGAAGTTTTTTTTCAGATATAAGTACGGCGTCGCAAAACCGCTCTTGCTTCAAGCAACCAGCATCGGATAGGTGAACAGCGCAAAATGCAGCAGGTTCAGCCCGAAATGCGTGGCGATCGCTGCCGCTAATCCACCGAAACGGTAGGCCAGACCATAGCCGACACCCGCCAGACCCGCGAGCAACACCCAGTGCCAGCCAGCACCCGCATGTGCCAGGCCGAAGATCAGCGACGCCAGCAGCAGGGCTAGATTGTCGCCGTGGGGCAGGTGCTTGAACAGGCGGCTCAGGCCTCCCTGTATATAGCCGCGAAACAGCGCCTCCTCGACCAGGGTCACCAGCAGCAGATTGTTCAGCAGCCACAGCCACGCCTGATCGGGCCACTTCGGCGCCCAGGCGATCATGCCGAACAGAAGCGCGCCGCCCAGCGCCATTACGGCGCTCAACGTCAGACCCAGGACGCTGGCGAACACCGTCAGACGCAGCGAGCGTGCCGCGACGATCCACGGGCAGGCCAGCAACAGCCAGAAGCCGAGCAAGGGTTTGTCCAGATTGAGGTACATCACGAAAGGCACGGCGTCGTCGGTGAAGCGCATCCGGGCGATGGCCCGACCGTTGTCGAACCCCGGCAACCAGTGCAGCGCCAGCGACAGGGCGAGGAAGATAAACAGCGCGTGTCCCAGCAACCGTGCCACCGGCACCTGCTGTTGGCGCACGGCGAAACCGGCCACCAGCAACAATCCGACCGAGATCAGCGCGAGCCAGCCGAGGTGGCCAATGCTCAGCGCCCACCCGTAACCGAGGCTGAGAAGCGCCAGATAGACCCATGGCAACGCCTTCATCGAAAGTCCTTGTGCAGAATTTTGTGGAAGGGCTTTCTACACGGGTGGGGGCGTTGGGACAAGTAAAGCTGTGGCGGGAGGTGGGGACAACACAAAGCACGATCGCCAGACCCGGATCCCTTGTGGGAGCGGGCTTGCTCGCGAAAGCGGTGTATCAGACAACATCCATGTCGCCTGACACTCCCTCTTCGCGAGCAAGCCCGCTCCCACAGTAGATCTGTGTGTGGCTGAGGAATCAGCGCAAATCGAGCTTCGCCGCAGCGCGCTCGGTGATTGCAGTACGCGCCTTCAACGACGCCGCTGCACGATTACGAGCCTCTTCGACGACAGCACTCGGCGCTGTCTGCGGGCTGCCGGATTCAAACGGCGGGGCCGGCGCATATTCCAGTTGCAGCTGGATCAACTGCGCCGCCTCAGCCCCCACCAGTTCGGCGGCCAGCACCAGCGCAAAGTCGATCCCCGCGGTAATCCCGCCACCGGTAAACAGATTGCCGTCGCGCACCACCCGGTCCTGCACCGCAATCGCGCCGAGTTTCGGCAGCAGTTCGTGATAGGCCCAGTGGGTGGTCGCGCGTTTGCCTTTCAGCAGTCCCGCCGCGCCCAGCACCAGCGAACCGGTGCACACCGACGTCACATACCTGGCCTGCGCCGCCTGACGCTTGATGAAGCCCAGCGTCTGCTCATCTTCCATCAAAGGCCCGACCCCGGCGCCGCCGGGAATGCAGATCACATCCAGATTCGGGCAGTCGTCGAAGGTGGTGGTCGGTTTCAGCAGCAGGCCGGTGCTGGCGGTGACCGGCACCAGATCTTTCCAGATCAGATGCACCTGCACGTCCGGCAGCGAGGCCAGCACGTCATAGGGGCCGGTCAGGTCCAGTTGCTGCACCTGTGGAAACAACAGAAAACCGATCTGCAACGTCATGGGGGATTTCTCCATTTGAGGGGTGGACGGCTTCACTGTAGGCGCGTAGGTTCTGGCGCATACGCCAATCACCCCACGAATTACGCCAAATGCCCAAAGTCATCCATGTACTCGCGTTTGCCAACATGCAGATCCTCGATGTCACCGGCCCGCTGCAAGTGTTCGCCTCGGCCAACGACATCGCCCGCCAGCGCGGCTTGCCCGTGCCGTATGCGCCATCGGTGATTGCCTGCGAAGGCGGAGCGGTGATGTCCTCGGCGGGGCTGGCGGTGCTCGCCGAGCCGTTGCCGCAAGACGCCAGCGACACGCTGATTATCGCGGGTGGTTGGGGGATCTATCCGGCATCCGAAGATGAGTCGCTGGTGGATTGGGTACGCGAGCACGCAGCGAAATGTCGACGCGTTGCCTCGGTGTGTACGGGGGCATTTCTACTGGCGGCGAGCGGCTGGCTCGACGGGCGCCGCGTGGTCACCCACTGGACCCGTTGCGAGCAACTCGCGCAGCAGCATCCGAAGCTGCAGGTCGAAGCCAATCCGATCTTCATCAACGACGGCCCGGTATGGACTTCGGCAGGCGTCACCGCCGGTATCGATCTGGCACTGGCGATGGTCGAGGAAGATCTGGGCAGTGATATTGCTCTCGACGTCGCCCGGCATCTGGTGGTGTTCCTCAAACGGCCGGGCGGGCAGTCGCAGTTCAGTGTGACCCTGGCCCTGCAGAATCAGGGCAATCGCTTTGATGAGCTGCACGCCTGGATCGCCGAAAACCTCACCTGCGACCTCGGCGTCCCGACCCTGGCCGAACAGGCCGGCATGAGCGAACGCAGTTTCGTCCGCCACTACCGCGCCGACACCGGCCAGACCCCGGCCCGCGCCATCGAACTGATCCGCGTCGAAACCGCGCGGCGTCTGCTCAGTGACACCGTGCTGCCGGTGAAACGGATTGCGGCCAACTGCGGGTTTGGCAGTGAAGAAACGTTGCGCCGCAGTTTTCTGCGGGCGATTGGCGTGACGCCGCAGGCGTATCGGGAGCGGTTTTCGGTCAGCGCTGCAGCAGATCCAGTAGTGCCTTGAGCGTTTGCTGCGGTGCTTCTTCGGGAATGTTGTGGCCGACACCGGGCAGCACGCGCCTTTCGTACAGGCCGGTGAAGTGCGCAAGGTCTTCATCGACTTCCGGCGCCGGACCGACCCCGTCGTCGGCACCGCACAGGGAGATAGTGGGCACGCTGATCGGCGGTTGTTTGATCAACGCGTCTTCCATCCATTGCAGCGCCGGATCGCCTGCGGCGTACATGAAGCGATGACGGTAGGAATGAATCACCACGTCAACGAAGTCCGGGTTGTCGAAGGCCGGTGCGCTCAGCGGATAACGTTCGGCGTTGCGTGCCCAGGTCGGTGACCACAATTTCCAGAGCAGTTCACAGAACGCCTGCCGGTTTTGCGTCAGGCCCGCGACGCCGCGTGGCGTGTGGAAATAGTACTGGTACCAATAACGGTGCTCGGTCTCGGGATCCAGTGGTCGGGTCGAATTGGCGATGTCCTGCACGTTATAGCCATCCCCCGTCACCAGCCCGCGCACCCGCTCGGGAAACAACGCCGCAACGATGCACGCTGCCCGACCGCCCCAGTCGTAACCGCAAAGCGTGGCCTGTTCGATACCCAGCGCATCCATCAACTCCAGCAA
The DNA here is from genome assembly GCF_023100605.1 of Pseudomonas sp. MWU12-2020. Taxonomy (NCBI): domain Bacteria; kingdom Pseudomonadati; phylum Pseudomonadota; class Gammaproteobacteria; order Pseudomonadales; family Pseudomonadaceae; genus Pseudomonas; species Pseudomonas sp. MWU12-2020. The sequence continues at coordinate 159,422 of NZ_JALMEX010000002.1, forward strand.
ATCCTGAGCGAGGGCCGCTTGCTGGCCGGAGCGCAGTGTTTCGGGGTGGTTGAAGCGAGTCGGCCCGTAACCGCGCAGGTACGGGACGATCACCCGATAACCGTGGGCGCCGAGGGCGGGGGCGATTTCATCGTACGCCCGAGGCGAGTAGGGGAAACCATGCAGCAATATGACCGCGTCGCCGCTGGACGGGCCGTGCTGTTCAAAGGCAACGGTCAAGTTGGGTGTCGGTACGCGTTGAATGTCAGACACGGCAGACTCCACGGCAATGGGCGTCAGGCAACACTAGACCATTCTATTGTGGCGAGGGAGCTTGCTCCCGCTGGACTGCGCAGCAGGTCCATTCGAGTATGGGGTCGCTTCGCAACCCGGCGGGAGCAAGCTCCCTCGCCACAGGGGAAGCGCCACTTTTCGGCGTCAATACCGCTAAGCCTCGGCTTCCGCCACCTGATTGAAATACTTCGTCCGATCCGGGGTAAACGTTACCCGCATCTTCGTCCGCGAGCAGGTCAGCGAACGTTCTTCAGCCAGATCAATATCCAGATCCTCGCCTCGCAAGCCCTGCCACTGGGCGAGGTATTTCAGTGAGCCGTATTTCTCGTTTTTCTTCAGGCTGCGGCTCACGCCTCCTTTCCAGCCGAGTACCGGCAGTTCGCCGGCGAGGCATTGTTGCGCAAGGTCGGGGAAGCGCGTGGCGCGCTGGCGGCCGATTTCCCAGCATTTGATCAGGCCTTTGTCGGCGGCTTCCCAGAGTTGGGTGCGGGTCAGGCCGGTGCGCAGGGGCGTGGCAATGGGGCGATGGACATGCAGGGTCATTCTGGTTCCTTGAATTCGGGTTTTATTGGACAGCTCCGCTGTGCCCGTTGCGGTGGATGGTAGGGGGGGATGTAACAGCTGGCAACAGGGTATTTCAGGGTGTAAGTGCAGGTTACGGGGGAGGGATTGGGCGGAGATTGTTTAGACGAAGTAGGAGCTGAATGACTTGGCGTGTGGCGAGGGAGCTTGCTCCCGCTCGGCTGCGAAGCAGGCGCAAAGCCAGACAATGCGGTTCTTCTGGAGAAGTGGGGACGCAGGCATTGGGGCCGCTTCGCGACCCGGCGGGAGCAAGCTCCCTCGCCACAGAAGTTCACCAACGTTTATTTTTGTGTAGGAATCAGTCCTGCAAAAGCCGAGTTGTAAGGGATATTTCCGACAGAGTGCGGCGAATATTACGGCTGCCAAACACTCTTCTCCCCACTCAAACGCCGATCCAGAAAACTCGCCGCGCTGATCAGCGCCAGATGCGTCAGCGCCTGCGGGGTGTTGCCCAGATGCCGGCCCTTGCTGTCGAACTCTTCGGCGTACAGCCCCAGCGGGTTCGCATAGCGCAGCAGTTGTTCGAACTCCAGGTGGGCCTTTTCCACCTGACCGGCCCGGGCCAGGCATTCGACGTACCAGAACGAGCAGGCAGCAAATGCGCCTTCGGTGCCGCTCAAACCGTCGATGTTGGCGTCGTCGTTGCGATAGCGATAGACCATGCCGTCGCGCACCAAGTGCTTTTCGATGGCTTCAAGGGTCGACAGCCAGCGTGGGTCCTTGGCGCTGACGAAGCGCACCAGCGGCATCAGCAGCATCGAGCCGTCGAGCGCGGTGCCGCCCTTGTACTGGACGAAATGCCCGCGCTCCTCGTCCCAGAAGTTGTCCCAGATGTCGGCGTAGATCGCCTGGCGGGTCTGGTCCCATTGGGCGAACGGTGCCGGCAGTGAGCGTTTCGAGGCCAGGCGAATCGCCCGGTCCAGTGCCACCCAGCACATCAGTCGCGAGTGCAGAAAGTGATGCTGCTCACCGCGCATTTCCCAAATGCCGACATCGGTGGTCTGCCAGCTCTCACAGACCTGATCGACCACTTCACGCACGTGTTTCCAGCCCTGATGGGAAATCGCGTCGCCGTACTTGTTGACCAGATACACCGCGTCCATCAGTTCGCCAAAGATATCGAGCTGAATCTGGTCGTACGCGCCATTGCCGATGCGCACCGGTTGCGCGCCGCCATGACCGGAGAGGTGGGAGAGTTCGGTTTCCGGCAATTCCTGACGGCCATCGATCGCATACAGGATGTTGAGTTTGGTTGACTGCCCATGGCAATCGCTGACCCGCCCGCGCAGCCAGCCCATGTAGGCGTTGGCCTCAGCGACAAAGCCCAAGCGCATGAACGCGTAAACGGTGAACGAGGCGTCGCGGATCCAGGTGTAGCGATAGTCCCAGTTGCGCTCGCCGCCGGGGGTTTCCGGCAGACCGAAGGTGGCGGCGGCGAGGATCGCGCCGTGCTTGCGCGAGGTCAGCAGTTTCAGCGCCAGCGCCGAGCGGTTGACCATTTCCCGCCAGCGTCCGCGGTAGTTGGACTGGCCGATCCAGTCACGCCAGAACTTCAGCGTGCGTTCCACGCACATTTTTGCGCCGTCATCCTTGAAGCGTGGATCGTCGGCCCCCCCGAGGAGGAATTCGGCGTTCTGATCCTGGTTCAAACTGAACGATGCGACGGCCGATTCGCCATCGATCTGCAGCGCCTGATCCGCCACCAGCCGCAGCGACGGCTGACCCTCGGCGCTGAAAACCACCGATTGTTCGTCCATCTGCGCCCGGGTGTTGGCGCGGGCGTAGTCATGGCGCACCGCGCAGCGCATATGAAAAGTGGCCTGGCCGCTGACCACACGCACCCGGCGCATCAGCAGCGGCAGGTCATCGACACTGTCGCCGATCGGCAGCAGGTCGGTGATCTCCACCACCGCATGTTCGCTGAGCCAGCGGGTTTGCAAAACGTTGGTGTCCGGCAGGTAGATCTGCTCGCGTCGGGCATCGGGCAGATCCGGGGCGAGCTGGAAAATCCCCGCCTCGGGCGTGTCGAGCAGCGAACAGAAAATTGACGGGCTGTCGAATTCCGGCCAGCAGAAAAAATCCACGCTGCCCTTGTCGTTGACCAGTGCGGCACTGCGCAGGTCGCCGATGATGCCGTGGGCGTCGATCGGGCTTTGTCGTTCAGGATGATGCTCAGCCATTGCCACGAAACTCCGGATAAAGACTCATGCCGCCGTCGATGAACAGGGTGGTGCCGACGATGTAGTCGGCAGCGTCGGAAGCGAGAAACACCACCGCGTTGGCGATGTCCTCGACATCACCGATGCGTCCGTAGGGAATCAGATCCAGCAGTTTTTCGCCGGCTGCGCCTTCGGTGGCGTCTTGGTTGATGGCGGTGCGAATCGCCCCCGGCGCGATGCTGTTGATGCGGATGCGCTGATGGCTGACTTCCTGGGCGAGGGTCTGCATCAACTGGTCGACGCCACCCTTGGAGGCTGCGTAGTTGACGTGCCCGGCCCATGGAATGCGCTGGTGCACCGAACTCATGTGAATGATCTTGCCGGCGGCGCGGGACACGCCTTCACGCACGCCTTGGCGGTTGAAAATCCGCAGCGCGGCGCGGGCGCAGAGGAACTGGCCGGTGAGGTTGACGCCGATCACCGTGTTCCAGTCTTCCAGCGTCATGTCCACCGCCGCGGCGTCCTTTTGCAGGCCGGAATTGGCCAGCAGAATGTCCAGCGAACCAAAGGCGTCCAGAGTCTCGGCGAACAACCGTTCGACCTCGTCTTCCTTCGACACATCGGCACCGATGGCCAGTGCCTGACCGCCATCGGCAATGATCTGCCGGGCCAGCGCTTCGGCGGGTTCCGCCTGACGGTTGTAATTGATGACGACGGCTGCACCGGCAGCGGCGAGGGCTTTGGCGGCGGCGTGGCCGATGCCGGAGCTGGCGCCGGTGATCAGGGCTACTTGTCGGGCGAGGGAAATCTGCATGCGAAGTCGTGCCTTGCGTGAGGGCCTATTTAGCTGACTGGTCGCAAGTGGAGAGAGTTCAAGAGCAAAGATCAAAAGATCGCAGCCTTCGGCAGCTCCTACATGGAAATGCGATCACCTGTAGGAGCTGCGGCACGCTGCGATCTTTTGCTCTTCAGGCCTTCACATTCCACCAACAATTCCCTGCTTCCACGCCCGTCAGCCTTTATGGCAACTTGGCCGCCCCTGATGAGGCTGCAACCCATGGCAAACCCCTACCGCGAATTATTCACCGCCCCCGGCACCCGGGCTTTTGTACTGGCCGGGATGATCGCGCGCATGCCGATTTCCATGACCGGCATCGGCGTGATCACCATGCTTTCGCAACTGAAGGGCGGGTACGCGCTGGCCGGTGCGGTGGCGGCGACCTTTGCCCTGGCCACGGCGTTTTGTGCGCCGCAGGTCTCGCGTCTGGTGGATCGTTTCGGTCAGGGCAAGGTGCTGCCGCTGTCGGCATTGATCGGTGGCGGGGCGCTGTTGATGTTGCTGCTGTGCACCCGCTTGCAGGCGCCGACCTGGACGCTGTTCATCTTCGCCGCGCTGGCCGGTTGCATGCCAAGCATGTCGGCGATGGTGCGCGCGCGCTGGACCGAGATCTATCGCGGCCAGCCGCAATTGCAGACCGCTTATGCACTGGAATCCGTGCTCGATGAAGTTTGTTTCATCGTCGGCCCGCCATTGTCGGTGGGGCTATGCGTGGTGGCGTTTCCCGAGGCCGGGCCATTGGCCGCGCTGTTGGCGCTGGCGGTCGGCGTAACGGCGTTTGTCGCCCAGCGCAGCACCGAACCGGCGGTGCACCCGCAGGAGTCGCAGCATCAGGGTTCGATCGTTCGCTCGACCGACGTGCAATGGCTGCTGGCGTTGATGCTGGCCATGGGCGTCATCGTTGGCGTGGTCGATGTGGTCAGCGTTGCCTTCGCCCAGCAGCAGGGTCAGCCGGCGGCGGCGAGCATCGTGTTGTCGGTGTATGCCATCGGCTCGTGCCTGGCCGGTATCGCCTTCGGGGCAATGCGCTCGACCCTGCCGTTGCCGCGGCTGTTTCTGTACGGCGGTGTGGCGACGGCGGTGACCACGCTGCCGCTGTTGCTGGCGAGCAATATTTTCGGTTTGTCGCTGGCGGTGTTCGTCGCCGGGCTGTTCTTCTCGCCGACGCTGATCGTCGCCATGGCGCTGGTTGAACGCATCGTGCCGCCGGCCAAGCTCACCGAAGGCCTGACCTGGCTGGTCACCGGTCTGAGCATCGGTGTGGCGATTGGCGCGGCCGGATCCGGCGCACTGGTGGACGCCTTCGGTGCGCGCAGCGGATTCTGGCTGGCGATCGCGGCCGGCGCGGTGGTGCTGGGTTCGGCTGTGCAGAGTTTCCGCCATTTGAAGTGATCGGCATTCGGACTAATTCGCGCCACGCCTCATCCGTTCTCTTTTACAGATAACCCATTGAGGTAAACGCGGTGACAAAGCTGACACTGCTGTGCCTGCCCTATTCGGGCGCCAGCGCGATGGTCTATAGCCGCTGGCGGCGCCAACTGCCGTCATGGCTGCAATTGCAACCGGTGGAGTTGCCCGGGCGCGGTGCCCGTTTCGACGAACCCCTGCAAACTGACATGCGAGCCCTGGCCCGCCAGTTGGCCCGTGAGCACAAACCCGGCCTGCAAACGCCTTACGCCCTGTTCGGCCACAGCCTCGGCGCGCTGCTGGCGTGCGAGATGGCGCACGCCTTTCGCGAGCTCGGCGCGCCGGAACCGGTGGCGCTGTTCGCCTCCGGCACGGCGGCGCCGACCATGCGCAGCGACTACGATCGCGGGTTTGCCGAAGCGCGCAGCGATGAGGAATTGATCGATCAACTGCGCACCTTTCAGGGCACCAGCGAAGAAGTGCTGGCCAACCAGGAACTCATGAGCCTGACGCTGCCGGTGCTGCGCGCCGACTTCATGATGTGCGGACGCTTCAGTCCGGCGCAGCGGCCGCTGCTCAATTGCCCGGTGCATGTGCTGGGCGGCAAGGAAGACCGCGCGACCACCGAGCAACTGATCGGCTGGAGCAAGGAAACCCTGGGCAGTTTTTCCGTGGACATGATGACCGGTGGGCATTTCTTCATTCATGAGCACGAAGCCCGGGTGATCCGCACGATCAAGACGCATCTGGAAGTCCATCACCGGCGTCATGCGCAAGCGGCGGCACCGGCGTTTTGACGCACCGCTCACTATCGAGTGATTACAGGAGGCCAGTCATGGCTGTTGCTGTGGAATTTTCCGTTCGGCCGCTGCTGCCGCAACGAGGGCGCTTGCCGCTGTTGGTGGAGGCGACCGAGGCGGATACCGATCTGTTGGCGGTGTTCGATGAAGTGAAAGCGCTGGTCGATGAGCATCTGCTGCGCGATGGCGGGGTGCTGTTCCGCGGATTTCGTCTCGACGGCGCTGAACAGTTTCGTCAGTTCGCGGCCAGTTTCGGTCATCCGCTGTTGAACTACGAGTTCGGTTCCACACCGCGCACCAACGTCACCCAAGGCGTATATACCTCGACCGAATACCCGGCGCACCAGAGCATTCCGCTGCACAACGAACAGGCCTACTCCCGCGACTGGCCGATGAAGATCTGGTTCTACAGCATGATCGCGGCGAAGTCCGGTGGCGAAACGCCGATTGCCGACAGTCGCGAAGTCTATCGGCGTATTCCGGTGGCCATTCGTGAGCGCTTTGTCAGCAAAGGCCTGATGTATGTGCGCAATTTCGGCAACGGTCTGGATGTGGCTTGGGAAGATGTGTTCAACACCGACGACCGCGAGGTCGTCGAGGCGTACTGCAAGGCCCATGGCATCCTTTGCGAGTGGAAGGATGACGGCGAGTTGCGTACCCGTCAGACCTGTCAGGCGGTGGCGGTGCACCCGGTGACCGGCGATCACGTCTGGTTCAATCAGGCGCACCTGTTCCACATCTCCAACTTGCAGCCGGAAGTGCGCGAAAGCCTGTTGGACATCGTCGATGAGGAGGACTTGCCGCGTAACGTTTATTACGGTGACGGCTCGGCCATCGAAGACGAAGTGCTGGCGCAGATCCGGGCGGTGCTCGATGAATGCGCGATCAGTTTTCCGTGGCAGGAAGGCGACGTACTGATGCTCGACAATATGTTGTCGGCCCATGCGCGTTCGCCGTTCGAAGGGCCGCGCAAAGTCATCGTGGCCATGGCCGAGGGGCATTCCCAAGGCCCGCTCTGAGCCATTCGGGAGGTTGCCCGTGAAGGTGCCGAAGCCGGTCTTGGACCGGCTTCGGCATTTTTGCGTCGGTGTGGGTAACCGCCGGGGCGCTGTTGCGCCAGTGCGCTAAATCATTGCGTTTGTCATTCGTTCTTGTTGATACGACCGGGCCTCCTGGTCACGCCGCCGATCAGCAAGGACCCAATGCATGAATGCCGCAGACGCACAGAAACTAGCCCGCCGCTTTATCGAACTGCCGCAGGACAAACGCCGTTTGTTTCTCGCCGGCATGGCCCGCGAAGGCATCGATTTTGCGCAGCTTCCCATGACCGCCTGTGACGGGATCGCCGAGCGTGACGGCCTGTCCTACGCCCAGCAACGGATGTGGTTTCTCTGGCAACTGGATCCGCAAAGTGCTGCCTACAACCTGCCGATGGCCGTGCGTCTGAACGGCGCGTTGCAGGTGCAAGCGCTGGAGCAGGCGTTCAGCCTGCTGGTCGCGCGGCACGAATGTCTGCGCACCACCTTCGGTCAGGTCGGCGAGTGTGCCTTCCAGCGCGTGGCCGAGCCGCAGGCGCTGCAACTGCCCCTCACCGATTTGAGCGCCGTGCCCGAACAGCAGCGCTGGCCGCTCGCGCAACAGCACATGATGGCTGAAGCCACGCAAGCGTTCGATCTGCAGAACGGCCCGCTGCTGAGCCTGCGCCTGTTGCGCCTGGCCGAGCAGGAGCACGTGCTCCTGCTGACCTTGCACCACATCATTGCCGATGGCTGGTCGATGAATATTCTCATCGACGAGTTCATGCGTACCTACGATGCGCTGGTGGCGGGGCGCGAACCATCGTTGCCGGCGCTGACCGTGCATTACCGCGATTACGCGCTGTGGCAGCGCAGCTGGCTGGAGGCAGGTGAGCGCGAACGGCAACTGGACTACTGGCGCGCACAATTGGGCGACGAGCATCCGGTCTTGGAGTTGCCGACCGACCGCGCTTATCCGGCACAATCGAGTCACCAGGGCGCGCGTCTGGAAACGGTCATTGATGCGGCGCTGCGTCAGGAGCTGAAAAGCCTTGCCCAGCGTCAGGGCGTGACCCTGTTCGTGGTGCTGCTGGCGGCGTTCAAGACGTTGTTGCATCGCTACAGCGGGCAGACCGACATTCGCGTCGGCGGCCTGATTGCCAACCGCACCCGCAGCGAAACGGAAGGGCTGATCGGCTTCTTCGTCAACACCCAGATCCTGCGCAGCGAAGTCACCGCGCAAACCCGTTTCACCGAGCTGTTGCAGCGGCTGCGCGAGGCCGCACTCGGCGCGCAGGTTCATCAAGAGCTGCCGTTCGACGCCTTGATCGAGGCCCTGCAACCGGCGCGTAGCCAAAGCCACAATCCGCTGTTTCAGGTGATGTTCAACCATCAGCCGCTGGTGACCGACTTGCAGCATGTGCAGTTGGAATCGGGTTTGCAGGTGGGTTATCTGACGCAAGAGCAACTGGCCGGCAGCGCTCGGCAACATGCGGCCACCAGCGATTTGATGCTCGATACCCGCGAAGAAGGCGAGCAGCTGTTCGCCGCCTTCACGTACGCCACCGATATTTTTGATGCCGCGACCATCGCCGCGATGGCCGGGCATTGGCGCAACATTCTTGAATCCGTCTGCCGCGACCCGCAGCAGGTCATCGGCGAAGTCGCGCTGCTGGCAGATGCCGAGCGCGCGCAACTGATTCAGGCCACTGCTGCGGCGCCGCGTTTCGCCAGCGTGCAAAACCTGTTCGAGGCGCAAGTGGCACGTACGCCGCAGGCAACGGCCGTGATCCTCGCCACCGCGCCGTCACCGTCACTGACCTATGCCGAACTCAATGCGCGCAGCAATCGCCTGGCGCATCAGCTGCGCGCGCGCGGTGTCGGCCCGGACGTGCTGGTCGGTGTGGCGTTGGGGCGCTCGCTGGAGCTGGCGGTGGCGTTGCTGGCCGTGCTCAAGGCGGGCGGCGCCTATGTGCCGCTGGACCCGCAAACTCCGGCTGAACGGTTACGTCACGTGCTGGATGACAGTGGCTTGAAACTGCTGCTGACCGACAGCGCCAGTCTTGCCAGCCTGCCGGCGCTGGAGGCTGTCGAGTGCCTGTGCCTGGAGCAATTGTCCGGTGAGACTCCGGCCGACAACCTGTCGTTAACGGTCGCGCCGCAGAATCTTGCCTACGTGATCTACACCTCCGGTTCCACCGGGCGGCCGAAAGGCGTGGCGGTCAGTCACGGCGCACTGAGTGAATTCATCGACCGCGCCATCGATTACAGCGACTTGCGCGAAGGTGACCGGGTCCTGCAGTTCGCCACCAGCAGCTTCGACGGTTTTGTCGAGCAGTTCTTCCCGCCGCTGTGCCATGGCGCCGCTGTGGTGCTGCGCGATGCGCCATTGTGGGACAGCGCAACGTTGCGTCAGGTGATTGTCGATCACGGCATCACCCTGGCAGACCTGCCGGCCGCGTACTGGTATTGGCTGGTGCAGGAATATGCAGCGCAGCCGCCGGCCGGTTTTGGCGCGCTGCGACAGATCCACGTCGGTGGCGAGGCCATGGCGGTGGACGGTTTGCGTCTGTGGCAACAGGCCGGGCTGGGGCATGTGCGGTTGCTCAACACCTACGGTCCGACCGAAGCCACGGTGGTTTCGACGATTCATGATTGCAGTGTACTGACGGCAGACGCCGTGTCCTGGCGCGGCATCCCGATTGGCAAGGGGCTCGATGCCCGGCGTCTGTACGTGCTGGACGATGATTTGAACCTGCTGCCGCAAGGTGCGGTGGGCGAGTTGTACATCGGTGGCCCGGGCCTGGCCCGTGGTTATCACCGTCAGCCGATGCTCAGTGCCGAGCGCTTTATCGCCGACCCGTTCGCCGCAGGGCAGCGTCTGTACCGCACCGGGGACCGTGCCCGACTGCGAGGCGATGGCGCGTTGGAGTATGTCGGCCGAGTCGACCATCAAGTGAAGATCCGCGGTTTCCGCATCGAGCTGGGCGAAATCGAGTCGCGCCTGCAACAGTGCCCGGGCATTCGCGAGGCGGTGGTTCTGGCGGTGCCGCTCAGTGGCGGCCAGCAACTGGTGGCGTACGTGGTCGGCGAGCACGCCGTGCTGGAAAGCGCCGCCACCCAGTCGGCGTTCCGCCAGCAAATCCGCACCGCGCTGCAAGCCCATCTGCCGGACTACATGGTGCCGGGGCATTTGCTGTTGTTGCCGAATCTGCCGCTGACACCGAGCGGCAAGCTCGACCGCAAGGCCTTGCCGGCGCCGGATGCGAGCCAGTTGCAAGGCGACTATCGCGCGCCGCAAACCGACACCGAGCAGTGTCTGGCGCAAATCTGGGCCGAGGTCCTGCAAGTGTCGCGGGTCGGTCTGGATGATCACTTTTTTGAATTGGGCGGCCATTCGCTGCTGGCCGCGCAGGTGATCGCGCGCATCAAAACTCAATTGGGCGTGGTCTTGCCATTGCGCAGCCTGTTCGAAAAACCGTTGCTGGCCGATCTGGCGGCAGTGCTGGCGCAACAGGTGGACAGTGCAACGGATGACGACTGGTCCGACATGGATCAGTTCATGAATGCTTTGGAAGGAGAAGAAGTATGAGCGGCACCATGGCGGAGCGTATCGCTAAAAGATTCGTCGGTTTGCCGCTGGAGCAGCGTCGACAGTTTCTGGCCAGACTGCGCGAGGACGGCAAGGACTTCAGCCTGTTGCCGCTGCCGGTCAGTCGTCACGAGGTCACGCCGATACCGTTGTCGTTCGCTCAGCAACGCCTGCTGTTTCTCTGGCAACTCGAACCGCAGAGCGCCGCTTACAACATGGCGGCCGGCCTGCGCCTGAAAGGGCGTCTGGACGAATCGGCGCTGCAACGCTCTTTCGATCATCTGGTCGCGCGCCACGAAGTGCTGCGCACCGTGTTCCACACCGACGGCGATCAGCCGCAGCAGGTGATTCTCGAGCAGCAACCGATCGCTCTGGAACGGATTGACCTGACCAGCCTCGCGGCTTCGCAGCGCGAGCCGGCCTTGGCGCAACAGGTGCAGACAGTCACCGCGCGACCGTTCGATTTGCGCCATGGACCGCTGCTGCGTGCGAGTCTGTTTGCTCTGGCCGAAGAGGAATTCGTGCTGGTGGTGAGCATGCACCACATCGTCTCCGACGGTTGGTCGATGGACGTGATGGTCAAGGAATTCGTCCAGTGTTATCAGGCTTTCAGTCTTCAGCGCGAGCCGCAGTTGCCGGCGCTGCCGTTGCAATACGCCGACTATGCGATCTGGCAGCGGCGCTGGCTGGAAGCCGGCGAGGGCGAGCGTCAACTCGATTACTGGCGTCAGCAGCTCGGTGAGGAACATCCGCTGCTGGAAGTGGCGCCGGACTTTGCCCGGCCCCTGACGCAAAGCTTCGCAGGCCAGACCCTGAGCTTTGATTTCGGTGCGCAACTGTCCCTGCAACTCAATGCATTTGCCCGCAGCAAGGGCATCAGTCTGTTCATGCTGGTGCTGGCGGGTTTCTCGCTGTTCCTCTCGCGTCAGGCCGGGCAGCGCGACATTCGCGTCGGCGTGCCGAATGCCAATCGTGGCCGTGCCGAAGTCGAAGGGTTGATCGGTTTCTTCGTCAACACCCAGGTGTTGCGTTGCGAGATCGATGAGCGCGGCAGTTTCGAAGACTTGCTGGCGCAGGTGCGCGAGGCGGCGTTCGGCGCGCAGGCCCATCAGGAGCTGCCATTCGAGCAACTGGTGGACGAATTGGTGGCGGAACGAACCCTGGGCCACAACCCGCTGTTCCAGGCCAAGTTCAACCAGAACGTCGGTATGCAGAAACAGCGCTCGATGAACCTGCCGGGACTGAGCGTGGCCGAGTATCCGCTGGACAAGGACGGCACCCACTTTGATCTGGCGCTGGACATCACCGACGACGGCACGCTGATCCACGGCCAGCTGACCTATGCCAGCGATCTATATCGCGCACAAACCGTCGAGGGCTTTGTGCCGGCGTTACTCGGTCTGTTCGGCGAATTGCTCAAGGCACCGCAAGCGCCGTTGCACAGCGTCGCCACGCGGGCTCCGGTGGTGCTCGCAGCACCGGGCGAACCGGCGTTGTCAGTGTTGCAGCAGTGGGCTCGTCAAGTGGCGCAACAGCCCGAAGCACCGGCTGCGCGCGACCTGCATCAGACCCTGAGTTTTCAGGCGCTGGACCAGGCCGCCAATCGTCTGGCCCATCATCTGCTGGCGCAGGGCATCAGCCCCGGCCAACCGGTAGCGGTGCTGATGGAGCGTTCGCTGGACTGGCTGACCTGTGTGCTGGCGATCTTCAAGGCCGCAGCGGTGTACATGCCGCTGGACGTGAAGGCGCCGAACGCGCGCTTGCAGCAGATGCTCGGCAATGCCGGCGCGCGCCTGCTGTTGTGCGCGCAAGGGGATGCGCGGGTGTCCGCGCTGGCGGTCGACGGTTGTCAGGGGCTCGCGTATGCCCCGCAACAGTGGCAACAAGAGGCGGATGTCAGCCCGGTGGTGCCACTGTTTGCGCAGTCCCCGGCGTATGTGATTCACACCTCCGGTTCCACCGGGCAACCCAAGGGCGTGCTGGTCAGTCACGGGGCGCTGGGCAGTTACGTGCGCGCTGTGCTGGAGCGCCTCGCGCCGACGCCGGACACCAGCATGGCGCTGGTGTCGACCATTGCGGCGGATCTGGGCTTCACGGTGTTGTTCGGCGCGCTGTGTTCCGGTCGCCTGTTGCACGTATTGCCGGAAGAACTGGGTTTCGACCCGGATCGATTTGCCGAGTACATGGCTACGCATCAAGTGGGCATGCTGAAAATCGTCCCGGGGCACCTGGCGGCGTTGTTGCAGGCTGGCCGCGCCGCCGATGTGCTGCCGACGCAGGCGCTGATCGTCGGCGGCGAAGCCTGCTCGCCGGCACTGCTGGAACGCGTGCGTCAGCTCAAGCCGGAGTGCCGCATCATCAACCACTACGGGCCGAGCGAAACCACGGTCGGTGTGCTGACCCACGAGGTCAGTGAGCTGGCGGCCGACGCGCGCAGCGTTCCGGTCGGCACCGCGCTGAGCGGTGCGCAGGTCTACATCGTCGACGATGTGCTGAACAATGTCGCCGATCAGGTGGCCGGCGAGTTGTACATCGGAGGTGACAGCGTGGCGCTGGGGTATCTCGGGCAACCGGGTCTGACTGCCGAGCGCTTCCTGCCTGATCCGTTCGGCGCCCCGGGTGCGCGGGTCTATCGCAGCGGTGACCGGGTGCGGCGCAATCGTCAGCAAGCGGTGGAGTTCATCGGTCGCGCCGACGATCAGGTCAAGGTGCGTGGTTATCGCGTCGAACCGGCGGAAGTCGGGCGGGTGCTGCTCGGCCTTGACGGCGTCAGTGAGGCGGCGGTGCTCGCCCTGGCCCTGGATGACGATCCGGCGCGCCTGCAACTGGTGGCGTGGTGTGTACCGGCGGCCGCTGCGACCGTGCAGGCACACGCTCTGCGCGAGCAGTTGCAGGCGTGCCTGCCGGAGTACATGGTGCCGGCGCAGATTGTGCTGCTGGAGCAACTGCCGCTGACGGCCAATGGCAAACTCGACAAGCGTGCCTTGCCGGTGCCGGGCGTGGTCACGCAGCATTTCGTTGCGCCGGTGGGGGAGGTCGAAGAGAAGCTGGCGGCAATCTGGGCCGAAGTGCTCAAGCTTGAGCGCGTGGGCACCAGCGACAACTTCTTCGAGCTGGGCGGTGACTCCATCCTCAGCCTGCAGATCATTGCCCGGGCCAAGCGCCAAGGGATCAAGCTGAGTCCCAAGCAACTGTTCGAAAAACAGACCATTGGCCAGTTGGCTGCGGTGGCCAGGCTGATCGAAGCCAAACCGGTGGCGGCCACGGCGCCGAATCGTGGGCCGCTGCCGTTGTTGCCGATTCAGGCACGCTTCTTCGAGACCGACATTGCCCAGCGTCAACACTGGAACCAGTCGGTCATGTTGCAACCGACCACCACCCTTGACGCCAATCACCTGCGCTCTGCGTTGGCGGCACTGGTCGAACAGCACGATGCACTCGCGCTGAATTTCCAGTGCTCGGGCGATACGTGGCAGGCACTGGCGCAGACCCAGCGTGATCCGGAGTTGTTGTGGCTGCGCGAGCTGGACAGTCTGGCGGCGTTGCCGGCACTCGCTGACGAAGCCCAGCGCAGCCTCGATCTGCAACAGGGACGCTTGCTGCGTGCGGTGCTGGTGAACCTGCCGCACGCTGAGCAACGCCTGTTGCTGGTCATTCATCACCTGGTGGTCGACGGAGTGTCCTGGCGCATTCTGCTGGAGGATCTGCAGCACGCTTACACCGCACTCGCCGCCGGCACGCCGCTGGTTCTGGCGGGTAAGAGCACGTCGCTGCACAGCTGGGCCGAACATCTGCAACGGTATGCGCAAAGCGAGGCGCTGGCTGCCGAGAGCGACTACTGGCGCGCAACCCTGGAGGCGGGCGACGCACAACTGCCGCGAGATTTCCCGCAGGACAGTCAGACCCGTGCCGAGGCGGCCCGGGCCAGTTCGCGCCTGAGTCAGGCGCTGACCCACAAGCTGCTCAAAGTCGCTCCCGCGGCGTATCGCACGCAAATCAACGATCTGCTGCTGACCGCGCTGGCGCGGGTGTTGTGCGACTGGAGCGCACAGCCTTCGGTATTGATTCAGCTCGAAGGGCACGGTCGCGAAGACCTGTTCGACGAGGTCGATCTGAGTCGCACGGTCGGCTGGTTCAGCAGCCTGTTCCCGGTACGCCTGACCCCGGATGTGAATCCGGGTGCCTCCTTGTGTGCGATCAAGGAACAACTGCGTGCGGTGCCGGGCAAAGGCATCGGTTATGGCGTGCTGCGATATCTGAGCCGACGCGCCGAGCTGCAGGAATTGCCGCAGCCGCGCGTGACGTTCAACTATCTGGGCCAGTTCGACGGTGCCTTCAGCGCTGACGAGGGCGCGCTGTTCGTGCCAAGTGGCGAAAGCACCGGCGCCAATCAGGACGCCGCTGCACCGTTGGGCAACTGGCTGAGCATCGATGGTCAGGTGTACGGCGGTGAACTGGAGCTGACCTGGACCTTCGGCACGGGCATGTACCGCGCAGAAACCATCGCGGCGCTGGCCGAAGCCTATCGGCGTGAGCTGGAGCGTCTGATCGAACACTGCTGCGACAGCGGTGAAGCAGGCGTCACGCCGTCGGACTTCAGTCTGGCGACCTTGACCCAGGCACAGCTGTCGGCACTGCCAATCCCGGCCCGTGACATCGTCGATCTGTACCCGTTGTCGCCGATGCAGCAAGGCATTCTGTTCCATAGCGTCAACGATCCGGACAGCCCGGCGTACACCAACCAGTTGCGTGTCGACGTGCAACAACTGGACGCCGAGCGCTTCCGTCAGGCCTGGCAGCACACCGTTGAGGCCCACGAAATTCTGCGCAGCGCATTCATCTGGCCGCAGGATGCCGCCGCGGCGGTGCAAGTGGTGCGGCACCACGTGCAGATGCCATGGCAGGTCGAGGATTGGCGTGGCCGGGCTGACCTCGGCGCAGCGCTGGAACAACTGGCCAGTGACGATCTTGCCAGCGGGTTCGACCTGAGCGCCGCGCCGCTGTTGCGGGTGACGCTGGTGCGCACCGACGAAGCGACATATCACTTGATCTACACCTGTCATCACATCCTGATGGATGGCTGGAGCACCTCGCAGTTGTTCGGCGAAGTGTTGCAGCGCTACGCCGGTCTGGCCCCGGCCGCGCCCCAGGGGCGCTATCGCGACTATATCGAGTGGCTCGGCCAGCGTGATCAGCAGGCCAGCCGTGCGTTCTGGACGGCGGCGCTGGCCGACCTGGAAGAGCCGACGCGACTGGCCGGCGCCGTGTCGGGCGCGCCGCTGGCGGCAGTCGGTTACGCCGACCACGAGCATGTGTTCAGCGCGGCATTGACCGCCGACCTGAACCGTTTTGCCCGCGAGCAGAAAGTCACCCTCAACACTTTGGTGCAGGCGGCGTGGCTGGTGCTGTTGCAGCGTTACACCGGTCAGGACAACGTGGCGTTCGGTGCCACCGTTGCCGGACGTCCCACCGACCTGCCGGGTGTCGAGCAGCAGATCGGTCTGTTCATCAATACCCTGCCGGTGGTGGCGGCGCCGTCCGCGGAAATCGTCGTCAGTCAGTGGTTGCAACAGGTGCAGGGCCTCAATCTGGCGCTGCGTGAGCACGAACATACGCCGCTCTACGACATTCAGCGTTGGGCGGGAACCGCTGCCGGGGCGTTGTTCGACAGCATACTGGTGTTCGAAAACTACCCGATGGCCGAAGCCCTGCAACAAGGCCCGGCCACCGGCCTGACGTTCTCGGCGATTCGTCGTCAGGAACAGACCAACTACCCACTGACGCTGGTGGCGGTCACCGGTCGCGAGCTGAGTCTGGGGATCAGTTACGATCAGGCCAGTTTCGCCGCGAACACAGTCGTTGCCTTGAGTGCGCAGTTGGAAAGCCTGCTGACGCAGTTCCTCGCCGATGCCGCTCAGCCACTCGGCGCGTTGCAATTGCTCGCAGCGCCGCAGCGCGAAGAGGCGATCAATTGGGGCAAGGCTGCCGTCACCGCGACGGACACTCGCACGGTGCTGGAACACATCGCCGCGCAACTGCAGCGGCAACCACAGGCGCAGGCCGTGGTGTTCGCCGAGCAATCGATCGATTACCAGAGCCTCGATACCCGGGCCAATCGTCTGGCGCACAAACTGCAAACCTTGGGTGTCGGGCCGGAAGTGCGCGTGGGCGTGTGCATGCGCCGCACCCCGGACATGCTCGTCGGTCTGCTGGCGATCCTCAAGGCCGGTGGCGCTTATGTGCCGCTGGATCCGGACTACCCGCAGGAACGTTTGCTGCACATGCTCGACGACAGTCACGCCGCCGTGCTGCTCACCGAACCCGCGGCGCAGGCGATGCTGCCTGAAGCGTTGAGTGCGCAGGTAGTGCTGGTGGATGAGGACGCGCTCTGCGAGTTCCCGTCTACCGCCCCGGTGGCGAAAGTGACGGCGCAGAATCTGGCGTATGTCATCTACACCTCGGGTTCCACCGGCAAGCCGAAAGGCGTGGCGATTACCCACGGCAACCTGTCGGCGCTGATTCAGTGGTCGGCGGGTGTGTATCGCGCAGAACAACTGCGCGGTGTGCTGGCGTCGACGTCGATCTGCTTCGACCTGTCGGTCTGGGAAATCTTCGTCACGCTGGCCTGCGGCGGTTGTCTGGTACTGGCGGACAACGCACTGGCACTGGCCGATCTGCCGGGCCGCGAACAGGTCACCTTGATCAACACGGTGCCGTCGGCGATTGCCGCGCTGCAACGTGCCGGGCAGATTCCGCGCTCGGTCAAGACCATCAACCTGGCCGGTGAACCGCTCAAGCAAAGTCTGGTGGATACCTTGTATGCGAGCACCTCGGTGCAGCAGGTCTACGACCTGTACGGGCCGTCGGAAGACACCACCTATTCGACCTTCACCCTGCGTACGCCGCAAGGGCAGGCGAACATCGGCCGGCCGCTGGAAAACACCGTCGCGTACCTGCTCGACAGTCAGTTGCAGGTGCTGCCTCAAGGTGTGCCGGCCGAGCTGTACCTGGGCGGTGCCGGCGTGACCCGTGGCTACCTGATGAAGGCCGCGTTGACCGCCGAACGCTTTGTGCCGAACCCTTACGCGAGCAACGGCGAACGGCTGTACCGCAGCGGCGACCTGGTGCGCCAGGGCAGTGACGGCAACATCGAATACATTGGTCGCGCCGACCATCAAGTGAAGATTCGCGGGTTCCGTATCGAACTCAGCGAGATCGAGGCGCGGCTGCTGGAGCAGGCGGACATTGGTGAAGCGGTGGTGCTCGCCCAGGACGGTGCGGCCGGTAAACACCTGCACGCCTACGTCGTACCAGCGCAGCCGGTGGGCGATCAGGTCGCGTTGGCGGAACGCTTGCGCAGCGCTCTGGCTGCGCGCCTGCCGGCGCACATGGTGCCGGGGCACTTGCACCTGATTGACGCCATCCCGCTGACGCCTAACGGCAAGCTGGATCGCAAGGCGCTGATGACCCTGGGCGACAGTCCGGCGCAGCAGCAGTATCAGGCGCCACAGACCGATCTGCAGTGGGAAGTGGCGACGGTCTGGCAGGAGGTGCTGGAGGTCGAGCGCGTCGGGCTGGCGGACAATTTCTTCCAGCTCGGCGGGCACTCGTTGCTGGCCACGCTGGTGGTGACCCGGATCAAGGAACGTCTGGGTGACAAGGTGCCGCTCAAGGAGTTGTTTGAAACCGATACCCTCAAGGCGTTCTGTGCGCGGATCGAGGCCCTGCGTGTCGAAATGTCGCCCGTTCAGGATGAATTGGCTAAATCCCTGGAGGCCCTCAAACGTCTATCCCTCGATGATCTGGAAAAACTGATTTCTTGAGAGGGAAAAACGCGTGCAAGAGTTAATCGAGTCGGTAGGACAACTTTCGGCTAAGCAAAGAAAGGCTCTGGCGGTTCTGCTCAAGCAGAAAGGCGTCAACCTCTTTGACATTGCCCCGGTTTTCAAGCGCACGGCTGAAGAGCCGTTGCTGCTGTCCTACGCCCAGCAACGCCAGTGGTTTCTCTGGCAGTGGGCGCCGCACAGCGCGGCCTACAACATTCCGACGGCCCTGCGTTTGCAGGGGCCGCTGGATGTCTCCGCGCTGGAGCGCAGCGTCCAGGCGCTGATCGAACGACACGAAACCTTGCGCACGGTGTTCACCCAGGAAACCGGACAACCCTTGCAAGTGGTCCTGCCCGCAGGCGCCTTTGCACTGGAGATCCAGCAACTGAGCGCTGAGTCGGCGAACGACCCTGAAGCGTCCATTCAGGCGTTCGTGCAGACCCAGAGCCAGAAAACTTTCGACCTGGAGCATGGCCCGCTGTTGCGCGCGGCGTTGCTGCAGGTCACCCCGAATGACCATGTCCTGGTGCTGACCCTGCACCACATTGTTTCCGATGGCTGGTCGCTGCAAGTGATGATCGAGGAACTGGTGCAGCTATACGCCGGTTTCAGTCTCGGGCACGCCGCCGGTCTGCCGGCGTTGCCGATTCAATACGCCGATTACGCCCTGTGGCAGCGGCAGTGGATGGAGGCCGGTGAGCAAGAGCGGCAACTGGCGTACTGGCAAGAGAAGCTGGGCGGTGAGCAGCCAGTGCTGGAACTGCCGATGGATCGCCCGCGTTCCATCGAGCAAAGCTTTGCCGGGGCCAGTCACAACCTGATTCTCGATCCGGCGCTGAGCCATGCGCTCAAGGCGTTCGCCCGTCAGGAAAACGTGACCCTGTTCGTGGTGTTGCTGGCCTCGTTCCAGGCGTTGCTGCACCGCTACAGCGGGCAGGCCGACATCCGCGTCGGCGTGCCGGTGGCCAACCGTGGGCGGGTGGAAATCGAGCGTCTGATCGGCTTCTTCGTCAACACTCAGGTGCTCAAGGCCGACATCGACGGGCAGATGCCGTTTGTCGATCTGCTGCGTCAGGTCAAACAGACCGCGCAGGAAGCCCAGGCCCATCAGGACTTGCCGTTCGAGCAATTGGTCGAAGCGCTGGAGCCGGGGCGCAGCCTGAGCCACAGCCCATTGTTCCAGGTGATGTTCAACCATCAGGCCGAACGCCGCGCGAGCGTCGAAACCCGCCTCAACGGCCTGAGCATCGAACCGCTGGAATGGCAAAGCCAGACGGCGCAGTTCGACTTGACCCTGAATACCAACGAGCAGGCTCACGGCATCGAAGCCGTGCTCAAGTACGCCACGGATCTGTTCGACGCCGCGACCATCGAGCGCCTGGCGCAACACTGGAGTGCGCTGTTGCGGGCGATTGTCGCCGAGCCGGGCCAGCGTATCGGGCAACTGCCGATGCTCGATGACGGCCAGCAGCAACAATTGCTCGCGCAGTGGAATCCGGCACGGCTGGAACAAACGGTCGAGCAGTGCATTCATCAAGTCATCGAAGCCCAGGCTGAACGTCATCCTGAAGCGATCGCGGTGACCTTTGACGGGCAACGTCTGACCTACGCCGAGCTCAATCGCCGTGCCAACCAGTGGGCGCACGTGCTGATCGACCGTGGCGTCGGCCCGGACGTGCGCGTCGGTGTTGCCGCCGAGCGTTCGCTGGACATGATCGTCGCCATCCTCGCGGTGCTGAAGGCGGGTGGCGCGTATGTGCCACTGGACCCAGGTTACCCGGATGATCGGCTGAGCTACATGATCGCGGACAGCGGCATCCAATGGCTGCTGACCCAGGGTCATCTGCTGGCGCAGTTGCCGGTGCCAGCGGGGCTGACCTGCCTGGATCTGAACCAGCCAGTCGCAGGCAGCCGCGACAGCAACCCGGTGTGCCTGACCACGCCGGACAATCTGGCCTACGTCATCTACACCTCGGGCTCCACCGGCAAACCGAAGGGCGCTTTGTTGCCGCACAGCAACGTCATTCGTCTGTTCAGTGCCACTGAAAACTGGTTCGATTTCGGCCCGCAGGACAGCTGGACGCTGTTCCATTCCTACGCCTTCGACTTCTCGGTCTGGGAGATTTTCGGTGCGCTGCTCTACGGCGGCAAACTGGTGGTGGTGCCCCACGACGTCAGCCGTTCCCCGGAAGATTTCTACAGCCTGCTGTGCGATGAAAACGTCACCGTGCTGAACCAGACGCCATCGGCATTCAAGCCGTTGGTGCAGGTGGCCAGCGAGTCGTCGCGCGATAACACCCTGCGTTACGTGGTGTTCGGTGGCGAGGCCCTCGAAGTGCAGAGCCTGCGCCCGTGGTTCGAACGTTTCGGCGACCGCGCGCCAACGCTGATCAACATGTACGGCATCACCGAAACCACCGTGCACGTGACCTACCGGCCATTGTCGCTGGCCGACTTGCAGCAGAGCCACAGCAGCCCGATCGGCGAGCCGATCGTCGACCTGTCGTGGTACTTGCTCGACAACGCGCTGAACCTGGTGCCGCAAGGCTGCATCGGCGAGCTGTACATCGCCGGCGCCGGTCTGGCCCGTGGTTATCTGAATCAGGCCGGCATGAGCGCGACGCGCTTTGTTCCGGACCCGTTCAATCCGCAGGCCGGTCAACGCCTGTATCGCACCGGTGACCTGGCGCGGTTGCGCGGCGACGGTGTGATCGAATACATCGGCCGCATCGACCATCAGGTGAAGATCCGCGGTTTCCGAATCGAGCTGGGAGAAATCGAAGCGCAACTGCTCAAGCACCCTGCAGTGCGTGAAGCGGTGGTGCTGGCGGTCGATGGTCTCAGTGGTCAGCAACTGGCAACCTGGATCGTCGCCAACGAGGCGCTGGATGCCGAAGGGCAGGGCGCGCTGCGTGATTCGATCAAGGCACACTTGCGCGAATCGCTGCCCGATTACATGGTTCCGGTCAGTTGGGCGTTCCTCGAACGTCTGCCGCTGACGGCCAACGGCAAGCTCGATCGCAAGCAACTGCCGCAGCCGGACGTCGCCCAGGTGCAGGAAGCCTACGCCGCACCGCGCAACGAACTGGAACAGCGTCTGGCCGATATCTGGCAGGACGTGTTGAAGGTCGAGCGCGTCGGTCTCAACGACAATTTCTTCGAGCTGGGCGGCGATTCGATCATTTCGATTCAGGTGGTCAGTCGCGCTCGTCAGGCGGGTATTCGCTTCACCCCCAAAGACATCTTCCAGCACCAGACCGTGCAGCGTCTGGCAACCGTCGCGCAACAGAGCGATGCGGTGCAGACGCAACAGGGCGACGTGCTCGGCGCTGCGGTTCTGACGCCGATTCAGCATTACTTCTTCAACAGCGACATCCCGGCGCGGCATCACTGGAACCAGTCGATCCTGCTGACCCCGGCCACGGCGCTGCAAGCGGCGCCGCTGGAACAGGCGCTGCTGCACCTGCAACGGCACCATGACGCGCTGCGCCTGCGTTATCGCCAGACCGGCGATGGCTGGCAGCAGAGCCATGCGTCGGCGGATCAGGCGCAAGCGTTGCTGCGCACTGTCACGCTGGATGACAGTGCGGCATTGCCGGCGCTGTGCCTGGAGTTGCAGCGCAGTCTCGATCTGCTCGACGGCCCGCTGATGCGTGCGGCGCTGGTCGATCTGCCGGACGCCAGCCAGCGCTTGCTGCTGGTGATCCATCACCTGGTGGTCGATGGCGTGTCGTGGCGGATCCTGCTGGAAGATCTGCAAACCGCCTATCAACAACTGAGCGGCGGGCAGGCTGTGGTGCTGCCGGCCAAGACCAGCGCGTTCAAGGATTGGGGGCAGCGTCTGCAAGCCCATGCCCGCAGTGCGGCGCTGGACAGTCAACTCGACTACTGGCGCGGACAGTTGCGCGACGTCTCGGTCGAGCTGCCGCTGGACAACCCGCAAGGCCGATTGAGCAACCGTTTCGAGCGCAGCGTCGACACCCGTCTGGATGCCGAACGTACCCGTCAGTTGTTGCAACAGGCCCCCGCGGTCTATCGCACCCAGGTCAATGATCTGCTGCTGACGGCACTGGCCCGTGTGCTGTGCCAGTGGACGAACACGGACAGCGCGCTGGTGCAGCTTGAAGGTCACGGTCGTGAAGACCTGTTCGACGATGTCGACCTGAGCCGCACGGTGGGCTGGTTCACCAGCATGTTCCCGGTGCGCCTGACCCCCGGCGCCAGTCTGGAAGCGTCGATCAAGGGCATCAAGGAGCAGCTGCGCGCGATCCCCGACAAAGGCATCGGTTATGGCTTGCTGCGTCATCTGGGCAGCGCCGAGGCCCAAGCGGCACTGAACGGGCTGGCGCAACCGAAAGTCACGTTCAATTACCTCGGCCAGTTCGACAACAACTTCGACGCCGACGCCCTGTGGGTACCGGCCACCGAAGACAAGGGCGCCGGTCAGGATGAAAACGCGCCGATGGCCAACTGGCTGACCATCGATGGCCGGGTCTATCAGGGCCAGCTGAGTCTGACCTGGACCTACAGCGGCGACGTGTTCGCAGAGGCGACGATCAATGCGCTGGCTCGCGCTTATGAAGTGGCGCTGGGCGAGTTGATCGACCATTGCCTGAGCCATTCGAGCGGTGGTTTGACGCCGTCCGACGTGCCGCTGGCCGGGTTGTCCCAGGCGCATCTGGACAGCCTGCCGATTGCCGCTCAGCGCATCGAAGACATCTATCCGCTGGCGCCGATGCAGCAGGGCATTCTGTTCCACAGCCTGTACGACGCCGATGCCAGCGCCTACGTCTATCAGATGCTGCTGGACATCGACGGCCTCGATGTGGCGCGTTTCCAGCAAGCCTGGCAGCGGGTGGTGGATCGCCATGAAGTGCTGCGCGCCGGGTTCATCTGGGGCCGCGACGGTCTCGATGCACCGCTGCAAGTGATCAATCGGCAGTTGACCCTGGAGATGCCGGAAGTCGATGTGCGCGGTGTGGCGGATCTGCCGGCGGTGCTTGAGGCTCGGGCGCAGGCCGACCGTGAACGCGGTTTTGATCTGCAGAATCCGCCGCTGTTGCGCCTGTGCCTGTTGCGCACCGCGGATGAACGCCATCGATTGATTTTCACCTGCCACCACATTCTGATGGACGGCTGGAGCAACTCGCGGATGTTCGGCGAGGTGTTGCAGGATTACGCCGGTCACCCGGTGCCGAGTGCGCAGGGCCGCTACCGCGATTTCCTGGTCTGGCTGCAAGGTCAGGACAAAGCCGCCGCCCAGGATTTCTGGCGCGGGCAACTGGCTGCGCTGGAGGCGCCGACCCGGCTGGCTTCGGCCTGCCACGGTCCTACCGTGCCGGGTCCGGGCAAGCAGATGCATCGTCTGCATTTCGATGCGGCCTTCACCCGGCGCCTGAACGCGTTCTCGCGTCAGCAGCAAGTGACCCTCAACAGTCTGGTGCAAGCCGCGTGGCTGCTGGTGTTGCAGCGTTACACCGGGCAGGCCACGGTGGCCTTTGGCGCGACCGTGTCGGGGCGTCCGGTGGATCTGCCGGGCATCGAGCAGCAATTGGGGCTGTTCATCAACACCTTGCCGGTGATCGCCAGCCCGCAGGCGACAGTCAGCGTCGGCGACTGGGTGCGCAGCGTGCAGGACAAGAACCTGCTGCTGCGTGACTACGAGCAGACCCCGTTGCAGGACATCCAGCGTCTGGCCGAACTGAGCGGCGAAGCGCTGTTCGACACCTTGCTGGTGTTTGAAAACTACCCGGTCTCCGAAGCGCTGGAGGCCAACCCCGGTGGGTTGCGTTTCGGCGGTCTGGAACACCGCGAGCAAACCAACTACGGCCTGACCCTGATTGCCGGGGCCAGCGACGTGTTGAATCTGGACTTCAACTACCTCACCGAACACTTCGCCGAGCGCAGCGTGCTGGGCCTGGCGGCGCATCTGCAAGAGGTGCTGCGTCAGTTCCTCGAAGCGCCGCAGCGTTGCCTGGGCGAGATCGGTCTGTTGCCGCTGGCCGAACGTCAGACCCTGGCGCAATGGAACGACAATCACGCCGCCTATGCAGAGCAACGCCTCATTTCGCAGAGCTTCGAAGCGCGGGTGGCGATGCATCCGCAAGCGCAGGCACTGAGTCATGCCGGTGTGGCGCTGAGCTATGCCGAACTCAACCGACGTGCCAACCAGTTGGCCCGTCATCTGCTGGCGCTCGGGGTCGGCCCGGAAATCCGCGTGGGCGTGGCGATGCCGCGTTCGGCGGAACTGGTGATCGGCCTGATGGCGGTGCTCAAGGCCGGCGGCACTTATGTGCCGCTGGACCCGGATTATCCGGCGGATCGGGTCGCGTACATGCTCGACGACAGCCAGGCGAAAGTCCTGCTGACACAACAGTCGCTGCTGGCGCAATTGCCGCAGACCGATGCGCAAGTGGTGTTGGTCGAGGCGGGTGGGCAGGCGTTTGCCGGGCAGTCGCCGGACAATCTGCCGGCGCGGGGCGATAGCGCCAATCTGGCTTACGTGATCTACACCTCCGGTTCCACCGGCAAACCGAAGGGCGTGGCCATCGCCCATCGCAACGTGCAGGCGCTGATTCACTGGTCCGCCGAGGTCTACAGTGAAGACGACCTGCAAGGCGTGCTGGCCTCAACGTCGGTGTGCTTCGACCTGTCGGTGTGGGAGATTTTCGTCACCCTCGCGCGCGGCGGTTCGCTCGTCATGGCGCGCAATGCGCTGGAACTGCCGGACTTGCCGGAGCGTGATCAGGTGCGCCTGATCAACACCGTGCCGTCGGCGATTGCCGCGCTGCAACGCGCCGGGCACATTCCGCCGGGCGTGCGCATCATCAACCTCGCCGGCGAGCCGCTGAAGCAGGGCCTGGTCGACACGCTCTATGGCGAAACCTCGGTGGCCCACGTCTATGACCTGTACGGGCCGTCGGAAGACACCACCTATTCGACCTGGACCCGCCGCGAGGCCGGTGGTCAGGCGAACATCGGTCGGCCGCTGGTCAACACCTCGGCGTACCTGCTCGACGGTCAATTGCAGGCGGCGCCAATTGGCGTGGCGGCCGAGCTGTATCTGGCCGGCGACGGCATCACCCGCGGCTATCTGTTCCGCCCGGGGCTGACCGCCGAACGCTTCGTGCCCAATCCGCTGTCGACCCGCGGCGAGCGCATGTACCGCACCGGCGATCTGACCCGCTTCACGGATGACGGCCGGATTGAATACGTCGGACGCATCGACCATCAGGTCAAGGTGCGTGGTTTCCGCATCGAACTGGGTGAAATCGAAGCGCGTCTGCTTGCCCAGGACAGCGTGCGCGAAGGTGTGGTGCTGGCGGTGGATGGCCATAGCGGACAGCAACTGGTGGCATATGTGGTGCCGAGCGACAGCGGCCTGAGCCTCAAGGAGCAGGACGATCTGAGTGAAGCGTTGCAGTTCGCACTCAAGGCGCATCTGCCGGATTACATGGTGCCTGCGCAGTGGCTGTTCCTCGAGCAGCTGCCGCTGACGCCAAACGGCAAACTTGATCGCAAGGCCTTGCCCGCGCCGGACGCTAGCCAGGCGCAACGTGGATACGTGGCAGCGTCGACGCCACTGGAGCAACAACTGGCCGACGTCTGGCAGGACATTCTCAAGATCGAACGCGTCGGCGTCACCGATAACTTCTTCGCCCTCGGCGGCGATTCGATCATCTCGATTCAACTGGTCAGCCGCGCGCGTCAGCAGGGGATTCGGTTCACCCCGAAAGACCTGTTCCAGCAGCAGACCGTGCAGAAACTCGCGGCTGTGGTCTCGGTGGATGACGACTCGGCAGGCGAGACCGCGATGGATTATCCATTGGCCCAACTGGATCAGGCGCAGCTCGACGCGTTGCCGGTACCGGCGCAGATGATCGAGGACGTTTATCCGCTGTCGCCCATGCAGGAGGGCATGCTTTTCCACACGCTGTCGGACAACGGCAGCAGCCTTTACGTCCAGCAGGTCAGCCTGCCGATCAAGGGCCTGGACGTGGAGCGCTTCCGTCAGGCGTGGGAATTCGTGATCGTCCGGCAGGCGATTCTGCGGACCAGTTTCCATTGGCAGGATGGCCTGGTGAAACCGTTGCAGGTGGTGCATCGCCACGCCCCGTTGCAGATGCAGGTGCTCGACTGGCGTGAACGGGAAACCAGCGAAGAGCTGATTGCCCGGTTCGCCAGCGATGACCGCGCGCTCGGTTTTGATCTGGCCGAGGCGCGTTTGCAGCGGATAACCCTGCTGCGCCTGAGCGACGATCAATACCAGATGATCTGGACCAGCCACCATGTCCTCATGGACGGCTGGAGCAGTTCGCGCCTGTTCGGCGAGGTTTTGCAGCATTACGCCAAGGGCGAAATCATCGGCGAGAACGGTCGTTACCGCGACTTCATCGCCTGGTTGCAGGCGCAGGACCAGGACGCTCAGGAGCTGTTCTGGAAGGCGCGTCTGGCCGTGGTCAACGAGCCGACGGCGCTGAGCCAGGCGATGCATCCGCGCCACAGCGCCGATGTTTCCGGCCACGATGCGATCTACTCGAACTGGGACAAGGCACAAACCGAACAATTGCTGCAGTTCTGCCGCGACCTGCGCATCACCCCCAACACCTTGATTCAGGGCGCGTGGCTGCTGCTGTTGCAACGCTACACCGGGCAGCAGACGGTCACCTTCGGCGCTACGGTGTCGGGGCGTCCGGAAAGTCTGGCGAATGTCGGCAACATGCTCGGCCTGTTCATCAACACCTTGCCGATCATTCAGACGCCGCAAGCGCATCAGCGCGTGGCCGACTGGCTCGGTGAAGTGCAGGCCTATAACCTCGACATCCGCGATTACTCCCAGGCGCCACTGGCCGACGTACAGCGCTGGTCCAACCTCGGCGGCCAGGCCCTGTTCGACAGCATTGTGGTGTTCGAGAACTTCCCGATCGACGATCGCCTGCAAGAAGAAAACGACACCGACCTGACCTTCGGCAAATCCATCGGCCACGGCGTGACCAACGTGCCGATGGACCTCGCGGTGATGCTCGGTGACGAGTTGTCGATCGAATACCTGTATCTGCGCAGCCACTTCAGTGCCGAAGCGGTTCTGGGTATTCGCCAGACCATGGAAAACACCCTCGCGGCGATGATGGCTGCGCCGTACGAGCGCCTTGGCAACCTGCAGCGCCTGAGCCGCGAGCAATGGCAAGCGGCGCAGGCCTGGAGCGCCGAACCGGCGCACAACCATCAGGCAGCGTTGTTGCCGGAGTTGATCAGCCGCCACGCGCAACAACAGCCGCAGGCCATTGCCTTGCAATGCGCGGGGATGAGCCTGAGCTACGCCGAACTCGAGCAGCGCGCCAATCGTCTGGCACACTGCCTGATCGAACACGGTGCCGGCCCGGAAGTGGTGATCGGCGTCGCCTTGCCGCGCTCGCTGGAGATGGTGGTCAGCTTCCTCGCGGTGCTCAAGAGCGGTGCGGCGTACGTGCCGCTGGACATCGAGTACCCGCCGGAGCGTCTGGCGTACATGATCGAAGATTCGGGCATGGCGCTGCTGCTGACCCAGAGCAGCCTGCGTGCGACGTTGCCGGCGCCACAGGGGTTGCTGCGTCTGGAAATCGATCACCTCGATGAACGCCGCTATGCCGCTCACGCCCCCGACAGCCGCGTTCAGGAGCAGGGCCTGGCGTATCTGGTCTACACCTCCGGTTCCACCGGGCGGCCGAAAGGCGTTGCGGTGACCCAAGGCCCGCTCAGCATGCACTGCCAGGCGATTGCCGAGCTGTATGAAATGGATGCCAGCAGTTGCGAGCTGCACTTTATGTCGTTCGCTTTCGACGGCGCCCATGAGCGTTGGCTCAGCACCTTGTACAGCGGCGGTCGACTGGTGATTCGCGACGGTTGCCTGTGGACACCGGAGCAGACCTACGAGGCGTTGCACGAATACGGCATCACCATTGCCTGCTTCCCGCCGGCCTACCTCAAGCAGCTGGCCGAATACGCCGCCGCCAGTGGTATCGCGCCGCCACCGGTGCGCATCTATTGCTTTGGCGGTGACGCGGTACCGGATCAGACGTTCGAGCAAGTCAAGGCGGCGCTGCGTCCGGAATACTTCACCAACGGCTATGGCCCGACCGAAACCGTGGTCACGCCGATGCTCTGGAAAGTCCCGGTGAGTCAGCATTGCGAAGCGGCGTATGCGCCGATCGGCCGCGCCGTTGGCGCGCGTTCGCTGTACGTGCTGGATGAAGACCTTAACCCGTTGCCGCCAGGTTTTGCCGGCGAGTTGTACATCGGTGGCTATGGCGTCGCCCGCGGCTATCACGGGCGTCCCGACCTGACCTGCGAGCGCTTCGTGCCGAACCCGTTCGCGACGGGTGAGCGCCTGTATCGCAGCGGCGACCTGGTGCGCCTGCGTGCGGACGGCGTGGTCGATTACGTCGGGCGCATCGACCATCAGGTCAAGGTGCGCGGCTTCCGCATCGAACTGGGTGAAGTCGAGGCGAGTCTGCGACAGTTGCCGGCGGTCACCGATGCACTGGTGATCGCCCGGGACAATGCGTCGGGCAAACAGCTGATCGGTTACGTGGTGACCGAAGCCGGGCAGGACATGGGCGATGAACTCAAGGCCGGGCTGCGGGCGTCGTTGCCGGAATACATGGTGCCGGCGCAGATCGTCTGCCTGGACGCTTTCCCGGTCACACCCAACGGCAAACTCGATCGCAAGGCGTTGCCAGAACCTGAGTTCAAAACCGAAGAATACGTCGCTCCGCGCAACGAGCAGGAAACCTTGCTCGCGCAAATCTGGGCTCAGGTGTTGCAGGTCGAGCAGGTGGGCATCTGCGACAACTTCTTCGAACTGGGCGGCGACTCGATTCTGAGCCTGCAGGTGATTTCCCGGGTGCGTAATCACCCGACGCTGAACATGGAGCTCAAACTGCGCGATCTGATGCGCTATCAGACCATCGCCGGCATCGTCGAGCAGGAAGTGGCGAAGGAGGGCGGCCAGCCACCGGCGACGGACCTCACGCAGGTGGCAGCGGAGGGCACGTTCAACCTGCTGCCGATTCAGGAATGGTTCTTTGCCGAGGACATGGCCGAGGCGCATCACTACAACCAGTCGCTGCTGCTGAGCGCGCGCCAGCCGCTGGATCTGGACGCGCTGGAGCAAGCGCTGGGCTGGATCGAAAAACATCACGACTCGTTGCGTCTGCGTTTCTCCCGCGAAGGCGGGCGCTGGGTGCAACGCTACTGTGAGCTCGATGAACAGGGTGAAGCGTTGCTCTGGCGTCGTGAAGCCGCGAACAGCGAGCAGGTCGAAACGCTGGCCAACCTCGCCCAGCGCAGCCTGAAACTCGACGCCGGGCCGGTCTGGCGAGTGATGCATGTCGCCATGCCCGAGGGGCAGGCGCGACTGCTGGTGGTGATCCATCACCTGGTGGTCGACACGGTGTCGTGGCGGATTCTGCTGGACGACTTGAAGGTCGCCTACGAAGCCTGCGTGCAAGGGCTGCAACCACAGCTGCCGATTCGCACCAGCAGCTATCGCTCGTTTGCCGAGGCATTGCAGGCCCAGGCGCCAGTGATTGCCGAGCAGGAACTGGGCTGGTGGCTGGAGCAACTGGACCAGCCGGGTGTCGATCTGCCGTGCGACAACCCGCGCGGCAAAAACCTCGTGCGCCAGCAGGCGCAGGCGCGCCTCAAGCTGTCACGCGAGCACACCGAGCAACTGCTCAAACAGGCGCCAGCGGTGTACGGCACGCAGATCAACGATCTGCTGCTGTCGGCGCTCAGCCGCACTTTGTGCCGCTGGAGTCAGCAGCCGTCGGCGCTGATCCTGCTCGAAGGGCATGGTCGCGAAGACCTGTTCGAGACCCTTGACCTGAGCCGCAGTCTGGGCTGGTTCACCAGTATGTTCCCGGTACGTCTGCGTCCGGACAGCGAGGACATCGGCCGCTCGATCGTCGAGGTGCAGGCGCAATTGGCAGCGGTTCCGCAGAAGGGCATCGGCTACGGCGTGTTGCGCCATCTGGCGGGGGCCGAGGTGTCTCGGCAACTGGCGGATCTGCCGCAGGCGCGCGTCACGTTCAATTACCTGGGGCAGTTCGACCAGAGCTTCGACGAGCAGGCATTGCTGGTGCCGGCACTGGAGGAGACCGGCGACAACTACAGCCTGAAGGCGAACCTGGGTAACTGGCTGGAAATTGTCGGCCAGGTCTATGACGGTCAGTTGGCCTTGCGCTGCATCTACAGCAGCCAGCGCTATCGCGCCGGGACCATGGATGCGTTGATGAACGATTACCAGCGCGAGCTGGAGGCGTTGATCGAGCATTGCATGGCACGCGCGGGCTGATCGCCAGGCTCTCGGTCATTTTTGGGGCGTTGCCGAGGCGCGCCCCTTTTTTGCTTATACAAGGATCTTAGCGATGTCGTTACACCCTGACCTGGAAGCCTTTCTTGACCTGGCCCAAGACAGCCAGGACGCCGGCCTGCCGGCCATGCACCAGATGACCCCGAGCGAGGCCCGTGCCACCTTCGAGCAGACCACCGCACAACTGCGCTGGGCTGCGCCTTCGGATCTGTCGGTGACGCAGATCGACATGGCAGCCCGGAACGGCACGCCTTTGGCGTTGCGCCTGTATCGGCCGAACGGCGCCGTCACGCCGCTGCCGGTGCTGGTGTATTTCCACGGTGGCGGATTTGTCGTCGGCAGCCTCGATTCCCACGACGGTGTGTGCCGCGAGTTTTGCCAGCGCACGCCTTGCGCGGTTTTGTCGGTCGGTTATCGACTGGCGCCCGAGCATCGTTTTCCTGCGGCCCTGGAAGATGGCGAAGACGCCTTGTCGTGGCTGGCGGAAAACGCCGCAAGCCTCGGCCTCGACACCACGCGCGTAGCGTTCGGCGGCGACAGCGCCGGCGCCACACTGGCCACCGTGCTGGCGATACAGGCAGTCGTACAACCGCAAACCGTAGCCATCGCGCCCAAGGCGCAGTTGCTGTGCTATCCCGTCACCGATGCTTCACGCCCCCACGATTCGCGCCTGCTGTTTGGCGAAGGTTACTTGCTGGAAAACGAAACGCTGGACTGGTTCTATCAGCACTACGCGCGCAGCCCGCACGACTGTCTGGACTGGCGTTTTTCACCGTTGCTGACGGAGGATCTGCGTGGGGTCGCACCGGCTATTGTGCTGTTGGCCGGGTTTGAT
Source organism: Pseudomonas sp. MWU12-2020 (assembly GCF_023100605.1). Lineage (NCBI taxonomy): Bacteria > Pseudomonadati > Pseudomonadota > Gammaproteobacteria > Pseudomonadales > Pseudomonadaceae > Pseudomonas > Pseudomonas sp. MWU12-2020. Next base: position 191,102 of record NZ_JALMEX010000002.1, read on the forward strand.
CCGTTGCTCGATGAGGGGCAGGCTTATGTCGATAAATTGCGTGCTCACGGGGTGAGGGTTGAGCTCGAACATTGTCCGGGGTTGACCCATGATTTGCTGCGTATGGCTGCGGTCATGCCTGATGTGTTGCAGGTGCATGAAGATTTGAGCAGGGCGTTGGGGCGGTTGTTGGGGTGATGCCTTGGTTGGGGTGAATATCCGTTGCTGCGGTTACGGCCTCCTATGGTTCCGCCCTTACGGCGGGTCACTTTTGGCAAACGCCCCAAAAGTAACCAAAAGGTCTGTGCCCTGACGTTCGGCCCTCGCCTAGGCTCGGGTTCCTTCGCTCCGGGATTCATCCGGGGGGCAGCGCCTACGGTTTGCTTCGCTGCACCTCCTCTCGCTGTGTTTGGCTGCGCCAAACGGTCGCTGCGCTCCCACCCCCGGATAAATCCCTCCACTCAGCCTGCCGACGGGCCCTCAGATCAAAAGCGGTACTCGAGCTAACGCTCATTGTGTTGAGTGGGGCGGCTTCGCCGCAATGGGATGCACGCTCCCTAAATTGTAGGAGCCAGCCTGCTGGCGATGGCGGCCTGACAGCCGACCGATCTCCAACCGACCACACCCATTCCCACTGTGGGAGCGGGCTTGCTCGCGAAGGCGGCCTGCCAGCCGACCAATCTCCAACTGAATACACCCAATCCCATGTAGGAACTGCCGAAGGCTGTGATCTTTTGATCCGCTTTGGCTTTGGCTTTGGCTTTGGCTTTTGATGTGGCTTTTGATCTTCAGCCCCTTCGGCAGGCCGAGCGGAGGTGTTCATCCGGGGGGTAGGCGCGCAGCGCCATGCGGCGGAGCCGCATCCATCGAGAGGAGGTGCAGCGAAGCAAACCGGAGGCGATGCCCCCGGATGGACACCGTAGCGAGGGAACACTGAGCCTCAGCGAAGTGCCGTACGCCGGGGGAAGCCTTTTTGGTTACTTTTTCGGCGTTTGGAAAAAGTGACCCGCCGTAAGGGCGGAACCGTAATCAGCAACCCCCGCAGCAACGGATATGCCCCCAATCCCAACCCCCATTAATCCCAACACCCCAACACCAGACAGACAAAAAAAAGCCCCGCCAAAGCGGGGCTCTCTCACAACCGAAGCAATCAGAAAACAGCCTTGACCGACATCACGAAATTACGCGGATCACCATAAAAGTTACCGAAACCTTCGGTACCAATGGTCGAGTAATAACGCTTGTCGAACAGGTTGTTACCGTTGAGCGCGACCGACCAAGTGTCGTCGATCTTGTAGCCGATGCGACCGTTCCACACCGCATAACCGGCACCGTTGATGTTGCCACCGCCAATCGGCGAGACGCGATAGTTGCCGCTCTGCGCGTTGACGCCGGCACCGACGGTGACGCGATCCAGCGGGCCGGTCAGGCTGTAGTCACCCCAGACGCGCAACAGGTGACGTGGCACATAAGAGTTGTAGGCGGTGCCGTCCAGCGTAGTGTCGGCATCTTCCAGCACTTTGGTCTGGGTGTAGGTGTAGCCGGCCAGCAGTTGCAGGCGGTCAATCACTTCACCGCTGACTTCCGCTTCGAAGCCCTGAGCGCGGACCTTGCCGGAGTTGATCGAGCAAGAGCTGTCTTCGCAGCGCAGATCATCCTGGGCCGCATCTTTCTGAATGGTGCGGAACAGGCTGAAGGAGCTGTTCAGACGACCGTCGAACCACTCACCCTTGATCCCCAATTCGTAGCTCTGGCCGATCAATGGCTTGAGGGTGCTGCCATCGATGGTCTTGTAAGCGCCTTGCGGGGTGAAGATGTCGGTGTAGCTGGCGTAGGCGGTCAGGTTGTCGTTGAGGTCGAACAGCAGACCGGCGAACGGCGTGACTTGCCCGGTCTCGGTGGACTTGGTGTTGACCGGTGTGCCTTCGCCGCGGAAGTACTGCACCGAGTCGGTGTCGGACTTGTACCAGCTCACCCGGCTGCCCAGTACGAGGGTCAGCGGATCAGCCAGTTTAAAGCGGCCGATGGAGTAAGCGCCGTATTGCTTGATGTGCATGTCCACCGGGCCACCACGGGATGCATTGGCCAGGTAATAGCTTTCATCCGGTTGCGGGATATGGTGGTTCGGATCCAGCACGTTCTGACGTTGTGGCAACGCGGCCACTGCGTAGAAGTCGTCCTTGTTCGAACGGCTGGCGTTTACGCCGACGGTCAGTTCATGTTGCTGGCCGAACGCGTCGAATTTGCCGTCAACGTAGGTATCGAAGCCGTAGTCGACCTGGTCGTAATCGTAGGTGCTGCCCAGCATCAAGGTGCTGGACGAAGTGGCGCCGACCGGTACGGCGCCGCTCGGGAATGCGTATTCCATGTCCTGGGTGTTGCGCGAGTAGACGCCCGCGACCTTGAGCGACCAGTCGTCATTGAACTGGTGCTTGAGGTCAGTGAAGTAGGTGGCGCGTTTGCTGCGCTGGTTGTTCCAGGATGTGTTCAGGCAGGTCGAGCGCTTGAGGTGCAGGTCGGAGCCGTCGGCGTAACGCGGCAGGCCGCCCCAGCAAGGCGTGGCGTCGACGTCTTCCCAGGCGACGCCCACACCCAGGGTGGTGTCGGGGCTGAGGTCGAAGTCCAGGGCGCCGTAGTAGATCTGATCCTTGCGGCTGGCGACGTCATAGAAATATTGACGGGTCTGTTCAGTGACCACGGCGCGACCACGGATGGTGCCCGAGTCGTTCAGCGGGCCACCGGTATCGACCTGACCGCGATAGTTGTCCCAGGTGCCTGCCGACAGCGAGAGTTCAGTGTGGGCGGTATCGCCGCCGCGCTTGCGCACGAAGTTGACGCCACCGGCGGTGCCGCCGGCGCCTTTCATCATGCCGGCGGCGCCACGCAGTACTTCCACGCGGTCATAGATGGCCATGTCGCTGTTGAAGCTGTCGGCCTGCACGTAGCTGCTGCCGATATCCAGCGGTACGCCGTCGTACTGATACTGGCCGCTCATGCGGAAACCGCGGGAGTAGAAATACTTGCCGCCCATTGGCGAGTCGTAAACGGTGATGCCCGGGGTCTTCTCCATCACTTGTTCGATGGTGTTGAGGTTCTGGTCATCGAGCATCTTGCGCGTCATGACGGTGATCGACTGCGGTGTTTCTTTCAGCGAATGCGTGCCCTTGCCAATGGTCACGCCACCGGTGGTGTAGGAGTTGCTGCCTTCGGTGGTGGCGCTCATGCGTTGCGCGTTGACGTTGGTCGGCGCCAGTTCCATGGTATCGCCGGTGGCTGGGCCGAGCACGGTCACGGTGTTGCCGTCACGCTGATAGCGAATGCCGGTGCCTTTGAGGATCGCGTTGAGCGAATCATCACCCTGATAGCGCCCGCTGAGCGCGCTGGAGCGCAGACCTTGCAGGCTTTCCGGGCTGTAGATGATTTGCAGGCTGGTCTGTTGGCTGAGGGTCTGCAGAGCCTGTGCCAGTGGCTGGGCCGGAATGTTCAGTGTCCATTCCTGCGCCTGGACATACGGGGTGGCAGCAACGGTCAGTGCCAGACCGAGACCGGTGCCGGCCAGTCGCGAACGTGTGACGCCCTGCATCAACAGGGCTCGAGTCAGGGGGCGAAGCATGAAACGGGATGCGGACATGAGGTTAAGACCTTGGCAGGTATAGTTGTTAATGGTTCTTATTCATCTCATTAAGACGAGGAAGCCACGGCAAACCGGAAAAGTATTTTTCCGGCCTGGCCGCGGCCCCGTGTTTCAAGCGGTCTGCAGTTCGCTTTTGACCTTTCCGGCCTCCATGCGCACCAGTTGGTCGGCAACGTCGAAGTAACGGTCATCGTGGGAAATCACGATGATGGTCTTGCCCAGGCGTTTGAGGTCGGGCAGCAACTCGGTGTAGAAAATCCGCCGGAACGTCGGATCCTGATCCGCCGCCCATTCATCGAACACCAGCACCGGGCGCTCTTCGAGCCAGGCGTTGACCAGCGCCAGGCGTTTGCGCTGGCCGGTGGACAGATCGGTGGTGCTGAAGGCGCCGTCGCGCACGCTGACCTTGTGCGCAATTTCCAGACGCTCGAGGTAGCGGGTGGCGTCCTGCGGCACCTGACGGTCGCCCTGGATCAGGTCGTCGAACAGGTAGTAATCGGCAAAGATCGTGGTGAAGTTCTGCCGGTAGTCATCGCGGTTGAGCGCAGTGATCGCTTGATCGTTGACGCGGATTTCACCCTCGGTCGGTGCGTACAGGCCGAGCAGCAATTTGATCAGCGTGGTTTTGCCACAACCGTTTTCACCGACGATGAACACGATGTCGCCTTGTTCGATGCGCAGGTTGACCGGCCCCAGACGGAACGGTTCGCTGCCTTCCACGGCCGGGAACGCGTAGCGCACGTTGCGCAGCTCCAGGCTGTTGACGGCTGCCGCTTTGCTGCCCGTGTCTTCCAGTAGCAGGTGCGGTTCCGGCGAGGAAAACTGTTCGCTCAGCTCGGCAATCCGGCGGAACGCAATCTGTGCGCGGCTGATGATCGGCAAGGTGCTGACCAGATGCTCCAGCGGGCCTTTCATGTACAGCAGCACCAGTACAAATCCACTCATGACCGCTTTGTCGCCGCTCGGCCAGAAGGATTGCAGCGCCAGAGCCATGCCGATCACCACGAAGAACAGCATCGAGCCGAACGACTTGGCGATGACGAAGGTGTTGATGGATTTGATCTGGGTGTCGCAGATCTTTTCCGCGGTTTTCTGAATGCCGGCGACAAACATGCGCTGGCGCCGCGGGCGGTGGATACGCAGCTCCTTGGCCCCTTCGGCAATCGCGTTGTAGTGCTTTTGCAGTTCGTCTTCGGAGTCGCGCGCGGCGTAGAACCCGCGCATGCCCTTGGCCCGGGCAATCGCCTGAGTCGTGGTGCCGATGGCGATGGCCACCAGCATCATCAGGAACATCGGCCAGGACAGCATCGCCAGGTAACCGAGGCAGCCAAGGGTGACGGTCATGGAGATCGCCAGCGGCGCAAAGGCGAAGGCGAAGTCGCTGATGGTGTCGACGTCGTGGGTCAGCACCGGGATCAAGCGGTGACTGCGGTAGCGTTCGATCTGGTCGATCGGCGCCGACAGCACTTTCTCCCCCAGTTCCTTGCGCAGCCTGGCAATGATGTGCTGGCCGACATAGTTGGTGCCGATGTCCGACAGAATCGTCGTCAGCAACGCCACGGCGCAGAGACCGGCGAAGATCATGACCACCGTGCGGGTCAGGCCGTCATCGGAGTGCAAGGCATTGTTGATGGTCGCCAGCAGCACGGTGACGCTCAGGCCACCGATCATGCCGAGCACGATGGACACAGAGACGATCAGGCGGAAGGGCTTGAGCAGGGCGAACAATTCGTTGATCGCCCCACGCGTAGGCTTGGTCATGGAGGATTCCTGCTTCGGTGCGGAGGGAGTGCCGGTACTTAAGGAAAACGAATGGTCACGGAGTTTCTTTAAACGACCGCAGACGGGCTGCGGTCGTGGCGGGCAGGATCAGAGGTCACGCACTACGCGGAAACCGAGCCAGTCACCCTTGCTGGTCGGCCAGCTGCTGTTGCGGTTGCCGGAGCGGGAGAACACTGGCGCTTCGCCCCAGTCGTTGCCGCGCATGACCTGGCGTTCACAGTGTTCCTGCACCCACGGCCGACCGTCGTCGGGTACCCCGGAATAGTCCTTGTGATAGCAATCGGCGGTCCACTCATAGACGTTGCCGTGGGCGTCGTACACGCCGAAAGCGTTGGCCGGAAAGGTCCCGGCCGGCGAGGTGAAGTTGTAGCCGTCGGCGGCGCCATAGGTGTTGGCGTGTTTGGAAATCTGGTAGTTGTTGCCTTCATCGAACGGGAACGGGAAGGGCCCGGTGCTGCCGCCACGGGCGGCGTATTCGCGGATCGATTCGCTTTGCAGGCGATAGCTGTGGCCGGTCTTTTTCGACAGCCAATCGATATAGCCCTGAGCTTCGGCCACGTTCATGCACACCGCCGGGTCGCGCGCGGTCTGCTTGAACTCCGGTTTGCCGGCGGTGCAGCGGCGGCCCGGGCGATCATCGAAGTCGTAGGGCTTGTTGCCAGTATCGCGCACATACGCGTCCCATTCGCCGACCAGTACCTGGAAACGGCTGATGGCGAACGGTTTGCTGAAGGTCACCACGTGGCGCGGACCTTCATCCGGCTCGCGGCCGACTTCGTCCTCCGGGGTGCCCATGGTGAAGCTGCCAGTGGGCAGCACCACCATTTCCGGGCAGTCCTTGCAGTCCTTGAACACTTTGCCCGGAGCGGGCGGGGTCGCAGCCTGGGCGGCACCGGGCAACAGGCCGGCGCAGAGCGCGGTCAGGACCAGTGCGGGGAGGGCCTTGAAGGTGAATGAGGCGTGAGGCTTTTTCATGAGTCGTCTCTGTGAAAGGAAACCGGGGGCGAGCGCTCAGGCGCGCAGTTTTTTGCCGAGGATGTCCATGAACCGGTCGACTTCGGCTTCGCTGTTGAGCAGCCCGGGGGCGGTGCGGATCACCGGGCCGACATCGCGGCTGACGGCGTCGCAGATCACCCGCTGGTTCATCAGGTAGGCGGCGACCTCGTCGCTGTCCTGGCCCTTGACCCGGAAGAACGTGAAACCGGCGGAAAACTGCGGATCGAGCGGGGTCACCAGTTCGGTGTTCGCGTGCTCCCGCAAGCGCTCTTTCAGATAGCTGTTGAGCTGATGAATGCGTGCCTGAACGTCGGCCTTGCCCAGTTGCAGATGCAGCTTGAAGGCCTCGTCCAGTGCCCAGCGGTGTTCGAAAGCGTGGTAGCCGCCCGGGGTCATGGTGGTGGCGAACGTCGTGGCTTCGGAGAACGTCGGCACGCTCGGGCTGACGTATTTCACTTCTTCACTGCGGCTGCAGACGATGCCGGTGCCGCGCGGGCCGAACATCCATTTGTGGGTGCCGGCAATGAAAAAGTCGCAGTTCATCTGCGGGAAACTCAGGTCATCGACGCCGAAGCCGTGCACACCGTCGACCACGTAAATCAATCGGTCCTGATCTTCGCGTTGACGGTTGTGCTCATCGACCAGCCGCGAAATGTCGCCGATCGGCAACTTCACGCCACTGCCCGAATGCACCCAGGTCATCCCCAACACGCGGGTTTCAGGGCGGATGTTGCGGTTGATGGTGTCGAGCACCTGATCCAGCGAAATGCTTTGCGGGGTTTCGAACAGCTTGAGTTTTCGCACCTGGGTGCCATCGCGGCGGGTGCGAAAATCGAGGATGTTGCGGGTCGAATAGTGCTCGTGTTCGGTGGTGAGGATTTCCTGATCCGGGCGCACATGCACGCCACCGTAAATCATCGCCAGGCCTTCGGTGGTGCTGCCGGTGAGGGCGATCTGGCTCGGTTTGGCCTGCAGGTATTTGCCGGCCCAGACCCGCACATTGTCTTCGCGCTTTTCGGTGACGCCCAAATCCCAGTCCATGGCCAGGCCCGGGTTCAGATCCAGCGCTGCACGATGGCGTGCGATGGCCTCGCGCACGGGTTTGGGGTGGGAGGTGACCAGAAAGTTGGCGAAGTGAATCGCCTGCGGATCCTGCTCGAACAACTGGCGCAGCTGCGTCCATTTGCTCCCGGAAGGCACGGCGGCGGGCGCGGCCATTGCTGGCGCAGCGAGCGTTGTGCCAAACGGCAGGGCGGCGGCAACCACGCCTGCCTGTTTCAGAAACGTGCGGCGGTCGGTCATGGCTGGGCGCTGTCCTGGCGGGAGATCAACGCAGGTTTGGCCGCTTTCTGCACCTGATCCCAGACGCGCATGAAGTTGCCGCCCCACAGTTTGGCGATGTCTGCTTCGGAGTAGCCGCGCTGGATCAGTTCGGCGGTGACGTTGCGGATCTCCCCGACGTTTTCCCAGCCCTTGATACCGCCGCCGTCGTTGAAGTCCGAAGCGATACCGACATGGTCGATGCCGATTTTGCGCACCGTGTAATCGATGGCGTCACCGAGGTCCTTGAGGGTCGCTTTCGGTTCTTCTTCAAGGATCGCGTAGAGGCCGCTGGCGTACTGGCCGAGTTTCTGTTCGGACCAGGCAGTGATGATCGGATCGCCCGGCATCAGCGCCATGGCCAGGTTCGGCAACGGCGGCAGGTCGAAGCGCGCGCGCAGTGCGTTGAGTTTGTCCTGGGTGCCTTGGGTCAGCGGTTTGAGGTATTGCGAGAACCCGACCACCTGCACCACGCCGCCGCTGTTCTTGATCAGCTGCAATTCCTTGTCGCTGAGGTTGCGCGGAATATCCACCGCCGCCCGTGGCGCCGAGTGCGAAGCCACCAGCGGTGTGCGGCTCAGTTGTGCGACCTGTTCCAGGCCCTTGGTCGACATCTGCGAGACGTCGATGATCACGCCCAGATCGTTCAAGCGGTGCACCGCTTGCTTGCCGATGTCCGAAAGACCGTCGAGGGCATCGGGGGAATCATTGAAAAACGGTAGCGGGCGCGACGAGTCGGCCCAGCTGTTGTTGCCGATGTAGCTGAAGCCGAACATGCGCATGCCGCGCCCGGCCCACAGGTCCAGTTTGCTCAGGTCGTTGCCCAGCGGGTAGGCGTTGAGCATGCTGATGAAAATCGCAAACTTGCCTTCGCCATGCAGGCGGCGGAAATCATCCGGGGTGTAGGCGATGCCAACCTGATTGGGAAAGTCGCGGACCATTCCGGAAATGATTTTGTAGCGCACTTCCTGCTGGTTGCGCGCTTCCTCGACAAAGCCCTCGGTCGGGCGATGCGGCGCATTCGGGCCGTTCCACATTTCCGGCCAGCCGAACACGGTCAGTGCCGCGCCGGACAAGCGACCGCGATTGGCCTTGATCAGGTCGAACTGGCCCGAGCCGTCCTTGTCGGCTTCGTTGCCGTGCGCGCCGAAACTCAGGGGCACGGTGATGTGGCTGTCGAACGAGAGGATGCGATCCTGCAGCTCGGTTGCCTGTTTCATCACTTTGACCGGATAGCCGGGGTTGTCCCGAAACCAGTAATCCCAGGCCAGAAACCCTGCGCCGGCGCTGATCGCCAAGGCCAGCGGCAGGCCGATAAATAGAGCCTTTTTCGAACGCGGTTTTGTCATTGCCATCTCATTCAGGTTCGCCGTCGAAGTGCAGGCGCAGGGGCCTTTGCTATCTGGGAGGAACGAGTGACGGGACGGCTAATTTAGTGGTGCGGGTGAAAAGCGTTCACGGCGTGTAGTGATCTTTTGCCGGGGCCATAAATTTCCTCGGCGAGCAAACGTTCTAGCTTGGATAAAGCCTGCTTCATGGCTGACACAGGTAGGGCAATGACGATCTCTCGACGCTGGTTCATGGCGGGCATGGCACTTACGGGCGCCGCGCTGCCTGCCGCTTTTTATGCACATCGTGAGCTGACCCGTGAGGAGTTTCCGATCACACCGGGAGAGGCCACAGTGGATCTGGCCGATACGGCCGGTCAGCAGTTGGCGGACAACCTGCGCGGCGTGTGGGATATCCGTTTCAGCGGAGCCGCCGCAGGGCTGGACGGCCTGCCACACGAAGGTCTGGAATTGTTTCTCGACATTGCCCGTCGTGGCCGCGGCTTGCGCGGATTCCTCGATACCGGGGCCAATCTGCGTTCTGACGCGCCGGCGCGTTATCAGGTGATTGGCGATCTGGCGCCGGGCAATGGCGCCGAGATGTACTGGCGGCTGCTGCGCACCGATGCGCCGCAAGCACCGCCAGTCTATGAATTCAAAGTCAAACTGGACGAAGTCTGGGCGGCGTTCGGCAATGCCGGCAGCGGCACGCTTACCGGGCAGGTGTTGCGCCTGGATCGACCGTTGGGCTTGCCGGAACTCGACAACTATTTCATCGCCATCAAACGACGCTTTCCCGAGGCTCGCGAGCGCACTGGATTGAACCCGACACTGTTGGCGTGGCTGGTCGCTCCGGAACATCGCTTGTTCCACCAGCTCTGGCATGCGACTCGGGACAAGTGGCACAAACTCTCGGAGAAAAAACGCGAGGCCCTGCGCGGAATCGGCTGGCAACCCGGGCCGCGCGACAAGGAACGGGATGCCCGCGGGCCACGCAAGGATCGCAATGGTTCGGGCATCGACTTCTTCTTCATGCACCGGCACATGCTGGGCAAGGCCCGCTCGATGCAGGACTTGCCGTCGTGGCCGACGTTCCCCATGCCGCAACCGGAACTGGAACGCGACCGTCAGGGCTTCGCCCGCTACTTCGACAACCACGACGGCAACGCCTTGCCGCCGACCTGGGTGACCGACGGCGATGATGAGTACACCCAGTGGGTCAGCGACATCAAGGCGGCCGAGACTTACCACAGCAATTTCCAGGTCTGGGAATCGCAGTACCGCGACCCGCGATACTTGTCGAAACTCACCCTTGGCCAGTTCGGCTCAGAAGTAGAGCTGGGCCTGCACGATTGGTTGCATATGCGCTGGGCGTCGGTGGCACGGGACCCGTCCAACGATATTCCGGTGCCGATGGCGCGCGATCAGGCGGATTTTGCCGCGCGTTGGTACGCCCCGGAAAACGACTTTCTCGGCGACCCGTTTTCCTCCCATGTGAACCCGGTGTTCTGGCGTTTTCACGGCTGGATCGATGATCGCCTCGAAGACTGGTTTCGCGCCCATGAGCGTTTTCACCCGGGCGAAGTCAGTCGCCTGGAGGTCAATGGCGTGCCGTGGTTTGCCCCGGGGCGCTGGGTTGAAGTCGACGACCCGTGGCTGGGGCCGGACACCCATGGCTGCAGTACCGTGCCGGGCCTGCAAATCGGCCGCTCGGTGGAGATGGACCCGGAAACCATGAAGCTCGCGCTGCGCATCACCTTTGGCGATGAAGACAACATGGCTGACCTGTTCCGCAAGGTGCCGCAGCGACCGTGGTATGCCCGACATTTGAAGGTGAAGGGGCGGCAACTCTAAGCACAAAAAAAATCGCAGCCCGGAGCTGCGATTTTTTTTGCCCTGAGGGATTGGTTTCGCCTGACCTGGCGCTTTCGCGAGCAGGCTCGCTCCCACAGGGATCTGTGACGCGCGCCATCACCCCTGTGGGAGCGAGCCTGCTCGCGAAGGCGTCGGGACAGTCGACAAGGGACGGTCAGATGACTTGCCAACCACCGCCCAACGCCTTGTACAAGGCAATGCTGGCCTGCAAGCGCGACAGGCGCAGTTGCACGTTCATGTCCTGCGCCGCATACAGCGTGCGCTGGGTTTGCAGCACGGTGAGCAAGTCTTCGGCGCCGGCCTGATAGCGACTTTGGGCGATGTCGAAAGCGGTTTGCGCCTGGCTCAGCTCTTCGCTTTGCCATTGCCGTTGTTCGTCGAGGCCGCGAATGCTGCTGAGGGCTTTTTCGACGTCGGCGAAGCCATTGATGATTGCCCCGCGATACGTCTCCAGCAGTTCGTCCTGACGGGCCTTGGCCTTGTCGCGTTCGGCGCTCAGACGGCCATTGTTGAAGATCGGCGCGGTCAACCCGGATGACAGGTTATAGAACGTCGTGCGCAGCAGATCCGCCGCCAGATCGGCGCCGGTGCCGAGGCTGGCGGTGAGGGTGACTTTGGGTAGCATGGCCGCCCGGGCCACGGTGACATCGGCTTGCGCGGCCGCGAGTCTGGCTTCGGCGCTGGCGATGTCCGGGCGCCGGCTCAGCAGATCGCTGGGCACGCCACTGGCGATGTTCGGCCACTGTAATTGTTCGAATGACTGTTGAGGTGACGACAGCGTCTGCACCGGTTGGCCGAGCAGGGCGGCGAGGCTGATCAGTGCTTCGCGTGTCTGTTGTTGCACCAGCGGCAACTTGCGCTGTTGTTCGGCCACCAGGCTTTTCTGCTGGGCCAGTTCCAGTGCGGTGGCGCTGCCGGCGTCGAAGCGGGTTTGCACCAGGTGCAATACGTTTTGCGCGTTGGCCAGATTGAGTTCGGCGATGCGCGCCTGCTCACGCAAAGCCAAGGCCTGGGTGTAGCTGGTGGCAACGCCGCTTTGCAGGGTCAGTTCGACGGTGGCGCGATCGTATTCGCTGGCTTGCACGCCGAACACCGCGCTGTCGCGGGCGGCGCGTTTGCCACCCCAGAAATCGATTTCGTAACTGGCGCTCAGCTCCGCGTCGTAGTAATCCAGCGAACGCTTGTCGGGGTTCACGTCCAGTTGGCTGTAGCCCTTGCCGTGCAACAGTTTCTGCCGATTGGCATTCAGTCCGGCCTTGATTTCCGGCAGTAGCGGGGCGCCGGCAATCGTCGCGCTGGCCTGCGCCTGCCTGACCCGGGCCACCGCGGCGCCGAGGTCATGGCTGCCGAGGCGTGCCTGTTCGACCAGTCGATCGAGTTCGGGGCTGCCGAACTGCGTCCACCATTGGCGGTTGCTTTGCACCGCACCGGGATGATCCGGTGACTGCCAGGCGGGCGGTGGCTGCACGCCGCTGTCGGGGCGTGGCGCAGGGCTGCTGCAGGCCGCCAGCATCAGGCTGGCGGCGAGGAGGGTCAGTGGCGCTTTCATAGGTCGATCATTCACTGGTAAGGGCCGTGACCGGATCGAGCCGGGCGGCCTTGCGGGCAGGCATGAAGCCGAAGATGACACCGGTGACCAGTGCGCAGGCAAAGGCGCCGAGCACAGCCAGCCATTGAAACGCGATCGCTACGCCACTGAACATCAGGACGCCGCCGACCAGCATTGCCAGGCTGATGCCGGCAATGCCACCGACCACCGAAAGCATCACCGCTTCGGTGAGAAACTGGCGCAGGATGTCGCGCTGACGGGCGCCGGTGGCCATGCGAATGCCGATTTCCCGGGTGCGTTCGCGCACGGTCATGAGCATGATGTTCATCACGCCGATACCGCCCACCAGCAGCGAAATGGCAGCAATGGCGCCGAGCATCAGCGACAGCGTGCCTTGGGTGCGCGCCTCGGCCTGGATCATCGCGGCGTTGTTGGTGAGTTCGAAGTCCTTCTTGCCGTTGTGCCGGCGCAGCATCGCTTGTTCGATGGCCTGTTCGGCGTCCTTGACCTTGCGCGCATCCCTGGCGGCGATCACCACGTATTCCGGATTGCGGCTGCCGAACAGACGCATGCTGGCCGCGGAGTAGGGCACGGCGATGCGATTGTCGCTGTCCGAGTCGCCCGAGCTTGAGCCTTTTTCGGCGAGAACGCCGAGGATCTGGAACGGCACGTTTTCGATCAGGATGTACTGGCCGATCGGATCGGCGACATCCTTGAGCAACTTGTCGCGCACTTTGGTACCGATTACCGCCACAGCGGCGGCACTGTCTTCGTCGGCCTGGGTGAAGTAACTGCCCTGGACCACCGGCCAGTTGAAGATGATCGGGAAGTTGGTGTCGTTGCCACCGACATAACTGCTGTGATCGGCGTTGCCGAAACGCACGCCGGCGGTCGAGCCGTTGACCGGCATGATGCGTTCGACCTGGGGCAGGGCGGCCAGCTCGGCGACGTCATCGAGCGTAATGATCCCCGGTGGCGTGCGCGGGTTGGGCGCGGCGCCGCTCAGATAAATGATGTTGGAGCCGAAGGCGCCCATCTGCGCCATCACCTGGCGTTTGCTGCCTTCGCCAACCGCCAGCATCACCACCACCGAAGCCACGCCGATGACGATGCCGAGCAGCGTCAGCGCGGTGCGAAACCGATTGATCCACATGACTCGCCAGGCGGCTTGCACCGCATCCACCAGTTCGCCTTTCCAGGCGCCGGTCCGGGTACTGCCGGCGCTCAGGCGCTGGCGCAGATCGACCGCTTGCAGGGCGCCGGGGTTGGCGGTACGGGGCGCGGCTGACGGATGTTCGGCGGTGTCGCTGATGATCAGGCCGTCGCGGATTTCGATGATGCGTTTGGCCCGTTGCGCCACTTCGCGGTCGTGGGTGATGAGAATCACCACATGGCCCTGACCGGCGAGTTCGTCGAGCAAGGTCATGACCTCGGCGCCGCTGTGGCTGTCGAGGGCGCCGGTGGGTTCGTCGGCGAGGATGATGTGACCGCCGTTCATCAGCGCCCGGGCAATCGACACGCGCTGCTGCTGACCGCCGGAAAGCTGATGCGGGCGGTTGCCGGTGCGACTGGCCAGGCCGAGGCGCTCCAGCAATGCACTGGCCCGCGCGTGGCGTTCCGCCGCCGGAGTGCCGGCGTAGATGGCCGGCATCTCGACGTTTTCCTGGGCGGAGCCGGACGGAATCAGGTGATAGCCCTGGAACACGAAACCGAACGCCTCGCGGCGCAGCCACGCCAGTTCGTCGGTGTCCAGTTGCGCGACATCTTCACCGGCAAAACGATATTCGCCGCTGGTGGGGCGATCGAGGCAGCCAAGGATGTTCATCAGCGTCGATTTGCCGGAACCGGACGCGCCGACGATGGCCACGAACTCGCCGGCATGAATCGACAGATCGATGCCGCGCAACACCTCCACCAGCGGACTGTCATTGCCGCCGTAGGATTTGCGGATCTGCCGCAGGTCAATCAGGGGCGTTTGCATTCAGCCTCCGCTGCCGGTGGCCGGAGCGCTGAGGACGTGATCGCCCTCGACCAGACCTTCGAGCACTTGCGTGCGCAGGCGATCGCTGATGCCGGTTCGCACGTCGCGGGACTGGATTTCGCCGTTGGCGGCAACGACCTGCGCCCGTTGCCACTGCGCCCGCGTGCCTGGCTGCAGGGCGGCGCTTGGCACGGTCAGGGTGTCCCTGGCCTGTTGCGCGACAAAGAACACCTGCGCAGTCATGTCGGTCATCAGGCTGTTGTCAGCGTTGTCGACATCGAGCAGCACGGTGTACAGCACCACCCGTTCGCTGCCGCTGCGACCACTGGTGGGGCTGCCGCCCTGATTCTGTTCGAGAGGGCGCGGCGGCACCGGCAGAATCTGCCGCACAGTGCTGTTCCAGCGCCGGCTGCCACCACTAAGGGTGGTGAAGTAGGCGGTCATGCCGGGTTTGACGTGACCAATGTCCGCTTCGGAAACCTCGGCCCAGACCGTCATTGGCGATAGTCGCGCGATGCGCAGGATCAACGGTGTCTGTTGCTGCGCATTGAGTGTTTGACCTTCCCGCGCGCCGACGGCCACCACCGTGCCGCTCATCGGTGCATAAATGCGTGTGTAGCCGAGCTCGGCCTCGTCGCTGCGCAGGCTTGCCTGGGCCTGGCGGATCTGCGCCTGGAACATGTCGATGCGCGCCTGGGTCGCGCGAACTTCGGCGCGTGCGGTCTGCACATCTTCTTCACGGGTCGCGCCACCGGCGGCGAGCTTCTGCTGGCGCTGGTATTTCTGCTGTGCGAGATCGTGCTGGGCGCGCTGCTCCTGCAGTTGCGCCTTGAGGTTTTCGATCGAGAAACGCCCGGCATCGAGTTTGGCTTTTTGCGTGGAGGGGTCGATCTCCACCAGCAACTGGCCTTCCTTGACCGTATCGCCAGCCTCGACATGGATCTTCTGGATCTGCCCGGAAGCCTGCGCGCCGACATCCACATAACGACGCGGCTGCAAAGTGCCCAATGCGGTCACGCTGTTTTCGATATTGCTGCGGGTCACCTGAACGGTGGCGAGGGCGTCCCGCCCGGGCGGCAAAACCTGCCACGCGGCAACGGCGATCACGGGAATCAGACAAAGGGCGGCAAACAGGGCGCGTCGGGCGGAGCGGGGACGTTTCATGCAGGGTTCCGGCCAGTAGGTTCGGCCCGTCGTTCAACCGCGGCGGCGCAGTGCGCGGGGGTTGAACGCTGTCGCAAGGCGCGACAGATACGGGGAGCTGTCCTGTAAACGATGAGTGCGCAAGGGAATTTAAGTGCGCACACATCAAGTAACAGGTAGCCGCAGAGGACTATTTGGCCCGGATGTGGAAACAGCTCTTTAAATCTATATGAGAATTACTATAAATTACGCAACTCAAGTTGCCACCATCTTGCTACTGCGGATCGCGGGCGGCGGAATCCGTGTGCTCAAGGACAGGAACTGCATCGATGCGGTCGGGAGTCATGTTGGAAAACTACTATCGGGAGCTGGTGTGTTTCCTGAACGCCAGGCTGGGCAACCGTCAGGTTGCCGAAGATGTGGTGCATGACGCTTATTTGCGGGTGCTGGAGCGTTCCAGCGACACGCCCATCGAGCAACCCCGGGCGTTTCTCTATCGCACCGCCCTGAACCTGGTCATCGATGATCATCGGCGCAATGCCCTGCGTCAGGTCGAGTCGCTTGATGTGCTCGACAGCGAAGAGCGCTATTTCACCCCGTCGCCCCATGGCACCCTCGATCACGGCCAGCGTCTGGAAATGCTCCAGCGTGCGCTGGCGGAGTTGCCGCCGTTGTGCCGCGACAGTTTTTTGCTGCGCAAGATCGAAGGCCTGTCCCACCCCGAAATTGCCGCGACCCTCGGGATCTCCAAGGCGTTGGTGGAAAAACACATCGTCAATGCCATGAAGCATTGCCGGTTGCGAATCAAACAATGGGATGCCCATTGATCCTGGCTGGTTAAATTTCCTTTCATCGTCCTCGTTCCTACTCAACAGACGACCTGCTGACCTGTTTCAGGCCGGTCAGGCCACCCAGGCTTTATCCCCGTGTTGAGGGGTTCATCCAGAGGACACTGGAAATGACACAGGCAATTGCATCGCCCATCGTTCACGACCTGATCGGCGTCGGTTTCGGCCCTTCCAACCTGGCCCTGGCCATCGCTCTGCAAGAGCGCGGCCCGACCCACGGCGAGCTGGATGTGCTGTTCCTCGACAAGCAGGCCGACTACAGCTGGCACGGCAACACCCTGTCGACCCAGAGCGAGTTGCAGATTTCCTTCCTCAAGGATCTGGTGACCCTGCGCAACCCGACCAGTCCGTACTCGTTCGTCAACTACCTCAAGCACCACGGGCGTCTGGTGGACTTCATCAATCTCGGCACCTTCTACCCGTGCCGCATGGAGTACAACGACTACCTGCGCTGGGTCGCCGGGCAGTTCACCGAGCAGAGCCGCTACGGCGAAGAAGTGCTGACCATCGAACCGGTGCTGCACAACCATCAGGTTGAAGCGTTGCGCGTGATCTCCCGCGACAGCGAAGGCCAGCAGTTCGTGCGCACTGCGCGTTCGGTGGTGGTCAGTGCCGGTGGCACGCCGCGTATTCCGCAAGCGTTCAAGGCGCTCAAGGGCGACAGCCGCGTGTTCCACCACTCGCAGTACCTGTCGCAGATGGCCAGACAGCCGTGTGTGAACAATCAACCGATGAGCATCGCGATCATCGGTGGCGGGCAGAGCGCGGCGGAAGCCTTCATCGATCTGAACGATTCGTTCCCGTCGGTGCAGGTCGACATGATCCTGCGCGGTTCGGCCCTCAAGCCTGCGGACGACAGCCCGTTCGTCAACGAAGTGTTTTCGCCGGAGTTCACCGATCTGGTGTTCCAGCAAAACAGTGCCGAGCGCGAGCGCCTGGTCAACGAGTACCACAACACCAACTACTCAGTGGTGGACATCGACCTGATCGAACGCATCTACGGCATCTTCTATCGGCAGAAAGTCTCGGGCATCGCCCGTCATGCATTCCGCACCCTGACCACCGTTGAAAGCGCCACCGCCACCGAGCGCGGTATTGAACTGGCGGTGCGCAACAACGCCACCGGCGAAGTCACCGTGCGTGTCTATGACGCCGTGGTCCTGGCCACCGGTTACGAGCGGCAGATGCACCGCAAACTGCTGGCTCCGCTGGAGGAATACCTCGGTGATTTCGAGGTCGATCGCAACTACAGACTGATCACCGACGAGCGCTGCAAGGCCGGCCTGTACATGCAGGGCTTCTGCCAGGCCAGCCATGGTCTGAGCGACACGTTGCTGTCGGTGTTGCCGGTGCGCGCGGACGAGATTGCCGGTTCGTTGTATGAGCATGGCAAGAACCGTGGGCATCGTTCGATGGCGGATCTGTTGTTGGCAGCTGCCAGCTGACTCATCGGTGCCTGATACACCGCCTTCGCGAGCAGGCTCGCTCCCACAAGGGATCTCCAGCGAACACAGAAGTTGTGTTGAATGAAGATCCAGTGTGGGAGCGAGCCTGCTCGCGAAGGGGCCATTTGAAACACCACAAATCCTCAATCCTGAACCCTTCCTGAACATCCCCGACACACCACCTTTCACGGGTTTACTCATCCATCATCGAGGCGTAAGCTTCGCGCGTTTTCATCAATAGCGGAGACCCACAGTGGGTACTTGTTCGAGTGACAGTTGTCGGCCGGTCTCGGTAACCGGCAGATTCTCGGCAAGATAACGCGCAGCCTTTCTCTGCCGTTGTCTCGCCGTAAAAGCGAGCAGCGGCATCCCGATCATGGTCAGTTGAGACCATGTCCCGACGTCCTTCTCATCGACACTGAACGTGTGTGGTTTCGACCGTGTGGTCGTGATCGCAAACCTATCGACACGCCTGTCTTTTCTGACCGGCGCGCCAAGCCTTGCCGTGCCGGATTTTCCGGCCCACGAGGCATGGTCGTACCTGCTCGACGGTTTCCCGGCTGACCATAGGGGCAACAGCCATGAAACTTACGCTCAAGGAATTTTTCGCAGGCTTCCTGCGCACACGCCACATCGCCCGGCACTTCCGCCGTCTGGCGCTGCTGGAATCGATCAACGACACCACGGTCAGCCGTGAAGTGCCGCCCACCCTGGCCAACACCCTGGTCGATGCGGCCCATCGCGACAGCAGCGAACTGCTGTCTTCGCTGGGCACCCACACCGACGGTTTGACCGATTTTGAAGTCGACGCACTGCGCGCGCAGTACGGCCTCAACGAAGTCGAACACGAGCAGCCGCTGCCATGGTGGACCCACCTGTGGCACTGCTATAAAAACCCGTTCAACCTGCTGCTGACCCTGTTGGCGGTGATCTCGTGGCTGACCGAAGACCTCAAAGCCGCCACGGTGATTTTCTCCATGGTGGTGCTGTCGACGCTGCTGCGCTTCTGGCAGGAAAGCAAATCCAACCGGGCCGCCGATGCGCTCAAGGCCATGGTCAGCAACACCGCCACAGTGATGCGCCGCGATGAGCCACGGATCGAACTGCCGATCAAGCAACTGGTGCCGGGCGACCTGATCGTACTTTCGGCTGGCGACATGATTCCTGCCGATTGCCGGGTGCTCAGCGCCAAGGACCTGTTCGTCAGCCAGGCGGCGATGACCGGTGAATCGATGCCGGTGGAAAAATTCGCCCGCCAGGCCGACCGCGACACGCGCAATCCGCTGGAGCTGGAGAACATCCTGTTCATGGGCACCAACGTGGTGTCCGGCACGGCGATGGCGGTGATTCTCACCACCGGCAACAGCACCTATTTTGGTGCGCTGGCGCAACGAGTCGGCGCGACTGACCGTGCGGTGACCTCGTTCCAGCTCGGTGTGAACAAAGTCAGCTGGCTGCTGATCCGCTTCATGTTCGTCATGGCGCCGCTGGTCCTGTTCATCAACGGTTTCACCAAGGGCGACTGGACTGAAGCACTGTTGTTCGCGCTGTCGATCGCTGTCGGCCTGACTCCGGAAATGCTGCCGATGATCGTCACCTCGACCCTGGCCAAAGGTGCGGTGTTCCTGTCGCGCAAGAAAGTCATCGTCAAACGTCTGGATGCGATCCAGAACTTCGGCGCCATGGACGTGCTGTGCACCGACAAGACCGGCACCCTGACCCAGGACAAGATCTTCCTCGCGCGCAATGTCGACGTCTGGGGTGAAGACTCCGATGACGTGCTGGAAATGGCCTACCTGAACAGCTACTACCAGACCGGGCTGAAAAACCTGCTCGATGTAGCGGTGCTGGAGCACGTGGAAATCAACCGTGAGCTGAAGGTCGGCACGGCGTTTCGCAAGGTCGATGAGATCCCGTTCGACTTCAATCGCCGGCGCATGTCGGTGGTGGTCGAAGGCCGTGGTGAACCGCATCTGCTGATCTGCAAAGGCGCGGTAGAGGAAGTGCTGGCGGTGTGCACCCGTGTGCAGCACGGCGAAGTCGAAGAAGCCTTGAGCGATGAATTGCTGACCCGGATTCGTCAGGTCACCGCAGCATTCAACGCTGAAGGCTTGCGCGTGGTGGCCGTGGCTGCCCGCTCGATGCCGGAAGGTCGCGACACTTACAGCCTGGCGGATGAGCAGGAATTGACGCTGATCGGTTATGTGGCGTTCCTCGATCCACCGAAGGAAAGCACCGCGCCGGCGCTCAAGGCGTTGGCCGAACACGGTGTCGCCGTCAAAGTGCTGACCGGTGACAACGAACTGGTGACTGCGAAGATTTGCCGCGAAGTCGGTCTGGCCCAACAGGGCCTGCTGATGGGCAATGACATCGAGCGCATGAGTGATGCCCAACTGGCAATCGCCGTGGAGAAGACCAATGTCTTCGCCAAGCTGACCCCGTCGCACAAGGAGCGCATCGTGCGCATTCTCAAGGGCAACGGGCATGTGGTCGGCTTCATGGGCGACGGCATCAACGATGCGCCGGCACTGCGCACGGCCGACATCGGTATTTCGGTGGACAGCGCGGTGGACATCGCCAAGGAAGCCGCCGACATCATCCTCCTCGAAAAGAGCCTGATGGTGCTGGAGGAGGGCGTGCTCGAAGGGCGCCGCACCTTCGCCAACATGCTCAAGTACATCAAGATGACCGCCAGCTCCAACTTCGGCAACGTGTTCTCGGTACTGGTCGCCAGTGCGTTCATTCCGTTCCTGCCGATGCTGCCGATGCACCTGCTGGTACAGAACCTGCTCTACGACATTTCGCAGATCGCCATTCCGTTCGACAACGTCGATGACGAGATGCTGAAAAAGCCGCAACGCTGGCAGCCGGCTGATGTTGGACGCTTCATGCTGTTCTTCGGTCCGATCAGTTCGATCTTTGACATCCTGACGTTCGCCTTGATGTGGTATGTGTTCGATGCCAACACCCCGGATCACCAGACCCTGTTTCAGTCCGGCTGGTTCGTGGTGGGCTTGCTGACCCAGACGCTGATCGTGCACATGATCCGCACGCCGAAGATTCCATTCCTGCAAAGCCGTGCAGCCATGCCGCTGCTGGTGATGACCGGGATCATCATGGCGGTCGGGATCTTCCTGCCGATGGGGCCGCTGGCCGACTACTTCAAACTGCAGGCGCTGCCGTCGATGTACTTCGTGTTCCTGCCGATGATCCTGTTGGCGTACATGGCGCTGACCCAGGCGGTGAAAGGCTTCTACATCCGCCGGTTCGGCTGGCAATAAACGTTCGGACAACACTGATCCCCTGTGGGAGCGGGCTTGCTCGCGAAGGCGGTGTGTCAGCCACTACAACTGTGACTGAACAACCGTCTTCGCGAGCAAGCCCGCTCCCACAAGGGGACTGTGGTTTATTCAAGGAGCTTCATCATGCAAGCCATCAACAACCTCAACCTCACCTCGCTGCTCGACACTCTCGTCAGCCTCAGCGCAGCGTTCATCCTCGGTGGCCTGATCGGTTTCGAGCGCCAGTACCGGCAGCGCACGGCGGGTCTGCGCACCAACGTGCTGGTGGCGGTCGGCGCGGCGATTTTCGTCGACATGGCCAACCGTCTCGGCGGTGCTGATGGCGCGGTGCGCGTGGTCGCCTACGTGGTCTCCGGCATCGGCTTTCTCGGCGCCGGCGTGATCATGCGCGAAGAGGGCAACGTCCGTGGTCTCAACACCGCCGCGACCCTGTGGACCTCCGCCGCCGTCGGTGCCTGCGCCGGTGCCGACCTGTTGGCCGAAGCGGTGCTCGGCACGCTGTTCATTCTGGCCGCCAACACTTTGCTGCGACCGATCGTCAACAACATCAACCGCCAGCCACTGGACGTGGTCTCGGCCGAAGTCACCAACATCGTTTACGTGATCGCCCGGCGCTCGCAACAGAAAGCTGTGTTCGCCCTGCTCGAAGCCGAGCTGGAGCGCAGCAACTACCCGGCCAGCGATGTCGATGTACACGCCTTCGGCGCCGACGAGATCGAGATCGAAGCGACGCTGGCGACCACCTCGGTGGACGGTGACGAACTTGATGCACTGGTGGCGCGGATCTCGACCTCGGCGCTGGTGGTGCAGGCGTTCTGGAGTCCGAGTACCACGGAATAAGGCAACAACCTCGAGCCGCCATTCGGCGTGGCTCTCGGCGATCGCTATCGCCGCCTCTGGCAAGAAAATCGCCGCTTTGGCCAGTGTCCAGGCGGCGTCCTGTCGGTTTTCGAGAGGTTTCCTCCTGCTTTTAGGACTTTTCCTACATAGGTTCTGACGACTTCTGGTTAGCGTGTTCGGCACATTTTCTTACGCCATTAAACCTTATGTCCTACAAGTGCAGGCGAATCGTGATTGTCGAAGAGCAGCAGGCTCTGCAATCCAGAATCGCCAGAGTCTTCAACGAGCTGGGCTACCGCCACCTCACGCCAGTGCGTTCGTTTCGTGAACTGTTGGCGTTGACGCATTATTCCCATGAGCCGTTCGAGCAATTCGACCTGATGATCATCAATGGCGAACTGATTGCCGCTGCGGGTGTTGATCCGGTGCGGTTCTTTCAGGGCAACCCACAGATCCGCCACGGTGTGATCCACGATGTCCGGCGTGGTCAGCCGCAGGCCGAGGCGATTTATGCCACCCAGCGCCGGCAGCTGTTCATGCTCCATACGCCAGACCGGCAGACCCTTGGCACCGTGCTGGAGCATCTCGATGGTTAAGCGATCGCAGACGCCCCCTCGCGAGCTCCACACTCATCCGCATTTCACCCACAGCGAGCCAACCCTCATGCCCGATCTGCCGCTCCGTATCCTGGTGCTTGAAGACCACGCTTTCCAGCGCTCCGTAGCGGTGAACATGCTGCAAGGGCTGGGGTGTCGGGAGGTGCTGGAGGCCAGCGATGGCGCGCAGGCGCTGGCGTTGCTCGATGAAGTCGGCTCGGTGGACATCGCCCTGTGCGACTTGCAGATGGAGGGCATGGACGGCCTGGAGTTTCTGCAGCGGGTCGGCGCGTCGGGGCAGGTCAGGTCGGTGATCATCAGCAGTTCGCTGTCGGCGGATCTGCGGCGGGCAGTGCATCAGATGGTTGCGCTGCTTGGGCTGCACCTGCTCGGTGATGTCGGCAAACCGCTGCACGCCCAAGTGTTGGCCGAGTTGCTGGAGAAATTCGTCAATCGGCAGATCAGCCCGGCGCAGCCGGTACGCACCACGACGCTGGCCAGTGAAGCGGCGGTACGCCATGCGCTGGCCGAGGGCCAATTGCATGCCTGGTATCAACCCAAGTTCAACCTGCAGAGCGGCGAAGTCTGTGGCGTTGAGGTGCTGTGCCGCTGGCTGCATCCGACACGCGGGCTGATTTCGCCGGCGCTGTTTGTGCCGGTACTTGAACGTTGCGGACTGCTCGACGAGATGCTGTTCGCGCAGATCGATCAGGCCTTGCGGGTACAGCACAGTGCCCGGGCTCAGGGCTTTGTCTTGAACATGGCGTTCAACCTGCAAACCGTGCAATTGGCCAATGCGCAACTGACGTCCACTTTGAAAAGCCTTTTGGCTGAACATAAAACCTGCGGTTCGAGCCTGACGTTCGAGCTGACCGAAAGCGGTCTGCTCGAAGCGCCGGCCACCAGCCTCGAGAGTCTGGTGCGGTTGCGCATTATGGGTTGTCGCTTGTCGATCGATGACTTCGGCGCGGGATTCTCCTCATTGCAGCGCCTGTGCCAGTTGCCATTCAACGAGATCAAGCTCGACGCCGATTTCATTCGCAACCTTGCGCACGAACCCCGTTGCCGCGCCGCCATCAGCAGCACCCTGGCACTGGGCGAAGCCCTGGGCATGAGCGTGGTCATCGAGGGCATCGAAACCGATGCGCAACGTCGTGAACTGCTGGCACTGGGCTGCACGCAAGGGCAGGGCTACTGGTACGCACGACCGATGGCCGGGGCCGATTTGCTCAACTGGCTGCAACGGCGCAACCACGGGAAAAACGCGGATGAATGAGCGGATTTTTAGGAAAGATCCTACAGAGTTGTTCCTGCGGCTTGCGTAGCCTTGGCGCATCCACCCGTGACCTCCAGGAGATCGAGCATGATCAATAAAACCCTGCGCATCCTGATTGCCGATCCGCAGCATTTTCACCGGATGAAAATCGAGCGCCTGTTCAATGGCCTTGAATACTTCCGCATCGCTCCGGTACAGAGTCTGCTTGAGCTGCTGACCCTGGTGGAGTACGGCTGTGAACCCTTCGATGCGGTGGTTATCAACGCCGAGCTGGCGGCCGGATCGCTGGACCTGCCGGGGTTTTTCCTCAACAACCCGCATGTGCGCCACGCGCTGATCTATAACGAGCCCTCGGCGCCTGCGCTGACACCCGCCGGCTTCGCTCAGGAAAACCTGCAGATCAGCCATGTCGCCTTGCCCAATGCGGCCGCGATCAAGCATCTGATGGCGCGCGTCGATGTTGCCCCGGTGTGTGCGGCTGACACCTGGAACCCGCTATCAGCCCTGCAGCGTCGGGCTTGAGCACGGATTCCCCTTTGGCGCAACTGTCAGATCTGACAGGTAGATACGGTTTGATTCCCGTGTAACAGTCTTTGCGCAGCCACTGCGGCAGGAACAGCCGATGCCAGTGGCGCCATCGTCATGTTTTTGCACTGGGAGCGGTCATGAAGTCAGCGCTGATCGTCGATGATCATCCGGTGGTACGGGCGGCCGTGAAACTCGTCCTCGAAGCCGAACGGTTCAAGGTTATTCACGAAGCATCGAGCGCCGGTGAAGTCATGGCGCTGCTCCGCAAGCACCAACCCAAACTGGTGATACTCGATCTCAAGTTGCCGGGGCTCGGCGGGCTGGAGGTGTTGGAGCGGCTGAAGTCCGATAACCCCGAGTGCAAGGTGTTGATCTTCACCTCTCAGGACCCGCTGCATTATCAAAACCGATGCCTGCGGGGCGGGGCCATGGGCTACGTGACCAAAACCAACCAGTTGCTGCAATTGCACAAGGCAATCCAGGCACTGATGTCGGGCTACTCATACTTTGCAGCGTTGCCCGACACCACCCATGCATCGTCCCCGCTGGACCGCAGTGAAAAACAGCTGATCGATCAGCTCTCCAACCGCGAACTGAGCATTCTCGAGCAATTGGCACTGGGCAAATCGAACAAGGCGATCGCCGAAGACATGCACCTTAGCCATAAGACCGTCAGTACCTACAAGACCCGCCTGATGAAAAAACTCGCGATCAATTCCACGGTGCACTTGCGCGAATTCGCCAAGCGCAATCATTTGATCTGAGTGGCAAAGTGAGTCGGCAACGCGGGTGGTGGGTTCTGTGGTTGAGTATCACGGCCACCTGCTGCGCCAGCGAGGCGCCACAACCCCTGGAATTGTTGAGCCAGGCCGCACTGGAAAATATTCAGGTCCCGCTCGACGAGCAGGACCGCCAATGGCTGCGCCAGCACCCGGTGTTGCGCATGGGCATTTCCGGAGCCGATTACCCACCGTTCGAAATCACCCGCAATCGGCAGGAGCTGGAAGGCCTCACCGCCGATTACGCCGAGCTTCTGGCGCAGTTGCTCAATGTGCGGATCGACGTTCGACGCTTCACCCATCGCGACCAGGTGATGGCCGCACTCAAACGCGGTGAACTGGACCTGCTGGGGACCTCGAACAATTTCGAGCTGGCCGACCCGGATTTCATGCTGTCGCGCCCCTACGCCGAAGACCAGCCGATGCTGGTGACCCGGCTTGACGAAACTCTGCCGGCGGATCTGGCGGGCCGACGCATCGCCATGGTCGAGGACTATCTGCCGTTGGCCAGCGTGCAGGCGTTCTATCCCGGGGCGGACTTGCAGCGTTATCCCTCGGCGATGGATGCGCTGGGTGCGGTGGCATTCGGTGTCGATGACGGCTATCTCGGCGATCTGATCAGCGCCAATTACCTGATCAACACCAATTACCGTAATGACTTGCAACTGGCCGGTCCGTCGGGCCTGGATGCCAGCCCCTTCGGTTTCGCCATGCTGCGCAGCGAAGTTCGCCTCAAACGCATCATCGACAAGGCGCTGGCGGTGATTCCTCTGGAGCGTCGTCAGCTTATCGAGCAGCGCTGGAGCGCGGGGCGTGCGCAAATGGCCGCGCAGTCGCGGGTGCGCCTCAGTGCCGGCGAGCAGGAGTGGCTGGAGCAACATCCGCTGGTGCGGGTCGGTGTGATCGAGGATTTCGCACCGCTGACTTTTTTTGATGCCAGCGGGCGATTCAACGGTCTGTCAGCGCAATTGCTTACCCTGATCAGTCAGCGCACCGGGCTGCATTTCGAGGTGGTCCGGGGGCGTTCGCTGGATCGCCAGATCGAACAGCTCAAGGCCGGTGAACTCGACGTGTTGCCGGTGGTGACCCCGAGCAGCGAGCGGGAAGCCGAGCTGCAATTCACCCGTGCGTACCTGAACAATCCGTTTGTACTGGTCAGTGCGATAACGGCGGGCAGTCCGCGCAGCCTCGCCGATCTGCCGGGCAAGCGTCTGGCGATTTATCGCGGTCATCCGTTACGCGGTTACATCCTGGAGCGGGTGCCGGGGGTACGTCTGGTGGAGGTCAGCAGCCCGGCCGAGGGCATGGAGCTGATCGCCAAGGGGCAGGCCGACGCGACCGTCAGCTCGTTGCTGGTCGCGCGTTTTCTGATCGCCCGCCATTACCGTGAGCGCCTGCGCATTACCAATACCATCGGCGATCAACCGGCGCGCATCGCCTTGGCCACCGCACCGCAGGATACGGCGCTGCACACGATTCTGAACAAGGCGCTGCTGAGCATCGCGCCGCAACAGATGGACGAGCTGGTCGAGCGCTGGAGCCATGATGTGTTGGTCGAGGAGAGCTATTGGCAGCGCTATCGCCGGGAGATTCTCCTGGCTTTTGCCGGTGCCGCGAGCCTGCTGTTGTTGGCCTTGGCCTGGATCGGTTTACAGCGCTGGCAGTTGCGCCAGCGTCAGCAATGGCTGCGGCAGTTGCAGCAGGCCAAGGAGGCCGCCGACGACGCCAACCGGGCCAAGACCACGTTTCTGGCGACCATGAGCCATGAAATCCGCACCCCTATGAACGCCTTGATCGGCATGCTTGAACTGGCCCTGAAGCGGGCCGAGGAGGGTGTCACCGACAAGCTGGCGATCGAAGTCGCATCCGGCGCTGGCCAGCAACTGCTCGCGCTGATCGGCGACATTCTCGACATCGCACGCATCGAGTCCGGGCATCTGTCCCTCGCACCGGAACGGGCCAATCTGCGCGAACTGGTGATCTCGGTGTGCCGGGTATTCGAGGCACTGGCGCGGCAGAAGCGCCTGTTGTGGCATGTCGAACTGGATGCACAGAGTGGCGTTGACGTCATGGTCGACCCGACACGCTTCAAGCAAGTGCTGTCGAACCTGTTGAGCAACGCGATCAAATTCACCGAGCACGGCCAGGTGAGCGTGCAACTGGTGGTGACCAGGACGGCTCCCGATCAATTGGCCGTGAAAGTCGTGATTGAAGACAGTGGCATCGGCATCAGCGCCGATGACCGGCAACGCCTGTTCAGCCCGTTTGTCCAGGCCGGCAACCATGGTCAGTCGGCGCGCAGCGGCTCGGGGCTGGGACTGGTGATCAGCCGCAACCTCTGCGAAATGATGGGCGGAACGCTGCACCTCGACAGCGAGCCGGGGCTTGGAACGAGGGTCGACATCAATCTGCAGTTGCCGTTGTTGGCCGCGCTCGCCCCCGAAGCGGCAAGCCCTGAAGTGGCGGACACGCCGGCGCGTTCATTGAGTGTTCTGGTGGTGGACGATCATCCGGTCAACCGCTTGCTGCTGTGCTGGCAACTGAGCGAACTCGGCCACCGTACGGTCGACATCGAAGACGGTGAACAGGGGCTGCAACGCTGGCGAGCACAAGCATTCGATGTGCTGATCACCGACTGCAACATGCCGCAGCGCAACGGTTACGAACTCGCCCGGACGATCCGTGACGAAGAGGCAGCGAGCGGCCGGGCGCGTTGCCTGATCCTCGGTTTTACCGCCAACGCGCAAGTCGAGGAGAGGGTTCGTTGCCTTGAGGCCGGCATGGACGATTGTCTTTTCAAGCCGATTCGCTTGCACGATCTGCAGCAGGCGTTGAAGGCGGCCAGTCACGGCGAAAGTGATCACTTGCCGACCCCGGCTCTGACGTTGCCCGAGATCGACCTGAGCGCGCTGGAGCAGATGGCTGGAGACGATCACTCGGTGATGCAACGCCTGCGCGAACAAGTATTGCGCAGTCTGCAGGACGATCTGCAACGGCTGGATGCGGCGCGCCAGCCCCAGGATCTGGACGGGTTGCGGACGCTGGCGCATCACATCAAGGGCGGTGCGCAAATGGTCGGTGCCGCGCGGGTGGCGGCGGCGTGCTCGGATCTCGAACAGGCGTGTCGAGACGCCGAAACACTGGCCGTCCACCGCTCGGCGGATGCGCTGCGCACGGCCATGCTCGGCCTTGCGCAGCATCTTCAGGGCTGAGCGATCAATCCCACTGCGGGGCAATGCCTTTCGGGCTGGTCAGGCGATGGCCGCGCTCCAGACCGGCGATCAGCGCCATGTCTGCTTCGCTCAATGTCAGCGCAGTGGCGCCGAGGTTGCTTTGCAGGTTGGCGCGCTTGGTCGACGATGGAATCACCGCGTAACCCGACTGCATCGCCCAGGCCAGAGTGACTTGCGCCGGAGTCGCTTGCAGGCGTTCAGCAATCTGCTGGATCACCGGATCCTTCAGCACTTCGCCATAGGCGAGGGTCATGTAGGAGGTGATCTGGATGCCTTGGCTGCGGGCGAACTCGACCACTTTGCGATTTTGCAGGTACGGGTGCAGCTCGATCTGGTTGGTGGCGATGTTTTCCGCGCCGACCGCTGCGATGGCTTGTTGCATCAAGTCGATGGTGAAGTTGGACACCCCGATCTGCCGGGTCAGGCCCAGACGCTTGGCTTCGAGCAGCGCGCCCATGAATTCGGCGACCGGCACCTGATCTTCCGGCGACGGCCAGTGGATCAGCGTCAGGTCGAGGTAGTCGGTCTGCAACTTCTGCAGGCTTTCCTTGAGGCTGTCGATCAGACGATCCTTGGCGAAGTTGGCGATCCAGATCTTGCTGGTGATGAACAGCTCTTCGCGAGCAATGCCGCTGGCGGCGATGGCCTGGCCGACCTCGGCTTCGTTCTCGTAGATCTGCGCGGTGTCGATGGCACGGTAGCCAAGTTCAAGGCCGGTGCGCACCGAATCGATGACCACCTGACCTTGCAGGCGAAACGTACCCAGACCAAAAGCGGGAACAGACATTGATGACTCCAGGGTTGCAGTGGGAATGGGCAGGAGTATCCGCGTCTGCGTCCTTGAGAAAAACCGCTGGTGGGGCAAAGCACTGTTGAGCAGAAGTCATGAATCTTTTCCGATAGTCGTGTTGTCTGGACTGGCCCCTTCGCGAGCAAGCCCGCTTCCACAAGGGATCGAGATTCAAAGGTGGGACTGTTCTAAATATGGAACACTAAAGCCGGTTTTTGCCGGCTAGTCCTCCAGCCGTCATGGATTTAAGCTCAATCCATTGCGTCACCCACCTTTTGGAGGCAACCATGAAAAACATCATCGGTATCTACACCAGCCCTCGCGGCCATTGGGTCGGCGATGGCTTCCCGGTTCGCACCCTGTTTTCCTACGACAACCTGGGCAAACACATCAGCCCGTTCCTGCTGCTCGATCACGCCGGCCCGGCCGAATTCACTCCGACCACCGAGCGCCGTGGCGTCGGCCAGCACCCGCACCGTGGTTTTGAAACGGTGACTATCGTCTACGACGGCGAAGTGCAGCACCGCGACTCCACCGGCAGCGGCGGCACCATCGGCCCCGGCGATGTGCAGTGGATGACGGCGGCGTCCGGGATCCTGCACGAAGAGTTTCACTCGGATGATTTCGCCAGAACCGGCGGCAAACTGGAAATGGTGCAACTCTGGGTCAACCTGCCGGCCAAGGACAAAATGGCCGCGCCCGGCTACCAGACCATTCTCGATCGCGACATTCCGAATATCGCGCTGAAGGACAACGCCGGCCGCCTGCGGTTGATCGCCGGTGAGTTCGAGGGGCAGAAAGGCCCGTCGCACACCTTCACGCCGATCGACGTCTGGGACCTGCGGTTGAACGCCGGCAAGTTGCTGACACTGGATATGCACGAAGGGCGCAACACCGCGCTGGTGCTGTTGAAAGGTTCGGTGACGATCAACGGTGCGCAAACGGCGGGTGTCGGGCAGTTGGTGCTGTTCGAGCGCGACGGTCGTCAGTTGACCCTTGAGGCCAGTGAAGACGCGGTGGTGTTGCTGCTCAGCGGCGAGCCGATCGACGAGCCGATTGTCGGCCACGGCCCGTTCGTGATGAACACCGAGCAGGAAATTCATCAGGCATTCGCCGACTTCCAGTCCGGGCAATTCGGCCGAATGCACGGGTAACTACCCCCCTGTGGGAGCGGGCTTGCTCGCGAAAGCGGAGTGTCAGTCGATGCGTGTCTGACTGATCCACCGCCTTCGCGAGCAAGCCCGCTCCCACATTGGTTTTTGGGTGTTTTTACGCGGGCGTTCATCCACTGAAATCAATTGCTCCTACACTTGCCCAATCTGTGCGATCTTCTCGCGATTGGCCCCTGTCGGAGTGCTTTGATGTTGTCTTTTTTGAGCGAACATCCGTTGTTCTGCGCGTTGATCCTGATCCTCCTCGATCTCGGGCTCTGGCGCCTGATCAGCTCACGTGGCAGCGAGTGGAAGCTGCTGGTGCGAGTGTTGATTTTCAGCCTGTTCAGCGTGCTGTTGTTCAACGAAGGCCTGAATCCTATGGAGCCGGCGCCGTGGGCCGACAACGTGCCGCTGCATCTGGCGGCGACCGGATTGCAGATCGGTTGGTGGCTGTTCGGCGCGCGCACCCTGACCGTGCTGATCGGCGCGGTGATGATGCAGCGGGTCGGCCACACCGGGCGACTGTTGCAGGATCTGCTCGGTGCGGTGATTTTCCTGATCGCGATTATCGCCGCGCTGGCCTATGTGCTGGATCTGCCGGTCAAAGGCGTGCTGGCGACGTCCGGGGCCTTGGCGATCATTGTCGGTCTGGCGTTGCAGAGCACCTTGAGCGACGTGTTCTCCGGGATTGTGCTCAACACCACCAAGCCCTATCAGATCGATGACTGGATCTCCATCGACGGCACCGAAGGCCGGGTCGTCGATATCGACTGGCGCGCCACGCGTCTGCAAACCAGTCAGGGCAGCATGGCAGTGATTCCCAACTCGCTGGCGGCCAAGGCCAAGATCATCAACTTCAGCCGACCGAGCAACATGTTCGGGGTGGCCGTCAGCGTCCAGGTCAGCCCGCATACTCGACCCAATACGGTGATCGACGCGCTGGAACGGGCGATGCAGGGCTGCCGTCCGCTGCTGGACAATCCTTCGCCGAGCGTTGCGCTGAAAAGCTCCAGCAGCGCCGGTGCGGAATATGAGATCAGCGGTTTCGTCTCGTCGATGGATCAGAAGCGCTCGGTGCGCAATCAGCTGTTCGATCTGGCTTACCGACACTTGCAGGCGTCCGGGATCAATCTGTTGTCGAGTGTCGAACCGATCGTCACCGGCAACCTCTCGCGGCCACGGGCGTTGCTCGACAGTTCGCCGATTTTCTCCACGCTGCGTCAGGAAGAAAAAGACACCTTCAGCCAGAACATGACCCTGCAGACCTTCCGCGCCGGGGAGACGATTCTCGACGCCGGGGAGGTCAGCGATCATTTGTTCATCATCGAGTCCGGCGTGGTCAGCGTGACCTTGACCCGCCATGGCACGCCGTTCGAATCCGGGCGCATGGGGCCGGGGGAGGTGATCGGCGAGGCCGGCATTCTCTCCGATTCCTCGGTGCCGGCGACCTTCGCGGCGAAAACCTTTTGCGCGCTGTACCGCATCGAGAAGACCTACCTGAAGCCGTGCCTGGATGCCCGTCATGACATCAACGAGGCGATGAAGGCCTTGCTCGATTATCGCCTGCACAAGGCCCAGACCCTGACGCAGGACGTGCCGACCGTGGTGGCGAAAACCGGGTTCCTGCACTGGTTGCGCAATCGCGTGTGACGCGGTGGTCTACTCGTCTTCCGGGAGATTGGCTATTTGTCCGGGGCAGTGGCGGGACTACCTTAGTCACACATTCACTGGCCCCGGAAACTCCATCATGAAAGCTCGTACCGATTTCTACACCGCCTCCCCAGACGCCCTGAAAGCGATGATCGCCCTGGAAACCGCCGTCTCGAAACTGCCGCTGGAAAAGACCCTGGTCGAACTGGTCAAGCTGCGCGCTTCGCAGATCAACGGCTGCGCGTTCTGCATCGACATGCACACCGCCGACGCGATCAAGGGCGGCGAGACTCCGCGCCGTCTGTTCGCCGTGACCGCGTGGCGTGAAGCGCCGTTCTTCACCGACCGCGAACGTGCGGCGCTGCTGTGGACCGAATCGCTGACCCAACTGAGCCTGACCCACGCTCCGGACGAAGACTACGACATCGTCGCGGCGCATTTCACACCTAAGGAAATGGTCGATCTGAGCGTGGCGATCAGCACCATCAACAGCTGGAACCGTCTGGCCGTGGGCTTCCGCAAAACCCCGCAGCTCTGACAGTTCACGGTCGAAAACTGTGGGAGCGGGCTTGCTCGCGAAGGCGTCGTGTCAGTCACCTTAGTGGTTATCTGACACACCGCCTTCGTCGGATCGCCGCCCGGAGCAAGCCCGCTCCCACAGTGAAAAGCGCAAAACTTCAGAAGGGTGATCAATGCGCATCCGCACTCGGCGCGGCCGGTGGTTGCACCTTGCGCATCAAGGGCACCATCGCCGTGGCGACGATGAAGCACAGCATGATCATCAAAAAGGTATCGCCGTAGGTCTGGGTCTGCGCCTCGCGGTAGGTCAGCAGCCACAGCTGATGCAGGGCGGCGGTGATCCCGACATCACCACTCTGACCCAGTGTCGCCAGATTGCCACCGACCTGCGCCAGCCACTGATTCATCGCCTCGTTGCTGCTGTTCAAATGCTCGGCCAAACGGGTGAAGTGCAGGTTGGTGCGATCATTGAGAATGGTCGCGCACGCGGCAATGCCAATGGCTCCGCCGAGGTTACGCATCAAGTTGAACAGCCCCGAAGCGTGCTTCAAGCGTGCCGGTGCCAACCCTCCCAAAGTCAGCGTCACCGCCGGCGGTACTGCCAGTTGCTGGGCGATCCCGCGCAACGCTTGCGGCAGCATCAACTGGCCCGCGCCCCAGTCGTGGGTGATCGGACTGAACTCCCACATCGACACCGCAAACAAGCCCAGGCCGATCATCATGATCCAGCGCAGATCCATGCGATTGGCGAGAAAGGCATACAGCGGAATCGCCATGATCTGGAACACCCCGGTGGAAAAAACCGCCAGACCAATGTCCAGCGCGCTATAGCCACGCACCCGTCCAAGAAACAGCGGAGTCAGGTAAATCGTTGCGAACAGGCCGATCCCGGTGACAAAGGAAAAGAAACAACCCAGGGCAAAGTTGCGATCCTTGAGTGCGCGTAGATCGACGATCGGATTGGCGACGTGCAAGGTGCGCCCGATAAAGGCCAGACCCGCCAGACCGCTGATCCATGCGGTGGTCAGGATGGTGCTGTCACTGAACCAGTTCCAGCGCGGGCCTTCTTCGAGGGTGTATTCCAGGCAGCCGAGAAACAGTGCGAGAAACACCATGCTCAGGTAGTCCGCGCCCTTGAGCAGCGCCAGTTCCGGCTGGTCGATCTTCACCAGCATCGGCACGGCCACGGCAACGAAAATTCCCGGCACCAGGTTGATATAGAACAGCCAGTGCCACGAGGAAATGTCGGTGATCCAGCCGCCGATCACCGGCCCCAAGGTTGGCGCCAGCGACGCCACCGCACCGATGGTTGCGGCGGCGATCACCCGTTGTTTGCCGGTGAAGAAAAAGAACGCGGTGGTGAACACCAGCGGAATCATCGAGCCGCCGAGAAAACCTTGCAGCGCACGAAAGGCGATCATGCTCTGGATGTTCCAGGCCACGCCGCAGAGCAGGCTGGCCAGGGTGAAGCCGACCGCCGAGGCGCAGAACAGCCAGCGCGTGGAGAACACCCGCGACAGCCAGCCCGACAGTGGAATCACGATGATTTCGGCGATCAGGTAACTGGTCTGCACCCACGCGGTTTCGTCGGTGCCGGCCGAGAGTCCGCCGCCGATATCACGCAGCGACGCCGAGACGATCTGGATGTCCAGCAGCGCAATGAACATGCCGATGCACATGCTGGCGAAGGCGAACACTTTGGTCGCGATGGCCATGTCGGCGGCGTTGAACGGTTGCGACGGGGCGGTGAGGGCGGTACTCATGGCGCGACGGCCACAGCGCTGGTTTCGGCTTGCGCACGGGTGTCGACTTCAGCGGTCACCGACAGCCCCGGCCGCAGATGACCGAGCACACCGTCGGCCGGATCGAGGAGGATCCGCACCGGCACCCGCTGGACGATTTTGGTGAAGTTGCCGGTGGCGTTCTCCGGCGGCAGCACGCTGAATTGCGAGCCGGTGGCGGGAGCGAGGCTGTCGAGGCGGCCATGGAATTCCTGGCCGGAGAGCACGTCGGCGCGGATGCTCACCCGTTGCCCGGGTTTCATCCGCGCCAACTGGTCCTCCTTGAAATTGGCATCGACCCACAGACCGCTGGCCGGCACTACCGACAACTGTTGCGAACCGGCCTGGGCGTATGCGCCGACCCTCGCGCGACGGTTGCCGATCACGCCGTCGACCGGTGCGCGCAGCTCGGTGTAGCCGAGGTTCAGTTGCGCCAGATCGCGCTCGGCCCGGGCTTGTTGCAGGGCGGCGCGGGCCTGTTGTTTCTGGGTGTCGATCACTGCCAGTTGGCGCTGTGCGGCGAGCAGCTCGGCCTGGGCGCGGGCACTCAGGGCCTGGGCGGTCTTGAAGGTGGCGTCGGCGCGTTGGGCGCTTTCCACCGAGACAGCATTGGTGCTTACCAGGCGTTTGTAGCGCGCATTGTCGTCCCGCGAGCGAGCAGTTTCGGCACCGGCAGCATCGATGCCGGCACGGGCCTGGCCGATCACCGCCTGCTGCAATTGTTCGGTAGCGTCGAGGTTGGCCAGCAGCGCCTCCTCGGCGGCAACCGCGCCCTCGGCTTTGGCGAGGTTGGCGCGATAGTCACGTGCGTCGAGGCGGATCAGTACGTCACCGGCCTTCACTGGCTGGTTGTCACTGACCAGCACTTCTTCGATGTACCCGGCGACCTTCGGCCCGATCACCGTGACGTCGCCACCGATGTAGGCGTCGTCGGTCTCCTCCAGAAAGCGCCCGGTGCCCCACCAGTGAGCGGCGTACACCCCGACCACCACCAGCGCGACCAGCCCGGCACCGGTCAGCAGCAGATGTTTGCGCAATGGCGGCCGGGCAGGGATGACCGGAACAGACAGCTCGGGCTCAAGGGTGGGCATGCTGGTCATGACGTAATACCTGTGGAAGATGATCGTTATTACGGTCGTAATATGACGCAAGTAATATTTTGTGGCAATTGAGTTTTTGTGCCGGTCGTCAGTTGCCTGTTTGCGACTCAGGTTTTGGAGCGGTTCCGCTAAACAGTTCCGACGGGGAAGTGGGTCGGGCGCTGGAGAACTCGATATCCGCCCTCGGGGAAACCCTTATGCCTTGCGCCTTTGCTGGCGGTGAGCGCAGCAAAATCAATTGTTTAAGAAATGTAAGCACTGTAGGAAGCGTCTTGCATTTGTGTAGGAAGGCTCTGACTATCACTCGCATTGATGGGGTGGCATTACGCCATTTTATGATTGCAAGGATGTTGCGTGCCGTATTCGCTTTGCGCTGTTTTCCGTCGTCGTTCCTCGCTTTGCCCGCTGTTGTCGGCTTTTGTGTTGAGTGTGTGTGCTTCCTCGATTCAAGCGGCTGACCCTGTTGCGCCGGGCCAGGAAGTGCTGCGCCAGCAGCAACAGCAACAGCGCGATCTGCAACAACTGCAGATGGAGCAACGCCAGCGCCAACTCGAGCGCGGTGCGTTCGGCCCGGCGCCGGCCACTCCAGTCATCGCGCAAACCGTCACCCCCGATGAACGCTGCTGGCCGCTAAGTGGCACGCGCATCGGCGGCGTTACGCTGATCGACAGCGACAAACTCAACGCGCGGATCAAGCCGCTGCTGGCGCCGTGCATGGGCGTCGGCCAGATCAACCATCTGCTGGCGACCATCACCGCCGCCTATGTCGAGCAGGGCTACATCGTCAGCCGCCCGTACTTGCTGAGCGCGCCGGCGGCAGGGCAGTCGCTGGACATCATGATCGACGAGGGCTACATCGAGTCCATCGAGCTCGCCGATCAGAGCCTGCCCGTTTCGCTGGGCGGCGCGTTCCCGCATATGCTCGGCCAGCCGCTGAACCTGCGCGATCTGGAGCAGGGCCTGGATCAACTGAACCGCTTGCGTTCGATCGACCTGACCGCCGACATCGCCCCCGGTAGCCAACCGGGTGCCTCGCGCATCATCCTGCGCTCGCGCACCTCCGGGCAGTCGCGCTGGGCGTTGGGCCTGGGCATGGACAACCTTGGCAGCGCCAGCACCGGGCGTGACCGCGATACCGTCAGCCTGAGCTTCGACAGCCCGTTGCAACTCAACGATCTGTTGAGCCTCAGCGCCAGCGACACGTTGAATCAGGGCGACCGCTACAGTCGCAACGCCAGCCTGTATTACGCGATTCCCTACGGCTACTGGACCTACAGCGCGTTCGCCAGCCACGCCGAATACCGCGCGCCATTCAAACTGCCCAGCGCGACCTTGTACAGCACCGGCATCACCGATCAACTGAGCCTGCGCGCCGACCGCGTGTTATGGCGCGACCAGAGCCGCCAACTCAGCGCCAATCTGCAATTGGCGCACAAGGACGTCGACAGCTATCTGGAAAATGTCCGCCTGGGCATTCAAAGCCCGACCCTGACCGTGGCCGAAGCCGGACTCAACCTGTTCTGGCTCGACCGTGCGGTGTGGAATCTCGACTTCAGCTACTCACAAGGCTTGCGCTGGCTGGGCGCCGATGACGACGCCAATCATGCGGTCAGCAACCTGCCCAAAGCGCAGTTTCGCAAGTACCGCGCCGGCCTCAGTCAATGGCGCAACGGCCAGTTCGGCGCGCAAGCGTGGCAGTGGCAAAGCCAGCTCAATCTGCAATACAGCCCCGACCCCTTACCGGCCATCGAACAGTTGCTCGGCACCGATGATTCGGCGGTGCGCGGCTATCGGGTCAGCAGCGCTTCCGGTGCCAGCGGCGCGATCTGGCGCAACACTCTGCGTCTGCCGCTGCGCAGTGATTGGCCGGTGCAGATCACCCCGCGCGTGGGCCTGGACAACGGCTGGCTCAAGACTGACCACGGCGCCCAGGGCCAACGCCTGAGCGGTGCCAGCGTCGGGCTGAATCTGGGCTGGAAGAATCTGCAAGTGGACGTCGATTACCAGCGCGCCCTCAACACCCCCAACGGTTTGCAGCACGAACCAGAGACCTGGCTGATGCGCGTGGGGCTGCAGATATGAGCACTACCGAGACTCATCAAGCAGTGAACAAACAGCCGTCGGATCTGAGCGCGACAGCCACGGCCAAGACTAAATCGCGCGCCGTGATGCCGTACTTACATGGAGACGTTTTTATGCCAGCACACACCTTTGCATTCCATCTTTCTCCTCGGGGCAAATTGCGCTGGGCGATCGCCAGCCTGTTCTTCGCCGTGCACCTGCCCAGCGCCATCGCCGGCGGTGTGGTGGTCGCTCCCGGCCCCGGCGGCACCGCGCAATTGCAGACGCAGGGCGGCGTGCCCATCGTCAATATCGTCGCGCCCAACGGCTCGGGCCTGTCGCACAACCAGTTCCTCGACTACAACGTCGACCGTCAGGGCCTGGTGCTGAACAACGCCTTGCAGGCCGGGCAATCGCAGCTCGCCGGGCAACTGGCGGCCAACCCGCAACTGCAGGGCCAGGCGGCGAGCGTGATCCTCAACGAGGTGATCAGTCGCAATCCTTCGGCCATCAACGGCGCCCAGGAAATCTTCGGCCGCGCGGCCGATTATGTGCTGGCCAACCCCAACGGCATTTCGGTGAATGGCGGCAGTTTCATCAACACGCCGAACGCCAGTCTGCTGGTCGGGCGTCCGGAATTGAGCGACGGCAAACTGCAAGCCCTGAGCACCCGCGATGCCAGCGGACAGCTGCAGATCCAGAGCGGCGGCCTGCGTAATACCGAGGGTTCGGTCAACCTGATCGCTCCGCGTATCGACAGCCAGGGCCGCATCGACGCCCGCGATCAACTGAACCTCACGGTCGGGCGCAATCAGGTGGATTACGCCAGCGGTCAGGTAAAAGCCGTGGACCCGGCGGGCAACACCCAGGATCAACGCATCGACGCCAGCCTGTTCGGCGCGATGCAGGCCGGGCGCATCAACATCGTCAGCACCGCCGAAGGCGCGGGCGTGCGAGTGGGGGCGGTGCAAGTGGCCGGGCGTGACGGCGTGCAGATTCGTTCCGCCGGCGACCTCAGCGTCAGCGGTGAAGCCATCCCCAACAGCCTCGAAGGGATCCGTGCCGGCATTCGCAGCAGTCAGGGCGATGTCGGCCTGCACAGCGGCAACGACCTGACGCTGGCCGCCACCGATGTCAGTGGTCGCGACGTCAACGTCAATGCCAAGCGCAACCTGACCCTGAGCACCGTTGAAAGCCGCAAGCTTCAGGAAAAACGCGAAAACTGGAGCAACAGCACCATCGGCATCACTTGGGAAACCTACGACCGGACCCAGACCGACAGTGAAACTCGCCAGCACGGCAGTCAGATCGTCGCCAGCCGCGACGCCAGGCTGACCTCCGGCAAAGACACCGAACTCAAAGCCGCCAAGGTCGAAGCGTCGAAAAATCTCGATGTGCAAAGCGGCGGCGATCTGCGCCTGACCGCCGCCACCGAAAGCCACACCCAGACCGATCAGGGCAACCATCGCAAGCATCTGTGGAAGGCTGACTGGAACAACAGCAGCGAAGAACAGCGCAGCATCAGCAGCCAGTTGAAGGGCGGCAATATCGCTCTGCAAACCGCCGCGTTGTTGCGTTCCGAAGGCGCTGAATTGAACAGCGCCGGTGATGTGAAACTGACGGGAAAACAGGTGGAGGTCACCACGGCCACCCGCACCAACCGCAGCAATAACAACAGTTATTCTGGCGACCTGGTCGGCGGTGGTTTCTTCGGCAAGACCGGTGACGCCGACAAGGGCCAGACTCAGCATCAGGGCAGCAAAATCAACGCCGCCGGCAAACTGATCGTCAAGGCCGACGATGTACGCATCAGCGGCAGCCAGGTCCGTGGCGGAACCGAGGCCAGCGTGATCAGCGATCAGGGTTCGCTGGTGATCGACGGCGTGCAGGACACCTCGCACAGCAACAACCACGACAAGGACAGCAAGTTCTTCGGCATCACCAAGGACGAGTCGCGGCAGAACGCCAAGGACAGCACCACGGTGCGCAGCGAGCTAGTCTCCGACAGCAACCTCAAGCTCAAGAGCGCCAAGGACATCGAAGTCGCCGGTTCCACGGTCAAGGCCGGCGGCGCGCTGACGGCGGACGCTGCGGGGGATGTGAACGTGCATTCCACGCAGAACACCCACGACAGCAGTTCGACCACCGAGACCCGAGGCTTCGATGCCTACGCCAAAGAGCAAACGCCGGAGCAATACCGCGCCGGAGTGCACTACGAAGACAAGCAGCAGACCGTCACCCGTAACGACGTCAACCAGCAAGGTTCGAGCCTCAGCGGCGCCAGCGTGCAAGTGAAGGCCGGCGGCGACCTGACGATCAAGGGCGGTGAAGTCAAATCCACTGCTGGCGATACCACGCTGGGTGGCAAGAATGTGTCGTTGCTGGCCGAACAGGACAGCCACAAAACTTCGACCGACACCTCCAGCACTGGCGGCGGTTTTTACTACACCGGCGGCCTCGACCGCGCTGGCAGTGGCATTGATTTCGCCCACAGCACCGCGCAAGACAGCAGCAGCAAAACCACCGCGCAAACCACCCACGTGCAGAGCAGCGGCAGCCTGAACATCAACGCCGACAAGCTGGAGACCGAAGGTGCGCAGCTCAAGGCTGGCAACGGTCTGAACGTCGCGGCCAACGCGATCGACAACCGCGCGGCCAGCAACACCGAAAGCACCACGCACAATCAGAGCAACTGGTCGGCGGACATCGGCGCCAACGTCGAGTACAAGGACATCGCCCGGCCGATTGCCGGTGCGGTCAAGGATGTGCTCAACGGCAAGGTGCCGGACAAGGAAGCCCTGAGCAATCTCGGCCAGCCGAACGTCGGCCTCGACGTGGCGATCGGTCACGGCAGCGCCGACAAGACCGAGCAGAGCAGCAACGCCGTGGTCAGCCGTTTCGACGGCGGCAGTGTCGACGTGAAAACCGCCGGCACCCTGCACGACGACGGCACCCAGTACAGCGCCAGCAACGGCAAGGTCAACATCAGCGCTGACAAACTGGTTGCCGATGCCGCGAGCAACACTCACAGCAGCACCGATAACTCGGTGGACGCCAAGGTCGACGTGCGCGTTTACACCAAGACCGGCGAAGACGTGAACGTCGCCGGCAGCGGCGCGGGCGGCAACAGCTACGCCAGCAAGGACAGCAGCACGGCGGTGGTCGGCGGCTATGCCGGCAATCAAGGCGTGAACATCAACGTCGGTGCTGACGCGCAGTTCGCTGGCAGCCGTTTCGACGGCGGGCAAGGCGGTGTGAGCATCAAGGCTGGCGGCGATCTGGCGCTGAATCAGGCCAACGACCGCCAAAGCAGCAGCGACTCCAGCCTGCGCGGCAACGGCTCGCTGACCGTCGGCACCTTGCCGGGCACCGACGGCACCAACGTCGACCTCGGCGCGGGCTTCCAGCTTGATCACACCGGCAAGCAGACCTCTGACACGCAGGCTCACGTGGCGAGCATCAGCGGCAACGGCCCGGTGCAACTGAGCAGCGGTGGCAATCAGGTTCAGCAAGGCACCAAGATCGACAGCGCCGACGCTATCGATCTGCACGCTGACGGCAAACTCGATCTGCAAGCGGCCGTTGATACCCACACCGCGACTGGCAGCAATCTCGGCGGCGGTTTGAAGGGCGGCGGCAGCAAATCCAGCAGCGAGAAGAGTCGTGATCAGGGCGGCAATCTGAGCGGCAACTTCAACATCGGCCGCATCAACGCAAACTCGCAAACCCTGACCGGTGGCCAGCTCAACAGCCAGAGCCAAATCGCCTTGAGCGGTGACGCGGTGCACCTGCAAGGCACGCAAGTCGGCGCGCCGAACGTCAGCATCGATGCGCAGAAGGGCGGTTACGTTCAAGAGTCGGCGCAGTCCACCGAGAGCCGCAACAACTGGAACGTTGCGCTGAATGCCGGTGGCAACCTCAGCAGCAAGACGCCGACCGCAGCCGATGAAAAGGCCAGCAGCGATCACGGCTTCAATGCCGGGGCCAAGGTCGGCGTCGACTACCTGCAAGGCACCACACAGCAGAACAGCCAGATCAAGGCTGACAGCGTGGTGCTCAACAGCGCAGGTGATGCACGGCTGTCGGGCGCGCGGATCGACGCGAAAAATGTCAGTGGCAAGGTTGCCGGTGACCTGACCGTCGAAAGCCGTGAGGACGCGAAGACGCAAGCCAAGGTCGATGTCGATCTGGGCCTGACGGCGAAGAAGAACCCACCGAGCGATAAGGAAAAACTCGCCGGCACTGACTACAAACCAACGTTGAAAGCGCAGGGCGAATACGCGCACAAGGACAGCGTGGCGCAGGCGTCCGGCATCAGTGGCAATCAGGGTGTGAAGTTGAACGTTGGTGGTGGCACGCAGCTGACCGGCGCGCGGATTTCATCGACTGAAGGCAAGTTGGATCTGGGCGGTTCGAAGGTCGGTAGCAGCGATCTGGTCAGTCGTGAGTACGGGGTAAAAGCCGGACTGGATCTGCCGCAGAAAACCGAGGAGAACGCACCGAAGGTGTCGTTCGATAACGGCAATCTGAAAGTCGGTCCGGTGACCCTGAGCGGCAATCTGGACAGCCAGACCCTGCAAGCCGGGATCGACGAAAAAGGCTAAGCATCACCGCTGTAAAAACTGTGGGAGCGGGCTTGCTCGCGAAGGCGGTGATTCAGTCGATAAATTAGCTGACTGAATTGACGCTTTCGCGAGCAAGCCTGCTCCCACATTGGTTTCTGTCTCGACCAGATCCGGCGATCAGTTCGAAGCCTTCGTCTTGCCAGCGCTCATCAGCACGACCACCGCCAACAGCGCGGACAGGATCGAACCCAGCAACACACCCACCTTCACCGAATCGACCAGGTGCGCTGCGCCCGGGAACGCCAGTGCGCCGATAAACAGGCTCATGGTGAAGCCGATCCCGCAGAGCAGGGCGACGCCGTACAGCTGCAGCCAGCTCGCGCCTTGCGGCAGCTGCGCCAGACCACTGCGAATCGCCAGGGCGCCGAGGCCGAGGATGCCGATCTGCTTGCCGAACAACAGCCCGAGCGCCACGCCCAGCGGCACCGGCTCAAGCAGGTTGCTCGGAGAAATGCCGGCCAATGACACACCCGCGTTGGCGAAACCGAAAATCGGCACCACGGCGAACGCCACCCACGGATGCATTTTTTCTTCGAGGTACAGCAGCGGCGAGTTGTGCTCGTCTTCCGGGTTACCCAGCGGAATGCACAGGGCCAGAATCACCCCGGCGAGGGTCGCGTGGATCCCCGATTGCAGCATGAAGAACCACAGGAAGGCGCCGGCGATCAGGTATGGCCAAAGCTTTTTGACACCGCAGCGGTTGAGGATCACCAGCAGTGCAATCACCGCCAACGAGGCCAGCAGCATGCTTATCGACAGGCCGCTGGTGTAGAAAATCGCAATGATCACCACCGCGCCCAGGTCATCGAGGATGGCCAGCGCCGACAGGAAGATTTTCAGCGACACGGGTACTCGTTTGCCCAGCAGCGACAGCACGCCCAAAGCGAAAGCAATGTCGGTGGCTGCGGGGATCGCCCAACCGCTCAGGGTCTGCGGATTGCCCCAGTTGATTGCGACGTAGATCAAGGCTGGCACCAGCATCCCACCCAAAGCGGCGAAACCCGGCAGCGCACGCTGACCCCAAGTCGACAATTGACCGGCGAGCATTTCGCGCTTGATCTCCAGGCCCACCAGCATGAAGAAGATCGCCATCAGGCCATCGTTCACCCAGTGCTCGATCGACAAGCCAGCGACTTTGATATGCAGGGTAGAGAAATACGTGGCCGCCCACGGCGAGTTGGCGACCAACAGTGCGGCGAGGGCCGCGGCCATCAGGATTAGACCACCGGCGGACTCGGCGGCGAAGAATCGGGAGAGAAAGGCCAGGGCAGACGGCGAATCCTGGCGGGCAGGGGCAGCATGCAGGCGTGACGGATCGTGGCTCATAGGCACGGCAACTCCGCGCGGCGGCCCGACCTGCGCTGAATTAAACCTGCCCTGCCGCGTTGTTGCGGTGGCACCCGGGCGGCATTTTACACAATAGGCGGGACGGCTGCGAAAAACTCGACGACGTGGGTCGCTGCCCGGCAATTTCTCGATACGTGGAAATTGGCTTCCTGATGTGTGCTTAGCTGTGCGCCGTCCGTTTCAGCCTCTGACCCTCTATAAAAATGAAAACAACCCTCGTCACCTTATTCGCTTTGTTATCAGTCATTCAGACCTCCCTGTCCGTTGCGGAAAATGTCAACGGCAAAAATCTGTATGTCCAGCGATGTGCTGTGTGCCACGGCGCCGATATCAAGGCAACCGGGCCATTGGCCAATAAAAGCAATCCGCCAACGCCTGACCTGACAACAGCCACCTTCAAGAAACGCCTTAGGGATTATCCGGGCGTCATCGTGTCCTCGATCATCCTTCGTCCCAATGGAAACCTGATTCCAAAAACCTTGCAGGACAACGGCGTGAAGATCGCGCCGCACGCCTGGAGCGTTCAGGATTTTCGCGATCTGCATCAATACATGAGTGAGGTGATTGCAAAAGCACGATGACCTGGAGATGAACGGCGGATCGGGTCTCCAAGGAATGAATTGCCGGGCTTAATAGGAAGCATTACTATTCACGCCCCTTTCCACCGCACGCTGTCATGAACCCCATGCTGCCCCGCAGACCCGGCTTTTTCGAGCATTACGAAGAGTTGA
The DNA here is from genome assembly GCF_023100605.1 of Pseudomonas sp. MWU12-2020. Classification (NCBI taxonomy): domain Bacteria; kingdom Pseudomonadati; phylum Pseudomonadota; class Gammaproteobacteria; order Pseudomonadales; family Pseudomonadaceae; genus Pseudomonas; species Pseudomonas sp. MWU12-2020. The sequence continues at coordinate 235,294 of NZ_JALMEX010000002.1, forward strand.
TCGGCACCTGGACCCGGCGTCTGCGCAATCGTGCGCAGGCCGAGGATCTGGCGCACGACACCTTTGTGCGGGTGCTTGAATCCGATTCGGCAGCGGTGCAGCAGCCACGGGCGTATCTGCACCAAACCGCACGCAACATCGCGGTCGACGGTTATCGGCGTGAGGATCGGCGGGAAGCCATGGAGTCGCAGGCGATCGATCACAGTGTGTCGTCCACCGGCGACCCGGAGCATTACATGCAGGCGATCCAGCTGGCCGACTCCATCGAACGGGCGCTGCAGGAACTGCCGCTCAACTGCCGGAAGATTTTCGTCTGGCAGAAGATCGAAGGCCTGACCCAGGCGGAAATCGCTGAACGTCTGGGGCTGTCGAGGAACATGGTCGAAAAGTATATGATCCGCACCCTGCGCCACTTGCGCGATCGCCTCGACGGCATGCAGTCATGAGCGGCCGCCGCTTTTCATCCTCAGCCCGACAGGACATTCCATGATGGATACCCGTGATTGCGCGTGCGGGCAAACAACGGTGCGCGATGAAGCGGCAAGCTGGTTTGTGCGTTTACAGGAACCGCTGATCAGTGCCGATGAACAGCAGCGCTTCGACGACTGGCTGAACCAGCATCCGCAACACCGTGACGAATTCCAGTTGCTGCAAGGCTTGTGGACAGCGGCCGATCTGCTGCCGGCGCCACGCCTCAAGGCCCTGGTCGAAACCCAGCCAACCCGCCGCGAACGTCGCCCGCTGCTGCGCTATGCGGTGGCGGCCAGTGTGCTGGCGGTGGCGCTCGGCCTCGGTTTGTTCAGTGGTCTGAATCACCCGGACGGCTATAGCGCCGAGTTCGCGACGGCGTTGGGTGAGCGCAAGCATGTGGCGCTGCCGGACGGATCGGTGATCGACCTGAACAGCCGCAGCCGTCTGCAGGTGCGTTTTGAGAAGGATCGGCGGCTCATCGAATTGAGTGAAGGCGAGGCGATGTTCAGCGTTCAGCACGACACCGCGCGCCCGTTCGTGGTCGAGGCCGGCAGTGGCAAGGTCACGGTCACCGGCACGCGTTTCGATGTGCGCCGCGATGTCACGCAAACCCGGGTCGCGGTGGAGCAGGGCACGGTCAAGGTGCAGGGGCGCAATGCAGCGGACAATCAATTCATCAACCTGACCGCAGGCCTCGGCACCCATGTCGATGCCGAGGGCAAAGTCGCTGCCGCCTACGCGGTCAATCCCGCCGAACTGACGGCCTGGCGCAGCGGCAAACTGGTATTCAACAACGCCAGCCTCGGCGAAGTGGCGGCGGAAGTTTCGCGTTATCGCGACAAGCCACTGACGGTCAGCAACCCGGCCGTGGCCAGTCTGCGCCTGACCAGCGTGTTCAAATCCGACAACACCGACGCCTTGCTCAAGGCCCTGCCAAACATCCTGCCGGTGGCCGTCCGCACCCTGGCCGATGGCAGTCAGGAAATAATTTCAAAATAAAATTCAGGTTTTTTTCGAGTTCATCGTCTTCCTGTTCAACTGCAACTGGTTTGCATTAACAGACGCACACTCTTGCGATCCACAGGACTACGTTCGACGTGAAAAACACCTCAGCCCACAACAAAAAATCCCCTTGGCTGCCGCTGGCCCTCGCGCTGGCGGTCAATGCGGCGATGCCGCTGGCCTATGCCGCCGAGGCCATTCACATCCGCGCCCAGCCGTTGGGCCAGGCCCTGAGCGAGCTGGGTCAGCAAACCTCGCTGCAGGTGTTTTTCAGCCCGGATCTGGTCGCCGGCAAACAGGCTCCGGCGGTCGATGGCGACATTTCTCCCGAGCAGGCGTTGCGCCAATTGTTGCAGGGCAGCGGCCTGGACTATCAGATCAACGAAGGCTCGGTGACCCTGTCGCCGGCCGCAACTGCCGCCAGCAATGGCCCGCTGGAACTGGGCGTGACCGACATCAAAGTGGTCGGCGATTGGCTCGGCGACGCCGATGCCGCCGTGGTGCAGAACCACCCGGGCGCACGCACGGTGATCCGCCGCGAAGCCATGGTCGAGCAGGGCGCGATGAACGTCAGTGACGTGCTCAAGCGCGTGCCCGGTGTGCAGGTGCAGGACTCCAACGGCACCGGCGGCAGCGACATTGCGCTGAACGTCGGCGTGCGTGGCCTGACTTCGCGCCTGTCGCCACGCTCCACGGTGCTGATTGACGGCGTGCCCGCCGCGTTCGCACCGTACGGCCAGCCACAACTGTCGATGGCGCCGATCTCCTCGGGCAACCTCGACAGCATCGACGTGGTACGCGGCGCCGGTTCCGTGCGTTACGGCCCGCAAAACGTCGGCGGGGTGATCAACTTCGTCACCCGCGCCATTCCGGAAAAAGCCACCGGGGAAATCGGCACCACGCTGGAGACCACCCGTTACGGCGGCTGGAAGCACATCGACACGGCGTTCCTCGGCGGCACCGCTGACAACGGCATGGGCGTGGCGCTGTTGTATTCCGGGGTCAACGGCAACGGTTACCGCGAGCGCAATAACGACAACGACATCGACGACGTGCTGCTCAAGACCCATTGGGCGCCGACCGATCAGGACGATTTCAGCCTCAACTTCCATTACTACGACGCCAGTGCCGACATGCCCGGCGGCCTGACGCAAAAGCAGTACGACGACAAGCCGTACGACTCGGTGCGCGATTACGACAACTTCAGCGGCCGGCGCAAAGACGTGTCGTTCAAGTGGATTCGCCAGATCGACGAGCGCACCCAGGCAGAAATCCTCACCTACTACACCGACAGCTTCCGCGGCAGCACCATCGCCGCCCGCGACCAGAAAACCCTCAGCTCGTACCCGCGTTCCTACTACACCCTCGGTGTCGAGCCGCGTGTGTCGCGGGTCTTCGACGTCGGCCCGACCACTCAGGAAGTCAGCGTCGGTTATCGCTACCTGAAAGAGGCGATGCACGAGCAGTCGAGCCGTCTGGCGCTGGTCAACAATCAGCCGGTGGCCACCCCGACGTCCGACGGCCATGTGTTCCAGGACCGCACCGGTGGCACCGAGGCCAACTCGGTGTATGTCGACAACAAGATCGACGTCGGCAACTGGACCATCACCCCGGGCATTCGCTTCGAGCACATCAGCACCGACTGGCACGACCGCGCCGTACTCGACACATCGGGTAAGCGCGTTCCGGAGAAAAACCGCAGCATCGAAAGCAACGAACCGCTGCCGGCGCTGAGCGTGATGTATCACCTGTCGGACGCGTGGAAACTGTTCGCCAACTACGAAACTTCGTTCGGCAGCCTGCAGTATTTCCAGCTCGGCCAGGGCGGCTCGGGTGACCAGACCGCCAACGGCCTGGAGCCGGAAAAAGCCAAGACCTACGAGATCGGTACGCGCTACAACGATGACGTGTGGGGCGGGGAAGTGACGCTGTTCTACATCGACTTCGATGACGAGCTGCAATACATCAGCAACGATGTCGGCTGGACCAACCTCGGTGCGACCAAGCACCAGGGCATCGAAGCGTCGGTGCACTACGACCTGGCGGCGCTCGATCCGCGTCTCGACGGTCTGACCGCCAACGCCGGTTTCACCTACACCCGCGCCACCTACGAAGGCGAGATTCCGGGCTTCAAGGGCCGTGATCTGCCGTTCTATTCGCGGCAGGTGGCGACCGTGGGCTTGCGTTACGACATCAATCGCTGGACCTACAACATCGACGGTTTCGCCCAATCGAAACAGCGCTCGCCGGGCACCGGGGTCAACGCTGATGGCAGCTTCAACGGCAATTACATCACCGAAGGCACGGCCGACGGGCAGTACGGCGACATCCCGGGTTACGTGACCTGGAACGTGCGCGGCGGGTATGACTTCGGGCCGCAGGTGTCGAACCTGAAGCTCGGCGCCGGGGTGAAAAATGTCTTCGACAAGCAGTATTTCACCCGCTCCAGCGACAACAATTCGGGGATGTATGTGGGCGCACCGCGCACGTTCTTTGTACAGGCCAGCGTCGGTTTCTAATGACGCCTGACCCTGTGGCGAGGGAGCTTGCTCCCGCTGGACTGCGCAGCAGGCCCGATTTTTTGGGGTCGCTTCGCAACCCGGCGGGAGCAAGCTCCCTCGCCACAATGATGGGTGTTCAGACCTTGAGGACTTTGCCGCCAATGGCCACCGCCACCAACAACACCGCCATCAAGCCAAACGCAAAACTCAAACTGCTGGCATGCGCGACAAAACCGATCACCGCCGGCCCCGCCAGAATCCCCGCATAACCCAGAGTGGTAATGGCCGGTACCGCAATGCTTTCCGGCATCACCGTCTGCTTGCCCACTGCGGTGTACAGCACCGGCACAATGTTCGAACAGCCGGCGCCGACCAGCGCATAACCCAGCAGCGCGGCTTCCCAGCTCGGGGCGAAGGTCGCCAGAAACAGGCCTGCCGCTGCCAGCAACCCGCCAAACAGAATCACCCGTGTGGCGCCCAGACGCCGGACAATCCGGTCACCCATCAAACGTCCGGCCGTCATGGTCAGGGCAAATGCGGCGTAACCCAACCCCGCATACGCCGTGTCGATCCCGCGTTCCTGCGCAAGGAACACCGCGCTCCAGTCCAGCGCCGCGCCTTCGGTGAGGAACACGATGAAACACATCCCGCCGATGAACAGCACGATACCGTGGGGAATGGCGAATGCCGGGCCGGAACTTTCACTGCCGTAGGGCAACATGTGCGGCACCGCTTTGAACAGTGCGCCGATCAACACCGCCACCACGACCAGCATCGCTGCCAGCGGTGTCAGCCCGAGGCCGAGCAGGGCGCTGACACCGGCCGCGCCGACGATCCCGCCGAGGCTGAACAGGCCATGAAACCCCGACATCATGTGCTTGCCGCTGGCCCGTTCGACGATCACCGCTTGCAGGTTGACGGTCGAATCCACCGTGCCCAAACCGGCGCCGAACATGAACAGCGTGGCGATCAGCGCCGGTATCGACGACACCGTTGCCAGCAATGGCAGCGCCGCGCAAATCAGCAGGGTGCCGCCCGTCGCGACTTTGCGGCAGCCGAAGCGCGTGGCCAGAATCCCCGCCAGCGGCATCGCCAGAATCGAGCCGACTCCCAGGCACAACAGCAACAGGCCCAGCGTGCCTTCATCGAGCCCAGCACGGGCTTTGGCGTACGGCACCAGCGGCGCCCACGCGGCAATCCCGAGGCCGGCGATGAAAAAAGCGATGCGCGTCGACATCTGTTGCAGGCGTCCGGGGACGAGGGTGTCTTGGGGGTTGAGGCTGGTCATATCGATCCTTGGCAAAAAACGTCGCGTCCCCGAATGACAGTGATCGCGCGTCGAGGTTCGATCGCAGGTCTCAGGGCGGTGCAACCGACATCCTAACCTGTAGGGATGAGTCTGCTCGCGATAGAGGTGTGTCAGCCAAAGAATATAGTGACTGACACACTGCCTTCGCGAGCAAGCCCGCTCCCACATTAAATGGCGGGCGCTCACAAATCTGCTGTCATGCGCAGATTACTGTGGGAGCGGGCTTGCTCGCGAAGGCGGTGGCTCAGGCAATGACCAGGGCGCCTGACACCCCGCTCTCGCGAGCAGGCTCACTCCTGCAGGGGATCGCGGTTTACAGTGAGGGCTTCGACAAGGTGAGTGAGGCCGGTGATGACGCAGTTCTACGATGCGCGGGGCAATATTTACGGGGTGATTTCGCCCCAGGCACTTCGTGAGGCGGGGATCGATTTGCCGGTCGGTGCGGCGCAGTGTGCTGTGTCGAGACCGGCATGGAGCCACGCAGCCATTGCGCTGTGCTGCGACTGGCCGGAGGGCCAGCGTCCGGCGGGGAGCAAATCGCACCGCAGCGATGGTCTGTTGATCGGCCCGTTCCAGTCAGCGCCGCCGTTCGACGTGCTGATCGTCAACACCGACGGCACCTTGGCCGAGCGCAGTGGCAACGGCCTGACGATCTTTTCCCAGACGTTGTTGGAGCAGGGGCTGATGCCGGCGGAAGGGGCGTCGCTGCGAGTGCATCACGACAAGGGTGATGCCGTGGAAACCTCGGTGAAACCGGCCGAAGTTGAAGGCGTGAACGGCTTCTGGCTGAACCTCGGTCAACCGGGCTTCGGGCCTTCTGCAGTGGGTGCGCAGCAGGTTGAAAAACGCACCTTCAATGACAAGGACGTCAGCCACGTAGAGCAACTGGCCGGGCTCAACCCAGCGTGGCAGCACAGCCAGTTCGTGCGCATTGGCAATCCGCATTGTGTGACGTTGTTGAGCGACGTCGCCGATCTGCCGAGCAACCCGCAAATGCGCGAACCGCCATGGGCCGAAGGCCTGACCCGAATCGCCTACGCGATGCCGACCGGCGCCGGCCAGCCATGCCCGGCGGGCGTCAATCTGCAATGGGCGGTGCTTGAGTCAGCGCAGCGTATCGTCGCCCGGGTGTTCGAGCGTGGCGAAGGGCCGACGGCGTCTTCCGGCACCAGCGCCAGCGCAGTGGCGTGTGCGGCGTGGGCGGTGGGCTGGGTGTCGAGTGGGGAAGTGCAGGTGGTGATGCCGGGAGGAACGGCGCCGCTGTTGCTTGAAGAAGAGCGGGGCGAATTGGTGCGGGTCAGGTTGTTTGGTACGGCTCGATTGATCGGCTGAAGCGGCAATCGCCTTGGCTGGCAAGCCAGCGCCCACAGGGTTGTGTGGTGAACACAAATCACGCGTTCACTGCTGAATACTGTGGGAGCTGGCTTGCCAGCGATGAGGCCATCAGCCTGACAACAATTTCAGATCTGTCCGCTGCTGAACGCCACTACCGGCATCTGCCGCTGCATCAGCACCTTGCCGCCACGAATCGAATACAGCGGCAGGCCCTGGCTGCGGATCATTTCGTAATCGCTGTCCGCCGACAGAATCAGCAGGTTGGCCGGGCGTCCTTGTTCCAGACCATAACGCTCGCCCAGATGCATGGCCTTGGCACTGTTATCGGTGACCAGATCCAGCGCATTCTGCAGGTTGCGATAGCCGAGCATGTGGCAAATGTGCAACCCGGCTTCGAGCACGCGCAGGATGTTGCCGTTGCCCAGCGGATACCACGGATCGACGATCGAGTCCTGGCCGAAACACACGTTCATCCCGGCCTCCAGCAGCTCGTTGACCCGAGTCACGCCACGGCGTTTCGGGAAGTTGTCGAAGCGCCCCTGCAGGTGAATGCTTTCGGTCGGGCATGAGACGAAACTGATCCCGGAATGCCCGAGCAGGCGGAACAGTTTGGCGCAGTAAGCGTTGTCGTAAGAGCCCATTGCCGTGGTGTGGCTGGCCGTGACCCGCGCGCCCATGTCGCGGCTGCGTGCCTCTTCGGCGAGCACTTCGAGAAAGCGTGAGTGCGGGTCGTCGGTCTCGTCGCAATGCACATCGACCAGGCAACCGGTGCGTTCGGCCAGGTCCATCAGAAACTTCACTGAACTGACGCCCTGATCGCGGGTGTATTCGAAATGCGGAATGCCGCCGACCACATCGGCGCCCATGCGAATCGCTTCTTCCATCAGCTCGCGACCGTTGCGGTACGACTCGATGCCTTCCTGCGGGAAAGCGACGATTTGCAGGTCGATCAGATGCCGGGATTCTTCGCGCACTTCGAGCATCGCCTTGAGCGCGGTGAGCTGCGGATCGGTGACGTCGACGTGGGTGCGCACGTGCTGGATGCCGTGGGCGGCCAGGGCCTGAATGGTTTTCTTGGCGCGGGTCTTGGTGTCTTCTTCGGTGATGGTGACCTTGCGCTCGCCCCAGCACTCGATGCCCTCGAACAGCGTGCCGCTCATGTTCCAGCGTGGCTCGCCGGCCGTCAGCGTGGCGTCGAGGTGGATGTGCGGCTCGACGAAGGGCGGCACCACCAGATTGCCGCCGGCATCGAGGTCGCCGGGGTTGAGGGTCGGGGCTTCGGTCTGGCGACCGATGCTGCGGATCAGACCGTCTTCCAGGTGCAATTCGTGCAAACCTTCCTGGTTGCGCAGTCGGGCGTTGATGATGTGCATCAGGCGAATCCTTCTTATAGGTCTTGTAATGGCACGGTGGCGCGACGGGCGCCGAGCAGGCCGGTGACGATGACATACGTTAGCGCGGCGGCAGCAATCCCTACCAGCGGCGCAACCCACGGCGATTGGAACGCAGCGAGTGTGCCGACCGCGTAGGCCCCCAGCCCTGGCCAGTTGAACGCAGGCAGCCGTGCGTCGGCCAGTCGCGGATAGCGCCCGCGCCAACGGAAGAAAAAGTCAGCCATGATCACCCCGCCAATCGGCGGAATCACCGTACCCAACAGAATCAGGTACGGCACCAGCATGTCGTACATGCCCAGCAGGGCGAGCAGGGTGCCGATCACCGCGCCGGCCAGGGTCACGGTTTTGCGTCGGCCGGTGCGCAGCAGGTTGCAGCCGGCGACGGCGAAGTTGTAGATGGTGTTGTCCTGGGTGCTCCAGATATTCAGCAACAGCATGGCCATCGCGGCCATGGCGAAACCTTGCAGCAGCAACACTTCAACCACGTCCGGCTGCTGATAGACGATTGCGCCGTAGGCGCCGATCAGCACCATCAGGCCATTGCCGATGAAAAAACCGATCAGGCTCGCCAGCACGGCAACCCGTGCCGACCGCGAGAAGCGTGTCCAGTTGGTCGCCTGGGTCGCGCCGCTGACGAAAGTGCCGAACACCAGCGTGATCGCGGTCGACCAGTCCAGCGAACCGCTCGGCACCACGGCCAGCAAACCATCGAAGCCGCCAACTTTTACCGTCGCGACCCACATCGAAAGCATCAGCAGCAACATCATCGCCGGCACCGCGATGTACGACAGGATCTCCAGGCCGCGATAACCGACATACGCCGTGGCGCAGAACACCAGGCCGAACAGCACCATCAGGCCGAGCACCGTGCCTTCGTCGAGATCGAAGTATTTGCCGAGCACCACGGCGGCGGTCGCGGTACCCCAGGCATACCAGCCGATCTGGGTGAAACCGAGGATCAGGTCGCTGAGCTTGCTGCCGACCTCGCCGAAACAGAAGCGCCCCATCAGTACCGAATTCAGGCCACTTTTGAACGCGATGTAACCCAGCCCTGCCGCGTAGAGCCCAAGCAGCAGATTGCCGATGATGATCACCGCGAGCATCTCGCCAAAACTGAACGCGACGCCGAGCTTGCCGCCGGCAAACATGGTGGCGGTGAAGAAGGTGAAACCGAGCAGCACCATGGCGGTTGAGGCCAGGCCTTTGCGTGCATGCATCGGGACTTCGCTGAGGGGGTAGTCGTTGCCGGGATCGTTCTGCGTCATGGGGCGTTCCTTGCTGGATTGGGGAGACGCGGGGTGGGTTGCAGTGGTCGTGCCAAAGACCGTTATGCGGATTATGTATAGCTGAGTCAGGAATTTCGGGGCGAAAGCAGTGCACCAGAACACACACAGGCCCAATGTGGGAGCGGGCTTGCTCGCGAATGCGCCCGGTCAGCCGATGCAGATGGCGACTGATACACCGCTTTCGCGAGCAAGCCCGCTCCCACAGTTTTGAACTGTGTGGGGGTCAGAGGTCGGGGATGTCGCGGTAAGCCAAAAAGCATAGGCATAAAAAAACAGCCGTGAAGGCTGTTCTCTGGCAAATCACTGTTTCCTTGTGGGAGCGAGCCTGCTCGCGAAGAGGGCGTGTCAGTCGATATCAATGTCGGCTGATAAACCGCTTTCGCGAGCAGGCTCGCTCCCACAGGGGAATTCGGGGTGTATTGAGTTATTCACCGCGATAGATGCAACCGCTGGTGCAGGTCTCGTGAATGCGGATCGCGCTGAGTTCCGGCAGCAGGGGCTTCATTTCATTCCAGATGAATTTGGCCAGGACTTCGCTGGTCGGGTTTTCCAGGCCGGGAATGTCGTTCAGGTAGTTGTGATCCAGACGCTCGTACAGCGGCTTGAAAATCGCCTTGATCTCGGAGAAATCGCGGATCCAGCCGGTGTGCGGATCGAGGTCGCCGCTCAGGTGAATCGCCACCTTGAACGAGTGACCGTGCAGGCGCCCGCACTTGTGGCCGTCCGGTACGTGCGGCAGGCGGTGGGCGGATTCGAAAGTAAACTCTTTGAAAATTTCCACAGTATTTTCGGCTCTGTTCAGGTGGCGTTCGCCGCAGCGATTCGGGCAGGCGGCGAGTTTACCAGCTTGTGTTTGGCGATGCGGGAAAACACTGACTAAAGGGTCAGCAAGCGCTCGGCGAGGCGACCGTTGGCAGCCAGTTCAAGAAACTCGTCGCCGAGACGGCGGCTTTCGTCCATCGCCGCGTGCCAGTACTTTTGGCGGCTCGGCGCATCGCCCATGAAGCGCTTGAAGTCGTTACGATCCGGCAGTTTGCCGTAGGGCAGGCGCGCCAGATATTCCTTCGACGGTGCCAGCAACAGCACGTCCTGCAAGCGCTCGACCGAGGCCTTGCGCCAGGGCAGAGTCTTGTCGAACCAGCCCGGAATCACCCGGTCGGTGAAGTGCGGATAGAGCACGATGCCGTCGCCGCTGTAGGGCAGGTCGAGGTGATAGTCGAGCAGCCCGCCGTCGCGGAAGGTGCCGGCACCGGCACCCGGCAGGTCGCGCACGCCTTCCATGACCATCGGGATCGAACCGGACGCCAGCAGCGCCTGGCGCAGGTTGCCGGCATTGAGGGCGACGAAGCGCGACGGGAAGTCGTGCAGCGCATTGACCGGCGGGGCGAGGCGCGGGTCGTGAATGATCAGCCGTTCGAAGTGTCGCGACAGGCGCGCGCGACCGCGCAGGTTATCGGCGATCACCGAGCCCAGCGCCAGGCCGAGGCGGCCACGATGATCGTCGGCCAGGCGTCCGTGGCTTTTGACCACCATGATGTTCAGGCGGTAGTCGGCATTGTTGAGGATGCTGGCGTCGCGGCCGTCGAGCAGGTCATTGAGCATGCGCTGCGAGCTCGCGCTGATCTCGGCCATAGTCACGCCTTTGTTGAAGTTCTGCTCGGCATACAACTGGCCGAGGCGGCGGATGCCTTCGGCGGCATCCGGCAGGCAGGCGCTGGCGAAGCGCCAGGAGCCGACTGAAGCACCGATCAGTGAGCGTTCACGCGGCGCGCTCGGCAGCCATTCGCCGAACAACGCCAGATCAAGCCCCTGAATCCCCAATGCCTTCGGCCCGCCGGCCGCACCGGGCAGGGTGCCGACGTCAGCGGCGTTCAGCCCTTGGGCACGAATGCGCGCCATGGCCCGAGGGCCGGCCTTGAGGGTGAGGGCGGGGAACTTGATGTGGATGGCGGTCATACCGGTCTCGATCGTTAGCAAGCTTTGGATTATAGGCGCACTACTTGACCCTGTGGGAGCGGGCTTGCTCGCGAAAGCGGTGTATCAGTCGCCATCATTATTGCTGACCCACCGCATTCGCGAGCAAGCCCGCTCCCACAGGGTTTTGCATGAATCTGCAAATGAGGTTGGTGCCAGGGGCAATGATGGCAATTCAGTTTCAGTTAAGTTCATCCCGCTAAGGTGCCCACCGTAGCTGCACATAAAAATACGGAGACACCCATGAAAACCCTGACTGCCCTGTCCATTGCCGCGATCATCGGCCTGACCGCCAGCCTCGCCCATGCCCGCGATCTTGGCCCCGATGAAGCCCTGCGCCTGCGCGACGCTGGTACTATCGTGTCCTTCGAGAAGCTCAACGCCACGGCGCTGACCAGACATCCGGGGTCGACCATCACCGATACCGAACTGGAAGAGCAGTACGGCAAGTACATCTACCAGATCGAAATGCGTGACCCGCAAGGGCTGGAGTGGGACCTGGAACTGGACGCGGTCAGTGGGCAAGTGCTCAAGGATCATCAGGATACTTAATGAAGCCGTATTTGTTACAGCCACGCACCGGCAGCCGACTGGCCCTGGTGCTATTGGCATTCTGCTCGGTGGCGGTGGCCCGTGATCTTGGCCCCGATGAAGCACTGCGTCTGCGTCAGCAGGGGGTGATCCTGCCGCTGGAGCAGGTGCTGCAACAGGCGCTGGATCGCTACCCCGGAGCGAAACTGCTGGAAGTCGAGCTGGAGGAAAAGCACGACGTCTACGTTTATGAAGTCGAGTTGCTAACGGTCGAGGGCGTGGCGCGCGAACTGCACCTGAAAGCCGATTCCGGCCAATTACTCAAAGACAAGGAAGATTGATCGATGCGTTTGCTTCTGGTGGAAGACCACGTGCCGCTCGCCGACGAACTGATCGCCGGCCTGCAGCGCCAAGGCTACGCGGTGGACTGGCTGGCGGACGGACGCGATGCGGTCTATCAGGGCAGCAGCGAGCCCTATGACCTGATCATTCTCGACCTCGGCCTGCCCGGCGTTCCCGGTCTGGAGGTGCTGGCGCAATGGCGCGCGGGTGGGTTGTCGACCCCGGTGCTGATCCTCACCGCCCGCGATTCCTGGGCCGAGCGCATCGAAGGCCTGAAGGCCGGTGCCGATGATTACCTGACCAAACCGTTTCATCCCGAAGAGCTGCATTTGCGGGTGCAGTCGTTGCTGCGTCGCTCCAAGGGCCAGGCCAATCAGCCGACGCTGAAAGCGGCCGGCCTGCATCTGGATGAAGGTCGCCAGTGCGTGATTCGCGACGGCAGCGAGATTCAGCTGACCGCCGCGGAATTCCGCCTGCTGCGTTATTTCATGCTGCACCCGGAACAGATCCTGTCGAAAACCCACCTCGCCGAGCACCTTTACGACGGCGAGACCGAGCGTGATTCCAACGTCCTCGAAGTTCACGTCAACCACCTGCGGCGCAAGCTCGGTAAAGCCGTGATCGAAACCCGTCGCGGCCAGGGTTACCTGTTCGGCGGGCAAGCTTCGTGAGGTCGATCCAGCGCCGTTTGAGCCTGGGCCTGATCAGTGTGATGGTGATCGTCGGTCTGGTGCTGGCGCAAACCAGTCTGTGGTTGTTCGAAGTCGGTTTGCAGCGCTATCTCGAAGCCGGACTGCGCAACGACAGCGAAAGCCTGCTGGTGGCGCTGGTGCGCGGCCCGCAGGGTTTGCAGCTGGATGAGCGGCACCTGTCGCCGGCCTATCAGCGACCGTTTTCCGGACATTACTTCCGCATCGATTTTGCCGACAGCCACTGGCGCTCGCGTTCGCTGTGGGATCAGGATCTGCCGCTGCTGGAACACCCCGGTTTGCACAGCAACCTGCAACTGGGGCCGGACGGTCAGCAGTTGCTGGTATTGCGTTCGGACTATCGACGTCTGGGGCAGTCGATCTCGATCAGCGTCGCCCAGGATTACACCCCGGTGCGCGAGAGTTTCCAGCGCATGCGCCAAATCGGCCTCGGTCTGGGGCTGGCCGGATTGCTGCTGATTCTGCTCCTGCAACGGCTGACGGTGCGCCGCGCGTTGAAGCCGCTGGAACGGGCTCGCGAGCAGATTGCCCAGTTGCAGCAGGGCCAGCGCTCGCAACTGGACGATCAGGTGCCGGTGGAACTGGAGCCGCTGGTGGCGCAGATCAACCATTTGCTGGCGCACACCGAGGACAGCCTCAAGCGTTCACGCAATGCGCTGGGCAATCTGGGGCATGCGCTGAAAACGCCGTTGGCGGTGCTGCTCAGTCTGGCGTCGAGCGAAAAACTCGATGCCCATCCGGAGCTGCGCAAGATCCTCAAGGAACAACTGGAGCAGGTGCAACAGCGGCTCAATCGTGAACTCAATCGCGCGCGGTTGTCCGGTGATGCACTGCCGGGTGCGTTGTTCGACTGTGACGCGGAATTGCCGGGCCTGCTGGCGACGCTGAACATGATCCACGGCGAGCATCTGGCATTGAGTTACGTCGCGCCGCCGGGGCTGCAACTGCCGTGGGATCGCGAGGACTTGCTGGAACTGCTCGGCAACTTGCTGGACAACGCCTGCAAATGGGCGGATGCCGAGGTGCGTCTGAGTGTGATCGAACGAACTGACGGCTACGCCCTGAGCGTTGAAGATGATGGGCCGGGGATTCCCGAAGAGCAGCGTAGTCAGGTATTCAGCCGTGGCACGCGGCTCGACGAGCAGACTGACGGGCATGGTCTGGGGCTGGGGATTGTGCGCGATATTGTCGAGACGTGGGGCGGCGTGCTGGTGCTGGGCGAGAGCGAGTGGGGCGGGTTGAAGGTGGTGATCGAGTTGCCCAAACGCTGATTTTCCCAACACCACAAATCCCCTGTAGGAGCTGCCGAAGGCTGCGATCTTTTGACTTTGATCTATTAAAAACCAAGATCAAAAGATCGCAGCCTTCGGCAGCTCCTACAGGGTAGGGTGGGGCAGTCAGACCCGGAACTGATCCATCAGACTCTGCTGCTGATTCGCCAGGCTATTCAGCGACTGGCTCACCCGCGCCGACTCGTTGGCCTGTCCGGACAGCGATTCGGTCACGTCGCGAATGGTTGCCACGTTGTTGTTGATCTCCTCGGCCACCGCGCTCTGTTCTTCCGCCGCGCTGGCGATCTGCAGGTTCATGTCGCTGATCACCGTCACTGCATCGCCGATCTGGCGCAGTGCGGTCACCGCTTGCCCGACCTGTTCGACACTGCCCTGCGCCTGCCGATGGCTGTTGCCCATCGACCCGACCACATCCTGAGTACCGGTCTGCAGTTGTTCGATCACCTGACGGGTTTCTTCCACCGACTCTTGGGTGCGGCGGGCGAGGTTGCGCACTTCGTCGGCGACCACGGCAAAACCGCGCCCGGCTTCACCGGCACGGGCGGCTTCGATCGCGGCGTTGAGGGCCAGCAGGTTGGTTTGTTCGGCGATGGCGCGGATGGTTTCCAGCACGGTGCCGATCTTCTCGCTGTTGGCGGCCAGGCCTTCGACTTGAACCATCGCCGCGCTCATGTCGGCGGCAAGGGTGTCGATGCTCGCGGTGGTGCGGTCGATCACGGTCAGGCCCTGACGGGTGGCGCGGTCGGCGTCCTTCGCCGCTTCGGCGGCTTGCGCAGCACTGCGTGCGACGTCCTGCGCGGTGGCGCTCATTTCGTGGGACGCGGTGGCGACCTGATCGACCTGACGGTATTGCTGTTCCATGCCGGCGCTGGTCTGGGTGGCGATGGCCGAGGACTGGTCGGCGGTGTTGCGCGCGTCCTGCACCGAGCGTTTCACTTCGGCGATGATCGGCTGCAACTTGTCGAGGAACTTGTTGAACCAGCCGGCCAGTTGACCGAGTTCATCCTGCTTGTCATAGGCCAGACGTCGAGTCAGATCGCCTTCGCCGCTGGCAATGTCTTCGAGCATATTGGCCACGCCGAGGATCGGTTTGGTCACGCTGCGCGCCATCAGCCACACCAGCAGCAGGCCGACCAATGCCGCCAGCACGCCGAGGCTCAGCTCGATCAGGGTGCCGGAGTTGTTGCTCGCATCGAGTTGCTGCTTGAGCGCTTCGGCGCGGCTGACCAGCACCTTTTCCGGCACGTCGAGCAACACGCCCCACGACGGGCCGCCGGGGATCGGCTGGAACGGCGACAGCACTTTCAACTGGCCGTTGCTGTGCAGGCTGCTGACGCTGCTGCTGGCGGCGAGTTGACGCAGCAGTTCGGCGCCGCTAACGGTGTCCACGGCATCCAGGCGCTTGCTCAGTTTGCTGGCGTCCGGGCTGTAGCCGGCGAGCAGACCGGTGGGGCTTATGATGCTCACGGCAGTCTGGCCGTCGTAGAGCTTTTTGCTCGCGCCCTGGCTGATCGCTTGCAGGCTGTTGAGGTTGATGTCTACCGACAGCGAGGCGATGACTTTGCCGTTGACCATCAGCGGGAAGACGATGCTGGTCATCAGCACGTTCTGGCCGTCGATCACATAGAAGTACGGCTCGATCACGCACGGCTTGAGCGTAGTGCGCGGGCAGGTGAACCAGGCATTGGCGGCCTGACCGCTTGGGCCGGTGCTGGTGTCGGCCATGTCGCTTTCCGGAAGGGCCATCGAGGTGACTTTGCCGGGCGTCGGCTGCGACCAGTACAGGGCGAAGCGGCCCTTGTCGTTGCTGCCCAGCTCGGCCTGACCGGCGAACAGTTCATCCTTGCCATCCAGCGCGTTGGCTTCGAACACCAGCGACAGACCGAGCAGATCCGGGTTGGCTTGCAGGGCGGACTTGACCTGGCGGGTCATGTCTTCGCGCAGGTCGAAGGCGTCGAGGAAGCGCTTCTCGGCCTGTTCGCGCAGGAACAGCACCTGCCGCGAGAAACCGTGACCGTATTGATAGGCGTCCATGAACTGCTGGCGAATCCCGGCAGCCTGCACTTCGCCTTGGGATTCAATGCGCGCCTGGGCCGACTCGGTCAGCATCTCCATGCTCGAAGCCTTCACCAGCTCGGAGCTGTGCTCCATGCGATACAGCGAAAGACCCACCAGCAGGGTCACGATGCCCGCCAGGCACAGGCCGGCGAGCAGGGTGATTTTCCATTGAATGGAAAGTTGTCTGAGCGACATGGAGACGTCCTTATTCGATAAATATCTGAGACTTTGCACTGTAACGGCCGCGTTTCGGCTTTCTTTATTGTTCAGGCGCAATATGACCAATTGCCGCAGCTGAGTGACATTTAGGCCCCTGTGGCGAGGGAGCTTGCTCCCGCTGGGGTGCGTAGCGCCCCCAAACCCTGCTAATGCGGTCATTCAGGCATAACGCGTCTACCGAGTTTGCGACTGCTGCGCAGCCGAGCGGGAGCAAGCTCCCTCGCCACAGGGATCTCCTGCGCATCACCGGGTTCTGCATTGTCAGTTACATTTCAGTTCAGCCGCTCGCTTTGACACCGCCGCCACTCTGCGGCACAGTGCGCGCCCTTCTAATAAGACCCTCTTTGCAAATCCGCCGGTCAAGCGTTGGCGGACTCATCCTGTCTGGCGGTGATGATTTCATCGCAGTGTTTTTGAGGTAGTGAAATGAATGCAGTGATTGCTGCGGTCGGCGTCATGCTGATCCTCAGCCTGTCCCGCGTGCACGTGGTGATCGCCCTGATCGTCGGTGCGCTGGTCGGTGGCCTGACCGGTGGTCTGGGCATCGACGCCACGCTCAAGGCGTTCAACAGCGGCCTGGGTGGCGGGGCGACGGTGGCGTTGTCCTACGCATTGCTCGGCGCGTTCGCCGTGGCGATTGCCAAGTCCGGACTGGCCCATGCGCTGGCCGACAAGGCCCTGGCGATGGTCGATCGCCAACACTCGACCGGCGGCGGCAGCGTCAAGTGGCTGCTGATCGGCCTGCTGTGGGTGGTGGCGATTGCCTCGCAGAACATCCTGCCGATCCACATTGCGTTCATCCCGCTGCTGGTGCCGCCACTGCTCTATGTACTGACCAAGTTGCAGCTGGATCGCCGGCTCATCGCCTGCGTCATGACCTTCGGCCTGATCACCCCGTACATGGTGTTCCCGGTGGGTTTCGGCAACATCTTCCTCAACCAGATCCTGCTGGCCAACGTCAGCAAGGCCGGGGTCGATATCAGCCAGATCAACGTCATGCACGCCATGGCGATTCCGGCGCTGGGCATGGTCTTCGGCCTGTTGCTGGCGGTGTTTTTCAGCTATCGCAAGAAGCGCGTTTACGATCTGCAGAAGATCGAACAGGTCGAGCAGGTCAGCGTGGCGTACAACCCGAAGACCATTGGCATTGCCGGTCTGGCAATTGCCGCCGCGTTCATCATTCAGTTGCTGCTGGATTCGATGATTATCGGCGCACTGGCCGGGTTCCTGATCTTCTCGGCCTCGGGCATCGTCAAGTGGCGTGAGACCGACGACCTGTTCACCGAAGGCATGAAAATGATGGCGATGATCGGCTTCATCATGATCTCCGCCTCGGGTTTCGCCGAAGTGCTCAAGGCTACTGGCGAAGTGCGCTCGCTGGTCGAAAGTGCGGCGGCGTGGATCGATCACAGTCAGGCGATCGGCGCGCTGTTGATGCTGCTGGTGGGCCTGATGGTAACCATCGGTATCGGCTCGTCGTTCTCCACGGTGCCGATTCTGGCGGCGATTTTCGTGCCGCTGTGCGTGCAGCTGGGCTTCAGCCCGATGGCCATCGTGTGCATCGTCGGCACCGCCGGGGCGCTGGGCGACACCGGCTCGCCGGCCTCGGACTCGACACTGGGCCCGACCTCCGGGCTGAACGTCGATGGCCAGCATCACCACATCTGGGACACCGTGGTCCCGACCTTCCTGCACTACAACCTGCCGCTGCTGGCGTTTGGCTGGGTGGCCGCGATGGTGTTGTAAACGCTGAAACCTGTGGGAGCGGGCTTGCTCGCGAATGCGGTGTATCAGAAACATAAATGTTGACTGACACGACGCCTTCGCGAGCAAGCCCGCTCCCACAGGGGAATGCGGTGAATCCCCCGCTCAACTTTTGCTTGCGCGTGCCGTTAACGCCTTTAACCACGCCAATAAAACCAAAAGAGTGAGCCCCCCCATGCGCTTGAGTCTCAAGGCCAAAGTCCTGTCCCTTGCCGTCCTGCCGGTGCTGCTCTTTGCGCTGGTCATCAGCCTGACCACGCTGTTCATTCTCCAGCAACAGGCGCACACCGAAGTCGAACAGACCCGCGAGCGCCTGCTCGCCGACGCCAAGGCCACGCTGCAAAGTTACGTCGCCGTGGCGATGACCACGATCAAGCCGCTGTACGACGCTGCCGCCCCCGGTGACAACGCGGCGCGGGCGCAGGCGATCAAGCTGTTGTCGGGCATCCGCTACGGCAAGGACGGCTACTTCTTCGGCTACGACTCCGAGACCGTGCGCCTGTTCAAGGCCAACGACCCCGAAGGCGTGGGCAAAAGTTTCAAGGACAACCGTGACCCGAACGGCGTCTACGTCAACCTCGGCCTGGTGAAAGTGGCGAAGGACGGCACCCACTATCTGCAATACAGCTCGCCACTGCCGGGCAATGCCAGCGTGCTGGTGCCGAAACTCGGCTACACCGAGTACCTGGCGAAGTGGGACATGGCGGTCGGCACCTCGGTCAACCTCGACGGCATCGAAGCGCAAGTCGCGGTGGTGCAGGCGCAAGTGCAGGAGCGCATGGAGGGGGTGATCCTCAGCATCGTTGGTGTGGCGCTGGTGGTGTTGTTGGTGATTGCCATCGCGGGGATGCTGCTGGCCAACACCATTCTGCGTCCGCTGAACCTGATGAAAGCCAATCTCGACGACATCGCGGCGGGCGAGGGTGATCTGACCCGCCGGCTGAACATCACCAGCCAGGACGAACTCGGCGAACTGGCTGGCTCGTTCAACCGTTTCGTCGACAAGATCCACGGTCTGGTGCGGCAGATCACCGAGATGACCACGCAACTGACCGGCCTGGTGACCCAGGTTTCCGATCAGGCTCAGCGTTCCGATCAGGCGATGGAGCGTCAGCGTCACGAGACCGATCAGGTCGCCACGGCGATCAACGAGATGTCCGCCGCTGCTCAGGAAGTTGCCAAGAGCGCGCAGAACGCCGCGGTTGCCGCGCAGCAGACCGATGAAGAAGGCCAGAGCGCCAAACGCGTGGTGGCTGGCAGCATCAAACAGATTCATGCGCTGGTGGATGACATTCGCAGCAGCGGCGTGTCGCTCGACAGCCTGCAGCAGGACGTGTCGTCGATTGTCGGCGTGCTCGGGGTGATCCGCTCGATTGCCGAGCAGACCAACCTGCTGGCCCTGAACGCGGCGATTGAAGCGGCGCGCGCCGGGGAGGCCGGGCGTGGCTTTGCGGTGGTGGCGGACGAAGTGCGAGCACTGGCCAGCCGCACGCAGATCAGCACCCAGGAAATTCAGGGCATGATCGATCGCCTGCAGGCCGGCACGCAGTCGGCAGTCGAGGCGATGCGCCGTTCCAGTGAAGCGGGCGATGGCACCTCGGCGCAGGCCAATCAGGCCGGGGCGTCGCTGGACGCCATGGCTGACCTGATCGCGACCATCAACTCGATGAACGCGCAGATCGCCAGCGCAGCCGAGGAACAAACCGCGGTGGCCGAAGAGATCAACCGCAGCGTGCATCAGATCGCGGTGGCGGTGGACAGCGTGGCGGATGAGACCCAGTTGGGCGCGCAGACTTCGCGCAGCCTGGCCGAACTTGGCCAGCGATTGGGCAAACTGGTGGGCCAGTTCCGTATTTAAGGTTGCTGCAAAAACTTTGTGGGAGCGGGCTTGCTCGCGAAGGCGTCGTGTCAGATACAGAATCGTTGACTGACACGACGCCTTCGCGAGCAAGCCCGCTCCCACATTGGGTTTTGTGCAAGGCTCATGGTCTGTCCCAGTAGGGCACTTCGCCGAAGCACTCGACGAAGAAATCAATCACCGTCCGCACCTTGACCGACAGCCGCCGACTCCCCGGCCACAGCACCGCGATCTGCTGCGGTTCGAGGCTGTTCGACACCTGATGGTCCCCCAGCACCGGTACCAGCCTGCCTTCGCGCACCGCTTCACCAATCAGCCATGACGGAAACATCACCAACCCGAGGCCTTGCTCGGCCGCTTGGGTGAGGGTGTCGGCGTGGTTGCCGGTGATCGGGCCTTTGACCGAGTAGGGCGTCCAGTCGCCCTGATCCCGCCGGAAAAACCAGCGTTGCTGACCGGTCGCGCCTTTGTAGGCCAGACATTGGTGTTGCGCCAGATCCTCCGGGTGCTGCGGCGTGCCGTGGCGTTCCAGATAAGCCGGGCTGGCCGCGACCTGGAAACGGTGCGGCGCGAGAATCCGCGCCTGCATGCTCGAGTCGTGCATCGGACCGATGCGAAACAGCAGGTCGGCGCCTTCCTGCAACGGATCGACGTAATGGTCGGTCTGCTGGATGTCCAGTTGCAGCTTCGGATAGCGCGCGCACAACTGACCGAGCCACGGCGTCAGATGGCGTTGGCCGAACACCACCGGCGCGTTGATCCGCACCAGCCCGGTGGGTTCGCTTTGCTGTTCCTGCAACGCCTGCTCGGCTTCTTCCAGTTGCACCAGCACCAGCCGCGCATGGTGGCCGAGCATGCGCCCGGCTTCGGTCGGCGTCACGGCGCGGGTGTGGCGGTAGAGCAATTGCTGGTTCAGCGCCTGCTCCATCAACTGGATCTGCCGCGAGATCGAAGAGGGCGCCACGCCCTCGCGCCGGGCGACTTCGGAAAAACTGCCGTGGTCGAGCACCGCCACAAATAGCCTCAGCGCCTTGAAGCCCAGTTCGTTAAGCCCGTGCATTAATCGTCCTGCTGTGCGAGTTGCGCAAAAGTGTTGTCTGGATGCTCCCATTTATCGCACAGCTACGCCAGCCGATAATCCGCGCCATCGTTTACTTGCGTGGGTTTTGAATGATGCAGACGTTGGAAGAAGTGAGTGTGGCGGCGCCGGCGACCCGGCCGGGGTTGCGCCTGTTGTTGCTGCCGCTGGTGATTCTGGCCGGCATGGGCCTGTCGATGGAGGCCGGGTTGCTGGGGCCGTTGGGGGAGCAGGTCGGGCATCTGTGGGCGACTTTGAGCATCTTCGGCGTGGGTTCGGCGATTCTGTTTTTACTGCTGTTGTTCGCCGGCCCGCAGAAAGGCCCGGCGCTGACTGACCTGCCGCGCTGGCAGTTGATCGGCGGACTTCTCGGGCCGATCTATGTGGTGGTGCTGACCCTGGCGACACCGCATATCGGGATTGCGATGACGATGATCGCGATTTTGTCCGGGCAGGTCGGCAAGAGTGTGCTGATCGACCATTTCGGCTGGTTCGGCGCGACGCGCAAGAAGGTCAATGCCGAGCGGTGGCTGGCATTGGGGTTGATTGTGGTGGCATTGGTTCTGATTGCGCGGGGTTGAAGATGAGTCTGGTTATTTTGTTGGCAGTGGTGGTGTTGGCTGGCGCGGTGCTGAGTGTGCAGGCGGCGATCAATGGACGCCTCGGTGAAAGCGTCGGGGTGTTGCGCAGCAGTTTGCTGACGTTTTTCACCGGGGCGGTGATCACCGGGTTGTTGATTGTGTTTTTTGAGCCGGCCCATGCGGTGAGTTTGCTCGATGTGCCGAAGTGGCAGGTCTGCGGGGCGCTGTTTGGGGTGGTTTACATGATGGTCATGGTCGGTGCGGTGCCTGTTGTCGGGACGGCGGTGGCGACTGTTGCGGTGATTGTTGGTCAACTTGGGATGGGGATGTTGATCGACAATTTTGGCTGGTTGGGGAATCCGGCGATCGAGCTTTCGTCTTCTCGGGTGTTGGCGATGGTTTGTCTGGGGTTGGCTTTGGTCTTTATGTATCGGAGTAGTGTTCGTCGTTCTGATTGAGTTTTGGGTGTATATCCGTTTCTGCGGGGGTTGCTGATTAGGGTTCCGCCCTTACGGCGGGTCACTTTTTCCAGACGCCGAAAAAGTAACCAAAAAGGCTTTACCCTGACGTTCGGCCCTCGCTTAGGCTCGGGTTCCTTCGCTGCGGGATTCATCCGGGGGGCAGCGCCTACGGTTTGCTTCGCTGCACCTCCTCTCGCTGTGTTTGGCTGCGCCAAACGGTCGCTGCGCTCCCACCCCCGGATAAATCCCTCCACTCAGCCTGCCGACGGGCCCTGAGATCAAAAGCTTTACTCGAGCTAACGCTCATTGTGTTGAGTGGGGCGGCTTCGCCGCATGCGGGGCACGCTCTCTGAACTGTAGGAGCCAGCCTGCTGGCGATGGCGGCCTGACAGCCGACCAATTTCTTGCGGATGCACCCGGCCCCACTGTGGGAGCGGGCTTGCTCGCGAAGGCGGCCTGTCAGCCGACCAAACTCCAAATGAAAACACCCAATCCCATGTAGGAACTGCCGAAGGCTGTGATTTTTTGATCTGCTTTGGCTTTGGCTTTGGCTTTGGCTTTGGCTTTGGCTTTGGCTTTGGCTTTTGATCTTCAGCCCCTTCGGCAGGCCGAGCGTAGGTGTTCATCCGGGGGTTAGGCGCGCAGCGCCATGCGGCGAAGCCGCATCCATCGAGAGGAGGTGCAGCGAAGCAAACCGGAGGCGATGCCCCCGGATGGACACCGTAGCGAGGGAACACTGAGCCTAAGCGAAGTGCCGTACGCCGGGGCAAAGCCTTTTGGGTTACCTTTTCGGCGTTTGGAAAAGGTGACTCGCTGTAAGAGCGAAACCGCCAGCGGCAGCACCCGAAAAAACGGATATACACCCAAAAACCAAGTATCCAAATCGCACCCAGGCAAAATCAAAAGATCGCAGCCTGCGGCAGCTCCTACACTGGTATTTACGGCTTATCCCAAAAGCCCAGACAACCACCAAAAAAGGAGTCTGCCCCCATGCCCGATAGAAAATGCGACTGCCCCAACTGCAAATGCACCATCAAAGAAGGCGACCACTCTTACGCCGTACACGGCAAACACTATTGCTGCGAGGCCTGCGCGCACCACCACAAGGGCGGTGAAGAGTGTTCAAGCAAGGGCTGCCATTGCGCCCACCCCAAATAATCGCGCGCAAAAAAAGTGGAGCCTAATCAGGCTCCACTTGCAGTTTCAGGCTTTCATCATCCAGCCGTTCGGTACGGCGTACCGTGCCTTGCAGTCGTCGACCGTCGACCCTGACCACCACGGTTTTCGCCTGGTCGAGATCTTCCGGTAACGGCGCCGGCACGCGCAGGGCGAAGCTATACGGATCGTCTTCGACAGCCTCAAGACCCACCTGACAGTCCACGCTTTTGGTAATACGACCGAACAGAGTGTCCAGACCGTAATCCAGATGCGCCGGGCTGAAGATGCTGGTCATTGTGTACGCCCCCAAAGAGTCCCCATTGCCTGGCGAGAGTCTAGCTCGCCGGTCGCCATGTGACGTTTTCCACGCCGAATTTCTCCGCCATCGGTTTGCTGGTCTTTTGCACTTTTTCCCGGCCGAAGCGCGGGATGCGACCCACGCCGGCGTCGCAGCTTGCCCAGTGCCACGCCTCGGCGTTGTCCATTTTGTCCGAACGGATAATGAACGACTTGGGCGTGCCGTGAAGGGTGTAGTCGATGACAAACAGTTTTGCGTTGTTCATAAAGCCCGTAATCCTCCCTGTGGTATTAGAAGGATCACCGCGCACCGGGAAAATTCACTCGGATTGTCCGACGGTATCTATCGTTGGCGACGCATGGGCGCAGTGGTTAACATGGCCGCTCCGCCAACCCCCAATGATTGCTCGCCATGGCCCTCGCCGCCCCCCCTGATTTGAGTGATACCGATGTACCGGTGCAGCCGCTGGCGCGCACGTATCCGCGTGGCTTGTTCATCGAGCCGCACGAGCATGTCTGGGGGCAGTTGCTGTATGCGATGAGCGGGGTGATGTGGGTCGAGACGCCGCATGAGGCGCTGGTGGTGCCGCCGCAGCGGGCGGTGTGGTTGCCGCCCGGGGTGCCGCATGGGATTCGTGTGGTGTCGGACTTGCAGATGCGCAACATTTACCTGCGACCGGTGCTGGCGGCGACACTGGATTCGACCGTGCAGGTGATCGAGGTTGGTGGGCTATTGCGTGAGTTGATCGTCGGGCTGGTGGAGCAGGGCGACAGCGGCGAGCCGGCCTATTACGAGGCCTTGGTCGGGCTGGCGCTACTGGAACTCAAGCGCGCCCGGCGCTCGCAACTGAAGATCCCGCTGCCGGACGATTCCGACCGGCGTCTGATGAACCTGTGCCAAGCGGTGATGGCCGCACCGTCGCTGGACATTCCTTTCGAACAGCATGCGGAAAATGCCGGGGCGAGTGTGCGCACGCTGGCGCGGTTGTTCAAGGACAGCCTGGGCATGGGCTTCGCCGAATGGCGGCGGCAGGTGCAACTGGCGACGGCGGTGGCCGAGTTGATTCAGGGCGTGCCAGTGAGTGCGATTGCTCGGGAGCTGGGGTATTCGCCAAGCAGTTTCAGTGACATGTTCCGGCGCGAGCTGGGTGTGGCGCCTTCGCAATTCCCCACCACCTGAGTGCAACTCTTGTGGGAGCGGGCTTGCTCGCGAAAGCGGTATGTCTGTGAAGAATAAGAGACTGACCCGCCGCCTTCGCGAGCAAGCCCGCTCCCACAGGGGACAGCAGTGAATTCACGGATTTGGCCGAAATTCAGAAGTCCTTGGCCGACGCCTCTGTCCATCCTTCCCTAGACTCTGCCCATTGTCTTTTCGCGGCGGAGTTTCCCATGAACTACCTGATTTCGCTGGCCATCGGTCTGGGTGTCGGCCTGCTCTATGGCGCGCTGAATTTCCGTTCCCCGGCGCCACCGGCCATTGCGCTGGTGGGGCTGTTGGGCATGCTCGCGGGTGAGCAGCTGTGGCCGATGGGCCGGCAACTGGTCGCCGGTTGGTTGTCCTGAACTGTCCTTTTTTCCTTTGGTGGATGTCCTCATGAAAGCACTGCAATTCGATAAAACCGGCGACCTGTCTTCCTTGCGTTTCGTTGACGTGCCGACCCCGGTGCCTGGCGCTGATGAAGTGCTGGTCGAGATCAAGGCCGCCGGCCTGAACCCCAGCGATGTGAAGAACGTGCTCGGGCGTTTTCCGTACACCACATTGCCGCGGATTCCCGGTCGTGATTTTGCAGGCGTAGTGGTGCAAGGGCCGCAAGCGTTGATCGGTAAAGAGGTCTGGGGCACCGGGCGCGACCTGGGCTTTTTTGCCGATGGCTCCCATGCGCAGTTCGTCAAACTGCCGGCCACTGGAGTGGCAGCCAAACCGGCGCATCTGAGTTTCGCCCAGGCTGCCAGCCTCGGCGTGCCGTACACCACGGCGTGGGATGCGCTGGAGCGCAGCCTGGTGACTGGCGAAACACGTTTGCTGGTGATCGGCGGCGGTGCGGTGGCCACGGCGGCGTTGGCGCTGGCCAAAGTGCGGGGGGCGCAGATTCTGGCGGCCGCGCGGCGGCCGGAGCAGGTCAAGGAGTTGCAGGCGCAGGGTTATTCGACGATTCAGCTGGATAAACCCGAAGACCTCGGCGCGCAGGTCAACGCGGTATACAGCGGCGGCGCCGACGTGATCTTCGATACCACCGGTTTCTGGCTGCCGGCCTCGGTAGCGGCATTGGCACCGTTCGGGCGCATTGCGATCATTGCCGCACCGATCGACGGCCATGTGCAATTGCCAGCGCTGGCGCTGTACCGCAAGGGTGGTTCGGTGGTCGGGATCAACTCGCTGCTGTACAGCGTGCAAGCCTGTGCGGCGATGCTCGAGCAGTTCGGACGCTTCTTCGATGAGGATCGGCTGCCGTTGCCACAAGGCCTGGTGGAGGTGCCGCTGGCGGAGGGGTTGCAGCGCTATGCGGAGGTGAATCAGGGCGGTGGCGACAAGATTATCCTTATCCCCTGACTCAGCCACAAACCCTGTAGGAGTGAGCCTGCTCGCGATAGCGTCAATTCAGTCGACAAATTCGGCGGCTGAATAACCGCCATCGCGAGCAGGCTCACTCCTACAATTGATTGGCGCAGGTTTCAGGATTGCGGGACGCCGTTTTCCCACGCCGACCAGTTTTTCAGGATGTCCTGCACCAGCGGATTGCCGGCGCGATAGAGGTTTTCCAGCGCCGGCACGAAGCCTCCCTGATCGGCGTATTTCAGCAGGTTGTCCACCTCACTGCCGCCCGGAGCCGGGCGATCAAAGTCGGAGCCGGCGCGTATCACGGCCAGACGCTGCACATCCACCAGACCTTCACGACTGGCGCGTAACAAGGCCTCGTAGGTCGAGTTGTCTTCCTGTTGCGTGGTGCAGTACTCGCCCTTGTTGTCGGTCAGCAATTTGGTCCAGACCTCGGCGCGTTCGCTCAGGCGTGTACCGGAGAACCAGGTGTTGCCCGCCAGCGTGTCGCAGCGCGTAACGACCGGCGGCTGGTTGGCCGGGGCGGACGGGTATTTCAGACGCCAGGCCGCTGATTCCTTGCTTTCGCTCAGCTCGACCTTGTGGCTCAGGGCGAAGGCTTTGGCCTGCAGTGTCGGGTTGAGCTCGAAGACTTCGGTCTTGTAGTCCAACGGCGGTTTTTCGTTCGGGCCTTTGGTGTTGATGCCGAGGTAACCGGTCGGCCAGCTCGACGGCGCATCGCGCGAATCCAGCTCCCATTGCGTACCGAATTCCACCAGATAATGCGCCCATGCCGCGGTGCCGATGGTCCCGTGCTTCGGGCTGATCCCGGCGATACCCGCGATCAGGAAGTAGCTTTTGCGTAGATCGAATTTCGGCGACAGCGCCAGGGCCAGGGTCGAAGCCGCGGCGTTGGTCTGGCCCATGCCGGTGGTCAGCAGGCACACCTGCTGGCTGTTGCAGCGAATGCTCGGGTACTCGGCGGACAGCCCCGGCACGCGGATTTCCTGTTTCAGGTTGAGGCGCTCGATCCAGTTCTGCGCCTCGGGGGCGAACATGGTGATCAGCACCACTTTCGGCTGGATCGGCGCTTCAGCCGCCCAAGTAGTGGAAGAGAGCAGGGCCACAGCGGCCAGGGTCAGACGCGTCATTGCTTGCATGAAAATCTCCTTGATTCAGAACTGGTAGCCAATGCCGGCGTAGTAACCCCAACCGTTGGAGCGCGCGCGGAAATTGCCGTCGCCGAAGTTCAGCTCGCTGCCGTCTTCCCAGTTGCCGCCGTTGTGGAAATAACGGCCGACCAGGGTGAAGCGCAAGTGGGTGAATGAGTACAGCAACACGTTGGTCGCCACTGTGGCGTTGGCGGTGCGCGCCGGGTTGTCCTTGTGGATGTCGGAGCCGAAATCGAAATTGGTGAAGCCGATGTAGGTCAGCGACGCGCCGTTGCTGAATTTGTCGATCGGCACGATGTACTTGAGCTGGGCGCGGTAACCGTCCCACGAATATTCATTGCTCGCACCGTAGTTTTCCCACTGGTAGCGCCCGTACAGGTTGGCCGACAGGTTGACCCGCGAATGGGTGTCGATGTCGATGTCGGTGCCGAAGCCGCTGTACAGCGTGTTGGCGCGGTTCTCCTTGCGGCTGCCGTGATCGTAGATCCAGTCGAACGCCACGTACCATTCCTTGAACGGGCCGATGGCCAGGCTGCGGCCGGCGAGGTAGTCGATGGAGATGCGCGGCTCATGCTCCATGAACACTGGCGAGCCGTGATCCCACACACCTTTGTCGTGGCTGTTGCCGATGTTGAAGATCTTCGGAATGTCTATGTAGCCGTACAGCTCGAACGGCCCCTTGCGCCCGAAGTACTCGTATTCCAGATAGATATCGTCGGCCGGTTGCGGCCCGAAGCTGATGTCCTTGCTGCCGATCAGCGTCAGGTCCTGGTTGTACCAGTCCGACAGGTAAGCTCCTTTTTTCGGCGGGGCAGCTTCCGGGCTGAGGGCCTCGCCCTGAGCGGACTCTTCGGGCAGGACCGGTTGCGCCAGTGCGGTATGGCTGAGAACTCCGGTAACGCCGGTCAGTAGCAGGGAAACAGCGAACGTGCGCGCAAATGGGGCGCGGAGAAGGGAAGCGGCGTGCATTCAAAGTCCTTTTTTGCGGATCGAGGCCCGGTTTCTGCGGGTCTGTACGTTTTTGTTACGAAAAAGCCGTTACAGGCAGGTCGCAAACGTTTGCACAAGGCGTACCAGTTTTCCAGATGTCCCCATTTCCCCTTGTGGGAGCGGGCTTGCTCGCGAAAGCGGTGTGTCAGTTGAAACAGCGCTGTCTGACACGACGCCTTCGCGAGCAAGCCCGCTCCCACAGGGGCAGTCAGCTGCCGTCGAATCCAGTGTTTACTGGCCGAAACCCTCGTTCTAGACGGCCCTAGTATTAAAGTATTAACACCATTTAATCAGTGCCCCATCGCGGGGCGTCTACTAGCTTGTCAGCCAAGACGCGGTTTTGTGATGACCGTCGCAGTCTTGATTCGCGTGTGGAATAAGCACGTTTCCCACGCCTTCAAGGAAGAATTTGGCCACGACAAGGAGTAGCCCGTGGAAGCAAGGTTTGGTGTCGCCCTCGTTTCGCGTTTTTCCCCACTTTCCCTTGCTGTGCACCTGAGCGTCGCCGGACTGTTGTTCGGCGGCGTCAGTGCACCTGCACTGGCCACCTGCTCCACGGCCGGTTCCACGGTGACCTGTACCGGGGTGCCGACGCTGCCGCTGTTTCTCAACAATTTCGCCAGTGCCACCAACGGTCTGACGGTCAATGTCAACTCGGGGGCGGCAATGAATGCGACCCTCGGCGGCCATGTGATGGACCTGACCGGCGTCAACATCACTCTGAACAACTCCGGCACCATTGACCCTGCCTTTATCGGGCTTGTGTCGGTCTTGAGCGGCGGTGCGTTCATTGGCACCGGTGCGACCAGTACGGTCAGTGTGCTCAACAACGCCAGCGGGATCATTCGAGGCACTGGCATGTTGCTCGGGCTCAACCTGACCAGCATCGATGGTCTGGGGATTGCGGTGAACAACGCCGCGGCTGGCACAACCACCATCACCAACAACGGCACCATCACCTCGACCGGTCTCTCGGTCGGCGGCATCACCCTGGCGGATACTCCGGTGGTCGGCGTCTACGGCGGCTCGCAGGTCAACATGACCAACAGCAGCACCGGCACCATTACTGGCCGCGTCGCCTTCGAAACCTCGGCGGCGGGTAACACGTTCACCAACGCCGGCGCGATCACCGGTGGCGTGTCGATGGGCGCGGCCAGCACCAACACCTTTACGGCGGTGACGGGTTCTTCGGTGCAGGTCGGTGACGGTGTACAGATCAGCGTCGGTCTCGGCGGGCTGATCGGCATCAACCTGACCTTCGCCCCGACCGGTACTGTCGACGGCGGCGCTGGCGGCACCAACAGTCTGATTCTGCAGAACCCGCTTGGCGTCGGCGGCGGCACCACCGGGGTCGGCACGGCGTCGAGCGCCACCTACGTCAACTTCAACAACCTGACCATCAACAGCGGCACCTGGACCTTGCAGGGGCCACTGGTCAGCGGTGCGACCACGCTCAATGGCGGTGTCGCCCAGTTCAACAACAACGCCACGTTCGGCAGCGGGGTGCTCACCTCCAACGGCGGGATCCTGCAGGCCAGCAATGCCGGGTTGAACATCAGCAATCTGATCTCCCTCGGCGCCGGTGGCGTAACCGTGCAGGGCACCAACGCCACGACCCTGAGTGGGGTGATTTCCGGCAGTGGCGGCCTGA
This sequence comes from Pseudomonas sp. MWU12-2020, assembly GCF_023100605.1. Classification (NCBI taxonomy): domain Bacteria; kingdom Pseudomonadati; phylum Pseudomonadota; class Gammaproteobacteria; order Pseudomonadales; family Pseudomonadaceae; genus Pseudomonas; species Pseudomonas sp. MWU12-2020. The sequence goes on from NZ_JALMEX010000002.1 coordinate 265,264, forward strand.
CCAAGGTCGGTTCCGGACAACTGAGCCTCAGTGCTGCCAACACCTACCTGGGCAACACTACGCTCAACGGCGGCACCGTGCAGTTGGGCAACAATCTGGCGCTGAGCACCGGTACCCTTAACGTCACCGGCGCGACAACCTTGAGCGCACCCGGCACGATCAATCTGAGCAACGCCATCAGCCTCGGCAGCACATTGACGGCCGGCGGCACCGGCGCACTGACGCTCGGTGGCCTGATCACCGGCAGCAGCGGCTTGACCAAGACTGGCAGCGGCAGCCTGACCCTCAGCGGTGCCAACAGCGGTTACACCGGCACCACCACCCTGAGCGCCGGCAGCTTGCTGGTGACCAACAACAACTCACTCGGCAGCGGCGCGCTGAACACCGCCGCCGGCACCAGCCTCGACAGCACTGCCAACGTCACGCTGGCCAACAACATCGGCATGACCGGCGCGCTCAACGTGCTCGGCAGCAACGCCCTGACCCTGGGCGGCGTGTTGTCCGGCACTGGCGGCATCACCAAGTCTGGCACCGCGAGCCTGACCCTGACCGGTAACAACACCAACAGCGGCAGTACGGCGCTTAACGCCGGTAGCCTGTTCGTTGGCAGCAACACCGCGCTGGGGACCGGTGCGCTGAGCGCGGCGGCCGGCACCACGCTGGATGCGACCACCGCGGTGACCCTGGCCAACGCCGTCGCGCTGGCGGGAGGAGTGACCATCGGCGGCACCCAGGCACTGGGCCTGAGCGGCGTCGTCAGCGGCACCGGCAACCTGATCAAGAACGGCACCGCGAACCTGAGTCTCAGCGGCAACAACACCTTCTCCGGTGGTACCGCGCTCAACGCCGGTACGCTGATTGTCGGCAGCAACACCGCGCTAGGCACTGGCGCATTGACCACGGCGGCAGGCACCACCCTCGACAGCAGCACTGCCGTAGCGCTGACCAACGCGGTCAGTCTCGGTGGCAACCTGAACATCGGCGGCAGCGCCAACCTGACCTTGGGCGGTATTGTCAGCGGCAGCGGCGGACTGACCAAAAACGGCGCAGCCAACCTGATTCTCAATGGCGCCAATACCTTCCTCGGTCCCATCGCGTTGAACGCCGGCACCCTCACGGCGGGCGCCAATGCGGCGCTCGGCAGCGGCGACATCACCGTCGGCGGCGTGGCGACGCTCGACAGCAATGCGGCGGTAACGCTGAACAACAACGTCATTCTCAACAACAGCCTGGGGATTGGCGGCAGCAACGCGCTGACCCTCGGCGGCGTGATCAGCGGTACCAGCCAACTGGTGAAAAACGGCACCGCCAATCTCACGCTCAACGGCAGTAACACCTACAGCGGCGGTACCACGCTCAATGCCGGCAGCCTGACCGTCGGCAACGGCGCTGCGCTGGGCTCGGGCGCCCTGACCGTGGCCGGGGCAGGAACACTCAACAGCAGCTCGGCGGTAACGCTGAACAATGCGATCACTCTCAATGCCAACCTCACCACTGGCGGCGCCAACGCGCTGACCCTCGGCGGGGTGATCAGCGGCGTCAACGGATTGATCAAGACCGGTGCGTCGAGCCTGACCCTCAACGGCAACAACACCTACACCGGCACCACCGCGCTGACGGCCGGTTCGTTGATCGTCGGCTCCAATACCGCACTGGGCACTGGCGCGCTGAATGCGTCGAACGGCACCACGCTGGATGCCGGCACGGCGGCGACCCTGGCGAACAATATCAACCTCGGCGGTAATCTGACCTTGGGCGGGAGCAATGCGCTGACCCTTGGCGGCGTTGTTGCCGGCATCGGTGGTCTGGTCAAGAACGGCGCCGCCGACCTGACCCTCAATGGCGCCAACACCTATTTTGGCAACACCGCATTGAACACCGGCAAGTTGATTGTCGGCAGTAACACTGCGCTGGGCGCCGGTACGCTGAACGCGGCGGCCAACACCACGCTGGACGCCAACACCGCGGTCAGCCTGAACAACGCGGTGGCGCTGGCCGGTGCCTTGAACATCGGCGGCACGGCAGATCTGACCCTGACCGGTCTGGTCAGCGGCGCCGGCAGCCTGGTGAAAAACGGCACGGCCAATCTGATTCTCAATGCGGCCAACAGTTACGGCGGCGGCACCACTCTGAATGCCGGCACCGTGACCGTCGGCAACAGTTCGGCACTCGGTAGTGGCGCCGTGACGGTGGCTGGCGCGGCGACGCTGGATAGCAACTCGCCGCTGGTCAACCTCACCAACGGCATCGGCCTCACTGCTGCGCTGACCATCGGCGGTACGCAGAACCTGAGCCTCAGCGGTGTCACCAGCGGCAGCGGTCAGTTGATCAAGAACGGCGCGGCCAACCTGACGCTCAACGGCAACAACACTTTCAGCGGCGGCACCACCCTCAACGCCGGTACCCTGACCCTCGGCAATGCCAACGGTCTGGGCAGCGGCGGCTTGACCGTCGGCGGCGCGGCGACCCTGGATAACAGCGCCTCGTTCGGCATCGGCAATGCGATCACCTTGAACGCCGGGTTGACGGTGGCCGGCAATAACGACCTGGCCCTCAACGGCATCATCGACGGTGCCGGCAGCCTGACCAAAAACGGTTTGTCCGACCTGACGCTGGCCGGCAGCAACACCTTTACCGGCGCCGTGAATATCATCTCCGGCAGCGTTACCACGCTGAACAGCGCTGCACTGGGCAATACCTCCGGCGTGAACATCAGCGCCGGCGCCGGTCTCAATCTGGGCAGCGATGCCAGCCTGGCCGGGTTGTCCGGCAGCGGCAGTGTGCAACTCACCGGCAGCAACACCTTGACCGTGGGCGGGGTCAGCACCAGCAGCACCTTCGACGGTGATCTCAGCGGCAGCGGTGGCCTGACCAAAATCGGCACCGGCACCCTGAACCTCACCGGGATCAGCGGGCTTACCGGCAACACCACGGTCAATGGCGGTGTCCTCAACCTCACAGGATCGCTGAACAGTACACAGCTCAACGTCAACAATACTGGCACCTTGACCGGTACCGGCTCGGCGATCGGCACGGTGAACATCAACAACGGCGGCCATCTGGCGCTGTCGTCGGGCAACACCCTGTCGGCGAGTAATCTGACCCTCGGTGCGGGCAGCAACGTTGATGTGGCGCTGGCGACACCGTCGACCACGTCACTGATGAACGTCGGCGGCAACCTGACTCTCAACGGCAATCTCAATGTCACTGATGCCGGTGGTTTCGGTGTCGGTGTCTATCGCCTGTTCAACTACACCGGTGCCTTGACGGATCTGGGGCTGGACGTCGCCAGCGTGCCGGTCGGTTACGCTCTCGGCGATCTGCTGGTGCAGACCAGTGTGGCCAATCAGATCAACATTCAAGTGTCGGCCCCGAACAGTAACATCCGGTACTGGGATGGCAGCCAGACCATTGCCAACGGCGTGGTCGACGGCGGCACCGGCACGTGGAACGCGGTCGGCACCAACTGGACCGATGCCAACGGCCTGGTCAACCAACTTTGGGCCGGCGACTTCGCGGTGTTCCAGGGCACCGCCGGCACTGTGACCGTGAATGGCACGCAGCTGTTCACTGGCATGCAGTTCCTCACCGACGGCTACAACCTGGTGAACGGCGCGGCGGGACAACTGACCGTCGTCAATGGCAGTGGTGGGACCACGGCGGTGCGGGTCGATCCGGGTGTGACCGCGACCATCGGCGCCAGCATCAACGGCAGTGGCATCCTCAATAAGCTCGACGCCGGTACCCTGGTGCTCAACGGCGCCAACACCTACAGCGGCGGTACGCAACTGGACGGCGGCAAGATCATCGTCGGCAGCAACACCGCGCTGGGCAGCGGCACGCTGACCGCCAACGCTGGCACACAACTCGATAGCAACACAGCGGTCACTTTGGCGAACGCGGCAACGCTCAACGGCAACCTGACCGTGGTCGGCAGCAATGCGCTGACCCTCAACGGGGTGATCGGTGGTACCGGCGGGCTGATCAAAAATGGCGCGGCGAGCCTGACCCTAGGCGGCAACAACGCCTTCCTCGGGCCGGTGGCGTTGAATGCCGGCGCACTGATTCTGGCGTCGAACTCGGCGCTGGGTTCCGGCACGCTGAACGCGGCTGGCGGCACCACGCTGGATGCGAGCACAGCAGTCTCGGTGAACAACGCGGTGAACCTTGCCGGCAACCTCGGCATTGGCGGCAATGCCGATCTGACCCTGGCTGGCACCATCAACGGTGCGGGTAGCCTGACCAAGAACGGCGCGTCGAACCTGACCCTGAGCGGCAACAACAACTTCCTCGGCGGCACTACGCTGACGGCGGGCACCCTGACCGCTGGCAGCAACTCGGCACTCGGCCTGGGCAACCTGACCGTGGCCGGTACCTCCGCGCTGGACAGCAGCGCTGCGCTGAGCCTGGGCAACAACGTGGTGCTCAACGCCAACCTGAGCAACACCGGCAGCAACAACCTGACGCTCGCTGGCGTGGTCAGTGGCGCGGGCGGGCTGATCAAGAACGGCACGTCGAACCTGACGCTCAACGGCATCAACACCTACAGCGGCGGTACTACGCTGAATGCGGGTACGCTGACCCTCGGCACCGGCGCAGCACTGGGTAGCGGTGTGCTGACAGTGGCTGGCGCTTCGAGTCTCGACAGCAGCTCCCCGCTGGTGCTGGCGAACAACATCAACCTCAATGCCAACCTCGGTCTGACCGGCAACAACAACCTGACCCTCGGCGGTGTGATCGCCGGGGCCGGCACCCTGACCAAAAACGGTCTGGCCGATGTGACGCTGTCGGGCAACAACACCTTCAGCGGCACCTTCGATGTGCTGTCCGGCAGCCTGACCACCCTGAGCAACTCGGCGCTGGGCAACAACGCCACGGTCAATCTCGCGGGCGGCGCGGCGCTGAATCTCGGCGCTTCGGGCAGCCTCGCCAGCCTGACCGGCAGCGGTACCGCGTTGATCGGCACCGGCAGCACCCTGAGCCTCGGTGGCAACAACGTCAGCAGCACCTTCGCCGGCATCCTCAGCGGTGATGGCGGGCTGACCAAACTCGGTAGCGGTACCCTGACCCTCAGCGGCATCAGCGACCTGACCGGCGATACCAACGTCAACGCCGGCACCCTGCAGGTCAACGGTTCGCTGGCCAGCGGCAACGTGCTGGTCAACAGCGGCGGCACTCTCGGCGGCAGCGGCACCTTGACCGGTGCCGTAACCGTGGCCGATGGCGGGCATCTGGCAGCTGTCACCGGCAGCACGCTGTCGGTGGATTCGCTGGTGTTCAACGGCAACGCCAACTTCGATGTCGGCCTGGGTGCACCGGTCTCCGGTGGCGGTAATGCGCTGGTGAATGTCGGCGGCAACCTGACCCTCGACGGCACCTTGAATGTCAGCGATATCGGCGGCTTCGGCAGCGGCGTGTATCGCCTGATCAACTACACCGGCGGCCTCACTGACAACGGCATGCTGATCGGCACGGTGCCGGGCAGCGTCACCCCCGGCGATCTGACCCTGCAAACGGCGCTGGCCAACCAGATCAATCTGCTGGTGAGTGCACCGGGCGTCACCGTGCAGTTCTGGGACGGCAATCAACTGATCGCCAACGGCTCGGTCGATGGCGGCAGCGGCACCTGGGGCACCGGTACCACCAACTGGACCGACGTCAACGGCATCACCAATCAGGCCTGGACCAACAACTTCGCGGTGTTCCAGGGAACGGCGGGCACTGTGACCGTCAACGGTGCGCAAACCATCACCGGCATGCAGTTCGTCACCGACGGCTACAGCCTGCAGAACGGCACGGCGGGTTCGCTGAACCTGGTCAACGGTTCGCTGGGCAATGCCTCGGTACGCGTCGATCCGAACGCCACCGCGACCGTCGGCGTCGCGCTCAACGGCAGCGGCACCCTCGGCAAATACGACACCGGTACGCTGGTGCTCAACGCTGCCAACGGCTACACCGGTGGCACCGCGCTCAATGGCGGCAAGATCGTGGTCGGCAACAATGCCGCGCTCGGCAGCGGCGTGTTGACCGCTGCGGACGGTACCGCACTGGACAGCAACGCCGCGGTCAGCTTGGCCAACAACGTGGTACTCAACGGTGGCCTGACCGTAGCCGGCAGCAACGCCTTGACCCTCGGCGGTGTAGTCAGCGGCAGCGGCAGTCTGATCAAGACCGGGGCGTCGAGCCTGACGCTCAACGGCAGTAACACCTACAGCGGCGGCACTCAACTCGCAGGCGGCACGCTGGTGCTGGGCAACAACAGCGCAATCAGTAGCGGTGCACTCAACGTGACCGGCAACGGCAGCCTCGACAGCACTTCGGCGCTGCAACTGGCCAACGCGATCAATCTGGGCTCGCAACTGACCCTGGCCGGTAACCAGAACACCACACTGCTTGGCGCCGTCACCGGCACAGGCAGCCTGGTGAAAAACGGCAGCGGTGATCTTGTGCTGAGTGGCGCCAATACCTACAGCGGCGGGACCACGCTGACCGGTGGCACGACCACTGGCGACACCAGCAGCCTGCAAGGCGCGATCGTCAACAACGCGGCGCTGACCTTCGCGCAGAACGCCGACGGCAGCTATACCGGCAACCTCACTGGCGCCGGCACCCTGAACAAAACCGGCACCGGCCAATTGCTCCTGACCGGCAATAACACCTTCACCGGCAACACCTCGGTGCAGGCTGGCAACCTGATCGTCAACGGCGTGCTCAACAGTGCCAACGTCAGCGTTGCCAGCGGCGCGAAAGTCGGCGGCAGCGGGCAACTGGGCGGCAACGTGCAACTGGCCAACGGTGCGACGCTGAGCGGTGGCGGCAGTGCCACACCGTTGTCGGTCGGTTCGCTGGCGTTGTCCTCGGGCACCAACCTGGACTTCAGTCTCGGCTCGGCCACCAGCTCAACCACCGTGGTCAACGTCGCCGGCAACCTGACCCTCGACGGCACGCTGAATATCAGCAACGCCGGCGGCTTTGGTACCGGGGTCTATCAACTGTTCCGCTACGGCGGCAGCCTGACCGACAACGGTCTGGTTTACGGCAGCCTGCCGGTATCGGCGGCCAACCTGACGCTGCAAACCGCCATCGCCAATCAGGTCAACCTGCTGGTGCAGGGCACACCGGGCGAAGTGCAGTTCTGGAACGGCGGCACCACCAATCCTGACGGCAGCATTGGTGGCGGTAGCGGCGTGTGGGGACCGGGCACCAACTGGACCGATCCGAGCGGTACTCAGGCCCAGGCTTCAAATGGTCAGTTTGCCGTGTTCAGCGGCCAGGCCGGTACCGTCACCGTGCAGGGCAATCAAAACTTCACTGGCCTGCAGTTCCTCACCAGCGGCTACAGTCTGGTTCCGGGGGCTGGCGGTACGCTGACGCCGGTCAACGGTGCCGACGGCAGTCTGGCGCCGGTGCGGGTCAATGCCGGGGCCAGTGCGGAAATTTCCGTACCGCTGGTAGGCACGGGGGGGATCGAGAAACTTGACTCCGGCACATTGGTGCTCAGTGGCGCCAACACTTACAGCGGGGGTACCACCGTCAGCGGCGGTACGCTGATCGGCAACACCACCAGCCTGCAAGGCAACATCACTGACAACGCTACATTGGTGTTCCAGCAAAACACCGATGGCCAGTTCAACGGTGTGCTCAGCGGTACCGGCGCGCTGTTCAAACGCGGCGTGAGTCGCCTGTTGATGGTCGGCAACCAACCGTTCAGCGGTACGGTTTCCGTCGATCAAGGCGTGTTGCAAGTCGGCAGCCGTGCGGCCCGGGCTTCGTTGGGTGCACAAGTCACGGTCGCCAACGGCGCAGGCCTGAGCGGTAATGGCAGCGTCGGCTCAGTGGTCAACCACGGTGTGGTGGCTTCCGGTGGCGCTGACGGCACCTTGAGCGTGGCCGGCAACCTGACCAACAGCAGTGATGGTGTACTGGCGCTGACCGTCAGCTCGCCAACCGCCACACCGCTCGCGGTGGGTGGTACGGCGGCATTGGGCGGTGGGCTGGTGGTCAACAGCCTGGCGCCGTTCACCGGCAACACCACTTACTCGCTGATCACTGCGGGCGGTGGAGTGACCGGCACCTTCAGTGCCGCCGATCTGCCGCAGTACGCGTTCCTCGACAGCTCGCTGGTCTACGGTGCCGACTCGGTCACCCTGGCCGTGAGCCGCAACGGCAACTCGTTCGCCGATGTCGCTGCCACGGGCAACCAGCGCGGCACCGCCACGGCACTGTCCAATAACGGAGCGGCCGGCGCGGCGTTGCAGAACCAGATCGTCAACCTCAGCGTGGCCGGTGCGCGCAATGCGTTCGACAGCCTGTCGGGTGAAATCCACGCCAGCACCGCCAGCGCCATGCTGGAGGATTCGCGCTTCATCCGCGAGGCGGTCAATGACCGCATGCGCCAGCCGTCTTGCAGCGCCGCGGATGATCCACGCAAAACCCTGGCACCGAGCGACACACAACTGAGCAGCAACGGCTGCCACGGTGAAATGGTCGGTTGGATCCGGGCTATCGGTGCCTGGGGCGACATGGGCGGCGACAGCAACACGGCGAAAGTCGATCGCAACCTCGGCGGTTTCATGCTCGGCACCGACAAGGCCCTGGATGACACCTGGCGTGCCGGGATGGCGGCCGGCTACACCCGCAGCAACCTCAATGCGCACGATCGCAACTCGGATGCCAAGGTCGACAGCTACCACTTGGCCGGTTATCTGAACTCGCAATTCGATGCACTGGCGGTGCGCCTCGGCGCGGCTTACAGCTGGCACAGCATCGAAACCAAACGCGATGTCAGCGTCGGTACTTACAACGATCGCCTGAAGGCCGATTACGACGCACGCAGTGCGCAGGTGTTCGGTGAAGTGGGTTACGCGATCAACGCGGCAGGCGTTGCCATCGAACCGTTCGCAGGGCTGGCCTACGTCAACTACGACAGCGACACCGGCAAGGAAAAAGGTGGAGTGGGGCGCCTGAAGGCCGACGCCGATCAGGACATCACCTACTCGACCCTCGGGGTACGCGTCGGCAAGTTGGTGACCCTGGCCAACGGCAGCCAACTGACGCCACGTGCGGCCATCGGCTGGCGACATGCCTACGGCGACACCAAACCTGACGCCGACCTGACCTTCATCGACGGCGGCGCCTCGTTCAGCACCCAGGGCGTGCCGATTGCCAAGGACAGCGCATTGCTCGAAGCCGGCATCGACTTCCAGGTCACCCCGACCGGCAAGCTGGGCATCGGCTACTCGGGCCAGGTGTCGAGCGACAACAACGACAGCGCGTTCAACATCAGCTTCAGTCAAAGCTTCTGAATCATGGTCGAAGTACTTTAGCCGCCCGAAAGGGCGGTTTTTTTTGGTCCGGACAGAATGTTCGGTCGTGAAATCGTGGTGACCCGTCGATAGCTTTCGCGAGCAAGCCCGCTCCCACAGAGGATCTTCAGTGAAAGCAGGATTTGCGGATGGCAGCGATCAAGTGTGGGAGCGGGCTTGCTCGCGAAGGGGGCCGGACAGTCAGCGCAAAAATCAGCCGGCCCGCGCTCTGCTAGAATCCGCCCCATCAACTGCCAGAGACTCTCCCATGAGCGAGCCGATTCGTCTGACCCAATACAGCCACGGTGCCGGTTGTGGCTGCAAGATTTCCCCGCAGGTGCTGGAAGTGATTCTGGCCGGCAGCGGTGCGCAGAACCTTGACCCGAAACTGTGGGTCGGCAATGCCTCGCGTGATGATGCGGCGGTGTACGAGATCGATGCCGAGCGCGGTGTGGTGTCGACCACTGACTTCTTCATGCCGATTGTCGACGACCCGTTCGATTTCGGCCGTATCGCCGCGACCAACGCGATCAGCGACATCTATGCGATGGGCGGCGATCCGTTGATGGCGATTGCGATCCTCGGCTGGCCGGTGAATGTGCTGGCGCCGGAAGTGGCCCGGGAAGTGATTCGTGGCGGGCGCGCGGTGTGTGACGCCGCCGGCATTCCGCTGGCCGGTGGGCATTCGATTGATGCGCCGGAGCCGATTTTCGGTCTGGCCGTGACCGGTCTGGTGGAAAAGCGCCACATGAAGCGCAACGACACCGCCAGCGCCGGTTGCCTGCTGTACCTGACCAAACCGCTGGGCATCGGCATCCTGACCACCGCCGAGAAAAAGGGCAAATTGCGCCCCGGCGACATTGGTGTGGCCCGCGACTGGATGTGCACCCTGAACAAGCCCGGCAGCCGTTTCGGCAAACTCGCCGGGGTCGCCGCGATGACTGATGTCACCGGTTTCGGTCTGCTCGGGCATCTGGTGGAAATGGCCGATGGCAGCCACCTGACCGCACGCATCGGCTACAACCACGTGCCGCGTCTGGACAGCGTCGAATACTATCTCGAACAGGGCTGCGTGCCGGGTGGCACCCTGCGCAACTTCGACAGTTATTCGAGCAAGCTTGGCCGTCTGCAGGAGCTGCACAAGCGCGTGCTGTGCGACCCGCAGACCAGCGGCGGTCTGCTGATTGCAGTGACTCCCGAAGGCAACGCCGAATTCCTCGCCGTGGCTGCCGAACTGGGCCTGGACCTGGCGCCGATCGGCGAACTGGTCGAGCGACAGACCCACGCAGTCGAGGTGAATTGATGACACTCGACTGCACCGATTACCGCGACATTTTCCTCAACGACCGGCCGATGATGGATGCCCGTGCGCCGGTCGAGTTTCACAAAGGCGCGTTTCCCGGCGTGGTCAACCTGCCGCTGATGAACGACATCGAACGGCAGAAGGTCGGCACCTGCTACAAGCTGCACGGTCAGCAGGCCGCCATCGAACTGGGCCATCAGCTGGTGTCCGGCGCAGTGAAGGCCGAGCGCATTCAGGCCTGGGCCGATTTCGCCCGGGCCCATCCTGAGGGTTATCTCTATTGTTTTCGTGGCGGCCTGCGGTCGCAGATCACTCAACAGTGGCTGCGTGACGAGGCCGGTATCGACTATCCGCGGGTTGGCGGCGGCTACAAGGCGCTGCGCAATTTTCTCATCGACACGCTTGAGCAAGCGATCGGCCAGTGTGATTTCGTGTTGTTGGGTGGCATGACCGGCACCGGCAAGACCGAGGTGCTGGTGCAGTTGCGCAACGGGCTGGATCTGGAAGGTCACGCCAACCATCGCGGCTCCAGTTTCGGCAAACGCGCCACCGGCCAACCGTCGAACATCGATTTTGAAAACCGTCTGGCCATCGACATCCTCAAGAAGCGCGATGCCGGTATCGAGCAGTTTGTGCTGGAAGACGAGAGTCGGGTAGTCGGCAGTTGTGCGCTGCCGTTGCCGCTGTATCAGGGCATGCAGCAGTACCCGATGGTCTGGCTGGAAGACTGTTTCGAAGACCGGGTCGAGCGGATTCTGCGCGATTACGTGGTGGAGCTGTCAGCCGAGTTTGCGGCGGTGCATGGCGAGGACAGTTTCACTTTGTTCGCGGAGCGCTTGCTGGACAGTCTGAACAACGTGCAGAAGCGCCTTGGTGGCGAGCGGCATCGGCGGATGTTGCTGTTGATGGAGGATGCGCTGGCGGAGCAGGAGCGTAGCGGGGCGGTGGATTTGCATCGCGGCTGGATCGAAGGGTTGCTGCGCGAGTATTACGACCCGATGTATGCGTTCCAGCGTGAGAAGAAGGGCGGCCGGATCGAGTTTGCCGGCGAGCGCGGGGCGGTGTTGGAGTATTTGCGCGAGCGGGTGAATCAGCAGGTTTGAGGGTGTTCTTGCGGGCCTCTTCGCGAGCAAGCCCGCTCCCACAGGGGATCTGCGTCAGGCACAAAATTTCTGCCCAGTGAAGATCCAGTGTGGGAGCGGGCTTGCTCGCGAAAGGGCCGGCACAGGCACCGCAAGAATCAAGTCGGACAAGTCACCTTGCCGTTATCCAGCCCCTGCTTGTAGCTGTGGCTCTGCAGACTGGCCTTGCCGTTGTGCCAGGTCAGGGTCAGCACGTACAGCGAATCGAAATCGCCAGCCGCCCAGTCATCGGTGATGGTCTGCTTTTCGCCGACGGCCTTGCCGGCAACCTTGTTGATCAGCTCCGGCAGATAGCCGTGCGACCACGCGGTGTAGATCGTTGCGTTGTGATATTTGTCTTCGGTCAACTCGCGCGCCAGGTCGCTGGTGTCGTTGGCGGAGAACTCGATGTTCACCGGCAGGCCGAGCTTGATCGCCGCGGGACTGATGGTCATCAACGGGCGGATGTAGCTGTAGGAGTTGTCTTGTTCGCCTTCCTCGACATTGCGTGTCGGGTTGGCGGCGAACACGTAATCGGCCTTGCCGAATTTTTCCGGCAGCAGGGTCGACAGTTCGATCGCCCGGTTCAGACCCTGGCAGTTGAGCTGACCGAGACCGCCGGCGGGCTTTTCCGCGTGGCGCAGGAAAATCAGGGTCTGGGTGCCGTCCACCGGTTGCGCGCGAATCTGGCTCGATTCGAGCGACAAGGTCAGCGCACTGACCGCCAGCAGGGAGGGCAGGGCCACGTAGGCGCGATGTTTGAAGCGTTTGGCGAAACTCATGAGGTTCGTCATCGAATAAAGGATTCTTCAGCAGATTCGGTTGGGGTTGACCAACCCTTACACCGCGGGCTCCCAGCACCGGATGTTGTCCATGTCGTGTGTTGCGCTTCCTGTGCGAAAGGCATAGCTCAGAGTCCTCTGAGGCCGGTTTGGTTCAGGCACCTTACCCGCAGGATATTACGGTTCGTGTAGGAGCTGCCGCAGGCTGCGATCTTTTGATCTTGGTTTTTAAAGCCAGATCAAAAGATCGCAGCCTGCGGCAGCTCCTACATTATGATCATTGCTTTCCATGTGACTGGATGCTTCCCATGACCGATCTGTCCGCGTTCCCCATCACCCACAAATGGCCCGCGCAGTACCCTGACTGGATTCAGCTCTATTCCCTGCCGACCCCCAACGGCGTCAAGGTCTCGATCATGCTCGAAGAGATCGGCCTGCCCTACGAGCCGCATCGTGTGGGCTTCGACACGCAGGATCAGCTGTCTCCCAAGTTCCTGTCGCTGAATCCCAACAACAAGATCCCGGCGATCCTCGATCCCCACGGCCCGCAAGACCAGCCGCTGCCGCTGTTCGAGTCCGGCGCGATCCTGATCTACCTCGCCGACAAGAGCGGTCAGTTGCTGGCGCAGGAAGGCGCGCTGCGCTACGAGACGATTCAGTGGCTGATGTTCCAGATGGGCGGTATCGGCCCGATGTTCGGCCAGCTCGGTTTCTTCAACAAATTCGCCGGCAAGGACTACGAGGACAAGCGTCCGCGTGACCGCTATGTCGAGGAGAGCAGACGCCTGCTCAACGTGCTCGACAAACGCCTGGAAGGTCGCGAGTGGATCATGGGCGAGCGTTACACCATCGCCGACATTGCCACGTTCCCGTGGGTGCGTAACCTGATCGGGTTCTATGAGGCAGGGGATCTGGTCGGGATCAGTAATTTCCCGAACGTGACCCAAGTGCTGGAGCGCTTTCTGGCGCGGCCGGCTGTGGTGCGCGGGTTGACCATTCCTTCCTGAGGCCACACATAACCCTGTGGGAGCGGGCTTGCTCGCGAAGGCGTCGTGTCAGTCAACACGTCTTTTTCTGATACACCTCCTTCGCGAGCAAGCCCGCTCCCACAGGAATAGTGATGACGCCCGCAGATTATTGCACCCCCGGTAATGCACTCTTGATTGATCTAGGTTTGTACCTGTGCCCACCGAAGGCATAAGCTTCGCCCCCTACGACTTTCGTCTCATCTGCCGTTTTCAGGAAGATCCATGTCCAGCCAGTTCCCCGAAGCACGTCCCCGCCGTCTGCGCCGCAATGCGAGCCTGCGCAGTCTGTTCCAGGAAACCGAGTTCAGCCTGAATGATCTGGTGCTGCCGATTTTCGTCGAAGAAGAGATCGATGACTTCGTGCCGATCAAGAGCATGCCGGGGGTGATGCGCATTCCCGAGCGCAAGCTGGCCAGCGAAATCGAGCGCTATGCCCGTGCCGGCATCAAGTCGGTGATGACCTTTGGCGTATCCCATCATCTGGACGCCAACGGCAGCGACACCTGGCGCGAAAACGGCCTGGTTTCGCGCATGTCGCGGATTGCCAAGGACGCGGTGCCGGAAATGATCGTGATGTCCGACACCTGCTTCTGCGAATACACCGATCACGGCCACTGCGGTGTGATGCACAACCACGAGGTCGACAACGACCAGACCCTGATCAACCTTGGCAAACAGGCGGTGGCCGCGGCGCGTGCCGGCGCTGACGTGATTGCCCCGTCGGCGGCGATGGACGGTCAGGTGCGGGCGATTCGCCGCGCGCTGGATGACGCAGGTTTCACCCAGATTCCGATCATGGCTTATTCGACCAAATTCGCCTCGGCGCTGTACGGCCCGTTCCGCGAGGCCGGTGGCAGTGCGCTGAAGGGCGACCGCAAAAGCTATCAGATGAACCCGATGAACCGCCGCGAAGCCCTGCGTGAATCGCTGCTCGACGAGCAGGAAGGCGCCGACGCGCTGATGGTCAAACCGGCCGGTGCGTACCTCGACATCATCCGCGACATTCGTGAAGCCTCGAACCTGCCACTGTCGGCGTATCAGGTCAGCGGCGAGTACGCGATGATCAAGTTCGGCGCGCAGGCCGGTGCGATCGACGAGGGCCGTGTGGTGCGTGAAAGCCTGGGCGCGATCAAGCGCGCGGGTGCGGATCTGATCTTCACTTACTTTGCGATGGATCTGGCATTGGCCGGGATCTGATGAATACCGCAGAACCCCCTGTGGGAGCGGGCTTGCTCGCGAATGCGGTGTATCAGCAATGAATAGGTTGACTGACACGACGCCTTCGCGAGCAAGCCCGCTCCCACATTGGGACTGTGTAGGGTCAGGGTCAGGGGCAGTGGAAGTAGGGGCGGATCCCGTGATCCCGAAAGTACCGCTCGATCACCTTCGGATCCGCACTGTTATCGGCAATCGCCACATAGGTATCCGGGCGTAGCAGATAAAACCCGTTACGTGCCAACCCCGCCGTATCAAACGCCGGCCGCCAGTCGAACACGTGCAGCGGCAGGTTGTGTTCATTGCACCAGGCGATCATCTCGTCGCTGGTGTCACCGTACACATGCACCTGCCAGCACGGCTGCCGCAGCGGTTCGTAATTATCCCCCTCACCATCATGCGCCCACGGCAAGCGGTCACCGCCGTGGACGTGGCCGGCCGTGCCCTGACTCAGCGGCATGCCGCGGTAGTTGAGGGTGACTTGCGAGACGGTGCGAAAGAGGAACTCGCGGCTGGTCTCGAATGAGGCCATTTTCGGGATCAGAAACGGTGCCAGGCGCGTGCGCAGCAGATCGGCGATGCGCCCCTCGGCGGTGACGAAACTGAAGACCTTGTCGGTGGTCGATACCAGCCGCCGGGCGAAGGCGATGCGTTCGGTTTCGTACGTGTCGAGCAGCTTCGCCGTGGCGCTGCCGTTGAGCACGGCGGCGAGTTTCCATGCCAGGTTGATCGCATCGCCGATGCCGGTGTTCATGCCCTGACCGCCCGCCGGGCTATGCACATGAGCGGCGTCGCCGAGGAGAAACGCCCGACCGCTGCGAAAGTGCTCGGCCACGCGGTGATGCACACGGTAGGTCGAGAACCAGTTCACATCTTCGATGTGCACTTTCAGGTGTTCGATGGCGCGGCTGCTGACATCGGAGAATTCCAGGCTTTCGGCGCGATCCGCGCGCTCGTCACGCACCGTGCCGATCAAGCGGGCACGGCCTTCGCCGGCCAATGGAAACACGGCGAGGAAGTCCGCTTCATCCAGATCCAGGTGCAGCTCACCGTTCATCGCCGGGCCGCTGGCCTTGACGTCGGCGACGTAGAAAATCTGCTGATAGGTGCCGCCGGGAAAACCGGTGTCGAGGGTTTTGCGCACCACTGAGCGGGCGCCATCACATCCCGCCAGATAGCAGGCCTGGCAGATTTCCTGTTCGCCATCGGGCAGGCGCAAGTGCGCGGTGAGGCCGTCGCCGGTCTCTTCGAAACTTTCCAGCGTGGTGTCGCGTTCGACGGTGACGCCGTAGTCTTCGAGACGCTCGATCAGCAGCCGTTCGTGTTGATCCTGCGGGAAGATTTCGACGAATGCGTACGGCGTCAGGCCTTCGCCGATGCGGTTCAGCGGCAATTGCGCGACTGGTTTGCCGTTGACCCAGAAATTCGCTGCCGCCACCCGATGGCCGTTGCGCACCACGGTGTCGGCCAGGTCCAGTTGCCGGTACAACTCCAGCGTGCGCGCCTGCACCGCCAGCGCTCTTGAGGTGCTGCCGGGGGCGGAGGCCTTGTCGATGATGCGCACGCGCACACCGAGTTTGCTCAGCCACAGGGCCAGCACCAGACCGGTGGGGCCGGCGCCGATGATCAGAACGTCGCTGCGGTTCATGGGCCTGTCCTCCGTTGGCTGTGCAGCAAGTATGGATCAGATGGAAAGGGTAGCCAGTGCCGGCCTCTTCGCGAGCAAGCCCGCTCCCACAGTCGAACGCATTCCAAGGTGGGAGCGGGCTTGCTCGCGAAGGGGGCTTATGACCCGGCGCAAAAAAAGGCCCCGCAACGGCAAAGCTGCGGGGCCCTTGTTACGAAGGGATGACGTTTAGAAATCGATGGTGCCCGACAACTTCGCCACGCGCGGCTCACCCTGGGTCAGATAGCCGCCCTGCGCCGATTCCCAGTATTTCTTGTTGGCCAGGTTTTCGACGCCCAGACGCAACGTCACGTCTTTCTGCGAGATCTTGAACGCGTAACGCGCACCCGCGTCGAAGCGGTTCCAGGTCGGCAGACTGAGGTTGTTGGCTGCGTCGGCATACTGGCCGCCGGTGCGCAGCATCCGCGCATTCAGCGCCACGCCTTGCAGGCCCGGTACATCCCAATCGGCGCCGGCGTTGAACTGGAAGCTCGGCACGCCAATGGCACGGTTACCGTCGTTGGCGCCGTTCTGGGTGTTCTTCAGTTCGGTGTGCATCACGGTCACGCCGCTGAGCAGGCGCAGGCCGCTGATCGGCTCGCCGAAGACGTTCATTTCCACGCCTTTGTTGATCTGCTCGCCTTCACGCACGTAGGTGCAAGTGGTGGCACTGTTGATTTCACAGTAACCATCGCTTGGCTGCTCGATGCGATACACGCCCAGGCTCGCACCGTAAGTGCCCATGTCGACTTTGACTCCGGCCTCGGTCTGCTTGGAGCGTGCCGGCGCGTAGACTTCGTTGCCGTTGGTTACCTGGAAGCCACCGGTGCTGGCCGGCGAGGTCGGACCCTGCGCCAGGCCTTCGATGTGGTTGGCGTAGAACGACACGTGCTCCCACGGCTTGAACACGATGCCGTAGACCGGCGTGGTGATCGATTCGTCGTAGCTCGACTTGCGGCTGCCGCTGCCGTAACTGGCGTAGTTGTAGCCCTGCACCACCAGTTGCTGGCGACGCAGGCCGGCGGTGATCAACAGGCGATCATCGAAGAAACCGAGGGTGTCGGAGAGCGCAAGGCTGCGGTTGAAGGTCTTGCCGACAATGCCCGGATCGCTGACGTCGCCGCCGGAAAAGTTGCCGACCGGCGACGGCGTTTCCACCGGGTGGTAGATGTTGTTGGCGTATTTGGTCAGGTCGAAATCATAGGCGCTGCGCTGCTCGGCCCACAGACCGCTGAGGCCGAAGTTGAGCTTGTGGCTGACAGCACCGGTGTTGAACTTGCCGTTCAGGCCGGCCATCAGGCTGGTGTTGTCTTCATCGTGAGGAATGAACGAGCCGGTGGTGAACGAGGCGCCGTTGTTGCCCACCAGCGTGGTCGAATTGTAGCGCCCGACTTCGCGGGTGTGCTTGGCGCCGCCGGCGACGTATGCGGTCCAGTTGTCGTTCAGGTCGTACTCGGCGCGGAGCATGCCGAAGGTGTCTTCGATGTCGGTGTAACCCCACTTCGGCGCGTAATTGGTGTCGGCCGACGGTGCGTCCGGAATGTGCGTGGCGGTGCCGAGGTTGACCGAGTTGCGGCCACCGTTGACGCGTTCCTTCTGATAGGCGAAGTCGCCGGAAATACGCAGCGCGTCACCGCGATAATCAAGGCCGATGCTGAACAGTTTCGAGCGCTGGTTTTCGTGGTCGATGCCGGTGTCACCTTCGCGCTGGGACAGGTTGATCCGCGCGCCGAAGCGATTGTCTTCGCCGAAACGCTGGCCGATGTCGAAGTGCTGACCGATGCGGCCTTCGCTGTTGATGTCGGTGGTGTAGCGGCGCAGCGGCTCGTCGCCGGCGCGCTTGGGTTGCAGATTGACGCCACCGCCGATGCCGGAGCCGGTCGGGGTCACGCCGTTGATGAAGGCGTTCGGGCCTTTGAACACTTCCACGCGCTCCAGGGCGTCGGTGGAAATGATCTGCCGCGGCAGCACGCCGTACAGGCCGTTATAGGAAATGTCATCACCGTTCAGCGGCAGGCCGCGGATCATGAACACCTGCGCCTGGTTGGAGAAACCCGAGGCCTGACGTACCGAAGAATCGTTGAGCAGCACGTCGGCGACGTCTTCGGCCTGCTGGTCTTGAATCAGCTGTTCGGTGTAGGACGTGGCACTGAACGGCACATCCATCATGTCCTGATTGCCCAGCACGCCGAGCTGACCGCCACGGGCGACCTGACCACCGGAATAAACCGGGGGCAGGGCGCTGGGCGTCGGTGCCTGGGCATTGATGTTGACGTTATCGAGCACCAACGCCTTGGCATCTTCATCGGCAGCGTAGGCAGTGACCGTCAGGGAGCACAGCAAAGCGAGAAGCGTTGGGCGAAAAGGAACACCGGGTCGAGCTGGAGTGGACATGTTTCGTACCTGGCGGCGCGCCGCCGATGAGAAAATTTGAACGGCGCGGGGAACTCCTTGCGCAAATACGACTCCAGGCGCAAATGATAGGAGTTCGCAGTAACGTTTTGCAAACGGTTTATCTTGCTGCAATTCCAGATCCGAATGGAAACCTGTGGTGAGGGGATAAATCCCCTCACCACAAAGGTCACAGTCCTAGCCTGCGTCACACTTTTGATCGTATGGTGAACCCGCCTCAATGCACGCCAAGGAGCGCCATGCACACCCCTCGATTACTGATCACCCTTGCCGCGCTGCTGGTGCTCGCCGGTTGCGCCGGCCAGCGCAGCCAGGCGCCGGCGCCGCGTGCGCCCGCCGAAGTGAAGGCCGAAATCGTGCGGCTGATGCCGGCAAAAGTGCCCGACCGCCAGGGCTGGGCCACCGACATCTACGCCGCGTTCGCTGCGCAGCACATCAGCCCGACCACGCAAAATCTGTGCTCGGTGCTGGCCGTGGCCGAGCAGGAGTCGACTTTTCAGGTCGATCCGACTGTGCCGGGCCTGGGCAAGATCGCCCGCGACGAAATCGACCGCCGTGCCGGCAAGGCACACATCCCCGGAATGCTGGTCAGTGCCGCACTGGCCGTGCGTTCGCCCACCGGCAAAACCTATAGCGAACGCCTCAACGCGGCACGCAGCGAGAAAGAGCTGAGCGCAATCTTCGACGACTTCATCGGCATGGTGCCGATGGGCCGCACCTTGTTCGGCGGCTTCAACCCGGTACACACCGCCGGGCCGATGCAGGTCAGCGTCGAATTCGCCGAGCAGCACGCCAAGGATTATCCGTACCCGGTCAACGGCACGATTCGCCACGAAGTGTTCACCCGCCGTGGCGGCATGTACTTCGGCATCGCCCATTTGCTCGGCTATCCGGTGAGTTATCGCGAGCCGCTGTACCGCTTTGCCGACTTCAACGCTGGTTGGTACGCCAGCCGCAATGCCGCGTTCCAGAACGCCGTCAGCCGAGCCTCTGGCATCCCGCTGGCGCTGGATGGCGATGTGATCCGCTACGACTCGATCATGCCCGGTAGCACTGAACTGGCGGTGCGCACCCTCGGCAAGTCGCTGGGCATGCGCAACCCGACCATTCGCGATCAACTGGAGAAGGGCAAGACTCTGGAGTTTGAAGACACCAAGCTTTATCAACGAGTGTTCGAACTGGCCGAGAAGGCCGAAGGCAAGACTTTGCCGCGCGCGGTGTTGCCGGGGATCGTGCTGCAGAGCCCGAAAATCACCCGCAAATTGACCACGGCATGGTTCGCCAAACGCGTGGATGAGCGCTACAAACGCTGCATGGCGAGGGGCGGGTGAGACGCCGTCACAGCACTTTGACCGCGCGACCAATCGCCTGAATCGGCCCGGTCGGTTTACCGATCGGCGAGCCATTGGCGCCTTCCAGCGTCAGCTCGAACAGCTGATTCGGTTGCAGCGGCGGCAGCTTGTCCAGCGGCACCGACAGCGCCTCGCCCGGTTTGACCAGCCCCAGCGACACCGGCCCTTGCCAGCCGTCAGCCTTGGTCCAGAACTCCAGCGCCTTGTCCGCCGGCACTTCGACCACGCCCAGCGGGATCAACTGAATTTCCCGTGGATTACTGGCCTGAATCACCCAGCCTGGCGCCTTGTCCTGCGGGGCGACCAGCACCACCAGATAATTCGGTTTCGGCGGGGTCTGGGTCAGCAGGATCGAACCCAAAACCAATGTGGCGACCAAGCCGGCCGAACTCAAGCCGCGCCACAGCGGCAGCAGATTCCACCACGAGGTTGACGGCGCAGCCGGCGCTTTTTGCGCGAACCGCTCGACACTGCGCTCGATGCGCGGCCACAAGTGCGGCGAAGGCTGCTGCGTCCCGGCAAATTCGGTCAGGTCGAGCAAGCGTCGCTCCCAGGCATCCACCGCCGCTTGCAATTCGGGGTCGTGGGGCAAGCGCTGTTGCAGCGCTTCACGCTCCGGCGCCGACAGGGTGCCGAGCACGTATTCACTGGCCAGTTCATCACGTTCCTGCGCCGATTCAGTGGTCATCCCATGCACTCCCGCAAAGCGTTGAGGCTGCGTTTGATCCAGGCTTTGACCGTGCCCAGCGGCGTGTCCAGGCGCGCGGAAATCTGTGCATGACTGTAGCCGTCGACATAGGCGTGGAGAATGCAGCTGCGCCGCTGCGGGTCGAGTTGTTCCAGACAACGATGGATCCGCGCCGAATGGCCCTGCACATCGAAGGCGTCCTCGTCAGGCACGGCATCGTGTTCTTCGTTGAACGGCGTCTCCCGGCTTTGATCACGCAGCTGGTTCAACGCCAGATGCCGGGTCACGCTGAACATCCAGCCGCGCGCTGAACCGCGCGCCGGATCGAACTGCGCCGCACCGCTCCAGATCTTGATGAACGCCTCATGCACGATGTCTTCGGCCAGCGCCGCGTCACGTACCAGTCGTTTGGCAACGCCGAGCAGGCGCGGGCCTTCCTGCACGTACAAATCGCGCAGGGCCGACTGCTCGCCGCGGGCACAGGCAGCGAGACGGGCTTCGTAATCAAACACCGGTTCAGGCAAAGACATGGGGTGCAATCTAGCTCACATTCCGCAAACATCCAGACAACCCGGGTGTCCCTGTGGATGCCTGTGTGGGAGGGGGCTTGCTCCCGAATGCAGTGTGTCAGTGAACGAGAGGGTGGCTGACACACCGCCTTCGGGAGCAAGCCCCCTCCCACAAGGAAGATTTGTGCGGGATCGGAAAGTCAGTTCGCCGCCCAGAAAATGTAGTCCGCCTGATACTTCACCACTTCCTGCTTGCCCTTGTTCGCTGCCGTGCATTCGCTGCCTGGCGCTACGCCGCCCTTGAGCGCGACACGCTGGATATAACTCACGCCGCTCATCGCGCCTTTGCCTTCAGCGGGGTTGGCCTTGACCAGTTGATAGGGCAGGTTGCCCGGGCTCGACGGGGCGACTGCCAGTTGCGTGCCGGTGACTTTCGAACCGTCCTTGGCCTGCCAGGTGGCGGGCGGGCCGAAGTAGGTGCCGACCTGCTTGCCGCTGCGATCATTGAGCACCGCTTTAGGGCCGACGAAAGTCCATTCGGTCTGCCCGGCCGCGTTGGGCTTGTCGCGGCATTCGTAAGTGATCTCGCCGACGCCAGTGGTTTCCAGGGCGATCTTGTGACCGTCCGGGACTTTGATTGCGTCGGGATAGTTGCTTTGGGCGAAGGTTGTCGAGGACAGGGCGAGCAAACCGGTGAGGCCAATCAGTTGAGTGATGTTCATCAGTGTTATCTCCGAAAGGGTAGATCGCTGGCAGCCAACAGTGGCTGTTACAGGGACTACCCGTGGCGGAGGCATTTGGATGCAGTGCCTGAAAAATATTCTTCAATCTCTGCAAATCAAAACTGTGGGAGCGAGCTTGCTCGCGAATGCGTAGTGTCAGTCGACTCATTTATATCTGAACCACCGCTTTCGCGAGCAAGCTCGCTCCCACAGGGGGCTTCAGCGGGCTTGAGGCCGGAGGCTTTCAGCAGTTCTTGGGTATAGGGATGCTGCGGTGCGGCAAAAATCTCCCGCGACGACCCTTGCTCAACCACCTTGCCATCCTTGATCACCATCAAGTCATGGGCCAGCGCATGCACCACCGCCAGGTCATGGCTGATAAAC
The DNA here is from genome assembly GCF_023100605.1 of Pseudomonas sp. MWU12-2020. Classification (NCBI taxonomy): domain Bacteria; kingdom Pseudomonadati; phylum Pseudomonadota; class Gammaproteobacteria; order Pseudomonadales; family Pseudomonadaceae; genus Pseudomonas; species Pseudomonas sp. MWU12-2020. Next base: position 287,751 of record NZ_JALMEX010000002.1, read on the forward strand.
AGATACGTCAGTCCATGCTTGATCTGCAATTGCCGCAACAGGTCCACCACTTGTTTCTGCACCGTGCGATCCAGCGCCGAAGTCGGTTCGTCGAGCAGGATCAGCGCCGGCTCCAGCACCAGTGCGCGGGCGATGGAGATGCGCTGGCGTTGGCCGCCGGAGAATTCGTGGGGATAGCGATGGCGACTCTTGGGGTCGAGGCCGACTTCCTCCAGCACGCGAATCACCGCTGCTTCGCGCTCGGCCTCGGTGCCGATGCCGTGGGTCAGCAACCCTTCGGCAATGATCTGCTGCACCGACATGCGCGGGCTCAGGCTGCCGAACGGGTCCTGGAACACCACCTGAATCTGCCGCCGTAATGGCCGCATCAAGCGTTGATTGAGCAGGCTCAACTGCTTGTTGCCGAAGCGGATATCGCCCTCGGATTCCACCAGCCGCAGGATCGCCTGGCCCAGCGTCGATTTGCCCGAACCGGACTCGCCGACAATCCCCAGCGTCTTGCCGCGTTGCAAGCGGAAACTGACCCCGTCCACCGCTTTGATGTACGCCTGCGAACGACTGAACAAGGCCTTGGGCAGGGCAAACCAGACCTTCAGATCATCGACTTCCAGCAGGTTGTGCTGGTACGGACTCGGCACCGGCGCACCGCTCGGTTCAGCCTCGATCAGCAAGCGGCTGTAAGGGTGCTGCGGCGCGCGAAACAGCGTCTCGCAGTCGGCCTGTTCGACGATTTCGCCGTGGCGCATCACGCACACCCGTTGCGCGATGCGCCGCACCAGATTGAGATCATGACTGATCAGCAGCATCGACATGCCGAGCCGCTGTTGCAGCTCGATCAGCAGCTCGAGAATCTTCTGCTGCACGGTGACGTCCAGCGCTGTGGTCGGCTCATCGGCGATCAGCAGTTCCGGCTCATTGGCCAGCGCCATCGCAATCATCACCCGTTGCCGCTGACCGCCGGAGAGCTGATGCGGGTAGGCTTTCAAGCGCTGCAGCGGTTGGCGAATGCCCACCAGTTCGAGCAATTCCAAAGTGCGCTCACGGGCGGCGCGGTCCTTGAGGCCCTTGTGAATCTCCAGCACTTCGCTGACCTGTCGTTCCACGGTGTGCAGTGGATTGAGCGAGGTCATCGGCTCCTGGAAAATCATCGCCATCCGGTTGCCGCGCAAACCGCGCATCTGCTGCTCGCTGGCGTCCAGCAAGTTCACCCCGTTGTAAGCAATCGAACCGCTGTTGCTGACGGTTTTCCCCGGCAACAGGCGCAAAATCGAATGTGCCGTGACCGACTTGCCCGAGCCGGACTCACCGACCAGCGCCAGACATTCGCCGCGGCGGATATCGAGGTTCAAACCGTGCACCACCGTCTGTTCGCCAAAGGCAACACGCAGGTCGCGGATCTCGATCAAATTGTTTTGCATATCAGCTCCTTGGATCAAGATCGTGGATCAAACGCATCTCGGCAAGCCTCACCGATGAATACCAATAAAGACAAAATCAGCGCCAAGGCAAAAAACGCCGTCAGCCCCAGCCACGGCGCCTGCAGATTGCACTTGGCCTGGCCAATCAGTTCGCCCAGCGAGGCGGTCCCGGCGGGCATGCCGAAACCGAGGAAGTCCAGCGCGGTGAGGGTGGCGATGGCGCCGGTCAGAATGAACGGCAAGTAGGTCAGGGTGGAGGTCATCGCGTTGGGCAGGATGTGCCGCAGCATCAGTTCGCTATCGTTGAGGCCCAGCGCCCGCGCGGCTTTGACGTATTCCAGATTGCGTCCACGCAGAAACTCGGCGCGCACCACATCCACCAATGCCAGCCAGGAAAACAGCGCCATGATCCCCAGCAGCCACCAGAAACTTGGCGAGACAAACCCGGACAAGATGATCAGCAGATACAGCACCGGCAGCCCCGACCAGATCTCCAGCACGCGCTGCCCGAGCAAATCGACCCAGCCGCCGTAATAACCCTGCAACGCCCCGGCAACGATGCCGACCAACGCACTGATGCCGGTGAGGATCAGCGCAAACAGAATCGAAATTCGTGTGCCGAAAATCACCCGCGCCAACACGTCCCGGGCCTGATCGTCGGTGCCCAGCCAATTGCTCGAAGAGGGTGGGCTGGGTGCCGGTTCAGTCAGGTCGTAATTGACCGTGTCGTAGCTGAACGGGATCGGCGGAAACAGCATCCAGCCGCCCTGATCCTCGATCAGCGAGTGCACGTAAGCGCTGGCGTAATCCGGCTGGAACGGCAGCTCGCCGCCGAAATCGGTTTCCAAATAATCGCTGAGAATCGGGAAGTACCAGGCGCCGTGGTAGCGGATCAGCAACGGCTTGTCGTTGGCGATCAGTTCGCCACCGAGGCAGATCAGGCACAGCCCGAGGAACAGCCACAACGACCAGCGCCCACGGCGATTGGCCTTGAACTGCGCGACCCGGCGCTGACCCAGAGGAGAAAGTGTGAACATCAGGCAGTCCTCGCCGAGAAGTCGATGCGCGGGTCGAGCAGGGTGTAGCTGAGGTCGCCGATCAGCTTGATCAACAGGCCGAACAGGGTGAACAGGAACAACGCGCCGAACACCACCGGGTAGTCGCGCGACACCGCCGCCTCGTAACTCATGCGCCCGAGGCCGTCGAGGTTGAAGATGGTTTCGATCAGCAAGGAACCGGCGAAAAACACCTCGATCAGCGCCGAGGGCACCCCGGCCACCACCAGCAGCATCGCGTTGCGAAACACGTGGCCGTAGAGCACGCGGCGCTCGGTCAAACCCTTGGCCCGCGCGGTGATCACGTATTGGCGGCTGATCTCGTTGAGGAAGCTGTTTTTGGTGAGGATGGTCAGGGTGGCGAAACCGCCGATCACCAGTGCCGTGACCGGCAACACCAGATGCCAGAGGTAGTCGCCGACCTTGCCCAAGGTGCTGAGGCTGTCGAAGTTATCCGACACCAGCCCCTGCACCGGGAACCAGTTGACGTAGCTGCCGCCGGCGAACACCACGATCAGCAGCATCGCAAACAGAAACGCCGGCATCGCGTAGCCGATGATGATCGCCGTGCTGCTCCAGACATCGAACGCGCTGCCGTTGCTGATCGCTTTGCGGATGCCCAGCGGGATTGAAATCAGGTAGGTGATCAGCGTTGCCCACAGGCCGAGCGACAACGACACCGGCAGCTTCTGCACGATCAGATCGGTGACCTTGGCGCCGCGAAAGAAACTGCTGCCCAGATCCAGCTGTGCGTAGTTTTTCAGCATCAGCCACAGGCGTTCGTGCATCGGTTTGTCGAAACCGTAGTGGTGTTTGATTTCCTCGATCAGCGCCGGATCGAGGCCGCGGCTGCTGCGCCCGGCACCGCCAACCGCGGCGACTTCGCCACCGCCGCCCATGCTGTGTCCGCCGAAACCTTGCAAACGCGCAATTGCTTGCTCCACCGGGCCGCCCGGCGCGGCCTGCACGATCAGGAAATTGACCACCAGAATGCACAGCAGCGTGGGGATGATCAGCAGCAGGCGTCGACTCAGATAGCGCAGCATGTCACTGGCCCCCCGCGAGCTGGGTGTGCATCTGTTGCGTGGTCAACGGCTTGGCCGAGACCTCCCACCAGGTGTTGAGGCCTTCGTCGTACGCCGGTTGCACCGGCGGCATGCCGAAGCGGTTCTGATACACCGTCGGCGTGCCTTTGGAGTAGTAGTTGGGAATCATGTAGTAACCCCATTGCAGCACCCGGTCGAGGGCGCGGGCGTAATGCACCATGGCGTCGCGGGTGTCGGCCTTGACCAGCCCGTCGATCAGTTGATCGACCGCCGGGTTGGCCAACACCATCGAGTTCGAACTGCCGACTTGCGTGGCACTTTGCGAGGCGTACAGGCTGTACAGCTCGCGGCCGGGGGAGACGATCGGATCGCCACTGCGCGGAAAACTGGTGACGATCATGTCGTAGTCGCGGGCATTGAGCCGATTGACGTATTGCGCCGAGTCGATCCGGCGCAGATTGAGGGTGATGCCGATCTGCGCGAGGGTGCGTTTGAACGGCAACAGCATGCGATCAAAACCGCCCTGACCGTCGAGGAAGGTGAACTCCAGCGGTTCACCGGCGGCGTTGAGCAGCCGATTGTTGTGCGGCGTCCAGCCGGCCTCGGCGAGCAGCTTCAGGGCTTGCAACTGCTTGTCGCGAATGTAGCCGCTGCCGTCGGTTTTCGGCGCCTGATACACCGTGGTGAACACCTCGTCGGGAATCTGCCCGCGCAACGGTTCGAGGATCTTCAGTTCCTCGGCGTCAGGCAGGGCGGTCGCGGCCATTTCACTCTTCGGCCAGAAGCTGTTCTGGCGTACATAGAAGCCGCGCATCATCTGCTTGTTGGTCCACTCGAAATCCCACAGCAGGCTGATCGCCTGACGCACGCGGCGATCCTGAAAAATCGGGTTTTGCAGGTTGAACACGAAGCCTTGGGCCGCCGTCGGTTTTTCCGGGGCGAGGATCGCCTGTTGCAAGCGCCCGTCACGCAGCGCCGGGCTGTCGTAACCCACCACATAACCGGACGAGGAAAACTCGCGGTTGTAGTCGAACGCCCCGGCTTGCAACAGCTGGCGGGCGACGTCGGTGTCGCCGTAGAAATTCACCGTGAGCGTGTCGAAGTTGTACATCCCGCGACTGACCGGCAGGTCCTTGCCCCACCAGTCCGGGTCGCGCTGGAAACTGATGCTGCGCCCCGCGTCGACCTTGCTCACCCGATACGGGCCGCTGCCCAGCGGTGGCTCGAAGCCGCCGCCGTTGGCGAAATCGCGAGTCTGCCACCAATGCTCGGGTACCACGCGCAGGGTCGCCAGGTCCAGCGCGAGGGTGCGGTTGAGGTTGTTCTTGAAGGTGAAACGAATCTGCTGCGGATTCTCGATCAGCACCTCCTGCACATCGGCGTATTGCTGGCGATAGCTCAGGCTGCCCTTGGTCATCAGCAGGTTGAAGGTGTAGCGCACGTCCTCGGCGGTGATCGGCGTGCCGTCGGCGAAGCGGGCCTTGGGGTTGAGGGTGAAGCGTACCCAAAGGCCTTCGGGATCGCGTTCCATCTGTTGCGCGACCAGACCGTAAACGGTGTAGGGCTCGTCGAGCGAACGGAACGCCAGAGGCGCATACACCCAGTCGTTGACCTGCACCACGGAAATGCCTTGATCGGCATACGGAGTGATGTAGTTGTACTGACCGATTTCCATCGACGCGCGACTGAGCGAACCACCCTTGGGCGCGTGCGGATCGACGAAATCGAAATGCTCGAAACCCGCCGGATACTTCGGCGCCTCGCCATATACGGTCATTGCGTAGCTGCCGGCGGCCATTGCCGGCACGGCGGCGCAGAGTAAAGCTCCGCCGAGCAGCAGGCCTGCCATGTTGCGCATGAATCTCATGAAGTTTTTCCTCTAAGCCCGAAAACTCACTGGCAACGCTGAAAACTGTGGCGAGGGAGCTTGCTCCCGCTGGGCTGCGAAGCAGCCCCAAAAAATCGGATTAACCCTGCAGATTTTTGTGAGTGCTGCGCACTCAAGCGGGAGCAAGCTCCCTCGCCACAAAGGTTTGCATTCACCCGGTGTCGCGGTGTTTTGTGCCTTAGAAGTGATACGTCATGCGCGCAAACAGCGTGCGGCCCAGCGGGTCGGTGTAGCGCGGGTCATAGCCGCTCTGGAAGTTGTAGGCCTGGTTGGTGAAAGGCGGGTTGCGGTCGAACATGTTCTTCATCCCCGCATCCACGTCCAGCACCTTGTTGAAGGTGTAGCCGGCCGACAGGTCCCACACCGAATACGACGCGACGCGCGCATGGGTATCGCGGTCGTAGTCGTTGTAGCCGGTGGTGAAGCGGTTGGTCAGCGACGCGCGAGCCGCGCCGAAGGTCCAGCTGCCGGTGAGGTTGTGTTTCCAGCGCGCGATCACCCCGTCCCCTTCGAAGTCGCCGACCTTATCGGTGAACGGGCCCTTGATGGTGCTCTGAAAGTCGTAACTGTCGACGTAAGTGCCTTGCAGCCCCAGACCGAACTGGCCGTAAGGGGTGTTCGGGAAGCGGTAGTCCAGCGATACATCGACACCGTTGGTCTCGACGATGCCGAGGTTGGCGTTGCCGGTGACGATGTAGTTGAGCGTGCCGTCGGCGTTGCGCACGAAGCGATCCGGGTAGCTGCCGGCCTGATCGAACACAGTGGATTCGGGGAACGGCTGGATCTGGTTGGAAATGTGAATCCACCAGAAATCCAGACCCACCGACAGGTTGCTGACCGGTTGGTAGACGAAGCCCAGCGTCACGTTGCGCGCTTTCTCCGGGGCGAGATCTTCGTTGCCGCCAATCTGGTTGAGGAACTGCTGGCCGCAATCGCGCCCGCCGTTGCCGCCCGGTTGCACCACGCCACCGGTACACAGCACCGGGTCGTTGTAGTAGCCCTGGGTGTAAGTGATGCTGCGCGGCGAATACAGCTCGTAGAGTGACGGCGCACGGAAGCCTTCACTGTACGCGCCGCGCACCACCAGCTCCTTGAGCGGCTGATAACGGAACGAATATTTCGGGTTGGTGGTGCTGCCGAAGTCGCTGTATTTGTCGTGGCGCACGGCGGCGGACAGTTCGAGGCTGTCGAGCACCGGCACGTTGATTTCTGCGTAGGCAGCTTTGACGCTGCGGTCGCCTTTGACACTGCCGTTGGGGTCGATGCCGAGGCTCTGGATGTCACCGGCAAACTGTTCGAAGTCCTGGTGGAATTTCTCTTTGCGGTACTCGCCACCCAGCGCCAGACCGGAAGGGCCGGCACCGAACCAGTCACCGATCTCGCGGCTGATCCGCCCGTCGAAACCGGCCACGCGGCCGACAGCGGTGGAGTAGGCGCCGTGGTACATGGCCTGGTCGATGTACTGCTGACCGGCGGCGGATTGCGGGCCGAACGGGTTGAGCAGACCGCTGGCCAGACCGTTGATCATCGCCTGATCGCTGACATATCCACTGGTGACGCTGGAGACGATTTTGTTCTGGTTGTACGAGGCGCCGACGTTGTAATCCCAGCCGCCGACCAGACCGTCGAAGCTCAGCAGAAAGCGCTGACTGGTGTTCTGGTCTTTCGATTCACGCGGGCCGGCAGCAGTCTCGCGCCAGTTCACATCGACCGGTTGCGTCGGGTCGAGGGCGAAGCCGGTCGGGCCGGGCGTGATGCCGTTGCCGGGGTAGTAGGGCGACGAGGAATCCAGGCTCAGGCCAGTGAGCGGTGCCGGGCCGACCGCTGTGGCGTTGTTGTTGCGCGACCAGAAGTATTCGAGGTTGACGTTGTGGTCATCCGCCAGCTTGCCGGTGGTCTTGCCGAAGAACGACGTCTTTTCGGTTTGCGGAATCAGGTCGATGTATTCGCGGGTGCTGAAGCGGCACAAACCGTCGCGCGCCACCAGATTGGGGCCGTTGCAATTGCTGTTGGCCAACGGGTTGGTGGCATTGCCGTTCTGGCTGTAGTTGCCGGGGAACGCGGTGCCGGAGGTCTGATCCAGACCGCGGCCGGGCACATAGTCGCGGGCGAAGGAGCGGTCGTTGGCGTCGAGGTTCTGCTGCTTGTTGTAGTTGAACACGCCGAGCACGTTGAAGCGGTCTTGCTCCAGATCGCCGTAGCCCCAACTGGCGCTCATGTCTTTGGTGGCGCCACCGCCGCTGTGGGTCGGGGTTTCGCCACCGAGGGTGAGCTGGCCGTCGGTCATGGATTTCTTGGTGATGAAGTTGATCACGCCGCCGATGGCGTCGGTGCCGTAGAGGGCCGACGCGCCGTCGCGCAGGACCTCCACGCGTTCGATGGCGGCAAACGGGATCATGTTCAGATCCACCGCGCCGCCGGCCGAGTTGGTGCCGGACAAGGCATTGTTGGCCAGCCGTCGACCGTTGAGCAGCACCAGGGTCTTGTTCGCGCCGATGCCGCGCATGTCGGCAAACGAAGCGCCACCGGTGGCGGCGCCGACCGAACCGGCGCTGTTGTTGATCGACTGGCTGCCGGTGATCCGCTGCACCAGTTCGGCGGTGGTGGTCACGCCCTGTTTGCGCAGCTCATCGGCCTTGAGAATGGTGATCGGCACAGCCGTTTCCGCATCGACCCGGCGAATCGCCGAACCGGTCACTTCCACCCGTTGCAGTTGCGTGGTCGGCGCCACCACCGCTGCCGCAGCGGGCACGGCCGCGTTGTCATCCTCGGCGGCTTGCACAGTCCCGGCACCCATCCCCATGGCCACCAGATACAACGGAACAAAACGGTGACGAGAGATCGTGGCCACCAAAGGTTTGAGCGTAAAGCGTGGAGTGTTCATCAGCATGGTTGTTTCCGACTTTATTAGACGTTATCGAAATGGCCTTGTGAGCCCTGATTGCGCAGGTCACGGGGGTGCCGCGCCGCGAAAAACCACTTTCTTCAAGCAAGCCGATCCCCTCCGAACACGCGGTGCGTTTTTTCGGTCGGCCGATTGCGACGGGATTCTTCAGCGGTGCCGGGCGCGCTTCTCAACGCGCGCCCGGCACCGCACTCAGTGGGTGGTCATCACCGAAATCTTGCTGATGCCCGAGCGCTCGATGGACGCCATGGCCTTGGCCACCTGGCCGTAATTGACGTTGGCGTCGGCCTGCAGCTGCACGCGCACTTCGGCGTCCTTGGCCTTGACCTCCTTGAGGCTGGCTTCCAGCGATTCCGGCGCCAGTTCGGTTTTTGCCAGATAGAACTTGCCGTCCTGATCGACGCTGACCACCACCGGGTCTTTCTTCTCGGCGGGGGCGACGGCGTCGGTTTTCGGCAGGTTGACCTTGATCGCGTTGGTCATCAGCGGCGCGGTGACGATGAACACCACCAGCAGCACGAGCATCACGTCCACCAGGGGCGTGACGTTCATTTCACTGAGCACTTCATCGCTGTCTTGCGTGGAAAAGGACATCAGCTGGCCTCCCGCACGGCGGCTGTGGTGTTGCTGGCGATGGCCTGACGGCTGATGGAAAACGCGCTGCGTGAAGCGAGGGCGTCGAAGTCGTGGGCGAAGTCATCCATGTCCGCCGAGGCGAGTTTCAGGCGGCGCAGGAAGAAGTTGTAAATCAGCACCGCCGGAACCGCGACGGCGATCCCCACGCCAGTGGCGATCAGTGCATGGCCGATGGGGCCGGCGACCGCCTCAAGGCTGGCCGAACCGGTTTCGCCAATGCTTTGCAGGGCTTCCATGATTCCCCACACGGTGCCGAACAGACCAATGAAAGGCGCGGTGCTGCCGATACTGGCGAGGATCGCCTGACCGTTTTCCAGGGAGCGGCGTTCTTTCTGGATCTGCTGGCGCAGGTTGCGTTCCAGGCGATCGGAACGGTTGATGGTGTGCGCCAGTTGTTGCGTGGTGCGCGGCGATTCTTCCACCAGCAAGGCTTCGAAACCGCTGCTGGCGATGCGCGCCAGCGAGCCCGGATACTGGCTGGCGTGTTCGGCGGCGGTGAGCAGATCCGGCGCGCCCCAGAAGGCTTTGCTGAACTGTTTGTTCTGGGCTTTCTGGCGCAGGTATTGCGCCGACTTGACCAGCAGGATTGCCCAGCTGACCACGGAAAACAGCACCAAGCCCCAGAGCACACCGGGGACAATCATCGAAGACAGTGAAGAGTTCATGGCTACACCTCGCTTGCATTAAGTCGGTTATGAGTTGGGGTTGCCGTTATTGCGGCAATTTGAAATCGATGGTCTGGGTGGCGAAACCGTCAATCGGCGTGTCACCGCGCTTGGCCGGAATGAATTTCCAGTTCTTCACCGCCGCGACGGCGGCGTCATCCAGTTGCGGCTTGCCGCTGGACTTGGTCACCGTGACCGAACCGGCGCGACCGTTGGCCAGCACCTGAATGCGCAGCACCACGCTGCCTTCCCAATTGCGCCGCAGCGCCAGCGCCGGGTACTCCGGCGGCGGGTTGCCGAGGCTGGCGAGACCGGAAATCGCTGCCGATTCCTTGACCGGGCCGGGCGCGGCGGCAGGGGCCGGTGGCGCGCTTGGTGTCGCCGGCGCAGCGGGAGCGGCCGGTTGTGCCGGGGCAGGCGGAGCTTTCGGTGGCTCGACTTTTTTCACCGGTTTGGGCTTTTCGAGCGGCTTCGGCTTTTCGATCGGCTTGGGCTTCTCTACCGGTTTGGGCGGTGGCTTGACCGCGTCTTCGTCTTCCACCGGTTGTTCAGGCTCCGGAGGTGGAGGGGGTGGCGGTGGTGGCTCCGGCGTGGGCGGCGCAGGCGGTGTCGGGCTGCTCAGCTCGACAGTCATTTCCGGAATCTGCGGCGGGGTCGGCAGTGGCTCGGGTCGAGTCTGCTGGAGAAACCACCAGGCGCCGCCGTGTATCAGCGCCGATACCGCTACCAGCAACAGCATCTGCTGTTTATTCAACCCGCCGGGTTGCGACGTGTTGGCTGCGAAGACCGGCCTGTCCGGTGGCGGCGGGATTGGCGTTTGCCGTAACGGCCCCGGCAGGGTTCTGTGCTTTACCGCATCGTTCATTAAAGCTCCCTCGGGTTGATGAAGGGCAATAAGGTGCCGTCCGAACATTTGGGTGATGTTCGAGTGGATGGGTGCAACTTTCTTCAAGGTGTACGCAAGCCGATAGTTGAACTATCTATTGAACAGGGCTTACTTACAGTTACTGGCTTAGCGCCATCGACTTCGAGTGTTCATTAGCCATTCCCTGGTTGTTCTTGTGCTTTATGTAGGAACGGCCCGAGCCTTCGGCAGCTCCTACAGTTGATTACTCAAATTTTGTTTTGCAACCGCTGTGCCAAATGTTGCGGAAATGTACAGCGGTTATTTCATGGCTGTTACCCGTGTCGCATTTATATAAGTTTTATTGGCGGGCCGAGTTTTCTTTAATGCGTGACTGTCCACGGCCCCGAATCCCGGGGCTTTTTTACGGGCGAGTCAGGCCTGGCGCTGTATCAGGCAGATCAGCCAGATAGAGCCGCTGAACTCGAGTCCGCCAGGGCGCTTGATGGTGCGTGGCGGACTGATTTGGTGCGGGTCAATGGATTAGCGGGTCACAGGCTGTATTCCTTGTTCTTGTTCAATTGAAATCACTGTTTTAAATGTTGGTTAGTTATGCTCGGGAGTGCGCTTTTGGTGCAATAACAAAAACCCTTTAGTTATTGTTCGACAATCCTGTTGCCAGTCATTGATTGATCGTTTGTGCAATAACTTCATGCGGTGTATTTAAAAAATAAATAGTGTATTGCCGCTGGCGCAGCCAATGCCGCCAGACGCAGTGCAGGAGTGTCGGGTTCAGGTAATAAGATTAATGTATTGATTACCGGGACTGTGGCGGTGAACTCGGCGTTGCGCCAATTGATACCCACAGGCAGTAGTGATGCGGCATAACGATTGAAAATTCACGCAGTGACCTCCTTGTTGCCAGCTCGGATACGCGAACTTTTGGTTCGGTATCGCACCTTACAAGAACGCGGATAGCGTTCGATGATTGCTCTTGGTGCGGGATGGGCACCGCCAGCGCTGTTTTGCGAGGTTTGAATTCGCAAGTCGCGAGTGCATGGAAAAAATGTGCCAAAGCCGATACACCCGCTATAAATAGGGCTACACCAGACCTGTCGAGATCGAGGAGGGGACATGTATCAACTTTACGGACATCTCAATTCAGGTGCTGCCGCGATCGAAGCGGCGCTGGAGTTGTGCCAGATCGCCTACCGCTTCATCGATAGCCAGGCCTCGAGCGAAGCCGCCGAGGCACTGGCGCTGCTCAATCCACTGAAGCAGGTGCCGACCCTGCAATTGCCCGATGGCAGTGCGATCACCGAGAGTGTGGCGATTCTGATTCACCTGGGCCTGAGCTTTCCCGAATCCGGCCTGTTGCCGGACAAGCCGGCGGACCGCGACCAGGCGATTCGCGGCATGGTCTACATCGTCAGCAATTGCTACGCGGCCATCGGCGTCATCGACTACCCCGAGCGCTGGCTGGTGATGCCGGACGAAGCTTCGCGGCAGAACCTGATGGCCGGCGCCCGCGAGCGTTTGCACTGGAGTTGGGAAGTGTTTGCCGACCAGTTTTCCGCCGAGCTGTATCTGGACGACGAAAAACCGGGAGCACTGGACGTGCTGGCGGCCGTGGTGACGCGTTGGGCGGGGAGTCGCGAGCATCTGCGCCAGACGCGGCCGGGCTTTCATGCGTGGTTGCAGCGCATTGACCGGCATCCGGTGCTGGCGCCGGTATTTGCCCGGCATTGGCCGTCCTGAACACCCCATAAACCAAAATGTAGGAGTGAACTCTGTGGTGAGGGGATTTATCCCCGATGGACTGCGAAGCGGTCCCGGCTTTTCTGGGGGTGCTTCGCGCCCCATCGGGGATAAATCCCCTCGCCACAGGGCTCACTCCTGTAAGTGGGAAGGGTTTATTCCCCGCGAATGTACTGCTCCAGCTGTTTGATCAGCTCTGCCTGTTCGGCAATCGCCTCTTTTACCAGGTCGCCGATCGACAACAGACCGATCAGCTTGCCGTTCTCCACCACCGGCAGGTGGCGCAGGCGTTTGTCGGACATGATGCTCAGGCAGGTGTCGACGGTCTGGTGGGTGTCCACGGTGATCACCGGCGAAACCATGATGTCGCGCACCGGTGTGCCCACCGACGAACGCCCGTGCAGCACCAGTTTGCGCGCGTAGTCACGCTCACTGATGATGCCCAGCACTTCGTCGTTCTCCACCACCAGCAAGGCCCCGACGTTTTTCTCGGCCATCTTCATCAGCGCTTCGAGCACCATGTGACCGGGTTTGATCTGGTGTACTTCCTGATTTTTCTGATCTTTGAGCTTGAGCAGTTGGGCGACGGTCTTCATGGCGGTTACTCAGGTGTTGTCGTTGTTCTCCAAGCATCGTAGACGCTGGCGCGCAGAGCAAGGTGGCAAAGCGGCAGATAGCACGCAAAAAACGTCATTTGCCGGTTTTTCCGGCTTACCTCCAACCCTGTGGCGAGGGAGCTTGCTCGCGCTGGACTGCGTAGCAGTCCCAAACCCTGAGAATTCGGTTTGCCTGATGCACCGCATTGCATGGTTTTACGAATGCTGCGCAGCCGAGCGGGAGCAAGCGCCCTCACCACAGGGAATGGGGTTATCGCTTGAAGGGCAGCGTAGAATGCCCCTCTGATTCAATTCCTGAGGTTGCAGTGGTGGATTTACAGCAGGGCTTCGTCCTGACCCGGCATTGGCGCGATACCCCGGCCGGCACCGAAGTCGAGTTCTGGCTGGCGACCGACGCCGGGCCGCGCCGTGTGCGCCTGGCGCCGCAGACCTCGGTGGCGTTTATCCCCGCCGAACAGCGTGAAGCGGCCGAACGTCTGCTGCTTGACGAAAAGAACGTCGAACTGCGCCCGCTGGCCCTGCAGGACTTCGAACATCGCCCGGTGCTGGGCCTGTATTGCCAGCAACACGGCCAGTTGATGCGCCTGGAAACCGCGCTCAACCGCGCCGGTGTCGACGTTTATGAAGCCGACGTGCGCCCGCCGGAACGCTACCTGATGGAGCGCTTCATCACCGCGCCGGTGCTGTTCAGCGGCACTGCCGATGCCGACGGCGTCTTGCTCAACGCCCAACTGAAGCCCGATCCCAAATACCGGCCCAAATTGCGCCTGGTCTCGCTGGACATCGAAACCACCGAAACCGGCGAGCTGTATTCCATTGCTTTGGAAGGCTGCGGCCAGCGTCAGGTGTACATGCTCGGCGCGCCGAACGGTGACGCGAGCATCGTCGACTTCGATCTCGAATACTGCGACTCGCGCACCGTGATCCTGAAGAAACTCAACGACTGGTTCGCCCGCCACGATCCCGACGCAATCATCGGCTGGAACGTCGTGCAGTTCGACCTGCGCATCCTCCACGAACACGCGCGACGCCTCGGCGTCCCGCTGAAAATCGGTCGCGGCGGCGAAGAGATGCAGTGGCGCGAACACGGTAGCCGCACGCACTACTTTGCCTCGGCGGCGGGGCGGCTGATCATCGACGGCATTGAATCGCTGCGCTCGGCGACCTGGAGTTTTCCCTCGTTCAGCCTGGAAAACGTCGCGCAGACCCTGCTCGGCGAGGGCAAGGCGATCGACAACCCGTACCAGCGCATGGACGAAATCAACCGCATGTTCGCCGAGGACAAACCGGCGCTGGCCAAGTACAACCTCAAGGACTGCGAACTGGTCACGCGGATCTTCGCCAAGACCGAGTTGCTGACATTTCTGCTCGAACGCGCCAGCGTTACCGGGCTGCCGGCGGATCGCAGCGGCGGCTCGGTGGCGGCGTTCACTCACCTGTATATGCCGCTGATGCACCGCCAGGGTTTCGTCGCGCCGAATCTGGGCACCAATCCGCCGCAGGCCAGCCCGGGCGGCTTCGTCATGGATTCGCAACCGGGCCTCTACGAGTCGGTGCTGGTGCTCGATTACAAGAGCCTGTATCCGTCGATCATCCGCACCTTTCTGATCGACCCGGTGGGCCTGATCGAAGGCCTGCAACAACCGGACGATGCCGATTCAGTGCCGGGTTTTCGCGGTGCGCGTTTCTCGCGCACCCGGCATTGCCTGCCGTCGATTGTCGCGCGCGTCGCCGAGGGCCGCGAGACCGCCAAGCGTGAGCACAACGCGCCGCTGTCGCAGGCGTTGAAAATCATCATGAACGCCTTCTACGGCGTGCTCGGTTCCAGCGGTTGCCGATTTTTCGATACGCGGCTGGCGTCGTCGATCACCCTGCGCGGTCACGAGATCATGCTGCGCACCCGTCAGCTCATCGAAGCGCAGGGCCACGCAGTGATCTACGGCGACACCGACTCGACCTTCGTCTGGCTGCGCCGTCCGCACGGGCAGGAGGAAGCGGCGCAGATCGGTCAGGCGCTGGTCAAACACGTCAACCACTGGTGGCGCGAGCATGTGCGCGAGGAGTACGGCCTGCAAAGTGCCCTCGAATTGCAGTACGAAACGCACTACAAGCGCTTTCTGATGCCGACCATTCGCGGCGCCGAGGAAGGCAGCAAAAAGCGCTACGCCGGACTGGTGAGCCGCGCCGACGGCAGCGAAGAAATGGTCTACAAGGGCCTGGAAACCGTGCGCACCGACTGGTCACTGCTGGCCCGGCAGTTCCAGCAGGAGTTGTACGAGCGAATCTTCCAGCGCAAGCCGTATCAGGATTACGTGCGCGATTACGTGCGCAAGACCCTGGCCGGCGAATTCGATGAGCGATTGGTCTACCGCAAGCGCCTGCGCCGCACCCTCGATGACTACGAACGCAACGTGCCGCCGCATGTGCGCGCGGCGCGGCTGGCCGACGATTACAACGCACAGCACGGGCGCCCGCGACAGTATCAGAACGGTGGCTGGATCAGTTACGTGATCACCCTGGCCGGGCCGGAACCGCTGGAAGTGCGCCGCGCCGCCATCGACTACGACCACTACATCACCCGCCAACTGCAGCCGGTGGCCGATGCAATTCTGCCGTTCGTCGACGACGATTTCTCAACCCTGATCGGGGGGCAGCTGGGCCTGTTTTGAGTCCAGCAGTTGCAGGGTCCATTCGTCGAGGATGCCGTGGAAGTAACGCTCCAGTGCCTGATTGAACAGACTGTCCTCGGCGCCAAACTGGGCAAACAGCGTCATCGAGGAGTGAAACTTCAGGTCATCGGGGTGGCCGAAAATCTCGGCAATCGAACGCTGACGGATGTTCAGCACCAGCTGCGTGCAGGTGCGCAGTCGTGCGCCGAGCAGGTCATGGTTCAGGTAAGCCTCGGCTTCCTCGGCAGACTGAATGGCGAAGCGCCGGGACATTTCGCTGCCACCGAGCCCGGCGAACTGCGGGAACACAAACCACATCCAGTGGCTGCGCTTGCGCCCCTCGTCGAGTTCACGCTGGATCCGTTCGAACACCGGGTCCTGGGCCTGGACGAAACGCTGAAGATTGAACGGGTCGCACTGATCAGTGCTTCTCATGACGAAGCCCTCGCCAGCCGGCAGCGACTCAGACCATAGCCAGCCGCTGCTTGCGTTGTGGCGCTTTAAATACTTGGTCCAGCGCCGCCAGATCCCCGGCATCCAGTTGCAACTGCGCCGCTTGTGCATTGAGTTGCACGTGTTCCGGTCGCACAGCCTTGGGAATCGCAATCACACCATCCTGACGCAGAATCCACGCCAGTGAAACCTGTGCCGGGGTCACGTTGTGACGAGTGGCAATCTTGTTCAGTACCGGTTCAGCCAGCATCGCGCCACCCTGGCCAATCGGGCAGTACGCCATCAACGGCATGCGTTGCTGTTGGCACCATGGCAGCAGATCGAATTCGACGCCGCGCTCTTCCAGGTTGTACAGCACCTGATTGGTGGCGCACGCCGGGTTGGCCAGTTCTTCGAGGTCGTCGACATCAAAATTCGACACGCCCCAGCGGCCGATCTTGCCGTCCTCGCGCAGGCGTTCGAACGCTTCGACGGTTTCATCCAGCGGATACTGGCCGCGCCAATGCAGCAGATAGAGGTCGATGTAATCGGTGTCGAGCCGGCGCAGGCTGCGCTCGCAGGCTTGTGGGATGCCTTTGCGGCTGGCGTTGTGCGGGTAGACCTTGCTCACCAGAAACACCTGATCGCGCAGACCGGCAATGGCTTCGCCGACCACGCTTTCGGCACCGCCCTCGGCGTACATTTCCGCCGTGTCGATGAGGGTCATGCCCAGTTCGATGCCTTGGCGCAGCGCGGACACTTCACGCGGGTGCGCCGAGCGATCTTCGCCCATGCGCCAGGTGCCCTGGCCAATCACTGGAACCTGCACGCCTGCCAGTTCGAGGGTACGCATTCAAACCTCCTGTGCTGATGGTCGATACCTTAGTGGGCAGCAGAATAGCGCAGGGGTTCCAATGGAGGGCGATGAACCTGTGGCGAGGGAGCTTGCTCCCGCTGGACTGCGCAGCAGGCCGCTGCTTTCCAACTTAATGAAAAGCGAGGGCCGCTTCGCGCCCCAGCGGGAGCAAGCTCCCTCGCCACAGGAAATGAGTGAGGTCAGTTATTTTGTGGTGAATTTCAAGACGACGCTTTGTGTATAAGCCTGTCCCGGATCGAGCCGCGTACTTGGGAAATCCGGCTGATTCGGCGAGTCCGGATAGTGCTGAGTCTCCAGGGTAAACGCGCCCCAGTGCGGATAGACCTTGCCACCCTTGCCCTTGACCGTGCCGTCGAGGAAGTTGCTGGTGTAAAACTGCACCCCCGGCTCGCTGGTGAACAGCTGCAAATGCCGCCCGGACTGCGGATCGCTGACCTCGGCGGCGACTTTGCTCACATCACCCTTGGTATCCAGCACCCAGTTGAAATCGAAGCCGCCCTGTTTCGGCTCGGCGAATTTCAGCTGCGGGTGATCAGCCTTGATGTGCGTGCCGATCGCGGTGGGCGTGGTGAAGTCCATCGGCGTACCGGCCACGGGTGCCAGTTCGCCGGTAGGGATCAGCTTGGCCGTGACCGGGGTATAGCGGCTGGCGTGCAGGGTCGCGACTTGTTTCAACACGTCGCCATTACCGGCGCCGGCGAGGTTGAAGTAGCTGTGGTTGGTCAGGTTGAGCACGGTCGGTTTATCGGTGCTGGCCTTATAGTCGATGCGCAACTCGTTGCTGTCGGTCAGGCGGTAGGTCACTTCGGTGGTGAGATTGCCGGGGAAGCCCATTTCGCCGTCCGCCGACAGATAGGTGAGGGTTACGCCGACGGAATCCTTGTCCTTGGTTTCCTGCGCTTTCCAGACCTTCTTGTCGAAACCCTGAGTACCGCCATGCAAGGCGTTGGACTTGTCGTTCTGCGGCACCTGATAGCGCTTGCCGTCGAGTGCGAACGCGCCGTCGGCCAGTCGATTGCCGAAACGGCCGATGGTCGCGCCGAAATAGGCCGTGCCTTTCTGGTAGCCCTGGACATCGTCGAAGCCCAGCACCACATCGGCGGCTTTGCCGTGTTTGTCCGGCACCAGCAGCGATTGCAGGGTGGCGCCGTAGGTGATGACGGTCGCCCGCATGCCGTGGCTGTTGCGCAGGATGTATTGCTCGACGGGCGTGCCGTCGTTGGTTTTGCCAAAGACTTTGTGTTCGGCGCTGAGGCCGGCCGCGTTGGCGGAGAGGGTGGCGATCATCAGGGACAGTCCGAGGCCGGAGAGCAGGTGACGTGATTGAAGCATGGTTGACCTTCCTTTTTGTTGTTGTTTTCAAAACAGGGTAATAGTCATGCTAATTGTGAGTTGAGTCAGAATTTATAGCCGGTTAAAGGTTTAGTGCAAATATAAAGTCATACTAAATAGTTGCCGAAGGTCGGGAAATCGTGCCAGCGCTGCACTTTTCCGGATTCGACGGCTCTATCCATGGCCAGGATGCGGCGACGCCCGCCGCGCAGGAATGTGCCTGTTCGAGAATTCATGCCGAGAGTTTTTCCCCCGATCGCCCGATTCGTTCGCCGCCCGTGCCTGTTGCTGGCCTGCCTGTCGTCGCTGTTTGTCAGCGGTTGCACGCATCAGGACGGCAATGGCTTTTTCGCTCAGATGCGCGACGGTCAACCGCAGGAATTCCTGCAAACCAGCGTCGACCGCATGGCCACATTGGCGATGCGCGACAACCTCAACAGTCTGTATCGCCTGATGGGCAAGCTGTATTTGCGCAACCCGGAAGAACTGCGCAAGTCGGGCTTCCTCGACATCAACACGGCGGTGAAACAGGTGCGCCTTGCCGTCGAGCAGCAGCAACCGTTACCGGTGTTGGGCGGGCGCAAAGATCTGGCGGCGCTCAGCTATGCCATGAGTCCGGAATTTCTCGGGGATCGGGTCGGCGCCTTCATCTATGCCATCGGCAGCATGCTGGTCACCGCCCATGGCAATCGCGTCGAGTTCTACATGACCGATGCGATCAACCCGACCTTCGTCCACAACGCCGCGCGCAACATCGAGAAAGCCACGTGGATTCTGTCCCAGCGCCAGAACAAGGAAGGCCAGCCGCTGCTGTTCTCCAATGAAATCTCGGAGGAGGGCAGCAACCTGAGTTTCGCTACCGAATTCGGCAAGATCGTCGCGCGCCTCGACTTGCTGACGCAGATGCTTGATGAGCGCTACCGGCGCATCGGCCTGAACTACGCGCAGAGTCTGCTGTTCTTGAATTTCCTGCCGGTGCAGTAAGTGCGGAGATCCAATGTGGGAGCGAGCCTGCTCGCGAAAGCGATCTGCCAGGCGCTGAATCTCTGATAGATCCAGCGCATTCGCGAGCAGGCTCGCTCCCACATTGATCAAATTGTGAGTGGTATTTTTGTATACAATCCATCGCTACTATTGATCCAAAGGGAGCTGCACCTGTCATGACCGACTCCGCAAGCACCGAATTCACCCGCCTTGACCACGCCACCCGTGCAGAAAAACTGCCCTATGCCGCGTTGCTGGCGTTCGCCATGACCGGCTTCATCGCCATCCTCACCGAAACCCTGCCGGCCGGGCTGCTGCCGCAAATCGGCGCCGGGCTTGGGGTCAGCGAAGTGCTCGCCGGGCAACTGGTGACGCTGTATGCGCTGGGCTCGATCGTCGCGGCGATTCCGCTGACCGTTGCCACCCGGGGCTGGCCACGGCGGCGGGTGCTGCTGATGACGGTCGGCGGTTTCCTGGTGTTCAACACCATCACCACGTTCTCCAGCCATTACGGTCTGACCCTCGCTTCGCGGTTTCTAGCCGGGATGGCAGCTGGCCTGTCATGGGGGATCATGGCCGGTTACGCCCGCGGGATCGTGCCGGCGCATCAACAGGGGCGGGCGTTGGCGATCGCCATGCTCGGCACCCCAGTGGCACTGTCGCTGGGCACACCGGCGGGGACCTGGCTGGGCAACCTGATCGGTTGGCGCGCTTCGTTCGGGATCATGTCGGCGCTGGCATTGGTGTTGGCGGCGTGGATCGTGCTGGCGGTGCCCGATCGTCCCGGCCAGACCAGCGCCGAACGCCTGCCGCTGCTGCAATCGCTGCGTCTGCCGGGCGTACGGCCGGTGCTGTTCGTGGTGCTGACCTGGATGCTCGGGCACAACATTCTCTACACCTACATTGCGCCGTTCCTGATGCAGGCCGGGCTGGCCGAGCGGGTCGATCTGGTGCTGCTGGTGTTCGGTCTGTGTTCGCTGGTCGGGATCTGGATCATCGGCCTGCTGGTGGATCGCTGGTCGCGCTGGCTGACCCTGATCAGCCTCGCGGTGTTTGCCGTGACCGCCCTGGTGCTGGCGCTGATGTCACCGTCGCCGTGGCTGATCTACACCTGCATGGCCGTGTGGGGCTTGTCGTTTGGTGGCTCGGCGACGTTGCTGCTGACGGCTGCAGCGGATTCGGCTGGCGAGCATGTGGACGTGGTGCAGGCGATGCTCACCACCTCCTGGAACGTGGCGATTGCCGGCGGCGGTCTGTTTGGCGGGCTGCTGCTGGATCGGGCGGGGGCGATGTCGTTTCCGTGGGCGCTGTTGATCCTGTCGCTGATTGCGCTGGCGACGGTGTGGATCAACCGTCATCACAGTTTCAAACCGGGCCGGCGCGTGCATTGATCTACCTGGCACCCTATAACCCCTGTGGGAGCGGGCTTGCTCGCGAAGAGGGAGTGTCAGTCGATATCTACGTGAATGACACACTGCCTTCGCGAGCAAGCCCGCTCCCACACAGAATAAGGCGGTGTAGCTGGAAGGCATAACGATAGACCGCATTGATATATGTGGTTATATGAAAAATCGCTATGCTGCGGGCCAGATTTTTCCTGTCGTTTTTTCTGGACGTCTTAATGGAATTGGCAAATTTCGGCCTGGTGATCGCCGGGCTGGTGGTGGGTTTTATTGTCGGCATGACCGGTGTCGGCGGTGGTTCCTTGATGACGCCGATCCTGCTGTGGTTCGGCATCAACCCGGCAACAGCGGTGGGCACTGACCTGCTGTACGCAGCCATTACCAAGTCCAGTGGCGTGCTGGTGCACAAGAAGAACGACAACATCGACTGGGCCATCACCGGTTGGCTGACTCTCGGCAGCGTGCCAGCGGTGGCGATGACCTTGTGGTTTCTCAGCAGTCTGCACACCGCGCCCGAGGCGATGAACGCGATCATCAAACAAGCCTTGGGTTGGGTGCTGTTCGCCACGGCGCTGGCGATTCTGTTCAAGAAGCGCCTCCTCGAATTCGCCCACAAACGCGCTGGCGGCAACTACAACCCGAGCGGCGCGCGCCTGAATCTGATGACGGTGATCACCGGCCTGATCCTCGGCACCATGGTCGCCCTGACTTCAATCGGCGCCGGCGCCTTGGGCACGGTCGCGCTGTTCATCCTCTACCCGCTGTTGCCGACCCGGCGTCTGGTCGGCACCGAAATCGCCCACGCCGTACCGCTGACCCTCGTTGCGGGGCTGGGGCATGCGAGCATGGGCAACATGGATTGGGGCGTGCTGGGCTTCCTGCTGATGGGTTCGCTGCCGGGCATCTGGCTCGGCAGCCACCTGACCGGGCGCATTTCCGATGAATTGCTGCGCCCGTGCCTGGCGACCATGCTGCTGTTGATCGGTTACAAACTGGCGTTCTGATGTAGGAGCTGCCGCAGGCTGCGATCTTTTGACCTTCAAAATCAAAAGATCGCAGCCTGCGGCAGCTCCTACACTGGGGTATGAATGATGTTGAATTTCATGACGGTCACCGGCAGGTCTTCGTAAACCAGATCCTCGACCACCTTCCATCCCAGCCGCGCATACAGCGATTGCGCCGCGTCGGTGTACAGATACAACTCGGTCACCCCCAACGCCGCCGCTTCATCGACGATCCTGTTGACCAGTTGCGAAGCAATCCCGCGCCCGCGTTCTTCTGATTTCACGTAGACGCCCGCCAGCCATGGCGTCAGTTGGGGACGGATCTTCATGTCACTGTCGATCAACAGCGCGCCACCGAGCAATCTGCCGTCTTCAATGGCCACCACCACGCTGGGAATTGCACCTTTGCCGCAGGCGGCGCGCATCCGTTCGGTGCGGGCTGCAAGGGTGTCGCCGGGACGGAACTCGCCCCATTCCTTGAAATTGAGTTCGGCCAGTTCCTCAATCAAATGCGGGTGATCGCACAGGTAGTCGATGTGCATGGGGTGAACTCCATTTCGTGAGCAGAACGGCCACCCTAATGCGCTCACAAAAGGTAATCAAATCCGCGTCACGATTACGCCGATGCGGTTGCGCAATGACGGGGCTGACCTAAGCTTCTGACAAGGCGAAACATATTTGCCGGGCACGACCCCGGAACAATCGCCACGATGCGCAATCATTAGAGCGTGGATATCAAAAGGAGATGCGCATGCTCATCAGGTCACTGACCCTGACACTCTTGCTGGCGATTGCCGGCCCCTTGTTCGCCGCTGACAACGACTCGCCCATAGCCGGGGATATGGGACGGGCCCGACCGTTGATCGTAATCGCACAAAGCACCGTCGACCCGGTGTGGGTGGGGCTGAAAAAGTCCTTGGAAGATCCAGCCAACAAGAAAGGTGTGACTGACCGCAGCATCAAGGTCTACACCATCCTCAATATGGCAGGTCAGCTCGATGGCAAAGACCTCGGCCAGCAAGACACCATGGCTTTGCTGCGTTCGCTGAAACTCGGTGCCGGCGCGTACCCGAAAGTGTTCCTGATCGGCAAGGACGGCGAAATCAAACTTTCGGCCTCGGGCGATGAAGCGAAGTCGGTGGACCTGAAGAAAATCTTCGACACGGTTGATGCGCTGCCGGCCAGCGAAAAGGAAATCAGCGCACCAACGGTCGCCGAAACCAAGGCCACGGCCGCCGAACCGGCAGCCAAGAAAGGCGAGAAGGGCGCCAAGCCAACCAAACCCGCGAAACCGAGCAAGCCGCCGGAAATGCCGGATGATTGACGGCATGGCCTGAATCAAAAAAATGGGCGACCTCTGCAGGGTCGCCCATTTTTCTTGCCCGTTTGTGGCGAGGGGATAAATCCTCTCGCCACCGTTTCAATATCAGTCAGTCAGGGCGCTGAATATTTCGTGGGCAATCTTCACCCGTTCCGCATTCGGGTAATTCTTGTTCGCCAGGATCACGATGCCGAGATCCTTCGACGGTACAAACGCCACATACGCGCCGAAGCCTCCGGTCGCGCCGGTTTTGTTGTAAAGCACGTTGGCCGGTTCAGGCTGTGGCGAGGCCAGCCATTTGACCTTGTGCGCTTCCATGGCCATCGGCGTCGAGTTGCCGTTCTGCAATTTATCGAGGCTGATCGGGTAGGCATAACGCTCCCAGCCCAAGCCTTGGGTCATGTCGCCAACGGTGTAGTAACCGGTGTGGGTCGCGGCGATAGCTTTTTGCAGCGGCGCTTCAAGGCTGGCCGGTTTCAGGTTGGCCTCGACATACCGCAGCAGATCCGCAGCACTGGTTTTAATACCGTAGGCTTCGGAATCCAGTGCGCCTGGACTGACCCGAACCGGTTGGTCTTTCTTGTCGTAACCTTGGGCGTAAAGCTTGGCTTCGGACGCGGGCACCTGGATGAAGGTGTGCTTGAGGCCGAGTTTCGGCAGCAGGGTTTCGCTCATCACCTGATCATATGGCTGACCGAGGGTCTTGGCGGCCAGATAACCGAACAGGCCCAGGCTCGGGTTGGAATACAGGCGCTGGCTACCGGCCGGGAAGCTCGGTTGCCACTGTTGGTAGTAGCCGAGCATCTTGTCCGCCGAGTCCCACTCGTCAGGGAATTGCAGCGGCAGGCCGCCGGCGCTGTAGGTGCCCAGTTGCAGCACGCTGATGCCATCGAAGGCGCTGCCCTTGAGTTCTGGCCAGATCTGGCTGGCCTTGGTCGACAGGTCCAGTTTGCCTGTCGCCTGCGCATAGCCCGCCAGGGTCGCGGCGAAGGTTTTGCTCACCGAGCCGATTTCGAACAGGGTGTTTTCGCTGACTTTCTGCCCGGTATCCTTGGCGGCGACGCCGTAATTAAAGTAATGCGGCTGGCCGTTGACGGTGATGGCCACGGCGAGGCCGGGGATGTTCTGCTGCTGCATCACCGGGGTGACGGATTTGTTCACCAGGGCTTGCAGTTGCTCGTCGCTGGGCGTGGCAGCCATGCACGCTGCGGCGCCGAAAAACAGGCCGAATGCGCTGCAGGAAATGACTTTGCTCGGATTGATGAATGACATAAATGAACCACTCTCCATGAGTGTTGAGGGTGTTATCCCGCTAGACTGCGGGCAATTGCAATGTTGGGCAGCTGATCAGCGCCGACAATTTAGGCAGTCTGGCACTCGTCGACAAACGATGATATTTCGCATGAGCCATTAGAAAAATTTGGGACTGGGCATGATTCGACCTCAACTGCCGCTCAATGCACTGCGCGCGTTCGAAGCCTCGGCGCGGCATCTGAGCTTTACCCGCGCCGCCGTGGAACTGTGCGTGACCCAAGCGGCGGTGAGCCATCAGGTCAAAAGCCTTGAAGCGCAGCTCAATGTCACCCTGTTCAAACGCCTGCCCCGTGGGCTGATGCTGACCAGTGAAGGGGAAACCCTGCTGCCGGTGTTGACCACATCGTTCGATCATATCGCGCAGATGCTCGAGCGGCTGGCCGGCGGTCAGTATCGGGAAATGTTGACCGTGGGCGCCGTAGGAACCTTTGCGGTCGGTTGGCTGCTGCCGCGACTGGCAGACTTCCAGGCGAAACATCCGCTCATAGATTTGCGGCTGTCGACCAACAACAATCGGGTCGACGTCGCCGCCGAGGGGCTGGATTACGCGATTCGTTTCGGCGCCGGAGCGTGGCATGGCATCGAGGCAACGCGTCTGCTCGACGCTCCGCTATCGGTACTGTGCGTACCGGAAATTGCCCGGCAGCTGCACACCCCGGGCGATCTGCTGCAACAACGCTTGCTGCGTTCCTATCGCACCGATGAGTGGCCGGAGTGGTTTCACGCCGCAGGCCTGGCCACCCACGCGGCACCGCCGCAGAGCATTGTGTTCGATTCGTCGCTGGCGATGATGGAAGCGGCGCTGCAGGGCAGCGGGGTGGCCTTGGCGCCACCGCTGATGTTCGCCCGGCAACTGGCGGCGGACGTGATTCGCCAGCCGTTTGCGATTGAAATCACCACCGGCAGTTATTGGCTGACGCGCTTGCAGTCGCGGCCGGAGACGGCAGCGATGACGGCGTTCAAAAACTGGCTGCTACAAATCTCTGCCTGATACAAATCCCCCCCCTGTGGGAGCGGGCTTGCTCGCGAAGGCTGCGTGTCAGTCAATATTGGAGTTGAATGACACACCGCCTTCGCGAGCAAGCCCGCTCCCACATTTGAAGTACGGTGAGCTTGAGAATGTCAGCGCACCAGACACGGCCGCTTGTTATCGAACGTCCATCCCGGAATCAAAAACTGCATCGCCACGCTGTCATCCCGCGCACCGAGGCCCATGCCTTTGTAGAGTTCGTGAGCCTTGCCCACCTGATCCATGTCCAGCTCCACCCCAAGACCCGGCTTTTGCGGCACTTGCACGCAGCCGTCGACAATCTGCAGCGGCGCCTTGGTCAGACGCTGGCCGTCCTGCCAGATCCAGTGCGTGTCGATGGCGGTGATGTTGCCCGGTGCCGCTGCCGCGACATGGGTAAACATCGCCAGCGAGATATCGAAGTGGTTGTTGGAGTGCGAACCCCAGGTCAGGCCCCATTCATGGCACAGTTGCGCGACACGCACCGAGCCTTGCATGGTCCAGAAGTGCGGGTCGGCCAAAGGGATGTCCACCGACTGCAACTGGATCGCGTGGCCCATCTCGCGCCAGTCGGTGGCGATCATGTTGGTCGCCGTCTTCATTCCGGTGGCGCGGCGAAATTCGGCCATGACTTCACGCCCCGAGTAACCGTTTTCCGCACCGCAGGGGTCTTCGGCGTAAGCCAGCACGTGATGCTGATCGCGGCACAGACGAATCGCTTCTTTCAGGGACCAGGCGCCATTCGGATCAAGGGTGATGCGCGCCTTGGGAAAACGTTCGGCCAGGGCCGTCACCGCTTCGATTTCCGCATCGCCACTGAGCACGCCGCCCTTGAGTTTGAAGTCCTGGAAACCGTATTTCGCCTGGGCCGCTTCAGCCAGACGCACCACCGCTTCGGCGGTCATGGCCTTTTCGTGACGCACGCGGAACCAGTCGTTATCGGCATCCGGTTCGCTGCGGTAAGCGAGGCTGGTTTCGCGCTGGTCACCGACGTAGAACAGATAACCGAGCATCTTCACTTGATCGCGCTGCTGGCCTTCGCCGAGCAACGCCGCGACCGGTACGTCGAGGTGTTGGCCGAGCAGGTCGAGCAGGGCGGCTTCGAGTCCGGTCACTGCGTGAATGGTGATGCGCAGGTCGAAGGTCTGCAGGCCACGGCCGCCGGCATCACGCTCGGCGAAGGTCTGACGCACCTGATTGAGGATTTTCTGATAGTTGCCGATCGAGCTGCCGAGCACCAGACTGCGGGCGTCCTCCAGCGTCTGGCGGATGCGCTCGCCACCGGGCACTTCGCCGACGCCGGTGTGCCCGGCGTTGTCCTTGAGGATGACGATGTTGCGGGTGAAAAACGGCCCATGGGCGCCGCTCAGGTTGAGCAGCATGCCGTCGTGGCCGGCCACCGGAATCACCTGCATGTCAGTGATGATCGGCGCTTTGGCGGTGTCGTGTGCGGTCATGATTTTTATCCTAATAAGACAGAATTCAGGCGTGCTTTGGCGCGGCTTCGGCCACGGCGAGGTCTGCAGCGGGTTTGGGCGTGGTGCGCGCGGCGAAGACGATGATCGCGGCGATGATCGAGGTCGCGGCCAGGCCATAGAGGCCGCCCTGAATCGAGCCGGTGTGCTCTTCGAGCAAGCCGAAGGTGGTTGGCGCGACGAAGCCGCCAAGGTTGCCCACCGAATTGATCAGCGCGATCACTGCTGCAGCGATTCGCGCATCCAGATAGGCCTGGGGAATCGGCCAGAACAACGATGAAGCGGACTTGAAGCCCAGCGCGGCAAAACAGATCGCGACAAAGGCAAAAATCGGCCCGCCGGTGGTGGACATGAACATCCCCGCCGCCGCAATCAGCAGCGCGGTCGCGACCCAGGCCTGCTGGTGCTTCCACTTGGCCGAGAAAGCGGCGAAAGCGTACATGCCGATGATCGACAGCAACCACGGAATCGAGTTGAACAGCCCGACCTGGAAGTCACTCATCTCGCCCATTTTCTTGATGATGCTCGGCAGCCAGAACGTCGCGGCGTAGATCGTCAGCTGGATGAAAAAGTAGATCAGGCAGAACAGGATGATCTGCCGGTCCTTGAGCAGTTTGCCCATCGATGGGCGGATCGGCGTCGCGGCTTCGCGGGCCTTCTGTTCATCATCGATGGCGCTGACCAGTGCGTCCTGTTCGGCGCGGGTCAGCCATTTTGCGTCGTGGGGTTTGGCGTCGAGCCAGAACCACACGAACACACACAGCCCCACGGAAAACATCCCCTCGATGAAGTACATCCACTGCCAGCCGTGCAGGCCCAGGCCATTGATCTGCAAAAGCAGGCCAGACAACGGGCCGGAGATCAGCGAGGCGACAGCTGAGCCGCTGAGGAAAATCGCGATTGCCTTGCCGCGTTCGGCACCCGGCAGCCAGCGCGTGAAGTAGTAGATCACCCCGGGAAAGAATCCGGCCTCGGCCACACCGAGCAGGAAACGCAGGATGTAAAAGTGCGTTTCGTTCTGGATGAACGCCATGCCGGCGGCGACCAGACCCCAGGTGAGCATGATGCGGGTCAGCCAGATACGCGCGCCGACTTTCTGCAGGAGCATGTTGGACGGGACTTCGAACAGCGCGTAACCGATGAAGAACAGACCGGCGCCGAAGCCGTAGGCGGCAGCACCAATGCCCAGGTCATGTTCCATGTGAGTGCGGACGAAACCGATGTTCACCCGGTCAATGTAATTGACGATGAACATGATCACGAAGAGCGGCAGGACGTGGCGTTTCACTTTCGAGATGGCGGACGCGAGTGTCGAATCGACGCCCTCGTTCATCCCGGAGATGGAGGTTTTCACTTGTTTTTCTCCCACTGATTATTTTTATGCGGGGGTAGTGCTGTGTGCTGCTTTGTTGATAGACATCATACAACTTGAATTTTTTGTCCTACAAGTGGGGTGGGGCGATTAAATTCATCTGGCAGGCTGGTTTCTTATGTCCTTTTTCGCAAAATTAGTCGGTTATATTGGGGTTTTCCGGTCATTGCTTTCTTTTCTCAGAGACCATTTTTAGAATTTTTTAAATGTGCTCAACCGACTCTTTGAGGCTAAAATCCAGATTTCCTGCATGTTGTCATACAAGATGGAGGCGAATTTAGCGCTAAAATCAATCTCGTCAGCGACTGCGTAGTGCTACGATCCGCGAGCCCCGATGCCCGGAACCGATCATGCAAGAAGACCTCGACGCCCCCGCGCCTAAACGCACGCATAACCTTGCGCACGACCTGGTGGAAAAACTCACCCAGAAGATCCTGCTCGGCCAGATGTCACCCGGCGACAAGCTGCCGTCGGAGAACGCCATCGTTCAGGAGCACGGTGTCAGTCGCACAGTGGTGCGCGAGGCGATTTCCAAATTGCAGGCGTCGGGACTGGTCGAAACGCGGCACGGCATCGGCACGTTCGTCATCGAGCGCGCTGCTGAGCAGGGCTTGCGGCTGAATGTCGATACCGCTCTCGGGGTGCGCAGCATTCTTGAATTGCGCATGGGCCTGGAGACGCAGGCCGCGGCGTTGGCCGCGTTACGGCGCAGCGAGCAGCAATTGCTGCAAATGCGTCAGGCGCTGGATGACTATCAGCGTCTGCTGGACAGCAACGACAGTTGCGTCGAGGCCGACCGACGCTTTCATCTGCTGATCGCCGAAGCCACCGGCAATGTCTGCTTCAGCGAAATCATGCAGCACCTGGGCAGCGCGATGATTCCGCGTCAGCGGCTCAATGCCGCCGAGCGGGGCGCGGCGGATCTGAGCAAGCTGGGGCAGTTGGCCAATCTCGAACACGAAGCGATTTTGAATGCGATCAAGCGCCAGGATCCGGATGCCGCGCGCGCGGCCATGTGGCTGCACCTGACCAACAGTCGCGACCGTTTCAGTGCTCAAGGCTGATTGCCGTTGGTCTGCTCGATAGCACGTCGTTTAGAGGCACACTTCCAACCTGTACGGCCCGGGTTTTCCGGACCTCCTCGGTGAGGTGTGTCATGGCTAATGATTTGCTGTTTCAGGGTGGTGTGCTGCCGACCGATCCAACCCGTCCGGTGCCCGGCACGGACGAGCCGACGCTGGCTGATCACGATGCGCCGCCGGGCATGAGCCCGGGGCGTGATCCGCTGAGTGATGCCGATCGGCCGGAAGACTGGAAGGATCCACCGGCTGCCGATGATGTACCACCGGCGGATGAACCGACGCCGTTGTCGGATGACAGGCGCTGAGGCTAACTCGGCATGAGATATTTATAGTTTGTACCGAACCTTTCGCGAGCAAGCCCGCTCCCACAGGTAGAGCGCATCCCCCCTGTAGGAGCTGCCGCAGGCTGCGATCTTTTGATTTTGGTGTTGAAAAACCAGATCAAAAGATCGCAGCCTGCGGCAGCTCCTACAGGGGTGGGTTCAGGAACTCAGGTCGCGCATCAGCAGGCCAAAGCGCAAATCCACCGCATCCGGAATTGGCAGGTAAATCGTGTGCCCGTCGCCGGGGGCGACTTCAATGGCTTCACCCTTGGCACTCTGCAACTGGTGCAGATCGAAGTGGAAATTGCCCTTCGGAGTCATCAATTCCAGATGATCGCCCAAGGCAAAACGGTTCTTCACCTTGACTTCGGCCAACCGGTCGCGGCGCTCGCCGGTGAGTTCGCCAACGAACTGCTGACGCTCCGATACCGAGCTGCCGTTCTGATAATTCTGGTATTCGTCATGCACATGGCGGCGCAGGAAGCCTTCGGTGTAGCCGCGCTGGGCCAGTGATTCCAGATCGGTCATCAGGCTGCGATCAAACTCGCGCCCGGCCATCGCGTCGTCAATTGCCCGGCGATAGACCTGAGTGGTGCGCGCGCAATAGAAGTGCGACTTGGTGCGGCCCTCGATCTTCAGCGAATGCACGCCCATGCGTGTCAGGCGCTCGACGTGCTGCACGGCGCGCAGATCCTTGGCGTTCATGATGTAAGTGCCGTGCTCGTCCTCAAAAGCCGGCATCAACTCTTCGGGTCGATTGGCTTCCTGCAGCAGGAACACCTGATCGGTCGGCGCGCCGATACCAAGGGTCGGCTCGGGCTGGTAGGTCTGCACGATCTCGCCGAGCTGATTTTCGGTGGCCGCCTGCGCCGAATATTTCCAGCGACAGGCGTTGGTGCAGGTGCCCTGATTGGCGTCGCGCTTGTTCATATAGCCCGACAGCAGGCAGCGTCCGGAGTAAGCCATGCACAGCGCGCCGTGGACGAACACTTCCAGTTCCATGCCCGGCACCTGCTCGCGGATTTCACCGATTTCTTCCAGCGACAGCTCCCGCGACAGGATGATCCGGCTCAGCCCCTGTTGCTGCCAGAACTCGACACTCGCCCAGTTCACCGTGTTGGCCTGCACCGAGAGGTGGATCGGCATCTGCGGAAAGTGCCGGCGCACCAGCATGATCAATCCCGGATCGGACATGATCAGGGCGTCCGGTGCCATCTCGATCACCGGTGCCAGATCCTTGAGGAAGGTCTTCAGTTTGGCGTTGTGCGGGGCGATGTTGACCACCACGTAGAAGCGCTTGCCCTGGGCCTGCGCTTCGCGAATGCCGAGGGCGAGGTTGGCGTGGTCGAATTCGTTGTTGCGCACCCGCAGGCTGTAGCGCGGCTGCCCGGCGTAAACCGCATCGGCACCGTAGGCGAAGGCGTAGCGCATGTTCTTCAGGGTGCCGGCAGGGGCGAGCAGTTCCGGGGCGGCGAGGGGGAGTTCTGGCTTCATGGCGGCATCGGTCGCAAAAGCGCGGCAGGGTAGTGCAGTGGCAAGTGCGGTTTATTGATCTGGATCTACGTTTGAGTCAGCGAAACTGATCTGTGCAGCTCATTTGTGTAGATCCTGCACAAATCATGTGTCGGTTTCACTGTGTTCGGTGCGACGGTGGCTGCTTAACATTCGCTCATCAAATCAACCGAAGCAGGACTCTTCCATGCAGAACTTTACTCGTCGCTTTCTCACCGCTTGTGCGTTTTCCGGTGTCTTGGCCAGCACCGGGGCAATGGCTGACAGCCACCCGACCATTCGTGCGATGTCCGGCGCCACACCGGCCGATCATTTACCGGCCGGCAAATCCGCACTGGTGGTGATCGATTTCCAGAATGAATATTTCAGCGGCCGGATGCCGATCCCGGACGGTGCCGCCGCTCTGGCGAAAACCCGTGAGCTGATCAGCTTCGCCGACAGCCACAAGATCCCGGTGTATCACGTGCAGCACGTCGCGCCGGCTGGCTCGCCGGTATTTGCCATCGATGGCGAGACCGTTAAATTTCACAAGGACATGCAGCCACGCCCGCAAGACGTGGTTCTGCAAAAGACCACGGTCAGCGTATTTGCCAGCACCGACCTTGACGAACGCCTGAAGAAGGCCGGCATCAATACGCTGATCATTTCCGGGTTGATGACTCACGCCTGCGTCGCCGGCGCCGCGCGGGATGCTGCGCCGCTGGGTTACAACGTGATCGTCGCCTCCGACGCCTCGGCCACCCGTGCGATTACCCGCGTCAATGGCTCGTCCATCGACAAGGATTCCCTGCACCAGGCTGCGCTGGCGGAAGTGGAAGACACCTTCGGTGACGTCATGACCACCGAGCAGATCGTCAAGCTGCCGGTGCGCTGAATGCTGGCCGTGATCGGCAACTATGCTCCATGAATAAAGATGGCACTCGTGCGCGTCCCGGCGGACTAAGGATCGGGGCGTGCACGACGCCTGACTGACATGGATCGGACATGAACGAAAAAAGCCTTCAATTCAAATCCCTCACGGTACTGCTGGTATTGGTGACGGTCGCTTTCATCTGGATTCTGCTGCCGTTCTACGGCGCGGTGTTCTGGGCGGTGATCCTCGGCATCCTGTTTGCGCCGATGCAGCGCCGGTTGCAGCAGAAGTTCGGCTGGCAACGCAATCTGACTTCTCTATGCACCCTGGGCATTTGTCTGGTGATCGCGATTTTGCCGGTGATCATCCTCAGCGTGTTGTTGGTCCAGGAAGGCACGACGCTGTACACCAACATCGAAAGTGGCCAACTGGACATCGGCGCCTATATTGCGCAGTTCAAACACAGCCTGCCGCCGTACTTCCAGCATCTGCTCGATCGCTTTGGCATGGGCGAACTCAACGGCCTGCGCGAGAAAATCGTCAAGGCATCGATGCAGGGCAGTCAGGTGCTGGCGAGTCAGGCGTTCAGTTTCGGTCAAGGCACATTCGAGTTCGTGGTCAGCTTCGGCATCATGTTGTACCTGCTGTTTTTCTTTTTGCGTGACGGCGCCGAACTGGCGCGCAAAGTGCGCACCGCCGTGCCGCTGGAGGAACACCAGAAACGTCGTTTGCAGTTGAAATTCAATCGTGTGGTGCGCGCGACGGTGAAGGGCAATCTGGTGGTGGCCATCACTCAGGGCGCATTGGGCGGGGCGATTTTCTGGTTTCTCGGCATCCCCAGCGCATTGCTGTGGGCGGTGATGATGGCGTTTCTGTCGCTGTTGCCGGCGGTGGGCGCGGGGATTGTCTGGGCGCCGGTGGCAGTGTACTTCCTGCTCAGCGGGATGATCTGGCAAGGCGTAGTGCTGGGGCTGTTCGGGGTGTTCGTGATCGGCTTGGTGGACAACGTGCTGCGTCCGATTCTGGTGGGCAAGGACACGCGCATGCCGGATTACATGATTCTGATCTCGACCCTCGGCGGCCTCGCAGTGTTCGGCCTCAACGGTTTCGTGATCGGACCGCTGATCGCGGCGCTGTTCATGTCGAGCTGGGCGCTGTTCATTGAGACCAAGCCGAAAATCCAGCTGCCTTAGGCGTGGAACGGTGTGCTGACGATTTTCTGCGACAACGCCTGCGCCGCCGGTAATGACGTGAGCGGGCCGCTGATCGGCTCGCCATCGCGCACCAGATACCAGCAAGCGAGCAATCCCGACGCTCTGAGCGATGCGGGAACAGCGCTGCCAACTACCGACATGATTTGAACCTGAGCCATGACAAGTACCTCCATAAATCTGTGGAGCTACCTTAGGGATTCGCTGCGCTCAGGGACAATCAACGCTTTCGATAGTGGTCATTGATAACAGTGAGGGCTGTTTCAATCGACAACCTGGTCGAGCATGTGCACCACTTCGCGCTCATTGAGCAGGCCCTTGTGCACGAGATTCTCCGCCAGCAGCGAAAGAAACTTGGCGCAGCGGTGGCCTTCCAGGTGCTTGAGTTCGGTCAGCGTGTTGTACACCTTGCCTGAGGTGCATAAACCGACAATGCGATGCGGGTTTTGTGTAGGCATATCGTCGTCCTTGTTGTTATCAACCTGTTGTTTACGGACGGATTCAGATTGCGGCTCCGTCATGACAAATAGATGACCGTTTTCCCCAGCATCAGGAAAGGGCGCTGTATTCATCATGCCGATTCTAGTCGCCAGCATTGTCCTGGTAGCGACCTTCGCAAGATTTATTCAGACATACCTGAACGAAAACAGGCCCCGCCTTGCGGCGGAGCCTGTTTCATTTACAGCCTTTACGCTACAGACGTCGGCCTTAGTAGCGAGGCTGAACGTAATAGCCCGGTGGCTGGTAGTAAACCGGTGGAGGTGGTGGCTGGTAGTAGACCGGTGGCGGTGCGTAAACCGGCTGCGGTTGTACATACACCGGTTGCTGTACGTAAACCGTGCGCGGTGAGGACATCACCGAACCCGCTACCACTGCGCCCAACACTGCACCGACAGCGGCCGGACCAACCCAGCCAGCGTGCCCGCCGCCCCAGCAGCAGCCGCCGTGACCGTGATAATAGTAACCACCGGCTTGCGCCTGTCCGGTAACAGCCAATGCACCGATCAGCAAAGCTAAGACAGGAAGTTTACGGATCATGATAATTCCTCGTTATTCAACCCGGCGCTTGAATCTGCAATTAGACCCAAGGACTATCGCGGGGATACTTCTAAGACAACGTGTTTTTGTAAATCAGCACAGCGTCTGGGTAAAGTTTGTGTAAGGTCTGTACCGGCTTCTTTACCGTAGGGCCAAAGCCTCGCGAAGCCCGTTGCAGATAGTGCTTATGATCGTTCACAACACGATGGAATGGCTAACTCCGTCCATCCGAAAGTCGGTTTTCAGGAGAAGTTTCATGCAGATGAATCCCAACAAAGACACCCAGCTGTGCATGTCCCTGTCCGGGCGCCCCGGGAACTTCGGTCTGCGGTTTCATAACCATTTGTATGAGCAGTTGGGCCTGAACTTCTATTACAAGGCGTTCAGCAGTCAGGATCTGCCGGGGGCCGTTGGCGGGATTCGTGCGCTGGGGATTCGCGGTTGCGGTGTGTCGATGCCGTTCAAGGAGGCGTGCATTGCGCTGGTCGATGAACTGGATGCGTCGGCGGCGGCGATCCAGTCGATCAACACCATCGTCAACACCAACGGCCACCTCAAGGCCTACAACACCGACTACATCGCCATCGCGCAATTGCTGGAAACCCACGCGGTGCCGAAGGATTCGACGTTCGCCCTGCGCGGCAGCGGCGGCATGGCCAAAGCGGTGGCCAGTGCCTTGCGCGATGGTGGCTACAGGAAGGGGTTGATCGTTGCGCGCAATGAGCGTGCCGGACGGGCGTTGGCGGATTCGCTGGGCTATCGCTGGCAGGCGGAGCTGGGCGAAGAGCGGCCGCAGATGCTGATCAACGTCACCCCGGTGGGCATGGACGGCGGACCGGAGGCCGGGCAACTGGCGTTCGAGCCTGAAGTGATCCAGTCTGCCGAGACCGTATTCGATGTGGTGGCGATTCCGTCGGAGACACCGCTGATCGTGCGGGGCCGGGCCGAGGGTAAAAAGGTCATCACCGGGCTTGAGGTCATTGCGATCCAGGCGCTGGAGCAGTTTGTGCTGTACACGGGCGTGCGGCCGAGTGAGGAACAGTTTGCGGCGGCGGTGGCGTTTGCTCGCAGCTGATCATTGAGTTTTGCGCTGAGCCAGCGGGCCCCTTCGCGAGCAAGCCCGCTCCCACAGAGGAATGTATTTCAATGTGGGAGCGGGCTTGCTCGCGAAGACTGCGACTCGGTTGTGAGTCGGGTTGCCTATACTGCGGCCTCAGCAAGCCAAGACTTGCCCCTCACAAAAACCTGATCGAGGCGCCACCATGCATCCGCCCATCCTCAACCTGCACCAGGTCGAACTCGAACCCCTGCCCGAAGCCCTGGCCCCGGAAGGCGAAACCGCTGGCCGCTATCAACAACGCATGGCCCGCATCGGCCAGCATCTCGGCGCACAGAAGCTCGGTTATCGGCTCTATGCCCTGCCGCCGGGCATGCGCGGCAGTCCGTTTCACAGCCATCGGGTCAACGAAGAGATGTTCTACGTGGTAGCCGGGGAGGGCGAGGTGCGACTGGGGGCCGAGCGCTTTCCGATCCGCGCAGGCGACGTGATTGCCTGCCCGCCGGGCGGCCCGGAAACCGCGCATCAGATCATCAACACCAGCGACGCGGAGCTGCGTTACCTCGCGGTCAGCACCCAGCAGCAACCGGATATCTGTGAGTACCCGGACTCCAACAAGTACGCGGTGATGGACAATTTCAAGGTTGATGCCGAGGGCAATACGTCAGGCTTTGTTGCCGTGGCGCGGCAGGCGGACGGGGTGGATTACTGGGAGGGTGAATAAACAGACCCTGTGGGAGCGGGCTTGCTCGCGAATGCGGTGGGTCATTCACAGGGATGTGACTGACACGGCCTCTTCGCGAGCAAGCCCGCTCCCACAATAGGATTGTGGTGATTATTCGAGACGCGCCAGACGTTCTTCCAGCGCTGCAATCCGCGCTTCCAGTTCTTCGATGCGCTCAACCGAAACACCGCCGCTAGAACGCTCCCCGGGATTCTGCCGCGCCGCCAATATCGCCTCGATATCCGCCGGATCGCCCAGCGCATGGGTATAGCGGTCTTCACGTTGCCCGGCCTGACGCGGAATCAACACCGCCAGCCCGCGCGCGATCAGGCGTTCAAGCTGATGCACCACCTGCTCGGCATCTTCGAAGTCATGCATGCGGCCGCTGCGGGTCAGCAGCTCATTTACCGTTTGCGGGCCACGCAGGAACATCAAACCGGTGAGAATCACTTGGGCCGGCACCAGTTCCAGTGCCTTGTCGAGCTTGTGCTCCCAGCGGTCGGCGCGACTGCCCATGACCAGTTTGGCGTAACCGTGGCTTTCCAGCGTCCGCAGGCTCTGGCCAACCTGGCCTTGAGTCAGGTTCATCACTGGCTCGCGGCTGGTTTTCTGATTGCAGGCCAGCACCAGTGCATTGAGGGTCAGCGGGTAGGTTTCCGGGCTGGTGGCCTGTTTTTCGATCAACGAACCCAGAATGCGGATTTCCGTGGCGTTGAGCCGTGGTTCGTCGGTGGTGGTTTCAAGTTCGGTAGTCATCGCGCGTTCCCTCTGCAGTCGAAGGCGCCTAGCCTAATCCTTGGCTAACAAAAGGCAAGCCGTGTGGTCATCAAGCATGGCTATAATCGCCTCCACGTTCCACCCAGCCATCATACGAGACTGCCATGACCATTTCCCTGTACGCCGCATCCGTCCCGGTTTTTCAACAAATGCTCAACGCCCTGAGCGATGTCCTGAAAAAGGCTGAAGCCCACGCCACCGAGAAAAACATCGACCCGAACGCCTTCCTGCAAGCACGCCTGTACCCGGACATGTTCCCGCTGGTGCGTCAGGTGCAGATCGCCGTCGACTTCGCCAAGGGTGTTTCCTCGCGTCTGGCTGAAGTCGAAATCCCGAAATATGACGACACCGAAACCACCTTCGCCGAGCTGCAGGCGCTGATCACCAAGGTCCTGGCTTACATCGGCGAGATCAAGCCGGAGCAGATCAACGGCAAGGAAGGTATCGAAATCGTGACCCGTCCGGGCACCCCGAAAGAGAAGCGCTTCAGCGGCCAGGCTTACCTGCTGAGCTACGGTTTGCCGCAGTTCTTCTTCCACGTCACCACCACCTACGCGCTGCTGCGTCACAACGGTGTTGAAGTGGGTAAACGCGACTTCATGGGCGCGTACTAAAACACCCAGCTACAAAAAAAGCCCGCCAAGGTTTACGCCTTGGCGGGCTTTTGTTTTTTGTAGGAGTGAGCCTGCTCGCGATAGCGGTGTGTCATACCGAGACGATGTGACTGACACACCGCTATCGCGAGCAGGCTCACTCCTACAGGGGTTATGCGGTGCGCTGGGCTTTCGCCTCTTCACCCAGGCAAGCAGCAGCGGTGAACAGCACATCGGTGGACGAATTCAGCGCAGTCTCCGCCGAATCCTGCAACACGCCAATGATGAAGCCCACCGCCACCACCTGCATGGCAATCTCGCTCGGAATGCCGAACAGGCTGCACGCCAGCGGAATCAGCAGCAGCGAACCGCCGGCCACGCCCGAGGCGCCACAGGCACAGATCGCCGCGACGACGCTGAGCAGGATCGCGGTCGGGATGTCTACGGCAATGCCTAGCGTGTGTACCGCCGCCAGGGTCAGCACGGTGATGGTGATCGCCGCGCCGGCCATGTTGATGGTCGCGCCCAGCGGGATCGATACCGAGTAGGTGTCTTCATGCAGGCCCAGACGCTTGCTCAGTTCCAGATTGACCGGAATATTCGCCGCCGAGCTACGGGTGAAGAAGGCGGTGATCCCGCTTTCGCGCAGGCACTTGAGGGTCAGCGGGTACGGGTTGCGACGCAGTTTCCAGAACACGATCAGCGGGTTCATCACCAGCGCGACGAACAGCATGCAGCCCAGCAGTACGGCCAGCAGGTGCGCGTAACCGATCAGCGCGCCGAAGCCCGAGGTCGCGAGGGTCGAGGCCACCAGACCGAAAATGCCCAGCGGCGCGAAACGAATCACTACGCGCACGATCAGCGTCACGCCGTTGGACAGGTCGCCGAGCACTTCGCGGGTGGTGTCACCGGCGTGGCGAATGGCAACGCCCATGCCGATCGCCCAGGCCAGAATGCCGATGAAGTTGGCATTCATCAGGGCGCTGACCGGATTGTCGACCACGCTCAAAAGCAGACTTTGCAGCACCTCGGCGATGCCGCCTGGCGCGGTGACTGACACGTTGTCGGTGGACAGCACCAGATGCGAGGGGAATGCCATGCTGGCGACAACCGCGACTACGGCTGCGGCGAAGGTGCCGAGCAGGTACAGGAACAGGATCGGTCGAATGTGGGTTTCCTGACCATGCTTGTGATTGGCAATCGACGCCATCACCAGCACGAACACCAGAATCGGCGCCACGGCTTTCAGCGCCGAGACAAACACTTTGCCGATGAACGCCGAGCCTTTCGCCGCTTCCGGAGCGAACAGCGCCAGGGCGATACCGGCAATCAGGCCGATCAGGATCTGTGTGACCAGGCTGAGGTTTTTCAGGCGTTGCAGGAGAGAAGGGGATGAAGCAGTCATAACGGCATCTCTGTTTTTATACGGTTCAGGGTTGCGTGAAACCGGTGATACATCGGGGGCAGGTCACCGGCACGAAACGAAAGGGCTGACGCGACATCAACGCCATTAAACTGGTCGTTGATCAGGGTGTACGTTTTTCGGGGCGCGGACTTTATCACAGGGCAGGCGTTATCCTTCAGGCCTGTGACGATCTGCCACCGGATTGATCGGCAAGTCGGCAGGTTTGTGCAAGTCAGCCCGGAAACACTCTGTTAAGATTCGCCATCCTCATTTTCATAGTCTGCCAGCGGGCCTCTCGGTCATCGCTGGTGTCGTCGTTTTGCTGGAGTTGCTCATGCTGTTGCCCATTCTTCTGTTGTCCGCCGCCGGCTTCACGGTGCTGACCACGGAATTCGTCATCGTCGGCCTGTTGCCGGCAATCGCCCGAGACCTGGCGGTGACCATCCCGCAGGCCGGTCTGCTGGTGACTTTATTCGCTTTCACCGTGGCGATGTTCGGTCCATTCTTGACCGCGTATTTCGCCCGTTTCGAGCGGCGCAAGCTGTTCATCACCATTCTGATCATGTTCGGCCTGGCCAACACGGTGGCGGCGCTGGCGCCGAACATCTGGGTCATGGCGATCGCCCGGTTGATTCCGGCGCTCGGTCTGCCGGTGTTCTGGGCCTTGGCCAGTGAGACGGCGGTGGACATCGTCGGCCCGGATTACGCTGGCCGTGCGATTGCCAAGATCGGCTTCGGCATCGTTTGCGCGACGGTGTTCGGCATTCCGGTGGGCACGTTGATTTCCGATGCGTTCGGCTGGCGCAGCGCGTTCGCGATTCTGGCGGTCATCGCTTTCGCCAAGGCCTTGTTGCTGTTGGTGTACCTGCCGAAAACCAGTCTGCACCAGCATCAGGTCAGCTTCGCCTCGCAGTTCAAGATCCTGCGCAACCCGCTGATGATCGGCCATGTTGTGTTGTCGATTCTGGTGTTCAGCGGCATGTTCACGGCCTACACCTATCTGGCCGACATTCTCGAACGGCTGGCCGGTTTCAACGGCACGGTGGTCGGCTGGTGCCTGATGGGCTTTGGTGCGGTCGGGCTGATCGGCAACTCGCTGGGCGGCCGCGCGGTGGATCGTCATCCGCTGGGCGCTTCGGTGCTGTTCTGCGCGTTCATGATTGCCGGCATGGTGTCGCTGGTGCCGAACATTCATTCGACGGTGGGACTGGCGGTGGCCATGGGCATCTGGGGCATCACTCAGGCTGCGCTGTTCCTGGTCAGCCATGTGCGTCTGATGAAAGCCGCGCCGCAGGCACCGGCGTTTGCCGCTTCGTTGAATATCGCCGGGGCCAATCTCGGGATCGGCCTGGGCGCGATGATCGGCGGTCGGGTGATCGACAGTGCCGGCCTCGGCTTTCTGGGGTTCGCCGCTGCCGGATTCATTCTGTTGTCGGTGTTCCTCGCCATGGTATTGATGACGCTCAAGCCGCGCGAAGAGTGCGCGCAGGCTTCATAACGCGGTAAACAGCTCGCGTCGGGCACCTTCGGTAATCGCAACGATGCCGGGGTGCTTGACCTTGCGCTCCACCGAAATGGCATAGAACGACTCAGTCACCGCGTCGGTCTGGCCAATCACTTCGACGCCGTACTGGCGTCTGACTTCATCGGCAATCACGCTCGGACCGATGAAAATCCCGCTGCCCGATTGGCCGAAGGCCTGCATCAGGGCGCTGTCATCGAACTCCCCGACGATTCGCGGCTGGATCTGCTGCTCGGCGAACCAGCGCTGCAAACGGCTGCGCACCACGGTTTCCGCCCCGGGAATCAACAGCGGTGCGCCGTTGAGGTTGCGCGGAAAATCCTCCCCGTATTGCGCCGCAAGTTCTGCGGTGGCGAAGAAACTGATCCCGCATTCGCCAAGCTTCTGGCTGTAGCCCTTGATGTCGAGGTGCGACGGCATCGGGCTGTCGGAAATCACCAGGTCCAGACGCTGGATCGCCAGATCCGCCAGCAGGCGCTCGAGTTTGTCCTCGCGGCAGGTGATGCGCAGCGGCTCGTTCAGCTCCATGGTCGGTGCGATCAGGCGATAGACGATGGATTTGGGCACCACATCCGCCACGCCGACGCGAAACAGGATCTGCTGTTCATTGGGCTGGGCGCGCAACATCAATTCCAGCTCGCCGCCCAGCTGGAACATCTGCTCGGCGTAGGGCAGGGCCTGACGTCCGGCCTCAGTCAGCTCAAGCTGCCGGCCGACCCGTTGAAACAGTTCAATGCCGTAGGTTTGTTCGAGCAGCGAGATCTGCCCACTGATGGTTTGCGGCGTCAGGTTGAGTTGCTCGCAGGCACGCACGATGCTGCCGGTCTTGGCGACCACCCAGAAGTAATGCAGTTGTCGGTAATTCAGCATCCGCCGCGTCCCCCTTTGTCGGAGCTGCCGCAGGCTGCGATCTTTGATTTTTTCAAGCAAGATCAAAAGATCGCAGCCTTCGGCAGCTCCTACACTAATTGTCGTAGTTCGTTAAAGCCGAAGTATAGCCGCTAAAAATACGAATTTTCCTGAAGTGTTTGTCTCCCTAGAATGCCCAGCCATCGACGGGCGGTCTGTGACCCTGTCTGTTCATTCGAAGGAAAGCCTCATGAAATACACAATCCCTGCATTGATGTTTACGTCTTTACTACTTATGGCCGGTTGCGATCAGGCCGAGAAAAGCGCTCAGCAATTGATGGGCAAGGCTGCCGAAAGCGCCAAACAGGCAATCGACGATACGCACAAGGCTGCTGAACAGGCGCTCAGTGACGCCACCGGCGGCCTGATCGAGAACAAAGAAGCACCGGAAAAAGATGCGGAAAAATCCGAATCGTCCTCCAAGAACATCTAAACCGTCATACGAAGAGTCAGGACTGACCCATGGAATATCTGTTAGAACTCGCCGCCAGCCCCGCCGCCTGGGTTGCTTTGGCCACACTGGTGGTGATGGAGATCGTGCTCGGCATCGATAACCTGATCTTTATTTCGATCCTGACCAACAAACTGCCCGTGCAGCATCGGCAGAAGGCGCGTCGAATCGGTATCGGCATGGCGCTGATCCTGCGTCTGGCCCTGTTGAGCACCATCGCCTTCATCGTGCAGTTGACCGCCCCTGTGCTCGAAATCATGGGTCAGGCGTTCTCCTGGAAGGACATGATCCTGATTGCCGGTGGTCTGTTCCTGGTGTGGAAAGCCACGACCGAGATCCATCACAGCATGGACCCGGCGCCGGAAGACCCGAAAACCGCGACATCGACTGTGACTCTGGGCTTCGCTGCCGCGATCGGTCAGATCCTGATGCTGGACATGGTGTTCTCGATCGACAGCATCATTACCGCGGTGGGCATGACTGAACACTTGCCGATCATGGTGATCGCGGTGGTGGTGTCGGTGATGGTGATGCTGTTCGCGGCTGAGCCGCTGGCCAAGTTCATCAACGACAACCCGACGGTGGTGATGCTGGCGCTGGGCTTCCTGATCATGATCGGCATGACGCTGATTGCCGAAGGCTTCGGCGCCCACGTACCGAAAGGTTATGTGTATGCGGCGATGGCGTTCTCGGCAGCGATTGAAGTGCTGAACATGATGTCGCGCCGGGCGAAGCAGAGGAAACTGGCTGAGCAGGCGTAATCGCTGACCAGTCAAAAGCCCCTTGAACCTTTGAGTTCAGGGGGCTTTTTTACGGGGGAAGGTTTTCGGCTTTCAGTGCGCGGTCGCGTGGCGTGCGGTGTGCTTTTGCGGTTTCTCGACCGCCACAGGCGGCAGCGGATGATGGTGGCGCCGGGCGATGCGCAGCACGCCCCACAACATGGCGGTGGCCACAGCCAGCCAGCCGGCAATCAGCATTACGATAGTCATGGTCAGGCTCATCAGTGCCTCCTCTTTGCCCTGCATCGGGCACCCACTTTTTTCATTTCAGTCTTTTTCACTGACAGTCTAGTCATTGGCGTGTTTCAAGCTATTGACCAAAGGTCGGTGGTGACCAATCACTTTGCTCTATATAAGCACTGCATCTGCCGTTTAAGGCTATACCGCTGACCTGTGTCGACCTATGATCGGGGCTTTGCCGGAACAAGATGACCGGCGTCTGAACAGAGAGCGATGATGGGCCAGGTATTTTCTCGAATTCGTGCGGCATTGCTGGTAGCCGGATGCGCGGCGGTGTTGGCAGGGTGTGCGGGCAGTGTGGCACCGCAGGTCAAGCGCTTGCCGGAGCGGGTCGAGCTCAGTGGTACGTTTTATCGCGGCGAGGCTAATCAGAGCGGGCCGCAGGTGCTGGCGAGCCTGTTGTCGCAGCAGGGCATCGTGATCACCCCGGGTTTGCTGGAAAAGCCGCTGCATCTGCCGGGCGCCGAAGACAAGTTGCAACAGAACCTGCAGAGCCTCGCGCGTGAATACGGGATGGTCGTGTACCCGCTGGACAGCAACCTGCCAGCCTTGCTGACCCAGGTCGCGGCTGGCTATCCGGTGATGGTGCGTTTCAGCGAGGGCTCGGCCTTCTGGGCTGAACCGCGTTACGCAATCCTCTCCGGTTACGACCGACGCAAGCAGAAAGTATTGTTGCGCGCCGGAATGAACCATCGCGAATTGATGAGTTTCAGTTCCTTTGAGTCGGCGTTCGAGAAGTCGGGTGGCTGGGCGGTGCTGATCCAGAAACCGTCGCAGATTCCCGCCGAAGTCGACCGTCAACGCTGGATTAAGGCTGCGGACGAGCTGGCGCAGGCAGGGCAGGAGCGTGAAGCTGCGCAAGCGAAAAAGGCGCTGGCAGCACATTAAACTTCCGTTCGTCATCTGCCGGGCACCCTCACGCCCGGCACGCCTCTTAATGATAGAGCCCGAATTGGCGGGTGATTCAGGAGGCGAGCATGGCAGATTCCCCATCCCCCAAAGGCCCGCACTCGAGCGAGCATTCCTCTGGTCACGAGCTGGGCTTCGACCCGGACTCGCCGGACCTCGACGATCCGCAGGTCGATCCGGTTGGCCCCGCCAAGGCGCCGAAGGACGTGGAGTCCGGCGATGACAGCAAGCGCCCGGCCAAACCCTATGACCCGTTAGCCGATCTGAAACCTTGAAGTGAGGTGCGTATGAGTACCGATTCCAGTTTCGACGATAAACATCCGGACAGTGTGCCGACCACGCCCGAGGAAGAGCTGGACCCTGTGCTGGACCCTGACAGCCCGCTGCGTGATCCGCTGGCGCGGCCTAATGTGATGACGCCAGATCCGAGCGCTGGTGACGGCATTCCGGACGACGACAAAATGCCGTTACCCAATGATTGAATAACGGGTATTCAACAGTTGGCTGAATACCTCTGTGGCGAGGGAGCTTGCTCCCGCTGGACTGCGCAGCAGGCCTTTTCTTGTTAAAAAAGAAGGTCCGCTACGCGCCCCAGTGGGAGCAAGCTCCCTCGCCACAGTTGAGTGCGTCGTTTTACTTGGAGGCTTCGACCACGCCGCTCTGGCGACCCTTGAGGTTTTTCTCCGCCTTGTATTGTTGCGCCACCGCCGGCACGTTGGTACTCCTGCCGGTTTCCATCCAGCTGCGGATACGGCTTGCGTCGGCGAAGTGGGTGTACTTGCCGAACGCATCGAGAATCACCAGAGCGACCGGACGGTTGCTCATCCGCGTCACCAGCACCAGGCAATGGCCCGCGGGGTTGGTAAAGCCGGTTTTAGTGATCTTGATGTCCCAGTCGGCCTTGTTCACCAGATGGTCGGTGTTGCGAAAACCCAGGGTGTAATTGGGTTTGCGGAACGACACGGTTTTTTCCTTGGTGGTGGTCAACTCGCTGAGGATCGGATGCTTGCTCGCGGCCACCAACAGTTTGCTCAGGTCGCGGGCGGTGGAAACGTTGCGTTCCGACAAACCGGTCGGCTCGACGTAGTGAGTGTTGGTCATGCCCAGCGCTTTGGCCTTGGCATTCATTGCCGCGATGAACGCGGCATAGCCACCCGGATAATGGTGGGCGAGGCTGGCGGCT
This sequence comes from Pseudomonas sp. MWU12-2020, assembly GCF_023100605.1. Classification (NCBI taxonomy): domain Bacteria; kingdom Pseudomonadati; phylum Pseudomonadota; class Gammaproteobacteria; order Pseudomonadales; family Pseudomonadaceae; genus Pseudomonas; species Pseudomonas sp. MWU12-2020. Next base: position 332,343 of record NZ_JALMEX010000002.1, read on the forward strand.
GCGCGGTTTTCCGAGGACATCAGGGCAATCAGCAACATCTCGCGACGCGGCAGTTCGCTCTTGAGTTTGACTCGGGAGAACACGCCTTTCATTTCCGGCGTGTGGCTGATGTCGACGTCGATCCATTCGTCCATGTTCTGGTGCGCCTCGACCACTACCAGGCCAGTCATCAACTTGCTCACCGAAGCGATCGGCACGATCACATCCGGGTTGCTCGAATAGATGACTTTATTGGTCTGCAAATCCATAAGCAGGGCGCTGCCGGAGGCGATCTTCAGTTGCGAAGCGTCGCGCGGCGCGGCGGTGGTTTCAGCGGCGTTGACGGTTGGCGTGACGAATGTGCCTGAAAAAGCGAAAAACAGGCTCAGGATCGAAAGACGAATTTTCACGCGGGCGAACTCATAAAGGTTGGATATTCCGTTATTTTGTAACGGGTTATTTCTTAGAAGCGGCGCATTTTAGGAGTATGGCTGAAGAACTGTCGATGGTTGTTTGAATGACCTGAAAATCTCGTGAAAAGGCCTGTGAAAAGAGGGGTTTCCGTCGAACGGTTAGAGTTTTTTCTCAGGAACAAAAAACCCCGCACGCGGCGGGGTTCCTGTTTTGCGAAAAAACGACTCAGGCGTGCAGGGTTTCTGCCGCGTAGAGGGTATTTTCCAGCAGGCAGGCGCGGGTCATCGGGCCAACGCCGCCCGGTACCGGAGTAATCCAGCCGGCGCGGGGCAGGGCGGTTTCGTACACCACGTCACCGACCAGCTTGCCGTCGTCCTGACGGTTGATGCCGACGTCGATCACGATCGCGCCTTCCTTGATCCACTCGCCCTTGACCAGACCTGGCTTGCCGGCGGCTACCACTACCAGATCGGCACGACCAACGTGGCCGGCCAGATCCTTGGTGAAGCGGTGCGTGACGGTCACGGTGCAACCGGCCAGCAGCAGTTCCATCGCCATCGGGCGACCGACGATGTTGGACGCGCCAACCACCACCGCATCCAGGCCATAAAGGTCAACGCCGGTGCTTTCCAGCAAGGTCATGATGCCTTTCGGAGTGCACGGGCGCAGCAGCGGAATGCGCTGGGCCAGGCGGCCGACGTTATAAGGATGGAAACCATCGACGTCTTTGTCCGGGCGGATGCGCTCCAGCAGTTTGGAGGCATCCAGGTGCTCCGGCAGCGGCAATTGCAGCAATACGCCGTCGATGGCCGGGTCGTCGTTGAGGCGATCGATCAGATCGGTCAGTGCTTCTTGAGTGGTTTCGGAAGGCAGGTCGTAGGCTTGAGAGAGGAAGCCGACCTCTTCACAGTCTTTACGCTTGTGCGAGACATAAACCTGAGAGGCAGGATCGCTGCCGACCAGGATCACCGCGAGGCCGGGAGTGCGCAGGCCTTGCTGGCGACGCTCGGCAACTCGTTGGGCGATCTGCTGGCGCAGGCTGGCGGCGATCGATTTGCCGTCGATTAGTTGTGCAGTCATTGCGCGTGATTAACCATCGAGAGGGGAAAAAAAGAGAACGCATTCTCGCATGTCAGGCGGTGAGGGCAAAGGCGCTTGGTCAGCAAATTCCCCTAACTCCTTTAATTAAATGAATTTTTTTCAAAAAAGATTTGACGACCTAAAGGGCGCTCTATACTATTCGTCGCACTTGTCGGGCACAGCCTAGCACTGGTTAAGAAGGTCGAGCGGAATTACGGTTCTGCGAAGCTGGAAAGCACTTAGTTTGTAGTCCTCCAAGGGTACAGATTAACAAGGCGCCCGTAGCTCAGCTGGATAGAGCATCCGCCTTCTAAGCGGATGGTCGCAGGTTCGAGTCCTGCCGGGTGCGCCATTAGGCAGCTTTGGCACAAGTAACGCGATATGGTGGGCGTAGCTCAGTTGGTAGAGCACGGGATTGTGACTCCCGTTGTCGTGGGTTCGATCCCCATCGTCCACCCCATATTTCGAAAGGCGCCAGATGTAACAGTCTGGCGCCTTTGCTTTAAAAAGCTTCATCTGCGGATGTGGTGGAATTGGTAGACACACTGGATTTAGGTTCCAGCGCCGCGAGGCGTAAGAGTTCGAGTCTCTTCATCCGCACCAATTAAAGCTTCATTCATGCCGCAGGCCTGATGAAGTTCAGCAAAGAAGTTGAATGGCTTTTTTGTGACGCAATATGGTGGGCGTAGCTCAGTTGGTAGAGCACGGGATTGTGACTCCCGTTGTCGTGGGTTCGATCCCCATCGTCCACCCCATATTTCGAAAGGCGCCAGATTTAACAGTCTGGCGCCTTTTTTGTTTTACGGCTTGTGGTTTGTTGCGCTGGGTTTCGGCTCGAAGGGCAAGGCGTTTCGTCGTGTTCAGGGGCTTGCGGCCAGCGTGCCGACCACCGGCCATGTTCGCAGGATCGGCCGTCAGGGAGATGGCTCGCGGTCTCTTCTATATATAGAAGCGGTTGAAGCAGAGCCCTGGCGTGATGGTCTTTATTCATCTTCGGGGTGGAGTGCATTGATGCATTCACACCTATAAATGGCCTGCTGTTTTTTTACCCGTTTTCAGTAGGGTGACTTCTTGAGTTTGACCCACTAGAATGCATGCCCTTGATTCTGGGGTCGGAAACGGCCGGCTAACGTCTGTGCAACGAGGAATATCCATGCAAGTTTCTGTTGAAAATACTACTGCTCTTGAGCGCCGCATGAGCGTCACCGTGCCGGCTGAGCGCATTGAGAGCCAGGTCAACAAGCGTCTGCAGCAGACTGCCCAAAAGGCCAAGATTGCTGGCTTCCGTCCAGGCAAAGTGCCAATGAGCGAAATCAAGCGCCGTTTCGGTGCTGACGCTCGTCAGGAAGCTGTTGGTGATGTCATCCAGTCCTCCTTCTACGAAGCTGTGGTTGAGCAGAAGCTGAACCCTGCCGGTTCGCCTTCGATCGAGCCTAAGTCGCTGGAAGCTGGCAAGGACCTGGAATACGTAGCCGTATTCGAAGTGTTCCCTGAGTTCACCGTTGCCGGTTTCGACGGCATCACTGTCGAGCGCCTGAGCGCTGAAGTGGCTGACGCTGATCTGGACAAAATGCTGGACATCCTGCGCAAGCAGAACACCCGTTTCGAAGTGGCCGATCGTGCCGCTCAGAACGAAGACCAGCTGAACATCGATTTCGTTGGCAAGGTTGACGGCGAAGCATTCGCTGGCGGCTCGGCCAAAGGTACTCAGCTGGTGCTGGGTTCCGGTCGCATGATCCCGGGCTTCGAAGAAGGCCTGGTGGGCGCTAAAGCGGGCGAAGAGCGCGTTCTGAACCTGACCTTCCCTGAGGACTATCAGAACCTGGACCTGGCCGGCAAAACCGCCGAGTTCACCGTGACTGTAAACACCGTTTCCGAGCCAAAGCTGCCAGAGCTGAACGAAGAGTTCTTCGCTCAATTCGGCATCAAGGAAACCGGTCTGGAAGGCTTCCGCACCGAAGTTCGCAAGAACATGGAGCGTGAGCTGCGTCAGGCCATCAAGTCCAAGGTAAAAAATCAGGTTATGGACGGTCTGCTGGCCACCAACCCGATCGAAGTACCTAAGGCTCTGCTGTCCAACGAAGTTGACCGTCTGCGCGTGCAGGCTGTTCAGCAGTTCGGTGGCAACATCAAGCCTGACCAACTGCCGGCCGAGCTGTTCGAAGAGCAAGCCAAGCGCCGCGTAGTGCTGGGTCTGATCGTGGCTGAAGTGGTCAAGCAATTCGACCTGAAGCCTGACGAAGCCCGCGTTCGCGAAATGATCCAGGAAATGGCTTCTGCTTACCAGGAACCTGAGCAGGTTGTGTCCTGGTACTACAAGAACGAGCAGCAACTGAACGAAGTCCGTTCGGTTGTGCTGGAAGAACAAGTTGTGGATACTGTTCTGCAGAAAGCTAGCGTGACCGACAAATCGGTCTCTTACGAAGAAGCGGTCAAGCCGGTAGAAGCTCCAAAAGCCGACTGATTGTTTTTGCGTTAAGAAGTACACACATAAGCCAGCCTTCGAGCTGGCTTATGCGTATTCAAGACATAACTATTTGGGAGTGACTGCAGAGCATGTTCCGTAATTCGTATATTCAGCAGAACTCTGATGTCCAGGCCGCCGGCGGCCTGGTCCCGATGGTTGTCGAGCAATCTGCTCGTGGCGAGCGCGCCTATGACATCTACTCGCGCCTTCTGAAGGAGCGTGTAATCTTTCTGGTGGGTCCTGTAGAGGACTACATGGCCAACCTGATCTGTGCGCAATTGCTGTTCCTTGAAGCGGAAAACCCGGACAAGGACATCCATCTCTATATCAACTCCCCGGGCGGTTCGGTGACAGCGGGCATGTCGATCTACGACACCATGCAGTTCATCAAGCCAAACGTATCGACGACCTGCATTGGTCAGGCGTGCAGCATGGGTGCATTCCTGCTGACGGCCGGTGCTCCTGGCAAGCGTTTCTGCCTGCCGAACTCGCGTGTGATGATTCACCAGCCACTGGGCGGTTTCCAGGGTCAGGCTTCGGATATCGAAATCCATGCCAAGGAAATCCTCTTCATTCGCGAGCGTCTGAACACGCTGATGGCCAAGCACAGCGGTCGTACCCTTGAAGAAATCGAGCGCGACACCAATCGCGACAACTTCATGAGTGCAGAAGCTGCGAAGGAATACGGCCTGATCGACGAAGTCATCAGCCAGCGTCCTGCGTAAAATAAGCAGCTCAAAATAAGGTTGGTCGGCAGGTCCGACCACCAGCGGGCTTGAAAAAGCCCGCAATAGCCTTCATCTTGTGTTGCAAGCCTATCGGATTTGGATCGAACGAATGACTGACACCCGCAACGGCGAGGACAACGGCAAGCTGCTCTATTGCTCCTTCTGTGGCAAAAGCCAGCATGAAGTACGCAAATTGATTGCCGGCCCCTCGGTCTTTATCTGCGACGAGTGCGTCGACCTGTGCAATGACATCATCCGTGAGGAGGTGCAGGAAGCCCAGGCCGAAAGCAGCGCGCATAAATTGCCTTCGCCTAAAGAAATCAGCGGCATCCTTGATCAGTATGTAATCGGTCAGGAGCGTGCGAAAAAGGTTCTGGCCGTAGCGGTGTACAACCACTACAAGCGCCTGAATCAGCGTGACAAGAAGGCTGACGACGTCGAACTCGGCAAGAGCAACATCCTGCTGATCGGCCCGACAGGCTCCGGTAAAACCCTGCTGGCTGAAACACTGGCCCGCCTGCTGAACGTTCCGTTCACCATCGCCGACGCAACCACCCTCACCGAGGCCGGTTACGTAGGTGAAGATGTCGAGAACATCATTCAGAAATTGCTGCAAAAGTGCGATTACGACGTGGAAAAGGCCCAGATGGGCATTGTCTACATCGACGAAATCGACAAGATTTCCCGCAAGTCCGACAACCCGTCGATCACCCGCGATGTTTCCGGTGAAGGCGTGCAGCAGGCCTTGCTCAAGTTGATCGAAGGCACGGTCGCTTCCGTTCCGCCGCAAGGTGGCCGCAAGCATCCGCAGCAGGAATTCCTGCAGGTCGACACCCGTAACATCCTGTTCATCTGTGGTGGTGCGTTCTCCGGTCTGGAAAAGGTTATTCAAAACCGTTCCACCAAGGGCGGCATCGGTTTCAACGCAGAAGTACGCAGCAAGGAAGAAGGCAAGAAAGTCGGTGAATCCCTGCGTGAAGTCGAGCCTGACGATCTGGTCAAGTTCGGTCTGATCCCGGAATTCGTCGGTCGTCTGCCGGTGCTTGCGACGCTGGACGAGCTCGACGAGGCTGCGCTGATGCAAATCCTCACCGAGCCGAAAAATGCTCTGACCAAACAGTATGCCAAGCTATTCGAGATGGAAGGCGTGGATCTGGAGTTCCGGACCGACGCCCTGAAATCGGTCGCCAAGCGTGCCCTGGAACGTAAAACCGGTGCTCGTGGCCTGCGCTCGATTCTCGAAGGTGTGCTGCTCGACACGATGTACGAAATCCCCTCGCAGTCCGAGGTGAGCAAAGTCGTCATCGATGAAAGCGTGATTGAAGGCAAGTCCAAGCCACTGTATATCTACGAAAACAGTGAGCCGACGGCCAAGGCAGCGCCGGACGCGTAAGCGTCCACACTGCCGGAACAAAGAAGGGGCCTTCGGGCCTCTTTTTTTATGTCGTTTTTTACATCCGCTTAGCGCTTGTTTTTTTTCAAGGCAGCCCCCATCTTGGTTTCAAGCTTAATTCCATCTGATTACGGCCATATGGCCGCCGTAGAGGCGAAATCATGAAGACAACCATCGAATTGCCTCTCCTGCCATTGCGCGATGTCGTGGTTTATCCGCACATGGTTATCCCGCTGTTCGTGGGGCGCGAGAAATCCATCGAAGCCCTCGAGGCCGCGATGACGGGCGACAAGCAGATCCTGCTGCTGGCCCAGAGAAACCCGGCTGACGATGATCCCGGTGAAGACGCTCTCTATCGCGTAGGTACGATTGCTACTGTGCTGCAATTGCTGAAGCTGCCGGATGGCACGGTCAAGGTTCTGGTCGAAGGTGAGCAGCGCGGCGCTGTAGAGCGCTTCAGCGAAGTCGACGGGCATTGCCGCGCCGAGGTCTCGCTGATCGATGAAGTTGATGCCGCCGAGCGCGAATCCGAAGTGTTCGTGCGCAGCCTGCTGTCGCAGTTTGAACAATATGTGCAGTTGGGCAAGAAAGTCCCGGCTGAAGTCCTGTCATCGCTCAACAGCATCGATGAGCCTGGCCGTCTGGTCGACACCATGGCCGCGCACATGGCGCTGAAAATCGAGCAGAAGCAGGAAATTCTCGAAATCATTGATCTGTCGGCCCGGGTCGAGCACGTGCTCGCGTTGCTGGATGCCGAGATCGATTTGCTGCAAGTCGAAAAACGCATTCGCGGCCGCGTCAAAAAGCAAATGGAGCGCAGTCAGCGCGAGTACTACCTGAATGAGCAGATGAAGGCCATTCAGAAAGAGCTCGGCGACGGTGACGAAGGTCACAACGAAATCGAAGAGCTGAAAAAGCGCATCGACGCTGCCGGTCTGCCAAAAGATGCCCTGGCCAAGGCCACCGCCGAGCTGAACAAACTCAAGCAGATGTCGCCGATGTCCGCTGAAGCCACCGTGGTGCGCTCCTACATCGACTGGCTGGTGCAGGTGCCGTGGAAGGCACAGAGCAAGGTGCGCCTCGACCTAGCGCGTGCTGAAGACATTCTCGACGCCGATCACTATGGCCTTGAAGAGGTCAAGGAACGCATCCTTGAATACCTCGCCGTGCAGAAGCGCGTGAAGAAGATCCGTGGCCCGGTGTTGTGCCTGGTCGGTCCTCCTGGCGTGGGTAAAACCTCGCTGGCGGAGTCGATTGCCCACGCCACCAACCGTAAATTCGTGCGCATGGCCCTTGGTGGCGTGCGTGACGAGGCGGAAATTCGTGGTCACCGCCGGACCTACATCGGTTCGATGCCGGGAAGATTGATTCAAAAGATGACAAAAGTGGGTGTGCGCAACCCGCTGTTCCTGCTCGATGAAATCGACAAAATGGGCAGCGACATGCGTGGCGACCCGGCGTCGGCGTTGCTGGAAGTGCTCGATCCGGAGCAGAACCACAACTTCAACGATCACTATCTGGAAGTCGATTACGACCTGTCCGATGTGATGTTCCTGTGCACCTCGAACTCGATGAACATACCGCCGGCACTGCTGGACCGGATGGAAGTCATTCGCCTGCCGGGCTACACCGAAGACGAAAAGATCAACATCGCCGTCAAGTACCTGTCGCCGAAGCAGATTGCCGCCAACGGTCTGAAGAAGGGCGAGCTGGAATTCGACGAAGAAGCGATTCGCGACATCATCCGTTACTACACCCGCGAAGCCGGTGTGCGTGGCCTCGAACGTCAGATTGCCAAGGTCTGCCGCAAGGCCGTCAAAGAGCACGCGCTGGAAAAACGCTTCTCGGTAAAAGTGACAGCTGATCTGCTGGAGCATTTCCTCGGCGTGCGCAAATTCCGTTACGGTCTGGCAGAGCAACAGGACCAGATCGGTCAGGTGACTGGCCTGGCGTGGACGCAGGTGGGCGGCGAACTGCTGACCATCGAAGCGGCTGTGGTGCCGGGTAAAGGTCAATTGATCAAGACCGGTTCGCTGGGCGATGTAATGGTCGAATCGATCACTGCCGCGCTGACTGTTGTACGCAGCCGTGCCAAGAGCCTGGGCATTCCTCTGGACTTCCACGAGAAGCGCGACACCCACATTCACATGCCGGAAGGGGCGACCCCGAAGGATGGCCCTAGCGCTGGTGTGGGCATGTGCACGGCACTGGTGTCGGCATTGACCGGGATCCCGGTACGCGCCGATGTCGCCATGACCGGCGAAATCACTCTGCGTGGTCAAGTGCTGGCAATTGGTGGTCTGAAGGAAAAACTGCTCGCGGCTCATCGCGGCGGAATCAAGATTGTGATTATTCCGGAAGAGAACGTGCGCGATCTGAAGGAGATTCCTGACAATATCAAGCAGGATCTGCAGATTAAACCGGTTAAATGGATTGACGAGGTCCTGCAAATTGCGCTGCAATACGCGCCGGAGCCCTTGCCGGATGTGGCTCCGGAGATAGTTTCCAAGGACGAAAAACGTGAGTCTGATTCAAAGGAAAGAATTAGCACGCATTAATCCGTTTTTGCCTGGGGGGCTTCCTTGACAGCTTTTTAGAGCCCTTGTTATAAAGCGGCTCTTAAGTGTCTGTAGGCCATTCAGCACTGTTTTTGCTTTCACCAAAAAACTTAGAATCATCTCAAAATAGATATAAGGGGACTTAGAGTGAACAAGTCGGAACTGATTGATGCTATCGCTGCATCCGCTGATATCCCGAAAGCTGCTGCTGGCCGTGCGCTGGACGCTGTAATCGAATCCGTCACTGGCGCTCTCAAGGCTGGCGACTCCGTTGTTCTGGTTGGTTTCGGCACTTTCTCCGTGACTGATCGTCCAGCTCGCGTTGGTCGTAACCCACAGACCGGCAAGACGCTGCAAATCGCTGCTGCTAAAAAGCCAGGTTTCAAAGCCGGTAAAGCACTGAAAGAAGCTGTCAACTAAGTTAGTTTGTTTCAGGTTTTTACCCATCCGGGTCGGGGTCAAGCCTGACTTGGCAGCGGAGCGGTAGAGCAGGTCGCTGGAACAGCCGCCTGTTACGCCGGGATCGAGGGTTCGAGCCCTGTCCGCTCCGCCAGTTACGAGAAGGCGCATCCTCGGATGCGCCTTTCTTCTATCCGGATTCTACCCACGCTCCACGGTTGCCTAATTTTTGAAGTTCAACCGTTTCTGGGGGACGCATGCTGCAGAATATCAGGGACAATTCACAAGGCTGGATTGCCAAGACCATTATCGGGGTCATCGTTGCACTGATGGCTTTGACCGGTTTCGATGCCATTTTCAAGGCCACTACGCACTCCAACGATGCGGCCAAGGTCAATGGTGAAGAAATCAGCCAGAACGAGCTGAGCCAGGCCGTTGACATGCAACGTCGCCAGTTGATGCAACAGCTGGGCAAGGACTTCGATGCTTCCTTGCTTGACGAAAAAATGCTCCGCGAGTCGGCCCTCAAGGGGCTGATCGATCGCAAGCTGCTGCTGCAAGGCGCAGAACAATCGAAATTCGCTTTCTCCGAAGGCGCACTGGATCAGGTGATCCTGCAGACCCCTGAATTCCAGGTGGACGGCAAGTTCAGCTCCGAGCGCTTCGACCAGGTGATCCGTCAACTGGGCTACTCCCGTATGCAATTCCGCCAGATGCTGGCTCAGGAAATGCTGATTGGTCAGTTGCGCGCCGGTGTTGCCGGCAGCGGCTTCGTCACCGACGCCGAAGTGCTGGCATTCGCCCGTCTGGAAAAACAGACCCGCGATTTCGCTTCGCTGAACGTCAAGGCCGATCCGGCCGCGGTCAAGTTGACCGACGATGAGGTCAAGGCTTACTACGACGAGCACGCCAAGGAGTTCATGACCCCTGAGCAGGTGGTTGTCGACTACGTCGAGCTGAAGAAGTCCTCGTTCTTTGACCAGGTTGCGGTCAAGGACGAAGACCTGCAGGCGGCGTATCAGAAAGAGATCGCCAACCTGTCGGAGCAGCGTCGTGCGGCGCATATCCTGATCGAAGTCAACGACAAGACGACCGACGCTCAGGCCAAGGCGAAGATCGAAGAAGTCCAGGCGCGTCTGGCCAAGGGCGAGAAATTCGAAGCGCTGGCCAAGGAGTTCTCGCAGGACCCGGGTTCGGCCAACAATGGCGGTGACCTCGGTTTCGCAGGTCCTGGCGTCTATGACCCAGCCTTCGAAAAAGCCCTGTACTCGTTGAACAAGGACCAGGTGTCCGAGCCGGTGCGTACCGATTTCGGTTACCACCTGATCAAGCTGCTGGGTGTTGAAGCGCCAGAAGTACCGACCCTGGCCAGCCTGAAAGACAAGCTGACCCGCGAGCTGAAGACCCAACAGGTCGAGCAGCGTTTCGTCGAGGCGACCAAGCAACTGGAAGACTCGGCGTTCGAAGCGTCTGATCTGGCTCAGCCCGCGGCCGACCTGAAACTGACCGTGCACACCTCCAAACCGTTCGGCCGCGAAGGTGGCGAAGGCATCGCGGCCAACCGTGCTGTGGTGGCCGCTGCATTCAGCCAGGAAGTGCTGGAAGAAAATGCCAACAGCACCGGCATTGAGCTGGATCCGGAAACCGTGGTCGTGCTGCGTGCCAAGGAACACCTGAAGCCTGAGCAACTGCCGCTGGAAGCTGTCAACACTGCTATTCGTGCCCAGCTAACCAAAGAGCATGCCAGCGCTGCGGCCAAGACCAAGGCTGAACAGTTGATCGCCAGTCTGCGTGATGGCAAGACTCCGCTGGACAAGGCGGTTGATGGCCAGAGCTGGAAGGTTGTGACGGCGGCGACCCGTGCTCAGGAAGGCATTGATCCGACTGTGCTGCAGGCGTTGTTCCGCATGCCGAAACCGGCGGCCAAGGACAAACCGACGTTCACCAGCGTGACCTTGCAGGACGGCAGTCTGATGATTGTGCGTCTGAATGGTGTCAACGAGGCGGTGGCGCCGACTGAAGAAGAGAAGGCTCAGTACCGTCGCTTCCTCGCGTCGCGTGAAGGCCAGCAGGACTTTGCGGCGTTCCGTAAGCAGTTGGAAAGCCAGGCTGATATCAAGCGGTATTGATGTTTGACTGAGTGGTAGCAGGAAAGCCCTGACCTTATGGTCGGGGCTTTTTTTTGAGCTTGGTTTTTTGAGCTTGGCGGCCTTTGGGCCGACCATGCGCTTGTGGATTGGGTGAATATCCGTTTTTTCGGGTGCTGGCGCTGGCGGTTTCGCTCTTACAGCGAGTCACCTTTTCCAAACGCCGAAAAGGTAACCCAAAAGGCTTTGCCCCGGCGTACGGCACTTCGCTTAGGCTCAGTGTTCCCTCGCTCCGGGATTCATCCGGGGGCATCGCCTCCGGTTTGCTTCGCTGCACCTCCTCTCGATGTGTTCGACTGCGTCGAACGGTCGCTGCGCTCCCACCCCCGGATAAATCCCTCCACTCAGCCTGCCGATGGGGCCGACACGGCAAGATCAAGAGCTTTCGGCGAGCTGACACTCGGCCATTTGAGTGGGGCGGCTTCGCCGCATGCGGGGCACGCTTTCTAAACTGTAGGAGCCAGCCAGCCAGCCAGCCAGCCTGCTGGCGAAGGCGGCCTGACAGCCGACCAACCTCTTACTGATGTACTCGGCCCCACTGTGGGAGCGGGCTTGCTCGCGAAGGCAGCCTAGCAGCCACCCACTCCCTCACAGTCCCAATCAAGCCAACCCATTCCCCCGAGCCCTGAGCGCCGCATACAAAGTCAAAACCAGTAACCCCACAACAATCCATGGAAACGCGCCAACCCCCAGATTCCCCAGCAGTAATCCCCCCACCAGTCCGCCGCCGGCGATCCCGACATTCCACAGCGTTACCAGCATCGACTGCGCTGTATCAGCGGCATCCCCGGCGGTTTTCGCTGAAGCTGTCTGCAGCAGCGAGGGCATCGCACCGAATGCCAGGCCCCACACGGCGACGGCGATGTACACCACGGTCGCCGATTCTCGCCACAGGCCCAAGGCGATGGCGGAGAGCATGAACAGCAGCGTGCTGATCAGCATCAGCTCGCGTAGCCAGTGGTCGATCAGGCTGCCGACGATCCACAGGCTCAGCACCGACGCCAGGCCAAATACCAGCAGCACGCGGTCGATATCGCTGGCCAGTCCCGACGGTTGCAGGAACGGTGCGATGTAGGTGTACAGCAGGTTGTGAGCAACCACGTAGGACAGGGTCACGAATAGTACCGGTCGCACGCCGGGCAGGGTGAAGACCTGACGCAGGGGCAATTGTTTTCCCACGCGCTCGCCGGGGAAGTCCGGCACTTGCCAGCGCACCCAGGCCACCAGCAGCAGCGTCAGTGCGGTCATGATCGCGAAGCTCAGGCGCCAGCCGACCATCGTGCCGAGCAACGTTCCCGTCGGGATGCCCAGCGACAGGGCAAGCGGCGCGCCCAGCATGGCGACGGTGATGGCCCGCCCTTGCAGGTGGGGCGCAACCATGCGGCTGGCATAGCCTGCCAGCAATGCCCAGAGCAACCCGGCGAAGACCCCGGCCAGAAGTCGTGCGATCAAGGTCAGCCAGTACAGCTCTGACAGGGCGGTGATGCTGTTGGCGATGGCGAAGCCGCCGATGGCTGACAGCAACAATGGGCGCCGGCGCCAGCTGCGGGTGGCGATGGTCAGCGGAATGGCGGCGAGCATCGAACCAATGGCGTACAGCGTGACCAGTTGGCCGATCAGCGCTTGCGAGACATTTAGCCCAGCGCTCATCTGTGGGAGCAGGCCGGCGGGCATGGCTTCGGTCAGCACGGTGATGAAGCCGGCGGTGGCCAGGGCCAGCAGGGCGCCGAGGGGCAAGCGTTCGGGTTCTTCAAGTGCAGTGTCGGGGCCTGGCGAGGTGATTTGTGCGTCGTTCATGAGTCAGCGTCCATGTGCCGAAGGGGATGAAGGCCATAGGCTAGGACGCTGCGCATTGGAGAAAAATGGGTTACGGTTCCGAACATATCGGACACGGATGTCGTGAATGGGAGGAGTGGAATGGACAGCCTGGGCAGTATTTCGGTGTTTGTGCAGGTTGCCGAGACCCGCAGTTTTACCGAAGCGGGGCGGCTGCAGGGCGTGTCGTCTTCGGCGGTCGGCAAAAGTATCGCGCGGCTGGAGGCGCGACTTGGCGTGCGGTTGTTTCATCGCACGACTCGCAGCATCACCCTGACCAGCGAGGGTGCGCTGTTCCTCGAGCGCTGTCGCAAGATTCTCGCCGAGGTGGAAGCCGCCGAGTTCGAACTGTGCAATTCCGCGTCGCAACCCCATGGCAAGTTGCGTATCAGCCTGCCGCAGGTGCATGGACTAGTGATGCCGGTGATGAACGAGTTCATGGCGCTGTACCCGCAGATCGAGCTGGATCTGGACCTGACCGATCGCATGGTCGATGTGGTCGAGGAGGGCTTCGATGCAGTGATTCGCACCGGCAAGCCTCGGGATTCAAGGCTGATGGCGCGGCCCTTGGGTGAGTTTCACATGGTGCTGGTGGCGAGCCCGCTGTATCTGCAGCAACGTGGCATGCCGCAGATTCCGGCCGATCTGGCGGATCACGCCTGTTTGCGGCATACCTTTCATGCCACCGGAAAGCTGGAACCGTGGCCGTTGATCCGCGAGGAAAGCGCACCTGAAGCGCGTCTGCCGACCCGACTGGTCAGCACTTCTATCGAAGCCGTCAGCCATGCAGCCATTGCCGGCATGGGCATCGCCTGCCTGCCGGACTTCATGACCCATGAGGCAGTGGCGCAGGGGCGCTTGCAACGGGTGCTGGATGCTCATCTGCAACACGTCGGTCAGTTCTGGGTGTTGTGGCCGTCGAGCCGCCATGCAACCGCCAAATTGCGGGTATTTATCGATCATTTATCGACGCGGCTTTTTCCCGACGCTCATCCTCGGTAAAGTTGTAACTGTTTTAAGACACTAATCCGTGCGCCGCGGGGCCGCGATCTGTTGCACAATACGCCCCGGACCGTTTTCCCTCAGGATGTTTAATGTTGATTTCAACTCCCATGCGTGTCGTTGGGTTGGCGCTGTTGTTGACCGCTGTGGCCGGCTGTTCGAAAGACAAGCCGATCTATGAGCATGAGAATTTCGACGATTCCGGTACGTATTCTCGCAATTACCCGGTTGCCGATGTCGCCAGTTGCGAGGCGGCCCGTCGTGCGCTGCTCAGCCAGGGCTACATCATCACCAGCAGTGACCCGAAACTGGTCAGTGGCCACAAGAGCTTCCAGCAAACCGGTGAAACCCACCTGGAGATCAGCTTCAACGTGGTCTGCGCCGAAGATGGCAGTGCCAAGCACCATGCCACAGTGTTCGCCAACGCCTTGCAGGATCGCTACGCGCTGAAGAAAACCAACAACTCCGCCAGCCTCGGAGTCGGCGTGTTGGGTTCGGTGTCGATGCCGATCGGTTCCTCCGATGATTCGATGGTCAAGGTCGCCAGTGAGACCGTGACCTCGCAGAAGTTCTACGAGCGATTCTTCACCCTGGTCGAACTGTTCCTGCCGGCGGATGCGAAGAAAGCGGCGCACATCGAAGAAAAACCCAAGACCGACCTCGGTGTGCCGGAGCCGAAGCCTGCCGCTGTAGCGCCGGCAACCCCGGCAACCCCGGCACCGGCGGTAGAGACAACGCCTGCACCGCCGCCAGCCGGGATTGTCGAGCCAGCCCAGACCACGGCGCCGGCAGCCCCGGCAACGACCCCAGCGCCGGCCCCGGTTGCACCGACGCCAGTGGGTTCCGAACCTGTGGTGCCGCCTGCCGAGCCCGCGCCGATCACCCCGGCAACGACTGCTGAACCTGCTCCGGCTACCGAAACGATCACGCCGCCGGCCAACCCGACCAATATCCCGCCGCCGTCCGAGCCGATTCCGGCGATGCAATAAGCTGCGCGCAGCCCTCCTGTGGGAGCGGGCTTGCTCGCGAAAGCGGAGTGTCAGTCAATATATATGTTGATTGACACTGCGCCTTCGCGAGCAAGCCCGCTCCCGCATTTGTTTTGTGGTGTACTCAAATCTCGTTACATTCCCCCGACAAAAATCCTGCGATAAATTCCTGACCACCTGCTACGTTTTATTCATGAAGGCGGGATGTCACTTTTCCTTCATACGGGCACGATAGGCTCGAAGCACTGGTCAGTTAACCGGGCTATTTTTCAAGCGAGCAGCAGGGGGATGACACGATGGATGACTATCAAGAAGAACTGCTCGAATACCAGGCCTTTGAGCTCGATCAGCCAGAACCGGCAGAAGACGCCACTGAGCTGTAAGGCGTCAGGCGGTTTTGCGGTGACTGCGGCGAAACTCGCCAGGGGTCTGCCCGCTCCAGCGTTTGAAAGCGCGCTGAAACGCCTCGGCTGAAGCAAAGCCCAGCAGGTAGGCAATTTCGCCGAACGCCAGTTCGGTGTCGCGGATGTAGGTCATCGCCAGATCACGGCGGGTGTCATTGAGGATCGCACGAAACTGCGTGCCTTCCTCGGCCAGTTTGCGCCGCAACGTCCAGGTCGGCAGCTTCAGACGCGCCGCCACTTCTTCCAGGTCGGGTTCCCGGCCACCATTGAGCAACGGCCCCAACAGCTGAGTGATGCGTTCACGCAGACTGCGGGTGCGGGTCAATTGCTCCAGCTCCCGTTCGCACAACGCGAGCAAATGCTTCCAGGTGCTCGGGCAGTGCTCCGGGTTGCGCTGAGCGAGGCTGGTGAGGCTTAAGCGCAGTTGATTGCGTTCGGCGCCGAACTGCAGCGGGCAGTCGCCCAGCACGCTGTAGGCGTCGCGATAGGTTGGCTCGTCAAATTCGATTTCGATGCGTTCCGCTCGCAGTTGCTCGCGGCCGACGCTGGACAGCTGATGCAGCCAGCCAGCGATGATTGAATCCACCACAAAGCGGTTATAGGCGTTGTACGGGCTGATCGAATAGAAGCGCAGCCAGGCGCCATTCGCGTCTTCATGAAAACTCGATTGGCCGCGATAGTTGGAACCGTACAACGGCTCGAAGCGGATCAGGCAACGGGCGGCCTCGCGCACGGTCGGCGCCTGAGCGGCGGTGACCCCGGCGAGCCCGGCCTGACTCAAACGACTGAGCTGGCCCATACGCAGGCCCAGAGCCGGGTCGCCGGTCAACTGAATCGCGCTGTGCCCCAGCCGCATGTAGCGCGGGATCGACAGCCGCGCGCCGGCCTCGGCCAGTCGAGCGGCGTCCAGCCCGTATTGTTCCAGCAGCGGTTGCGGGTCGACGCCATGGCTGCGCACGGCATCGGCAAGGCTGTGGACGAAGCCAACCGACAGATCCCCAAGGCGCATCGGCATTGGTTTCATGGCTTACAACCAGATGTTCAGCAGACGCGCGCCACGGGCTTCGCCATCGGCGAATTGCTGGCCGTTGCTGCTGAGGAAGCTTTGTCCCGAACCGGGCTTGTCCCAGAACTGGCCGCGCAGGAACACACTCATCCCGGCAATCGCGCGACTGCTCGGCGGCTGCGCGGTCAGCGTCAGGCGATGCCAGGCCTGACCCTCACTGATTTCCCCGGGCTTGAGGCTGACCGAACCCGGTGTGCTCGAACCCTTGTAGCCGGCCCACGGCTGATTCCAGGCGTCGTGACCGACGACGAAGGCGGGCACCGCCACCAGTTGCGCGCCTTGCTCGTCGAGTCGGCGATAGTTGTCGGGGTACCAACTGTCGCTGCCGATCAGCACACCCAGACGCCCGGCCGGGGTCTCGATCACGTTGATCGCATGCCCGTCTTCGCTATTGATCACGTCGCGCTGTTCGAAGATCGGGTGCATCTGCCGCTGGGGCTGGCCCAGCGGCACACCATCACGGCCGAACACCACGCTACTGTTGAACAGCGCGCCGCTGCCGGGTTTGAGCTGGCCGTCGCGGATGCTCGGTTCGGGCAAGACGATAGAACCGGCCACCAAGGTCACGTGGAATTCCTTGGCCAGCCCGCCGAACAGCGCCTGGTAATCCTTGGCCATGACTTTGGACTTCATGCGCAGGTGCGCGTCGTCGAGGCGATTTTCGCCCTTGGCAGTGAGCCAGGCGCGAGCGAATAGCAGCGGATTGCTCGCCGCCAGCCAGTTCATCGCTTCAACGAGAGTCGGGGCCTGATACAGCTCGTCTTTCTCGCCGCTGATCATCAGCCAGGTGCCGACATGCTCGGGCAGGACGACTACGGTTTTTTCGTTCAGCAGCCCCTGATCCTGCGCCTGCTGCAGATAAGCCGCGAGTTTGCGGTGCAGGCGCTCGGGACTTTGGTAGTCGGTGGGAAACAGTTCCGGCTGGATGCCCAGCAAATTGCCGCGATCGGCAGGGGTGCCCTGATCGACCGCCAGTTTGATGCGCAGGTCCGACAGGTAATGGCCCGCCGGCCGGTCCGCCGCCCACATGGCGTAGGTGGTCAGGGCGGCAACGATGGCCATGGAGAAAAACAGGTACAGAAGTTTGCGCATGAAAACCAACAACAGCCGGGTACAGGGTGTGGCACCTAGGGTAGGGCGCATGCCGGCGCTTGCCAAGTGGCGCTGCGCATTTGGATCAATAAGTTGTCAGTTTCGGTCATTGAGTGACAGCAGTGCGACTCTTAGTCTGTCGAACATGACTGACGGGGGACGCAGAGCTCCCGCAATTTCCGTGATCGCTCGTTGTGGAGTTACCGATGACCGCCCATTACCCGCACCTGTTGGCCCCGCTGGACCTGGGATTCACCACGCTGCGCAACCGCACCCTGATGGGTTCGATGCACACTGGCCTCGAAGAAAAACCGGGCGGCTTCGAACGCATGGCGGCGTACTTCGCCGAGCGCGCCCGGGGTGGTGTCGGCCTGATGGTCACCGGCGGTATCGGCCCGAACGATGAGGGCGGCGTGTACTCCGGCGCAGCCAAACTGACCACCGAGGAAGAAGCGCTCAAGCACCGCATCGTGACCCGCGCGGTGCATGAGGCGGGCGGCAAGATCTGCATGCAGATCCTCCACGCCGGGCGTTATGCCTACAGCCCGAAACAGGTCGCGCCGAGTGCGATTCAGGCACCGATCAACCCGTTCAAGCCCAAAGAGCTGGACGAGGAAGGCATCGAGAAACAGATCAGCGATTTCGTCACCTGTTCGGTACTGGCGCAGAGCGCCGAGTACGACGGCGTGGAAATCATGGGCTCGGAAGGTTATTTCATTAACCAGTTCCTCGCCGCGCACACCAACCACCGTACCGACCGCTGGGGTGGCAGCTACGAAAACCGCATGCGCCTGCCGGTGGAAATCGTCCGTCGTGTACGTGAAGCGGTGGGCCCGAACTTCATCATCATTTTCCGCCTGTCGATGCTCGATCTGGTCGAGGGCGGCAGCAGTTGGGAAGAAATCGTGACCCTGGCCAAAGCCATCGAGCAGGCCGGCGCGACCATCATCAACACCGGCATCGGCTGGCACGAAGCACGCATTCCGACCATCGCCACCAAAGTGCCGCGCGCCGCGTTCAGCAAGGTCACCGCCAAACTGCGTGGTTCGGTGAGCATTCCGCTGATTACCACCAACCGCATCAACACCCCGGAAATCGCCGAGCAGATCCTTGCTGAAGGTGACGCCGACATGGTCTCGATGGCCCGGCCGTTCCTCGCCGATCCGGACTTCGTCAACAAGGCCGCGGAAGGCCGCGCCGATGAAATCAACACCTGCATCGGTTGCAACCAGGCGTGCCTCGATCACACCTTCGGCGGCAAACTCACCAGTTGCCTGGTCAACCCGCGTGCCTGCCACGAAACCGAACTCAACTACCTGCCGGTGCAGCAGATCAAGAAGATCGCGGTGGTCGGTGCCGGCCCTGCCGGTCTGTCCGCCGCGACCGTGGCCGCCGAGCGCGGGCATCAGGTGACGTTGTTTGATTCGGCCAGCGAAATCGGTGGCCAGTTCAACATCGCCAAGCGTGTGCCGGGCAAGGAAGAGTTCTTCGAAACCCTGCGCTACTTCAAGCGCAAGCTGCAGACCACCCATGTCGAGGTGTGCCTGAACACTCGCGTTGACGTGGCGAAACTGGTCGAGGGCGGTTACGACGAAATCATCCTCGCCACCGGCATTGCGCCGCGAGTGCCGGCGATTCCGGGTGTCGAAAATGCCAAGGTGCTGAGCTACCTGGACGTGATCCTCGAGCGCAAACCGGTGGGCAAACGCGTGGCGGTGATCGGTGCGGGCGGTATCGGTTTCGACGTCTCGGAATTCCTTGTGCACCAAGGCGTGGCCACCAGTCTGGATCGCACCGCGTTCTGGAAGGAGTGGGGCATCGACACGAATCTGGAAGCCCGTGGTGGCGTGGCCGGGATCAAAGCGGCGCCGCATGCACCGGCCCGTGAAGTGTTCCTGTTGCAGCGCAAGAAAACCAAGGTCGGCGACGGTCTGGGCAAGACCACCGGCTGGATTCACCGCACTGGCCTGAAGAACAAGCAGGTGCAGATGCTCAACAGCGTCGAATACCTGAAGATCGACGACGAAGGCCTGCACATCCGTATCGGCGAAACCGGCGAGCCGCAAGTGCTGGCGGTGGACAACATCGTGATCTGCGCCGGCCAGGATCCGCTGCGTGAGCTGCAGGACGGTCTGGTGGCGGCGGGGCAGAACGTGCACCTGATCGGCGGCGCCGATGTGGCGGCGGAGCTGGATGCCAAGCGCGCGATCAATCAGGGTTCGCGTCTGGCTGCTGAACTGTAAGCCCCACAAATCTCCAATGTGGGAGCGGGCTTGCTCGCGAAAGCGGAGTGTCAGCCAATACACATGTCGACTGACACGACGCCTTCGCGAGCAAGCCCGCTCCCACAGTAGATCTGTGGTGTTCGCAGAGTTTATGGATGGCGCGGATCCTGTAGGAGTGAGCCTGCTCGCGATGGCGTCCTGTGAGCGATTAGAATGCCGGCTCAGTCCAGAATGATCATTCGGCCATGCTTCTTCCTCCCGCCAACTGGCTACCCCAAGCCCCCCTCGAACGGCTTCAGCTCGACTGGCTCAGCACCGCCGGTATCGAGGTCGCCATCCTGCGTCTGGACCGGATCGACCCGCTGATCAGTGGCAACAAGTGGTTCAAACTCGTTGAGCACCTCAAGGCCGCCGATCGCGCCGGGGCGCGAGGCATCATCAGTCTTGGTGGCGCACATTCCAATCATCTGCATGCGCTCGCAGCGGCGGGCAAACGTCTGGGCTTCAAAACCGTCGGCCTGTTGCGTGGGCATCCGCAGCAGACGCCCACGGTTGTGGATTTGCAGGCGTTCGGCATGCAACTGCACTGGCTGGGGTTTGGCGGCTATCGGGCGCGGCATGCGCCGGGGTTCTGGCAGCCGTGGCAGACACAGTATCCGGACTTTCATGCGGTGCCGGAGGGCGGCGGCGGATTGCCCGGGGCGCTCGGTTGTGCGGCGCTGAAGGCGCAGGTCAACGCGCAATTGGCCGGATTGGGCTGGAGCGATTATCACGGCTGGTGGCTGGCCTGCGGCACCGGGACGACGTTGGCAGGGCTGGTGCTCGCCGAGGCGGGAGAACATCCGGTTTACGGTGCGCTGGCGGTGCCGGAGGATCATGGCGTGGCACCGCAGGTTGAGGCGATTATTCAGGAGGCGGGGCGGGTTGCGGTGGACTACGCGCTGTTCGACGCGAGCCGGGGTGGTTTTGCCAAGGTTGATGCACAGTTGCTTGAATTCATCGAGAGCACTGAGCGCAGTAGTGGCGTTCCGCTGGAGCCGCTGTACACCGGCAAGGCGTTATTGGCGCTGAAGCAGCAGGTTGAAGCGGGCAGATTCGAGCACGGCACGCGGCTGATCTTCGTGCATACCGGCGGCTTGCAGGGGCGCCGCGGATTCAGTTCCTGCAGTTGAACTTATGTGGCGAGGGAGCTTGCTCCCGCTCGGCGGCGCAGCCGTCGCAAGTCCAGCGACATCGCTCTGCCGGAATGTCCGCATTTTCAGAATTTGGGTCTGCTGCGCAGCCCAGCGGGAGCAAGCTCCCTCGCCACAGGGCATGTCACTGAACCAATGTTCAATTGCGCTTGGGCATCATCCGCAACAGGGTGTTATCGCCGACCACATAATGGTGATACAGCCCCGCCAGCGCATGCAGGCCGATCAGCCAGTAGCCGATGTTGCCGATCAACACGTGCCAGTGTTCCACCTGCTTGGCGAAAGCCTTGTCTTCATTGACCAGCAGTGGCAGATCGAAGCCGTAGAACATCACCTGATGCCCCTCGGCGCTGGTGATCAGCCAGCCGAGGATCGGCATGCTGATCATGAACAGGTACAACAGCCAGTGCATCACCCGCGCCAGCAAGGTCTGCCATTGGGGGGACGCCGGGAAGATTTTCGGTGCCGGGCCGATGCTGCGGGCCACCAGACGAAACCACACCAGCACGAACACGGTCAGGCCGAGCATGTAATGCACTTCGCGAATCAGCGAGCGGCCGCCACTGCCCTTGGGAAAGATCCCGCGCAACTCCATGCTGGCATACACCAGGATCAACAGGACCAGCATCAGCCAGTGCAGCAGCACGGACACGGTGCTGTAGCGGGATTCGGAACTTGTCCACGGCATACGGTATTTCCTCACGGATCAGGGTCGCTGCGTGCCGTTCTTGTGCGACGGCATGCTTTAACTGTAATCCGCTTTGACGGATTTGCCTGATGCTGATCGGTCTTTTAATGCGCTGAATCAGGTGTTGTGCTGCTTTTTCATAAAAAAACGCCAGTGTCACGAAGACACTGGCGTTTTTTCTTTTAACGCAGCGGCGATCAGCTCGATTGTGGCATTTCACCGTTGGCCAGGCGCTTGTTGATATCGGCAATCACCTCCGGCAAGTCGCTGATGGTGTCGATCATGTAGTGCGGACGCGAATCGGCGAACAGCGCGTGGATGCGTTTGCGTTCGCTGGCCAGTTCATCACTGCCCAGTGCACGGTAGCCGGCGTAATCCAGGCCCAGCGCGTTGCCCGAGCAGATCAGCGCCACAGTCCACATCCCGGCGCGACGGCCTTCGAGGATGCCCGGCACGGTGTCATCGATCTTCACGCAGGCGCCGACGTCGTCGATGCCCAGGGCGATCACGTTGGCCAGGGCCTGAGCCGGCCACGGACGGCCATTTGGCACTTCGTCGGTGGCAACCACGTGATCGGCGACGTAGCCGTTGCTGGCGGCCAGCGCCACGACCTTGTCCATCACCTGTTTCGGGTAGCCGGAGCAGGAGCCGATCTTGATCCCTTGCTGGCGCAGGTTGGCGATGGTTTCCAGTGCGCCGGGAATCAGCGCCGAGTGTTCGGCGATCTTTTCGATCTGCAATGGCATAAAGCGGTTGTAGATGGCGGTGACGTCGTCATCGGTCGGGGTGCGGCCGAACGCTTTGCGATAACGCTCGGCCACTTGCGGCTGATCGCACAGGGTGCGGATGTGGTCCCACTTGCCCATGCCCATCGGGCCACGCGCCTCTTCGATGGACACCTGCACATCGAATTCGGCGAAGGCTTCGACGAAGATCTGCGTTGGCGCGAACGAGCCGAAATCGACCACGGTCCCGGCCCAGTCGAGGATGGCGGCTTGCAGTTTGCTTGGGTTGGTGTAGTTCATGGCAATCAATTCCTGAGTTGGCAATACGGTTCAAAACTGTGGGAGCGGGCTTGCTCGCGAAGGCGTTGTGTCAGTCGACATTAACGTTGAATGTTCAACCGCTTTCGCGAGCAAGCCCGCTCCCACAGGGGGATTAGGGTGCAGTTCAGATCTCGAGCACTTCCATCTCGCGCAGCACTTCACCCACTGCCGCGACGGCCTGGCGCATTTCGTCCGGGCTGACGTGGCCGATGCAGCCGACGCGGAAGGTTTCGACCTGGGTCAGCTTGCCGGGGTAGAGGATGTAACCCTTGGCCTTGACCCGTTCGTAGAAGTCCTTGAACTGGTAGCGCGGGTCCTTCGGGGCATGGAAGGTGGCGATGATCGGCGCCTGGATCGCCGCCGGCAGAAAGCTGCGCAGCCCGAGCTTGCCCATCTCTTCCATCAGCGCCTGGCAGTTGGCGGCGTAGCGCGCATGGCGAGCGGGGAGGCCACCTTCTTCGTTGTATTGCAGCAGCGCTTCGTGCAGCGCCGCGACCACATGGGTCGGCGGGGTGAAGCGCCACTGACCGGTCTTCTGCATGTAGCTGTGCTGGTCGTACAGGTCCATCGCCAGCGAGTGCGAATTGCCAGCGGCGGCAGCCAGCGATTCTTTGCGAGCAAAGACGAAACCCATCCCCGGCACGCCCTCCAGACACTTGCCGGAAGCGGCGATCAGCGCGTCGAACGGCACTCTTTGCGCGTCCACCGGCAGTGCGCCGAACGAGCTCATGGCGTCGATGATCAAGCGCTTGCCGTGTTGCGCAACGACGTCAGCGATCTCCGGCAACGGGTTGAGGATGCCGGTGCTGGTTTCGCAGTGAATCAGCGCAACATGGGTGATGTCGCCGTCGGCGCGCAGCAGACGATCGACGTCGGCGGCGGTAGTCGGTTCGTCTTCGGCAGTCTCAAAGGTGCTGAACGAGCGGCCGAGCACTTCGCAGATCTTCGCCAGACGCTTGCCGTAGGCGCCGTTGATCAGCACCAGGACTTTACCGTCACGCGGCACCAGGGTACCGATGGCAGCTTCGACGGCGAAGGTGCCGCTGCCCTGCAACGGCACGCAGTGGTGAGTGGCGGCGCCGTTGAGGATCGCCAGCAGTTGTTCGCAGAGGCTGGCGGTCAGTTGATTGAAGCGGTCATCCCATGACCCCCAGTCGACCATCATTGCCTGGCGGGTGCGCGCCGAGGTGGTCAACGGGCCGGGAGTGAGCAGGATGGGGGCGGCAGTACTCATTCGTATGTCCTCGCGAAAGCGCTGTGGGATGAAGCTACGGGGCATACGTTGCAATTCGGCGTTGCATCAATCAAATTGTTTGTTGTTATGCCAGCCATCAGTGAGGGTTATTCATGAATCTGTTCCAGCTGCGTGCCTTCGACGCCGTGGCCCGGGAAGGCAGCTTCACTCGCGCCGCTGCGCGCTTGTTTATCAGTCAGCCGGCGGTCACCGGGCATATCAAAGCGCTGGAGGAGCACTACCAGATCACCTTGTTGCGCCGTACGGCACGCCGGGTGGAGCTGACCGAGGAGGGCACCAAACTGGCGGCGATCACCCGCGCCATGTTCGGTCTGGCCGAAGAAGCGCAGACCATGCTTGAGGCCAACCGTCAGTTGCTCACCGGGCGTCTGGAGGTGGCGGCGGACGGTCCGCACATGGTCATGCCGATGCTCGCCAGCCTGCGCGCACGTTATCCGGGGATCACGGTGAATCTGCGCCTGGGCAATGCGCAGGAAACCCTCGCCGCGCTGCTATCCGAGCATGCGGACGTGGCAGTGTTGACTGAGGTCGAACCGCGCAAGGGCCTGCACCTGCAAGCCTTGAGCGAATCGCGGATCTGTGCGCTGGTGCCCGCCGGGCATGCGTGGGCGCAGCGTGCCGGCGAAGTAAAGCTCAAGGAGCTGGATCAGGTGATCATGGTGCTGCGCGAGCCGAGTTCGATCACCCGGCGCACCTTTGATCAGGCCTGCATGCAGGCGGCGGTGCATCCGCGAGTGTTGCTGGAGCTCGACAGTCGCGAGGCGGTGACCGAAGCGGTGGCGGCGGAGCTGGGGGTGGGTGTGGTGTCTTCGGTGGAAGTCAGCCATGACCCGCGGGTGGTGGCGATTCCGATTGTCGGGGACGGGTTGGTCAATCGGCACATGATCGGGTGTATGGAGCGGCGGCGGGAGTTGCGCTTGATTCAGGCGTTCTTCGGCCTGACGACAGTCTGACAATTCGCGGCGCGTCATTCGCGAGCAAGCTCGCTCCCACAGGTATTGTGGCGTGTACATAATGTGTGAACGACCGAGGACCCTGTGGGAGCGAGCTTGCTCGCGAAGGGGCCAGGCCTGTTTACGCAAGGC
The DNA here is from genome assembly GCF_023100605.1 of Pseudomonas sp. MWU12-2020. Lineage (NCBI taxonomy): Bacteria > Pseudomonadati > Pseudomonadota > Gammaproteobacteria > Pseudomonadales > Pseudomonadaceae > Pseudomonas > Pseudomonas sp. MWU12-2020. The sequence continues at coordinate 357,368 of NZ_JALMEX010000002.1, forward strand.
TCTCGCGCACCATATCGAGAAACGTCGCCACCACCCGCCGCGAACTCTGCTCACGCAAGCACACCAGCGTCTCAGTCAACCGCCGGGTGCAATCGGTAATCGGCAACGCACACACCCGCGAATCCGCGCCAAACTCCGCCGCCGACACCACCCCCACACCAATTCCCACCACCACCGCCTCACGCGCGGCTTCCCGGCCCTCGACCTGAATCGCCGGGCGAATACGGAACCCGGCGCGGGCCATTTCTTCTTCCAGGGTCTGCCGGGTCACCGAGCCGTGTTCGCGCAGCACCAGCGGCGTGTCGTCGAGATCGGCCAGGCAGATCGACTCACGCTCGGCCCACGGGTGATGGCGCGAAACGAACGCCACCATCGGGTCGTTGCGCAGTGGCACGCACAGCAGGCGCTCATCAGTGACATCGCGCCCGAGCAGCGCCAGATCGGCCTGATAGTTGAACAGGCGAAACAGCGATTCATCGGTGTTGCCGGTTTCGATCTTCACGCTGATCCCCGGGTAGCGCTCGCAAAATCGCGCGATCTGCGGCAGCACATGCACCGGCGCATCCACTGCCAGAATCAGGCTGCCGGTTTGCAAGGCCCGGGAATCCTGCAGCAACTCCTGTGCTTCAGCCTCAATCACAAACAGCCGTTGGGTAATCGCCAGCAGACGCTCACCGAGATCGGTCAGGCGCACCGAACGCTTGTTGCGGTGAAACAGCAACACGCCAAAGCGTTCCTCGAGTTTGCGCACCTGGTCGGAAATCGCCGGTTGTGTGAGAAAAAGCCGTTCGGCGGCTTTGGTGAAGCTTCCGTGGACAGCCACGGCGTGAAAGGCTTTGAGCTGGGCGTGGGACACCGACATGCAGCCTCCAGTAACAAGCTGAGCTTATGTGTGAAATACGATAAATCGATTTTATTTATTAAACAGTAATTGCTTTGATCCGCTCACGCCATCGCTGCCTGTCTGTTCGGACAGCAGGGTTGGCGATGAGCCTGTGCGTGCAACAACAGGACTCATCTGACCGCTATCGCCATCAGGGATGGGCGCTGGCGCAGTGCTCAACAATAAAAAACACAGGCGTTTACTTAACGATTCTGCCGGCACACTCACACCCTGAGGTCAGAACCACAATGAACAAGCACATCGGCACCATTGCGCGTTGGCGCATGCAGATTTTCGCTATCACCTGGCTCGCGTACGCCGCTTTCTATTTCACCCGCAAAGCGTTTTCGGTGGCCAAACTGGGCATCGCCGAAGACCCGACGTTCATGCTCGACAAGATGGCCATGGCCAACCTCGATGCGATCTATCTGGCGGCCTACGCCATCGGCCAATTCACCTGGGGCATGCTCGCCGACCGCTTTGGCCCAAGGGTTGTGGTGCTCGGCGGGCTGTTGATTTCCGCGGGTGCGGCACTGGTGATGGGCAGCTTCGCCACGCTGCCGATTTTCGCCACCTGCATGCTGATTCAGGGCCTGGCGCAATCCACCGGCTGGTCGGGGCTGTGCAAGAACCTCGGCAGTTTCTTCCCGGCCGAACAGCGTGGGCGGGTACTCGGTCTGTGGAGTTCCTGCTACGCGTTTGGCGGTCTGGTGGCCTCGCCGTTCGCCGGCTGGTGGGCGTATACGCTGATTGGCACCTGGCACGCGGCGTTCATTTCCAGTGCTGCGGTAGTGGCGGCGGTAGCGGTGCTGTTCTTTATATTCCAGCGCAACAAACCGGAAGACGTCGGCTTGCCAGCGGTGGAGCCGGAGCCGGAATTGAGTGCGGCAGAGACCGAAGCCAACAGCAAACTCAGCGTCTGGGAGCCGTTGAAGGAAATTCTGCGCAACCGCACGGTGCTGGTGCTGGGCCTGGCGTATTTCATGCTGAAACCGGCGCGCTACGCGATTCTGCTGTGGGGCCCGGTGATTGTCTTCGAACAGATGCCCAGTGTCGGCAAGGTCGGCGCGGCGATCATTCCCACCTCGTTCGAACTGGCCGGGTTGCTCGGGCCGATCATGATCGGTCTGGCCTCGGACAAACTGTTCGGCGCCCGGCGCATGCCGGCCTGCGTCCTCAGCCTGCTGGCGCTGACCGTGACGTTGGCGCTGTTCATGGGCGCGTTGCACACCGGCAGCGTGATGCTGGTGGTGGCGCTGCTGTTTGTCATGGGCCTGACCCTGTACGGGCCGGACTCGATGATCAGCGGCGCGGCGGCGATCGACTTCGGCAAGGCCAAGGCCGGTGCCACCGCGGCCGGTTTCGTCAACGGCTGCGGCTCGGTCGGCGCGGTGCTCGGCGGATTGCTGCCGGGTTACTTCGATTCGGTGACGGTATTCATCGTCTTCGCCGGCTGCGCGTTGTTCTCGGCGCTGGTGCTGATTCCGCACTGGAACAGCCGCCCGGTCGGGGTGATGGAGCCGCGCGCGTCCATCCCCAATTGCCCGCTGACCATCAAACCCCTGCGTAACTGAAACCCTTGCCTCGCGGCCTGCTGCGGCGCTCGCGGCAGGCTGTGTCGTGGCCATCTGAATGGAGAATCCCATGCGACCGTTTTGGCTCGAACAGGCCTTGCAGGCCGATCCATCCGCAACGTGCCCACCGCTGCAAGGCGAAGTGCGCAGCGACGTGTGCATCGTCGGCGGCGGCTACACCGGGTTGTGGACGGCGATCATGCTCAAGCAGCAGAACCCTGAACTCGATGTGCTGCTGATCGAAGCCGACATCTGCGGCGCCGGTGCCAGCGGGCGCAACGGCGGTTGTGCGTTGTCGTGGTCAGCCAAGTATTTCACCCTCGAGCGGCTGTTCGGCGTCGAGGAGGCGGTACGTCTGGTCAAGGAATCCGAGCGCAGCATCCACGCCATCGGCGCGTTCTGCGAACAGTACGGCGTCGAGGCCGATTACCGCCTCGACGGCACGCTGTACACCGCTACAAACAAGGCGCAGGTTGGCTCGACCGACGCGGTGATCGCGGCGCTGGAGGGGCAGGGCATCAACTCATTCACCCAGCGCCCGGTGGCCGATGTGCAGCGCATGGCCGGTTCCGGCAAGCATCTGGAGGGCTGGTTCTCGCCGGCAGCTGCCAGTGTGCAACCGGGCAAACTGGTGCGCGGCCTGCGCCGGGTGGCGTTGCAACTGGGCGTGAAGATCCATGAAAACACTGCGATGACCGGCCTGGAAGAAGGCCGCCCGGCGCGGATTCATACCGCTAACGGCAGGGTGATTGCCGACCGCGTGGTGTTGGCGATGAATGCGTGGATGGCCCGCGCGTTTCCGCAGTTCGAGCGTAGCGTGGCGATTGTTTCCAGCGACATGCTGATCACCGAGCCGCGCCCCGATCTGCTGCAGGACATCGGTTTGACCAGCGGCGTCACGGTGCTCGATTCGCGGATTTTCGTGCACTACTACCACAACACGCCGGACGGCCGGATCATGCTTGGCAAGGGGGGTAACACCTTCGCTTTTGGTGGGCGGATGTTGCCGGTGTTCGATCAGCCGTCGCCTTATGCGGATTTGCTCAAGCGCAGCCTTGGGGAGTTTTTTCCGGCGTTTACCGAGGTCAAGGTCGATGCGACGTGGAATGGGCCGTCGGATCGCTCGGTGACCGGGTTGCCGTTTTTTGGGCAGATGAGTGCCAGTGGCAATGTGTTTTATGGCTTTGGTTATTCCGGCAGTGGCGTCGGGCCGTGTCATATGGGCGGGCAGATTCTTGCTTCGTTGGTGCAGGGGCTTGATAACCCTTGGACCCGTTCGCCATTGGTGAATGGGCCGTTGGGGTATTTTCCGCCGGAGCCGATTCGGTATCTGGGGTCGTTGGTGGTGCGTAATGCGATTCGGCGCAAGGAGCGGGCTGAGGATCATGGGCGGCGGCCGCGGCATCTGGATGTGCGGTTGGCGAGGTTTGCGGCGGCGGCGGGGAAGGCTGACAAGGGGTGATTGGGGGGTGGCGAGCGCTGCGTTCTTTTGGGTTACCGAGTACATATCCGTTTCTGCGGTAACGGCTTCTTATGGTTTCGCTCTTACAGCGACTCACTTTTCCAGACGCCGAAAAGTAAGCAAAAGGCTTGGCCCCGGCGTACGGCCCTCGCTTAGGCTCGGGTTCCTTCGTTGCGGGGTTCATCCGGGGGCATCGCCTCCGGTTTGCTTCGCTGCACCTCCTCTCGATGTGTTTGGCTGCGCCAAACGTCGCTGCGCTCCCACCCCCGGATAAACCCCTCCACTCAGCCTGCCGAAGGGGCCGGCACGGCAAGATCAAGGGCTTTCGGCGAGCTGACACTCGGCCATGAGTGGTGAAAAGCATGCGCTTGGCTTTAGCTCTTCTGTGGGAGCTGGCTTGCCAGCGATGGCGGCCTACGAGCCGACCAATCTCCAACTGCCCGCACCCAATCCAACTGTAGGAGTGAGCCTGCTCGCGATAGCAACCTCCCAGCCAACCAGGTTCCGGCCGCTGTACTCATTTCAATCTCTGCGGCGCTTACGGATCGGCGCCATGGAGCAGCCAATCGAGCAACAGGCTGCTGTCGCGCGGTGGCGACGTTTCGCGCGGTGGCGCGGGCCGCGGGTTGGCGAGGCAGAGGATCGGTCGATCCGGGTCGCTGTCGAGGAAGCTCACCCACACCTCACTGCCGGCGCGGGGTAGCTGGTGGGCGGCGAGTTGGCCGGCGCCGGTCAGCGCGATCGGCAGCCACAGGCATGCAGACTCAGCGGTCTGCGCCGGCCAGAGGCTGACGCCGATGCGCCCGCGATCGTCCAGTGGCGCTGGCTGGCCGGGCAATCCCAGCACTTGCGCCAGGTGATAGCCGCCGATGTTCGGACGTGGCTGTGCCAGAGGCGGGCGGAAATCGCTCGACCAAGGCAGGGCAGTAAAGTCGTTTTGATAGCGATGCACACCCGTAGTCGGATCAAGAATCGAAGGGTGCTGGCCTTGATGGTGCAGTTCGGTGATCAGCCATTGTTCGTTGAAGGCATTGATCGGGTGCCCGCTGATCTGCAACAGATGGCCGCTGCGCAGTGCGCTGCAATCGCAGCAGCCCCGGATCGTGCGCGACTGGCAGCGCTGGCGTTGCAGGTGGCGACGGCTGCGTTGTTCGGCGTGGCGCTGTTCGCCCGACAGGTTCAACGGTGTAAGCGCGGGCACGGGGTGGTTGGCCGCGTCTGCGGCGCTGATCTCCTGGCCCCGGTTGCGAATGCTGTGCGCGGCCATGACCGGTGTCGCGTCATGGCGTTGCAGCAGGGTGCTGATGCGCGGTGACGGCGTGTCGTCGGTCACGGCAAACGGCACGGGCAATGGTTCCTGCGGCAGGCTCAGGTTGTCATCGGCAAACACCACGACATGCCCCTGCGGGCGATGTTCGAAGTGATAGTGAATGCCTTCCTCCTCACACAGTCGTTGCATGAAGGCCAGGTCGCTTTCCTCGAACTGAAGGCAAAATTCCCTTGGTGGGTATTGGCCGACGCTCATCTCGATCCGGTAACTGTCCGCCGGCAGTTCATGTTCGCCGAGCAATTGCGCGAGGATCGTCGGCACACTCGCTTGCACGAAGACCCGGCGCCGCGGCGACTGCTCCAGACTCAGCAGATGCGGGACCAGCGTCAGCCGGTAACCGATACGGTGGCTGGCGCGATGTTCGCAACTGACACTGTGGATCAGGCCATGAATCCCGTGATCGACGCCCAGACGCAGGAACGCCGGTTGGCGCAGCAGGCTTCCCGGCGGCAGGGCGGGGGCCAGACCGATCACGTCAATCTCGAAACGAAAAGGCTGATTCAGTGCTTCCTTGCCGCTGAAACGCAGCACCGGCAGGCACAGTTGGCCGTCACTCAGGGTCAGGGTGAAAGGGCTTTCCTTGTCATTGAGCATTCGTACGGGCTCTGTGGGGCAATACGGACGGCAGAGGGTACGAAAACGCGAGCACGAATGGTCATGGCTAGTGTGGTTTTCAGAATCGCCCTACAAGGTGTGGTGAAGATGTCGATTCAACAATGAATATTTTTGGTCGATTGCCAACTTTAGGCCGTATAAACTTGGCGCCACGCGTCGGCCAATAGATGTCTCGGCGCCACAGATCAAGAGAGTGAGTAATGGGCGCACAGTGGAAGGTTAAACACAAAGAAGCGGCAGCCAACGCCAAGGGCAAGATCTTCGGCAAACTGGTGAAAGAAATCACCATCGCTGCCCGCAACGGTGCCGATACCGCCACCAACGCACACCTGCGTCTGGTGGTCGAACAGGCCAAGAAAGCTTCGATGCCCAAGGAAACCCTGGACCGCGCCATCAAGAAAGGCGCCGGCCTGCTGGGCGAAACCGTGCAGTACCACCGCGTGACGTACGAAGGTTTCGCGCCGCATCAGGTTCCGTTGATCGTCGAGTGCGTCACCGACAACATCAACCGCACCGTCGCAGAAATTCGCGTGGCCTTCCGTAAGGGCCAACTGGGTGCTTCCGGTTCGGTGGCCTGGGATTTCAACCACGTCGGCATGATTGAAGCTGCGCCGGACACCCCGGACGCCGATCCGGAAATGGCCGCGATCGAGGCCGGTGCCCAGGACTTCGAACCGGGCGAAGAGGGCGCGACCCTGTTCCTGACCGATCCGACCGATCTCGACGCGGTACAGAAGGCCCTGCCTGAGCAAGGTTTCACTGTGCTGTCGGCCAAACTCGGCTACCAGCCGAAGAACCCGGTCAGCGGCCTGAGTGCCGAGCAGATGGCTGAAGTTGAAGCGTTCCTCGAAGGCCTCGACAACCATGACGATGTGCAGGACATGTTTGTTGGTCTGGCGGGCTGATCTGTTGCAAAGATAACTTTGGCGAGGGAGCTTGCTCCCGCTCGGCTGCCCAGCAGTCGTTGTTTTTGGGACGGCTTTGCCGTCCAGCGGGAGCAAGTGCCTTCGCCACAGGATTTGCGTCAGTTACAGCTTTTCCAGCACCTCGATCACTTCGCTGAACCCCGGTCGCGCCAGCACATCCGGCTGACAGCAACGCTGTTCCAGCGCTTGCAGCCGCTCGCGCCGCTCATCGCTCAACCCTGAGTCGATGCGCGCCAGCAATTCCCCGAGCAGAATCCCGAACGCCCGTACTTCGATGCGTTGCAGCGCCCGGGTTTCCAGGTTGTCGGTGGTGGCATGGAACGACGCCGCGCCGAAATCCCCCAGCAAGCAATCGCCCTGATCGTTCAACAGAATGTTGTGGCCGTAGAGATCGCCGTGGGTGATGCCCTGTTGATGCAGGTGTTCAGCCGCCGAAGCGATGCCTTGGGCAATGTTCAACGCCACCTCTGCACTGAACCGGCAATCCTCGGCATACACATCCCGCGAACAACTGGCCAGGCTTGGCAATGCCGCGAGGTTACGGAAGCTCGGATCGATCAGTTGCATCACCAGGCCATGTTGGCCGTCAGGATGATCGTGAATGCGACCCTCCACGCGAATCAGGTTCGGGTGCAGGCCGGCGGTGATGCAGGCGTTCATCTCGTGCAGCGGCGAACCGTCGCTGGTCATTTCACCTTTATAGAGCTTCACTGCGACCGGCACCTGCGAGCCGTCGGCGCGCTGCCACAATGCCCGGGAAATCACCCCCGAAGCGCCTTCGCCCAAGCGTTGTTCCAGACGCAGCGCCGACCAGTCGATCAGCGGCGTGGCTTCCAGCGCGGCGGCGTCGGCTTCGGTTTCCAGCGGATTACCGGCATAGGCCAGCCAGGTCAGGCTTGGCAGGGTCAGCAACCATTGCGGCAGTTCGCGCAAGCGGTTGGCGGCGATGCGGATCAGCTCCAGACGGTGACATTGGCTCATCGACGTTGGCAGCGTTTGCAGGCGATTGCCGGCCAGCAGCAGTTTTTGCAGGTAAGGACGCTCCCCCAGTTCGGTCGGCAGGGTTTCGATGCAGTTGTCGGTCAGGATCAACCAGCGCAGCAGCGGCGGCAGTGCTGCGCCCGGCACGTGGCTGATGCGGTTGGCCTTGAAGCCGATCATCGTCAGCGCCGTGCATTGGCCGACACAGGCTGGTACCTCGGCGAAGTGGTTATCCGAGCAGAACAGAATGCGCATTCGGGTCAGGCGATGCAGGTCGTCGGGCAGGCTGCTCAAGGCATTGCCGCTGAGGTTGAGTACCTCCAGCGTGTCGGCCAGCTCGAAAATCTCGCGGGGAAACTCGGTCAGACCGCAGGACAGATCAAGCCGGGTAATGCCCGACAACTCGCCGGCGCGCAATTGAGCAAGGGTGTGCATGTAGGTGTTCACTGTCCAGGGAAAGAAGCGCCGAGCGCTCGGAATGGGCGACATGATAACGGCAATGGCTGGATTTGCACTGAAGAACACTCTGATCCTCTGTGGGAGCGAGCTTGCTCGCGAAGGCGTCCTGTCAGTTAGTGATTTGTCACTGACACTCCGCTTTCGCGAGCAAGCCCGCTCCCACAATGGTGATCAATGGGCTCAGTGGATTTCCTGCAACTGCCCCAAACGGCTGCGGGTCCGGGCCAGGTCGATGGCATTGCCGCCGAGCGCCTCGCGCAGTGGCAGGCGGCTGAGCAGAGTCAGGTGTTTGTCCTGGTCGTAGAGCACGTCGATCAGGTTGATGAAGCGTTGTTGCGCGGCGATCGAGCACTCATCCAGTTCCGGCAGATCATCGATGATCCAGCGGTCGAAGCGCCGACACAGCTCCAGATAATCCATCACCGCCGTCGCTTGCTCACACACATCGTTGAACGTGAAGCCGACGGTGCGGCCCTCGCACAGACGTGCCTGAAAGTGCCGGGTGCCCACCGGCAAGGCAATGGCCGGCGCACCCTGCGGCGGCAGGTTCAAGGCCTGGCGCTGGGTCGCGGTGGCCGGCCACACATAGTGGCCTTGAGTGAACAACTGATGCGCATGATTGCTCGCCTGACTGCGGTAATCGTGGGGGCCGCCGACTTCCATGACCTGCATTCGCGCGTTGATCAAATCGATCACCGGTTTGAAACGCGCGTGATAGAGCGGGTTGGGCAGCAAGCCTTCCGGCGGATAGTTGGAGGTTACCAGCAACAGAATGCCGCGCTGGAACAAGGCCTTGAACAGGCGGGTAATGAGCATCGCATCGCCGATGTCATGCACATGAAATTCGTCGAAACACAGAACCCGGCAATCGTCCAACAGCTCGTCGAGGGTGACGGCGAGGGCATCGTCCTGTTCGCGATGGTCGAACATGCCTTGATGCAGCCGGGCGAAGAACGCATGGAAATGCACACGCTGCTTCTGCGCGGTCGGCAGTGCCTGGAAAAAACCGTCGAGCAGCCAGCTCTTGCCGCGTCCGACCGCACCATGCAGGTACAGGCTCGGCGGCGTTTGCGCGCTGGCGCCGAACAACAGGCTGGCCTGCTGTGCCATGCAATCAATCACCCGCTGCTGACTGTGGCTGAGGGTGTAACCCTGACCATGGGCCTTTTGCCGGAAGTATTCGTGGATCGAGCGGGCAATGGCGTCATGCCCGGCGTTGGCTGGCCTGCCTTTGGCGAACCAGCGGCGCAACGCCGACCAGCGCGGGGCCAGTGGCGATCGTTTGGGCACTCGAGAGGGCACTGTGCAGTCACTCCGTGTTCATCAGACCGGCGCCCGGGAGCGCGGCGACGTAGTGTAACCAGAGGCTGCGCCGAGCTTCCATCGCGGTTCGTCGACTGTGGGCGATAACTGAACAACTTTGTGCGGGGCGTATAGCTTTTTTCAGCGATGTAATTCGCCGTGTTGCCAAACTTTCGAAACATATCCCGGCAGATCCATGGATCCAATCGACTGGCGGATTCGTCGACCGTTGCTAACCTGAAACACAGTAACGTCATCCGGGTGTTCCCTCACAAGGAATGAGGCAGTGATTACACGTGTGGTGGTGGCCCTGCTCGGGTGGCTTGGGGGCTCGGTGTACGCGGCGGAGCTTCAGGTCGAGGTTCGCGTTGATGTGCAGCGCGGTTGCCAACTGATCGGCCAGCAGCGCGAGGCGGGTATCGAACAACTGGGCGTACTGGATTTCGGCAGCGCGGCGCGCCTCGATGATCCGGCCGGGCCACTGGGTGCGGCGCTGACCAACCAACGCTTGCCGCGCCTGGAGTGCAACCCCGACACGCCGTATCAACTGCGTGTCGACGGCGGTCTGCATGGCGGGGTCGGCGAGGTTCGCTACATGGTGGGGGCGGCGGGGAGCCAACCGATTCCTTACCGGCTGTATCAGGACGCGGCGCGGCGGGTGCCGCTGGTGGTGGATGTGCCGGTCAGCGGTCGGGTGCCGGACACCGGAACGGTGGAGTTGCCGCTGTATGGGCGAATCGAGCGCCTGGCGCAGGTGCCACAGGTCAGTCGGTATTCGGATCTGGTCAAGGTCACCGTGACGTGGTGATGACACGATTTCAGGCAATCCGCTGGAGGCGGGTTGCGCAGGGAAGGGGCGTTCAATGATGAACGCGAGTTTCGCAGGCATCCTGAAGGAGTAGGAAGGGCGCAATGACAGGCAAACACTGGATGGTCATCGCCACGGCTACGCTGCTGTTGCTCGCTGACGACGCACAGGCGGCGGTGAGTGGGCAGATACATGCGCGGCTGATCCTGATTGCCGGGTGCGAAGTCACCAACGGATCCAGTCCTGGATCCCCGGTCGGCAATCTCGGCTCCCTCGATTTCGGGCTGCAGGGGCCGACCTGGACTGCGCCGATCAAGGCCAGTCTCGACGCTGACAGCAGCGGCAGACTCAATGTTGCCTGCAACCCATCGGTCACCGGTTTCACCGTCACCATCAACGGTGGTACCCACGGTGATGGCAATACCCGGCGCCTGAGCAATGGTCGCCAGACCATCCCTTATCAACTCTATCTGGATGCTTCCGGCAGCCAGAGCTACAGCATTGGCCAACAGCACAATTTCGCTGTCACCAGCGGTGCGCAGATACCCATCCCGGTATTTGGCTCGGTGGTGGCGAATACCCGCGCGGTTCCGGCAGGGGTCTATACCGACACCCTGACGGTGACGCTCGACTGGTAACCCCGTAGAGGACGGACACCATGCGCAAGTTTGCATCAAGGATAGGTTTGTCATTGCTCGGCCTGACGCTGGTTTCCAGTGCCAATGCCGCCACCACCGTTACTGGCCAGATCACTTCCAGCCTGATCCTGACCAGCAGTTGTCAGGTCAACGGAGCCGGGGGCACCACCGGGCTGAACTTCGGTGCGTTGAACTTCGGTACCGCCAACAGCCTGTTCACCACCGCCACCGGACAGGTGTTGGGCGGTGGCGGCGGAGCGCTGTCGATTCTGTGTTCCAGTGGTACCACACCTACGGTCACGGTAGGCGCGGGTGCCAATGACGGAAAATCGACGGGGGGCGCCCGGGCACTGTACGACGGCGTCGCCAATTACGTGCCGTACGACTTGTACACCGACTCCGGGTTCTCGACGCTGCTGCCCGTCAACGGCACGATCAATCTGGCTCCCAGCACCGGTACGGCGCAGACGGTGAATATCTACGGTCAGGCCAAAGGCAAGGCTGGTTTGCCGGCCGGAACCTACACCGACACCATCGCCGTGCAACTGACGTTCTGATGCCATGCGCCGTCAGCTCTGCGCCGCGCTGCTCCTGCTCTGTGCGGGCAGTGTGCCGCTGCCGCTGGGGGCGGCGACCAGCCAGAGCTTTCAGGTCAGCGCCACCATCACGCCGGGGTGCCTGGTGGTCGGCGGGGTGTCGAATTACGGCGGGCTGAATTTCGGCTCGCACTCGGCCCTGGCCACTGGCACGGTGCAAGTGGCATTGACCGGGGGCGTGCAGCTGCAATGCACGCCCGGAGTGACATTGAACATGAGCGTCGATGGCGGCCAGTACAACAGCAGCGGCCGCCATATGCAGATCAACAGCGGCAGTGCGCGGGTGGCTTACGCGCTGTTTCGTGATGCGGCTTACAGCCAGAGCCTGGGCATCGGTCAGAGCGTGGCGGTGGCCTACAGCGATGCGAACAACATCAGCCTGCCGATTTACGGTCAGGTGCAATTGCCGGGCAATCAGCCTGGGGGGACGTATAGCGACGTGTTGCAGGTGCAACTGTCGTGGTGAGTAGACGTTTGGATGGCCGACAAGGAGCAGGTTCATGGGGGCAGTTACGTCAGGGCATTGGGTTGTACGGTGCGCGATGCTGGCACTGGTCATGCTCGGGGGCGGCAGTGCGCAGGCCGCCAGTTCGGTGTTGATCTGGCCGATCGATCCGGTGCTGGAAGCCGATCAACAGGCCAGTGCGTTGTGGCTGGAAAACCGTGGCACGGAAACCGCCAACCTGCAGATCCGTGTGTTCGGCTGGAGCCAGAGCGGCTTTGAGGAGCAATACCAGAACCAGCGCGACGTGATCGGCAGCCCACCGGTGGCGAAGATCGAACCGGGGCAGAAACAACTGGTGCGTCTGACCCGAACCAAGGATGTGCCACCGGGGCAGGAACTGGCCTACCGGATCATCATCGACGAAATCCCTTCCGCTCAGCCGCCGGCTGCCGAGGGCGGCAAAACGGCGGCGGCGATCCGCTTCCAGATGCGCTATTCGGTGCCGTTGTTTGCTTACGGCGCGGGGCTGTGGAGCAAGGAGGACAGCACGCGCCCGCGTGATCCCAAAGGTATCGGTGTGCCGCAGCTGAGCTGGCGCACGGTGGCGGTGGACGGTCGGCCGTACGTCGAGGTGCGCAACCAGGGCGCGGTACACGCGCGGCTGACCGACGTGGCAATCAAACAAGGTGGGCAAAGCAAGCCATTGGCCGAAGGCTTGCTGGGTTACGTGTTGCCGGGGGCGGTGATGCGCTGGCCGGCACCGGGGCCGTTGGCCAGTGAGTCGGCGTTGCAGGTGCGGGTCAATGGCGGGGCGCAGGTGCAGAGCATTGCGCCGGGACGCTGAAAAGAGAGCCATGCCGAGCGGACTTGTGTGGCGAGGGAGCTTGCTCCCGCTGGGTTGCGAAGCAGCCCCAAGTCAGGCGAGCGCGCAGCGTCAGTTAGTCCGCATAAACAGTTCTGACGACGGCTGCGCCGCCGAGCGGGAGCAAGCTCCCTCGCCACAATGATTGCATCGTGTCGTCAATAAACCAGAGAAAGATAACTGGCTCAGGCAAGAGTGGCATCAGGAGGATCAAGTCCATTGACGGACGTAAAGCGTGTATGAGCCCGGGATGGGCTCGTCGTATTCAGCGTCCGTTGTGGCTCATCGGCGGCGCCTGTTGCCTGATGTTCGTTCAACCATCCGGGGCCGGTGAATTGCCGCCGCCTCCCAGCGGCATGGAGGCCGTGAGTGATGCACAGCTGTTTCTGGAATTGGTGGTCAATCAGATGAATACCGGGCGGGTGGTGGCGGTGCAGCAGCGCGATGGGCGCCTGTTTCTGCCGACCAGTGCGCTGCAGGAAACCGGCATGAAGCTGCCGGACAATGTGGGGGCTGAAGTCGATCTCGACAGCCTGCCGGGCTTGCACAGTGAATACGACAGCGTCGGCCAGCGCCTGCTGCTCGATGTGCCGCCGCAGTGGCTGCCAGAGCAATTGATCGGCAATCGGCAGAACTACCCGCGCACCCCGGCGCTGAGCAGTTTTGGCGCGCTGCTCAACTATGACCTGTACCTCAATGACACCGACGATGGCGGCACCTATCTGGCGGCGTGGAACGAGGTACGGCTGTTCGACAGCTGGGGCACCTTGTCCAATACCGGGCAATACCGACGCACCTTGTCCGGCGATGCCGCCAGCACGCTGAACAACGGGTATCTGCGCTATGACAGCACCTGGCGCTATTCCGATGACGAACGCATGCTCACCTACGAGGCAGGTGACGTGATCAGTGGCGCCTTACCGTGGAGCAATTCGGTGCGTCTGGGTGGTGTGCAGTTTTCCCGGGATTTTGCCGTGCGCCCGGACCTGGTGACCTATCCGCTGCCGCAATTTGCCGGTGAAGCGGCGGTGCCATCCTCCGTGGACCTTTTCATCAACGGCTACAAGTCCAGCAGCACCGATCTGCAACCGGGGCCGTACACGTTGACCAACATTCCGTTCATCAACGGTGCCGGCGAAGCCGTGGTGGTGACCACCGACGCGCTGGGCCGGCAGGTCTCGACCACGGTGCCGTTCTACGTCACCAGCAGCCTGCTGCAAAAAGGCCTGAGCGATTTCTCGGTGGCCGCCGGTACCTTGCGCCGCGACTACGGCTTGAAAGATTTCAGCTACGGCACCGGGGTATCTTCCGGCAGCCTGCGATACGGTGTCAGCGACAGCTTCACCCTAGAAAGCCACGCCGAAGCGGCTGACTCGCTGACCCTCGGCGGCATCGGCGGCAATTTGCGTTTGGGCAATTTCGGTGTACTCAACAGCGCGGTCAGCCAAAGCCGCTTTGACGGTGACGGCGGCCAGCAATTGAGCCTCGGTTATCAGTACAGCAGCCAACGCTATAGCTTTACCTATCAACGCCTGCAACGTCGCGACCAATACGCCGACCTGAGCGTGATCGACAGCCCTTACATCAGCCTCAGTCGGCGCAGCGAGCAGGCGACCCTGAGTGTCAGTCTCGACCGCTGGGGAAGCCTCGGCGCCGGTTATTTCGATGTGCGCGCGGCGGACGATTCGCGCACGCGGTTGCTCAACCTGAGCTGGAGCAAGGCACTGTGGCGCAACAGCAGCGTCTATCTGTCGGCCAACCGCGAGATTGGCGACAGCAATTGGGCGGTGCAGGCGCAACTGGTGATTCCGTTCGATCTGCGCGGCAGCCTGGCGATCAGCAGTGAACGCAGCAAAACCGGGCAGAGTCAGCAGCGGGTCAATTACAGCCGCTCGGTGCCGACTGAGGGCGGAGTCGGCTTCAATCTGGGTTACGCCAAGGGTGACGGCGCGGATTATCGTCAGGCCGACGTGACCTGGCGTCTGCAATCGGTGCAATTGCAGGCCGGTGTCTATGGCACTTCGGAGGCTGAAACCCGCTGGGCCGACGCCAGTGGCTCGCTGGTGTGGATGGACCGGCAAGTGTTCGCCGCCAATCGCATCGATGACGCGTTTGTAGTGGTCAGCACCGACGGTTTCGCCGATATTCCGGTGCGCTACGAAAACCAGCAGGTCGGTCAGACCGATAAAAACGGTCACTTGCTAGTGCCGTGGAGTAGCGCCTACTACCGTGGCAAATACGAAATCGATCCGCTGAATTTGCCCGCCAACGTGCGCAGCCCCAACGTCGAACAGCGCATTGCCGTTCGCCGTGGCAGCGGCTATCTGCTGGAGTTTCCACTGACGCGGGTGGTTGCCGCGAGCATCGTGCTGGTGGATGCGCAGCAACGCGAACTGCCTTTGGGGGCGGGTGTGCTGCACGAACAGAGCGGAACGCGCACGGTGGTGGGCTGGGATGGTCTGGTCTATCTGGAAAACCTGCAGGCACAGAATTCGTTGCAGGTGACACTGGCCGACGGCAAGACCTGCAAGGCCCGATTCGACGTGGATACGCAGCAAAGCCAAGTACCGCTGATCGGCCCGCTGGTGTGCCAATGATCGGTGCCCGAGTCTGCCTTTGTCTGGCGTTGCTGCTGCCGGGGGCGGCGCAGGCCCTGTGCTCGGTGGTCAGCACCACGCCGGCGGCGTTCGGTTCGATCAGCTCGATTGCCGTGCGCACCACGACGCAGCCCAGTTCCACGCTCAACGCCGGGTTGAGTTGTACCGGTTCGCTGCTGTCATTGCTGACCAGCAACGATCATTTCTACGCCACCATCACCTCGACCCAGAGCGGCTTGCTCGGGCCGACCGGCGACGTCATCGGCTACACGATCTACGCCAACAACAGCACCAGTTATCCGGTGACTCGCGGCACCGCCTATGACTTCGCGCGCAACGGCATCATCGACGCCTTGGGACTGCTCAACGGCACGACCCCAAAAACCGTGCCGCTGTATCTGGGCACGACCATTGGCAGCAACGTCGCCGCCGGGGTCTATACGGAAACCCTGAGCATTTTCTGGAACTGGAATTACTGCTCCGGGATCGGTATCGGCAGTGTTTGTCTGGGGCGCGACATCAATAGCGGTACCGCGACGTTGACCGTGAACCTGACCGTGTCCAACGACTGCACGATTACCGCGCCGAACATTGCCTTCGGCAGCGCACCGGTGATCAGCGCCTTTACCCCGGTGACCGGGCAGACGATCAATCTGGCCTGTACCAAGGGCAGTGCCTACACGGTCGGTTTGAGCGACGGGCAGAATCCGCTCAGTGTCGGCGGGCGACGACGGATGATTTCCGGGAGCAATTATCTGGCCTACGACATCTTCAAAAGCGCCGGCACCACTCGTTGGGGCAGTGTCGGCAGTGCGCGCCGCTCCAGTACCGATGCCGAGGTCAATCCGGGGAATGGCTTGGGCACGGGAAGTCAGATCTTCAATTACAACGCCAAGATCTACACCGACCAGACCACGCCGCCGGCGGGGACGTATCTGGATAATGTGGTGCTCGATGTAGGCTTCTGAATCATACGACGACCCCCTGTGGGAGCGGGCTTGCTCGCGAAAGCGGCAGATCAGTCGACAACATTGTTGAATGACACACCGCTTTCGCGAGCAAGCCCGCTCCCACAGGGGTATGCAGCAGATTCAGAAGGGTTGTGATTGCTTGAGCACCTGCGCCGCCGGCGAGTCCGTCGGGCTGACCAGCGCATAGTTGTATCCGCCACCGGACCAGTAATCGGCCTGCAGATCGCCGTCGCTGCGGCTGCCGCGTGGCAGGAAGGTGTTTTCAGGTCCCGGTGGTCGCACGTAGAAACTGATCTTGTGGCCGCTGCGATCCTCATACACCACCATCGCTGCCGGGCCTTCATCGGTGCTGAGCAGACGACCGCTGACCGGCTCGAAGCCGGCGGATTTCAGATCCGGCAAGCGACTGGCCCGGGTGAAATAGCGGTCGAGCCAATGCTGCATGTCGCCGTCACTGGCAACCTTGTAGTCCGCCGGCAGAATTCCCTGCTGGGCAATCAATCGATAGGCCTGCAAGGCATCGGTCATCGGTAGCGTGGAAGAGCGTACGAGGGTCATTTCCCGCGCCTGCCAGCCACTGAAACCGCCGATGCCGACCGCGATCAGCAACACCGCCGCGCTGGCCAGATGACGTCGCGACTGACGCTTGAGACGCTGGCGGATCAGCGCCGGTTCAAGCGACGGATTGGCCGGTTGCTGCAATGCACCACCGAGTGCCGCGCGCAGTAGCTGGGCGTCGTGCTGCCAGGCGCGAACCTGCGCCGCCTCTTCCGGATGATTGACCAGCCAGGCGTCGAGTACCCGTCGGTCGGCCTCGTTGAGTTGATGGTCGACGTAAGCGTGCAGGTCACGCTCACTGGGAGGCATGCTGATCATTTGAGTATCCGCAAAGAAGGGCTGCTGATTTCGCCGTCGCTGAGCTGGCGCAGGGCCTGGCGGGCGCGGGACAGGCGCGACATCACAGTGCCGGTGGGGACGTTAAGGATTTCGGCGACTTCCTTGTAGCTCAGGCCTTCGACCGAGACCATCAGCAACAAAGCGCGTTGCTCGGTGGGTAGATGATCGAAGGCTCGCAAGGTGGATTGGGCGATGACTGTGCGTTCGGTCGAGGGCTCGGCGTCGTCGCGACCGGTGAAGAATTCGAGCATCCGTGCATAACGGCGTGAGCGCCGATGGGCGTCGAGAAACTGCCGATAGAGGATCGCGAACAGCCATGCGCGCACGTCACCCTCGGCGCGTTTTGCGCCCCAGCCGGACAGGGCCCGCTCGAGGCTGGCCTGCACCAGATCGTCGGCGCTGCTGCTGTTGCGGGTCAGTGACACGGCAAAGCGGCGCAATCTGGGAATGATTTCTCTCAACTGTTCGTCGAATTCGCTCATGAATTTCTGCTAGTCACTACGCTGTGGACTAGGGAGACGTCTGCCGTTCGAGGTTATTCCACGTTCGGAAAAATAAATACCGGGCCATGGAATAAATCCCGATGGGGTGCGTCTTGCTGATTCTTCCTACTTGTGGCCGATGGCCCTGGAGTTATTCATGGTTGATCGCACTTCACCGCCGGGCAGGCCGCCGCGCCCGCCCTTGAGTGCCGCGAGCACAGTGTTGCGCCTGACGGCGATTGCCGTGGTCGTTGCCGCTGTCGCCGGGGCGTTTGCCTACGTGCACGGTAATCTTGACCCACAACGTCTGACGCCCAAAGCGCTGGTCGATGTGCTGGAGAAAAACAACGGCGTGCATCCCGGGTTTCGGCGCAACCACGCCAAGGGCGTGTGCGTGATCGGGCATTTCGAGAGCAGTGGCGAGGCGCGGGCGTTTTCTGCCGCGCAGGTGTTCAACGAGGCGCAGACCCCGGTAGTCGGGCGCTTTGCCTTGCCGGCAGGGAATCCCTACGCCCCGGACAGCAGTGTGCCGATCCGCAGTCTGGCGTTGCGATTCACCCAGGCCAACGGTCAGCAATGGCGCACCGGGATGAACAGCATGCCGGTGTTCCCGGTCGGCACTCCCGAGGCGTTCTACCAGTTGCAGCAGGCACAGTCGCCGGATCCGGCCACAGGTAAACCGGATCCGTCGAAAGTGCCGGCATTCTTCGCCGCCCACCCGGAAGCCGTGCCGTTTCTGACCTGGGTGAAGACCGCCAAACCGTCGGCCAGCTATGCCACTGAAACCTACAA
Organism: Pseudomonas sp. MWU12-2020; assembly: GCF_023100605.1. Taxonomy (NCBI): domain Bacteria; kingdom Pseudomonadati; phylum Pseudomonadota; class Gammaproteobacteria; order Pseudomonadales; family Pseudomonadaceae; genus Pseudomonas; species Pseudomonas sp. MWU12-2020. The sequence continues at coordinate 375,988 of NZ_JALMEX010000002.1, forward strand.
CAGCGTGAATGCTTTCTATCTGGTCAACGCCAGTGGGCAGAAGCAGGCCGTACGCTGGAGTGTCACGCCACTGGCGCGTGATGCCGCTGGCGCAGCGGCGCCGGAGGGTGCGGATTTTCTCGAGAAGGATCTGGTGCAGCGCCTGGCCGAAGGGCCGTTGCGCTGGCAGTTGAATATCACCCTGGCCAACCCCGGTGATCCGGTGAACGATGCCAGCAAAGCCTGGCCCGAGGGCCGCAAGGTGATCAACGCCGGCACGCTGGTGCTGGAGAAGACTCAGCCGCAGCTCAGCGGCGAATGCCGCGACATCAACTACGATCCGCTGGTGCTGCCGGCTGGTATCGAAGGCTCCGACGACCCGCTGCTCGCCGCGCGTTCCGCCGGCTACGCCGATTCCTATCTGCGGCGTACCAGTGAAGTCAGCCAATTGCCCGCCGCCCGTCAGGAGGCTCGCCCATGAGCACGCAACCGACTCATTTCGCGCTGTTGGCGCGGCTGCTGCACTGGCTGATGGCGCTGATGATCATCGCCATGCTGTTCATCGGCGCCGGCATGGTCACTTCGGTTTCACAGCGGCATGAATGGCTGATTCATCTGCATAAACCGCTGGGGATCGCGATTCTGCTGCTGGTGGTTGTGCGCCTGTTGGTACGGTTTTCTACCCGACAGCCGCCGCTGCCGGCCGATCTGCCGGGCTGGCAGGTAATGGCGGCCAAGGCTTCGCATGTGTTGTTGTACGCGTTGATGCTGGTGCTGCCGGTGCTCGGTTGGGCGATGATCAGTGCGTCGGGGGAGCCGGTGATGCTCAGCAATACCCTGCAATTGCCGTCGATCCTGCCGGCCGATGCGCAAGTGTTTGCCCTGCTGCGCAAGGCGCATGGCTATCTGGCGTACCTGTTGTTCCTGACGGTGCTGTTGCACCTGGCGGCGGCGCTGTTCCACGGTTGGGTGCGCCGCGACGAGGTGCTCGACAGCATGTTGCGCGGTCGCGATCGCGATTAACCCGCTTGTGTGGCGCACCGCTGGGGTGCGCCACTTTTCAGGGTCAGCCACCAATAACCCAGTGCCACTGCATTGATAGCGGCGCCAAGCAGACACACGCCGGTCCAGCCAGCCCAGGCGTACATCGCCGTCGAGGTAATCGAACCCAATGCGCTGCCGATCGAATAGAACAGCATGTAGCCGGCGGTGAGGCGGCTTTGCGCTTCGGGACGCACGCTGTAGATCATGCTCTGGCTGGTGACGTGCACGGCCTGCAAGCCCAGATCGAGGGTGATCACCCCCAGCAACAGTGCCCACAACGAGGACTGGGTGAGGGCGATCGGCAGCCACGAAGCGAGCATCAGCAGCAGCGACAGGCCACTGACCCATTGGCCGAGGCCGCGATCAGCCAGATGTCCGGCACGCGCGGCGGCGAGTGCACCGGCGGCGCCGGCCAAGCCGAACAGGCCGATTTCACTGTGCGACAACGACAGCGGCGGGGCGGCCAGCGGCAGTACCATCGGCGTCCACAGGACCATGGCGCTGGCGAAGGTCAGCAACGCGAGAATTGCCCGTTGGCGCAGCACCGGCTCTTGCCGGAACAGGCTGAACACCGAAGCGATCAGCGCGCCGTAACGGCTCGCGGGCTGCGCGGCTTCATCCTTGGGCAATACGCGCAACAGCAGCAGCGCCATCAGTAGCGTCAGACCCGCAGACAGCAGATAGATCGCGCGCCAACCCGCCAGATCAGCCATGGCCCCGGCAATCGTTCGAGCAAGCAGAATGCCGACGACGATGCCGCTGGTGACCACGCCGACCACGCGACCGCGCTGCGCCGGGATCGCCAGTGTCGCGGCGTACGCCACCAGCACTTGCGTCACCACCGCGAGCAAACCGGTCAGGGTCATGCCGAGCAACAACCACGCGCTGCTGGGCGCCAGCGCGATCATCAACAGCGCGGCGGCCGAGAGCAGGGTCTGGGTGACGATCAGTCGGCGTCGGTTGAGCAGGTCGCCGAGCGGCACCAGCAACACCAGACCGATGCCATAGCCGATCTGCGTCAGAGTGATGACGATGCCGATGGTGGCTGGCGACATGGCGAAGGCCTCGGCCATGGCGTCCAGCAGCGGCTGCGCGTAATACACGTTGCCCACGGCCAGTCCACAGGCGATGGCGAACAGCAGCACAACGCTGCTTTTGAGAGGTTGAGATTGCATGCCCTGATTCCTTTTTGGGTTTCAAATTAAAACCAGAATCACGGTAAGCATTCTGGTTTTAATTTGCAACCTTGTTGGTCGTGGCGTTTGATTGCGCAAAAAAAGATCGCAGACAAAGCTGCGATCTTTGGTTGGATCGGGGGAGGGATCAGCGCAGGGTGTCGACCATGTCGGCGATGGTGGTCAGCACGTCCTTGCCCAACTGTTTCGAGCGCTTGCCGGACCAGCCCGTTTCTTTGTTCGGATGGTCATCGTGATCCTTGAACGGCATTTCCAGGGTCAGCGACAGGCAGTCGTATTTCTGGCCGACAGCGTTGCAGGCCAGAGTCATGTTGGCCTGGCCCGGTTCGTCGCGGGTGTAACCGTACTTGGTCTGGAAGTCTTTGGTAGTGTGTTTGAGGTGGGTGCGGAAATGCTCTTCGAGCTTCTCGATGCGCGGCGTGTAACCCGGGTTGCCTTCACAACCGGCGGTGAACACGTGGGGGATTTCCTCATCACCGTGTACGTCGAGGAACAGATCGACGCCGTACTTTTCCATTTGCTGCTGTACGAAAAGTACTTCAGGGCTGACGTCCTGACTGGCGCTCTGCCAGGCGCGGTTCAAGTCCTGGCCCATGGCGTTGGTGCGCAGATGGCCGTGGAAGGCGCCATCCGGGTTCATGTTCGGCACCAGATACAGGTCGGCACTGGCGAGCAGCGTGTTCAGCACGGGATCGTCGTGGCGTTCCAGGCGCTCGATCACGCCTTCCATGAACCATTCGGCCATGTGCTCGCCCGGGTGCTGTTGCGCGATGATCCAGACTTTGCGCTGACCTTCGGCACCGCTGCCCTTGCGTAGCAGTTGAATGTCACGACCCTCGACGCTCTTGCCGGTGGCCAGCAGTTCGGTGCCGGCCTTGGTCAGCGCCTGCTCGATCAGCCAGTCATGACGACCGCGGCTGTAGGGTTCGAAGTAGGCGAACCAGGCATGGGTTTGCTCGGCTTCGAGGCAAAAGCGCAGGCTGTCGCCTTCAAAACTGGTGGGAATGCGGAACCAGTTGACGTGGTCGTAGGAAGCGACGGCCTGATAGCCGGTCCAGGCTTTGTTGTAAGAGGATTGGCTGGCGTTGACCAGGCGAAACCAGTGTTCCTGATGAACATGCAGGCCGCTGGCCTTGAAGTGGAACCACTGAAAATGCGCGCTGCGGGTATCGGGGCGAATGGCCAGAACCGGGTTGAGCGGATTGGAGATGTCGATGACTTGGATGTTGCCGCTGTCGAAATTGGCGCTGATGTCGAACGAAGATTTGGCCACGGTCATATCGATTCCTGAATATGATTTTTATGGCGGCTACTTTACACGCAAGACTGGAGGGAAACCGAGGGAAATTGCGGCTTGCGGTGGGGGGCGTCTTCCATGACGCGCAAGCAGCTTAGAGACTGTGCAATTGATTCTCAAGTGCTAATTGTCATTGGTTTGCCCCAATCTGGCCGGGCTGAGCTTGCCAAGCGATATTCTTTTGATATTATCCGCGCCATCGAATTTGCAGCATCCAAAGACTTCATTAGCCTGAAGCCATAAGCCCGAAAAACGGGCAAAAAAAAGACCCGGCAAAAAGCCGGGTCAAAAACCGTGATTAGCCTGATGAGGAGATAGTTCAGAGACCGACCTAAGGTCTCTGTTCCATCGACTGATCTCGCGACCAGTTGCTTGCAATAATAATCATTATCATTTGCAAGTCAAACGTTTTTATCTGCGCGATTGGAAAATTCTTTCCTGTCCGTTCGTTTCTCGTCTTCTTCAGAGCTGCTCGCCATCAATTGAATGGTCGACCATCGCTCGCGCCATATCCACCATATGCACCACCGAAAATGCCAGGTCACGGCTTGCGCCTTGCAGGTTTTCGGCTGCCTTGAAGGCGGTGGCGGCTGCGCAGCGCAGCAGATCCGAGGCGTGCACCAGAGCCTCTTCGCCACTGAGGTGACGTTTCACATCGAAAAAACGCTCGTCGACTTCGGGTTCTGACACAGCTGGTTTCAAGTAATAGTCCAGTGCTCGCTGCGCTGCTGCGTTGCCCTGAGGGGAGGTGAACGTGGTGTCCATTTGCAGGTCGGGCAAGTCTTTACTGCTGATATTCATGGTGAAGGGTCACTCCTTGTTCGATTGAAAGTCCGTGCTTTCAGCATAGTACGATGCGTAGTTGTGACCAGAATTTAAATACTACAATATGTGTTTTGCCGGCCGAAGGCGGGCCGAGTAAGGTGCCGCACATGGATAAATGGATTGAGTTGGTCAAGGCCAAGATGAGTGAACTCAAAATCACTCAAACAGAGCTCGGAGAGCGCGTCGGCATGTCCCAGGGCGGGATCGGCCATTGGCTGAACAAACGTCGCGAGCCGGGCATCACGGAAATGAACCGCGTGTTGCAGGCGCTGGGCATGGACTTCCTGGAAGTGGTGCTGGTGATTCGCGAACCGCAGGAAGTCGACGATGACGAGATGCCACTGGCGCAGAAGTACAACCCGTATTTCCGCTATCCGGTCAGCGACTGGCACACCCCGTGCGAAGTGCGTGAGGGTGCATCCACGACTTACGCCGCGACGCCTGACAAGCAGCGTTTCGAACTGACGGATTATCACGCCCGTGGCGCGGCGTTCTGGCTGACAGTGACGGGAAACTCGATGACCGCACCTTCGGGCCAGAGCATCGCCGAAGGCATGCTGATCCTGGTCGATCCGGAAGTGGAAGCGGTGCCCGGCAAACTGGTAATTGCCCAGTGGCAAGGTTGCGATGAGGCGATCTTTCGCAAACTGGACGAAGAGGGCGGCCAGCGTTACCTGGTACCGCTCAATCCGACCTGGCCCAAAGCCCTGTTGACCGACGAGTGTCGAATCATCGGCGTGGTGGTTCAGGCTACGGCGCGTTTCTAGTCAGATCGATCCTCGTTTTGCGTAGGATCGATCTCCCATTTACACGGCTTCCAGTTCAACCAAAGCGCTGCCTTCGCCGACCATTTCGCCTTCCTGGCAATACAGCGCTTTGATCACTCCCGCATGGGGCGCGCGGATGCTGTGCTCCATCTTCATCGCTTCCAGCACCACCAGTTGCGCACCGGCTTCGACCGACTGCCCGGCCTCCACCAACACCCGCACGATGCTGCCGTTCATTGGCGCGGTCAGACCGCCCTGATGGCTGTGGCTGGCGTCGACGGCGCTGATCGGGTCATACGCCTGAATGCGCCGCAACTCGCCGTCCCATTGCAGGTACAGCGAATCGCCCTGACGAATTGCCCGCAGGACACGGCGTACGCCATCGTGCTCGACCACCAGTGATTCACCGGACAGTGTGGCGTTGCCTGAGCTATTCAGCGTCAGCGCCCGATCCTGGCCCTCGCAGCTCAAATGCAAAGTGACTTCTGCCGGCAGACCGGCGCGCAAACCACTGTTCAAGGCCCACGGCGATCCCGGATCATCCGCCCGAACTGTGCCCGGCAAACTCTGCGCGAAAGCCTGCGCTGCCGTATTCCAGAACCCATCACTCAGTTCACCCGGAGCCGGCAGCAGCGTTTCCTGATAACGCGGAATAAACCCGGTGTCCAACTCCGCAGCGGCAAATGCCGGATGCGCAATGATCCGCCGCAGGAAGTTGATGTTGGTCTTCAAACCGCCAATCGCGAACTCATCGAGCATGCTCAACAGGCGCAGCCGCGCCTGCTCGCGATCCTCGCCCCAGGCAATCAGCTTGCCGAGCATCGGGTCGTAGAATGGCGAAATCTCGTCACCTTCTTCAACCCCGCTATCAACCCGCCGTCCCGGCCCTGCAGCCGATTCGCGGTAAAGTTCCAGACGCCCGGTGGCGGGCAGGAAATCATTCGACGGATCCTCTGCATACAGCCGCACTTCAATCGCATGGCCATTGAGCGGCACCTGATCCTGCGTGATCGGCAACGCTTCACCACGCGCCACACGAATCTGCCACGCCACCAGATCGAGGCCGGTGACCGCTTCGGTGACCGGGTGCTCGACCTGCAGGCGCGTGTTCATCTCCATGAAGAAGAATTCGCCGCGCGCATCGAGCAGAAACTCGACGGTGCCGGCACCGACGTAACCGATTGCCTGCGCCGAACGCACGGCCGCTTCGCCCATGGCCCGGCGCAGTTCCGGGGTCAGGCCCGGGGCCGGGGCTTCTTCGACGACTTTCTGGTGCCGGCGCTGGATCGAGCAATCACGCTCGTTGAGGTACAGGCAGTTACCGTGCTGGTCAGCGAACACCTGGATTTCCACGTGACGCGGCTTGAGCAGGTATTTCTCCACCAGCATCCGCGAATCGCCGAACGACGACTGCGCTTCACGCTGTGCCGAGGCCAGGGCTTCGGCCAGTTGGCTGACGTCCTCGACGACTTTCATGCCTTTACCGCCACCACCGGCCGTGGCCTTGAGCAGCACCGGATAACCAATGCGTGCGCAGGCATCGCGGAAGGTTTCGAGATCCTGCGCCTCGCCGTGATAGCCCGGCACCAGCGGTACACCGGCGGTTTCCATCAGCGCCTTGGCTGCGGACTTGCTGCCCATCGCGTCGATGGCCGAGGCGGGCGGGCCGAGGAAAATCAGTCCGGCCTGTTCAATGGCACGGGCGAAGCCGGCGTTCTCCGACAGAAAGCCATAACCCGGGTGAATCGCCTGCGCGCCGCTGGCCTTGGCCGCCGCGATCAGCTTGTCGATTTGCAGGTAGCTGTCGGCGGCTTTGCTGCCGCCGAGATCAACGCGGATATCCGCTTCGCGGCTGTGCCGCGCTTCGCGGTCGGTGGCGCTGTGCACGGCGACGGTGGTCAGGCCCAGCGCCTTGGCGGTACGCATGACCCGGCAAGCGATTTCGCCGCGGTTGGCCACCAGCAGGGTGGTGAGAACAGGTGCGCTCATCAACGCGGCTCCTTGGTGGTGGTTGCGGCTTGCCAGCTCGGCGCACGTTTTTGCAGAAAGGCGCGCAGGCCTTCCTGGCCTTCGGGGCTGACGCGGATGCGCGCGATGGCGTTTTCGGTGTAACGGCGCAGGGCCGGGGTCAGCGCGCCGTTGCCGACTTCGCGCAGCAGATCTTTACTGGCGCGCATCGCGGCGGGGCTGTTGAGCAGCAGGTTGTCGATCCATTGTTCGACGGCTTGATCAAGCTCGGCGGCCGGGTAGCTTTCGGACAACAAACCGATTTCCCGCGCCCGCTGCCCACCGAAGCGCTCGGCGGTCAGGGCATAACGTCGCGCCGCGCGTTCGCCGATGGCCTGCACCACGAACGGACTGATCACCGCCGGCGCCAGACCAATGCGCACTTCCGACAGACAGAATTGCGCATCGTCGGCGCCGATCGCCATGTCGCAGCAACTGATCAGCCCCAGCGCACCGCCGAACGCCGCACCCTGCACCACGGCCAGGGTCGGGATTTTCAGCTTGGCGAGGTTGTACATCAGCTCCGCTAGCTCGCGGGCATCGTCCAGATTGGTGTGGTAATCGAGTTCAGCCGATTGCTGCATCCACGCCAGATCGGCGCCGGCGCTGAAGTGCCGGCCACGCCCGCGCAGCAGAAGGAAACGCAGGCTGGCGTCGCTGGCGACCTTGTCCAGTGCGAGGATCAGTTCGCGGATCATTTCGGCGTTGAACGCGTTGTTCTTTTCCGCACGATTGAGCCACAGGGTGGTGAAACCCCGTGGATCGTTGTGCAGTTCGAGGGTGTTGAAGTCGCTCATATTCTTCCGTCTCCACGGTTTCTGTGGGAGCGGGCTTGCTCGCGAAGACGGTCTGTCAGTTGCGGATACGTCGACTGATACACCGCTTTCGCGAGCAAGCCCGCTCCCACAAAAAAGCATCACATCCGGAACACGCCGAAGCGGCTCGGTTCGATAGGTGCGTTCAACGACGCGGACAAAGCCAGGCCCAGCACGTCGCGAGTCTGTGCCGGGTCGATGACGCCGTCGTCCCACAGGCGTGCGCTGGAGTAGTAGGGGTGACCCTGCTCTTCGTACTGATCGAGGATCGGTTGCTTGATCTCGGCTTCCTGCGCGGCGCTGAAGGTCTGGCCGCTGCGTTCGGCCTGCTCGCGCTTGACCTGCACCAACACGCCCGCGGCCTGTTCGGCGCCCATCACGCCGATGCGTGCATTCGGCCACATCCACAGGAAACGCGGATCGTAAGCGCGCCCGCACATGCCGTAGTTACCGGCGCCGAAGCTACCGCCGATGATCACGGTGAATTTCGGCACTTTGGCGCAGGCCACGGCGGTCACCAGTTTCGCGCCGTGCTTGGCGATGCCGCCGGCCTCGTACTTCTGGCCGACCATGAACCCGGTGATGTTCTGCAGGAACAGCAGCGGAATGCCGCGCTGGCAGGCCAGTTCGATGAAGTGCGCGCCTTTCTGCGCGGCTTCGGCGAAGAGGATGCCGTTGTTGGCGAGGATCGCGATCGGGTAGCCATGCAAGTGCGCAAAACCGCAGACCAGCGTGGTGCCGAACAGCGCCTTGAATTCATCGAACACCGAACCGTCGACCAGTCGTGCAATCACTTCGCGCACGTCGAACGGTTGCTTGGCATCGGCCGAAACCACACCGTACAACTCGTCGCTGGCATACAGCGGCGCAATCGGCGTGCGCTGCTGCAGCTCGCCGAGCTTGCGCCAGTTGAGGTTGGCGACGCTGCGGCGGGCGAGGGCGAGGGCGTGTTCGTCGCTCTCGGCGTAATGGTCGGCGACCCCGGAAATCTTGCAGTGCACATCGGCACCGCCAAGATCTTCAGCGCTGACCACTTCACCGGTCGCGGCTTTCACCAGCGGTGGGCCGGCGAGGAAGATCGTCGCCTGATTGCGCACCATGATCGCTTCGTCAGCCATCGCCGGCACATACGCGCCGCCCGCGGTGCAGGAGCCCATGACCACGGCGATCTGCGGAATGCCCATCGCGCTCATGTTGGCCTGGTTGAAGAAGATCCGGCCAAAGTGCTCGCGATCCGGGAACACCTCGTCCTGACGCGGCAGGTTGGCGCCGCCCGAGTCCACCAGATAGATGCACGGCAGGCGGTTCTGCTGGGCGATGGTCTGCGCGCGCAGGTGTTTTTTCACGGTCAGCGGGTAGTACGAGCCACCTTTCACCGTCGCGTCGTTGGCGACGATCATGCACTCGACACCTTCGACCCGGCCGATTCCGGCAATCACGCCCGCGGCGGGAACGTCTTCGCCATACACCGCGTGCGCGGCGAGCTGGCTGATCTCGAGAAACGGCGAGCCCGGATCGAGCAGGCGGTTGATGCGTTCGCGCGGGAGCAACTTGCCCCGCGAGGTGTGACGTTCCTGGGCTTTCGCGCCGCCGCCCTGCGCCACTTGGGCGAGCAGGGTGTGCAGCGCGTCGACCTGTTCAAGCATCGCCGCGCTATTGGCGGCGAACTCCGCTGAACGGGGATTGAGCTGGGTATGCAGGATAGCCATGTGCAGCTCCGTTTTAGCGGGTTTCGTTGAACAGTTCGCGGCCGATCAGCATGCGCCGGATCTCACTGGTGCCCGCGCCGATTTCGTACAGCTTGGCGTCACGCAGCAGGCGTCCGGCGGGGAATTCGTTGATGTAGCCGTTACCGCCGAGAATCTGGATCGCGTCGAGGGCCATTTGTGTGGCGCGCTCGGCGGTGTAGAGGATCACCCCGGCGGCGTCCTTGCGCGTGGTTTCGCCACGCTCGCAGGCCTGAGCGACTGCATACAGGTAGGCGCGGCTGGCGTTTAGCTGGGTGTACATGTCGGCGACCTTGCCCTGGATCAGCTGGAATTCGCCGATGCTCTGGCCGAATTGCTTGCGGTCGTGGATGTACGGCACGATCAGGTCCATGCACGACTGCATGATCCCGGTCGGGCCGCCGGAGAGCACGACGCGCTCGTAGTCGAGGCCGCTCATCAACACCTTCACGCCGCCGTTGAGCACGCCGAGGATGTTTTCTTCCGGCACTTCGACGTCATCGAAGAACAGCTCGCAGGTGTTGGAACCGCGCATGCCGAGCTTGTCGAACTTGTTGCTGCGGCTGAAGCCTTTCCAGTCGCGCTCGACGATGAATGCGGTGATGCCGTGCGGGCCTTTTTCCAGGTCGGTCTTGGCGTAGATCACGTAGGTGTTGGCGTCAGGGCCGTTGGTGATCCAGGTCTTGCTGCCGTTGAGCACGAAGCGGTCGCCACGTTTGTCGGCGCGCAATTTCATCGAAACCACATCGGAACCGGCGTTTGGCTCGCTCATGGCGAGGGCACCGACGTGTTCGCCGCTGATCAGCTTCGGCAGGTATTGGCTTTTCTGTTCGTGGTTGCCATTGCGGTTGATCTGGTTGACGCAGAGGTTGGAGTGCGCGCCGTAGGACAGTGCCACTGACGCCGAGCCACGGCTGATTTCTTCCATCGCCACCACATGCGCCAGATAACCCAGGCCCGCACCGCCGTACTCTTCCGGCACGGTGATACCCAGCAGGCCCATGTCACCGAATTTGCGCCACATGTCGGCGGGGAACAGGTTGTCGCGGTCGATCTGCGCAGCGCGTGGGGCGATCTGATCGGCGACGAAGGACTGAACCTGATCGCGCAGCATGTCGATGGTTTCACCGAGGGCGAAGTTCAGGGATGGGTAGCTCATGGGTCACCTTTTGGCTTTTTTGTAGGGTGGGGAGGGCGGTCAATGGCTCTCACCTTTACGTTAACGTAAGCCTGTGGTGAATGGCTGTCAATCATCCTTTACGTTAACGTCAACTTGAGCGAGAGTAGGGGCAGTTCAAGATTGAAAGCGGACAGACTTGTTGAAGTGAGCTCCGGTAAACCCACTAATAAAGACAATAGGGGTCGTCATGGATCAACCCAGTGCAAACCCGCAGCGCAGCTACACCCGTGGTTCCCAGGACAAAGCCTTGCTGGCGATGACCATCGGGCAGAAGTTCGACCAGACTGTCGCGCAATACCCGCACGGCGAGGCGCTGGTGGTACGGCATCAGCAGTTGCGCTACTCCTGGCAGCAACTGGCCGATAGCGTCGATCTGCACGCCAGAGCGTTGCTGGCGCTGGGTTTGCAGGCGGGGGATCGGCTCGGTATCTGGGCGCCGAACTGTGCGCAGTGGTGCATCACGCAAATCGCCACCGCGAAGATCGGCGTGATTCTGGTCAACATCAATCCGGCCTACCGCAGCTCCGAACTGGAATACGTGCTCAAGCAGTCCGGTTGCCAGTGGCTGGTCTGCGCCGGCGCGTTCAAATCCTCCAACTACCACGCCATGCTGCAAGGGCTGGTGCCGGAACTCGCAGAGCAATCCATCGGCCAGTTGCGCAGCGAGCGTCTGCTGGATTTGCGCGGGGTGATCAGCCTCGATGCGCAGCCGCCATCCGGCTTCCTGCCGTGGTCGCAACTGGCCGATCTGGCGAGCAGTGTTTCGCCCGAACAATTGCGCGAACGCAGCGACAGCCTGCACTTCGATCAACCGGTGAACATCCAGTACACCTCCGGCACCACCGGTTTCCCCAAGGGCGCGACCCTCAGTCACTACAACATCCTCAACAACGGTTACATGGTCGGTGAAAGCATCGGCCTGACCCCGAGCGACCGCCTGGTGATCCCGGTGCCGCTGTATCACTGCTTCGGCATGGTCATGGGCAACCTCGGCTGCATCACCCACGGCAGCACCATGATTTATCCCAACGACGCGTTCGACCCGTTACTGACCCTGCAAACCGTCGCCGAAGAAAAAGCCACCGGCCTGTACGGTGTGCCGACCATGTTCATTGCCATGCTCGATCAACCGCTGCGCGGCGAATACGATCTGTCGAGTCTGCGCACCGGGATCATGGCTGGCGCGACTTGCCCGATCGAAGTCATGCGTCGGGTCATCAGCGAGATGCACATGAGCGAAGTGCAGATCGCCTACGGCATGACCGAGACCAGTCCGGTGTCGCTGCAGACCGGGCCAAACGACGAACTGGAATTGCGCGTGACCACCGTCGGCCGTACCCAGCCACAACTGGAAAGCAAGATCATCGACGAGGCCGGCAACCTGGTGCCGCGCGGCACCATCGGTGAGCTCTGCACCCGCGGTTACAGCGTGATGCTCGGCTACTGGAACAACTCGCAAGCCACGGCCGAAGCCATTGATGAGGCAGGCTGGATGCACACTGGCGATCTGGCGAGCATGAACGATGAGGGGTACGTGAACATCGCCGGGCGCAACAAGGACATGATCATCCGGGGTGGCGAGAACATTTACCCGCGTGAGCTGGAGGAGTTTTTCTTCACCCACCCGGCGGTGGCGGATGTGCAGGTGATCGGCATTCCGTGCTCGCGTTACGGTGAGGAAATTGTCGCCTGGATCAAATTCCACCCTGGCCACAATGCTTCCGAGCTGGAGTTGCAAGCCTGGTGCAAGGAGCGCATCGCGCACTTCAAGACGCCACGGCACTTCAAGTTCGTCGAAGAGTTTCCGATGACGGTGACGGGGAAGATCCAGAAATTCCGGATGCGTGAGATCAGTATCGAAGAGTTAAAAACAATCGAACGGTAACCACCACCCCTGTGGGAGCGGGCTTGCTCGCGAATGCGGAGTGTCAGGCGACAAATTTGTACCTGATACACCGTATTCGCGAGCAAGCCCGCTCCCACAATGGAGATAGAGTATTTTCAGGAATCACAGAAAGCACAAAGGGGAGCCGAAGCTCCCCTTTAATTTTGTCGTCGCGTGCTCTTTCTTATTATTGAGGGGCGGTCTGTTGTTGTTTTTGGCAACCGTGGCCCTTTACCGCTGTTTTTGGCGACCCCCATCCGGGGTCAAGAGCAAACGTATTTTTTTGAGCGCTGATCTGCTTTCTCGTTAAACGATCCAACCGATTCGGGAGCTACCTGAAGGTAGTTTTATTGTTCTCTGCCCGGTTGCGGGTCACTCCTGAGAGCACCCTGAAAAGCACACCTTCTCCAAAAAAATCTGTTAGCTGCGTCTCTGCCGTGTTGTTTTTGTTATGTCAGAGTCGGTACGTCTTATTTTTATTGGTTTGCTGCTTTTTATTCTTGTTATGCCATAGAGATAGCAGAAGCCGTGCCAACTTTTAAAAACCCTTATAAATCAATTGCTTGAGTTTTTTGAAGGATTTTTCCTTCAGGGCAAACCAGACAATTTGTTTCCGTGTTACTCGTCTATGCCCACGTTTCGGACACAGCGGTAACACCTTCGCCCTCACTGTGCGCTGCGAGCCTTGGCGACACGCGAACCGCTCGGACGACCGAGCACCGCACTGATCTGCTGACCCGCCGCAATCAAGGCATCCAGGTCGATACCGGTCTTGATGCCCAGACCATTGAGCAGGTACACCACGTCTTCGGTGGCGACGTTACCGCTCGCGCCTTTGGCGTACGGGCAGCCGCCGAGGCCGGCGATAGAGCTGTCGAACACCGCGATGCCTTCCAACAGGCTGGCGTAGATGTTGGCCATCGCCTGGCCGTAGGTGTCGTGGAAATGGCCGGCGAGTTTTTCCCGTGGCACTTGCGCCGACACCACTTCGAACAACCGCCGCGTGGCGCCTGCGGTGCCGGTGCCGATGGTGTCGCCGAGGGACACTTCGTAGCAGCCCATCGCGTACAACTCGCGGGCGACCATCGCCACTTGTTCCGGCGCGACCTCGCCTTCATAGGGGCAGCCGAGCACGCAGGACACGTAACCGCGCACGGTAACGCCGTGCTGTTTCGCGGCTTCCATGATCGGTGCGAAGCGCGCCAGGCTTTCGCTGATCGAGCAATTGATGTTGCGCTGCGAGAACGCCTCGGACGCAGCGGCGAACACCGCCACCTCCTTGACCCCGGCAGCGAGCGCGTCTTCAAAGCCGCGCAGGTTCGGCGCCAGTGCGCCATAGGTCACGCCGGGCTTGCGCTGGATCTGCGCGAACACCTCGGCGGACCCGGCCATCTGTGGCACCCATTTCGGTGAGACAAAACTGCCGACTTCGATATAGTCAAGGCCGGCGGCGCTCAGGGCGTCGACCAGTTGCACCTTGTCAGCGACGCTGATCGGTTGGGCTTCGTTCTGCAGGCCATCGCGCGGGCCGACTTCGATCAGGCGTACTTGGGAGGGGAGGGACATGGGTTGACCTGCTCATTTTCGGAATTACATGAGGTCCCTGTGGGAGCGGGCTTGCTCGCGAATGCGGTGTATCAGATACAAAATTTGTCGCCTGACACTCCGCCTTCGCGAGCAAGCCCGCTCCCACAGGGAATGAGTTGTGGCTGATTACTGCGCTATCTGCTGGCTCTTGAGCGTCTGCTCCAACGCCTGCACGCAGCGCTCTTCAGCGGTATCGAGTTCCAGTTTCATCTGTTCGATGTCGAGCAACTGCTGCTCGAGCTGTTCGCGGCGTTCGCTGATTTTCGCCAGCATGCTGTTGAGCTGTTTGGTGTTACCGCTGGATGGGTCGTAGAGTTCGATCAGTTCGCGGCATTCGGCCAGCGAGAAACCGATGCGCTTGCCGCGCAGGATCAGTTTCAGGCTGACCTTGTCGCGTGGCGAGTAGATGCGTTCCTGGCCTCGGCGCTCGGGGCTGAGCAGGCCTTGTTCCTCATAAAAGCGGATCGCCCGGGTGGTGATGTCCAGCTCGCGGGCGAGGTCGGAAATGCTGTAGGTCTGGCTGCTCATGAAAGCGCTCGGAAAAAGGTCTTGGCGCTAAGCTAATGGCGAGTTGACGTTTACGTCAAGGTTCAAAATGTGTGGCGCGAGTGCTGGCCTCTTCGCGAGCAGGCTCGCTCCCACACTCGGTCGCGTTTCTTCAGATGGAACGCGATCAACTGTGGGAGCGGGCTTGCTCGCGAAGAACGATAACGCGGTTGCCAGCCTTACACCTTATCGAGCTTCTTCTCATGCGCCGTCACCTGCTGGCACAACTCGATCATCTGCTCGCGCATCCAGCGGTTCGCCGGGTCCTGATCGGTGCTCTCGTGCCAGTACAGGTGGGTCTCCACCGGGGGCACGTCGTTGACCGGCAGATTGAATGCATGCAAGTCATTACGCCGGGCGAAACGCTCGGGCACGGTCATCACCATGTCGGTCTGCTGCATCACCTGCGATGCCATCAGGTAATGCTGCGAGCGCAGGGCGATCTTGCGCTGAATGCCCATTTTGCCCAGCGCCAGATCGACATAACCCAGACCGCTGCGGCGGCTGGAGATGTGAATGTGAGTCAGCGACAGGTAATCATCGAGGCTGAGTTTTTCCTTGCCCGCCAGCGGATGGCCCTTGCGCATCGCACAGACGTAACGGTCTTCCATCAGCTTGACGTGGCGCACCTGCGGGTCGGTGTTGAGCGGTGCATCCACGGCGAAATCCAGGCGTCCGGCGGCCAGTTCCTTGGTGGTCTCGCGGCGTTTGGACAGAAAGCTCTCGATGATCACCGTCGGCGCCAGACGCCGCAAACGCTGGAACAGCGGCGGCAGAATCACTGCTTCAGTGAGGTCGGTCATGCTGATGCGATAAGTCTTCACCGCTTGGGCCGGGTTGAAAATCCGGCTCTCCTGCACCGACACCCGCAGCAACGACAGCGCGTTGCGCACCGGGCCGATGATGTTCTGCGCCATCGGCGTCGGCACCATGCCTTGGGCGGTGCGCACGAACAGCGGATCGTTGAAGGTCTCGCGCAACCGCGCCAACGCGTTGGACACCGCCGGCTGGGTAATCCCGACAATCTGCCCGGCGCGGGTGAGGTTGGCTTCGGTGTAAATCGCGTCGAAGACGATGAAAAGGTTGAGGTCGACCTTACTCAGATTCATAACGCGGCTTCTCTTGTTCTAGGGGCTGACGATCAGCGGATCATATATCGGTGATGAATGTTTATACACGCCGAGAATAGGCTAGGTAAATTATCAACGCTGTTCTAGCATCGATTGCATGATCTGAACAACCTCTGCCCATAGAAGGTAATTGCTCATGGATTTCGCTTATTCGCCCAAGGTGCAAGAACTGCGTGAGCGCGTGACCGCGTTCATGGACACTTACGTTTACCCGGCCGAAGCCGTGTTCGAACGCCAGGTTGCCGAGGGCGATCGCTGGCAGCCGACCGCGATCATGGAAGAGCTCAAGGCCAAGGCCAAGGCCGAAGGTTTGTGGAATCTGTTCCTGCCTGAGTCGGAACTCGGCGCCGGCCTGACCAACCTTGAATACGCACCGCTGGCGGAAATCATGGGCCGGTCGCTGTTGGGGCCGGAGCCGTTCAACTGCTCGGCGCCGGACACCGGCAACATGGAAGTGCTGGTGCGCTACGCCAATGGAGAGCAGAAACAGCGCTGGCTCGAACCGCTGCTGCGCGGCGAAATCCGCTCGGCGTTCGCCATGACCGAGCCGGACGTGGCCTCGTCCGACGCCACCAACATGGCCGCCCGCGCCGTGCGCGATGGCGACGAGTGGGTGATCAACGGCAAGAAGTGGTGGACCTCCGGCGCCTGCGATCCGCGCTGCAAGATTCTGATCTTCATGGGCCTGAGCAACCCTGACGCACCGCGCCACGCCCAGCACTCGATGATCCTCGTGCCGGTCGACACCCCCGGGGTGAAAATCGTCCGTCCGCTGCCAGTCTTCGGTTACGACGATGCACCGCACGGCCACGCCGAAGTGCTGTTCGACAACGTGCGGGTGCCGTACGAAAACGTTCTGCTCGGTGAGGGTCGCGGTTTTGAAATTGCTCAGGGTCGCCTTGGCCCGGGGCGGATTCACCACTGCATGCGGTCGATCGGCATGGCTGAACGCGCACTGGAATTGATGTGCAAGCGTTCGGTGAGCCGCACCGCGTTCGGCAAACCGCTGGCACGTCTGGGCGGTAACGTCGACAAGATCGCCGACTCGCGGATGGAAATCGACATGGCGCGCCTGCTGACCCTGAAAGCGGCGTACATGATGGACACCGTCGGTAACAAAGTGGCGAAGAGCGAGATCGCACAGATCAAGGTCGTCGCGCCGAACGTCGCCCTGCGGGTGATTGACCGGGCGATCCAGATTCACGGCGGGGCCGGGGTCTCGAATGATTTCCCGCTGGCCTACATGTACGCCATGC
Organism: Pseudomonas sp. MWU12-2020; assembly: GCF_023100605.1. Taxonomy (NCBI): domain Bacteria; kingdom Pseudomonadati; phylum Pseudomonadota; class Gammaproteobacteria; order Pseudomonadales; family Pseudomonadaceae; genus Pseudomonas; species Pseudomonas sp. MWU12-2020. The sequence continues at coordinate 393,229 of NZ_JALMEX010000002.1, forward strand.
AGCGCACCCTGCGCCTGGCCGACGGTCCGGACGAAGTGCACCGCGCGGCGATCGGTAAGTTCGAGATCGGCAAATATGTGCCGAAGGAAATGCTGCGTAGCGGTCATTAAGACCGCGTCGCCGGCTTCGCGAGCAAGCCCGCTCCCACATTCGACCGCATTCCGACTGGAAGAATGCGATCAAAAGTGGGAGCGGGCTTGCTCGCGAAGGAGCCCATGCATCCAGCACATCAACATCAGGTTCAGTACACCCAAACCTCAACCCGCCGATTCTTGATCCTGCCTTCATCCGCGCTGTTCGTCGCCACCGGCATCTGCGCGCCAAACCCGCGTACTTCGCGCAGCACCACGCCGTTTTTCACCAGCTCGCGGCGCACCGCCATCGCCCGTAGTTTCGACAGCAGGTCGGCCCGTGCCGGGTCGTCTTTCTCGTCACCAAACCCCACCAGTGTCACCGCGCGCTCGGTTTTGTCATGGCGTTTTATATAGTCGAGCACCCGCGCCAGATCCTGCCGTGCCTTGTTGTCCAGATTCGCGCTGCCTTCCTCAAAGCGGAAGTTCACCGTCAGACGCTGGGCGTGACGGCTGAGGGATTGATAACCCTCGGGCATCAGCGCATTCGGCGTGACGGTCATGGCACGCACGGTCTGGCTGATGAAACCATTGGCCGCGACGATCTTCTGGCCCTGTGGGCTTTGCGCAAAGGCCACCAGTGCCGACGCCCAGGGATTCTGGTTGCTGGGCGGTAGATAAAAGAACAAGCGGCGGGACAGCGGATAGTCCTCCGTTGCGATCAGACTATTGAGCGGCAACATCGATTGCGACGCGCCATCGGCGATTGCCACGGCTTTGGCCTGGCGCACATAAGGCAGACCGATAAAACCGATACCCTGCGGATCGCTGCTCACCGCATCGGACAATTGCTCGCTGGATTCGAAGCGTTTCGCAGTGGAACTCAGACTTTTCCCACGACGGCCCAGCACCAGTTCCTTGAACGTGTCGTAAGTGCCGGACTGATCATCCCGCGCATATAAATGAATCGCACCGCCGCGACCGCCGAGGTCTTCCCAGGTTTTCACCTTGCCGGCGAATATCCGCGCCAGTTGCTCGGTGTCCAGTTGCTGCAGCGGGTTGGCGGGATTGAGAATGATCGCCAGGCCATCGATGGCGATCACTTGTTCGGCGGCGGGACTTTTCAGGTCGCCGAGAAATTGCAGGCCCAGCAGTTCGCTGTCCTTGATTGGACGGGAGGCGGCGGCGAGGTCGGCGCTGGCGGTTTTCAGTGCAGTGAAACCGGTGCTGGAACCGTGGGCGGCGACTTCCACCACCACCCGTTTGCCCTCGGTTGTCTGGCCGACGATGTGTTGTTCGTTGGCGGTATCGGGGTTTTCACGGTGGATTTTCAGCAGACCCTGGTCCTGCAGAAAACCTTCGACCAGCGCCGGGCCGAGATCGGCGCCGATGGTGTTGGAACCCTGAATACGCAATGCCGGGCCGTTTTCAGGGATGGGCAGGGCGGCGGCACTGACCGTCAGCCATGCACTCGACAGAAAAGCGAACAGAACACGCAGGGTCATGCCGGCACCGAATCAGGCCAAGGGGATTGCCGGGGAGATTAAGTCAGGTGCATGACCAAAACATGACAGGGATCCAATGTAGGAGTGAGCCTGCTCGCGATGGCGGAGTATCAGCCAACAAACATATCGACTGATCCACCGTCATCGCGAGCAGGCTCACTCCTACAAGGATCTCTTAAAGCTTGAGATCAGCTCAATTCCAGCCAGATCGGCGCATGATCCGACGGTTTTTCCATCCCGCGCAGTTCATAGTCCACGCCCGCATCCTTGACCCGTGGCAGCAAGCCATGGGAGGCGAGTATCACGTCGATGCGCAGGCCACGCTTGGGTTCGTCTTCAAACCCACGGCTGCGGTAATCGAACCAGCTGAACATGTCGGTCACGTCCGGGTTCAGGTGGCGGAAGCTGTCGGTCAGGCCCCAGTTTTTCAGGCGGGCCATCCACTCGCGCTCTTCCGGGAGGAAGCTGCATTTGCCGGTTTTCAGCCAGCGCTTCATGTTGTCCGGGCCGATGCCGATGTCGCAGTCTTCCGGGGAAATGTTCACATCACCCATCACCACCAGCGGCTGCTCGTTGTGAAACTGGCTTTCCAACAGGGTTTGCAGGTCGCTGTAAAAGCGTTGCTTTGCCGGGAATTTGGTCGGGTGGTCGCGGCTTTCGCCTTGCGGGAAGTAGCCATTCATGATGGTCACCGGCACGCCATTGGCGTCGGCGAAGGTGCCCCAGATAAAGCGGCGCTGCGCGTCTTCTTCATCAGTGGCGAAACCTTTGTGAATGGCAATCGGCTCTTTGCGCGAAAGCAGGGCGACGCCGTAATGGCCTTTCTGGCCGTGGAAATAAACGTGATAGCCCAGCGCCCGCACTTCTTCCAGCGGGAACTGGTCGTCGTGGACCTTGGTTTCCTGCAGGCCGATCACGTCCGGCTGATGCTTTTCGATCAGCGCTGCCAACTGATGCGGACGGGCGCGCAGTCCGTTGATGTTGAAGGAAACAATCTTCATGGTCGGCAGTCCTGGCAAAAGGGCGATGCTAGCTGACATGTGGGATGGGGGCCAGTGTGGGGTGGGAGAAATCATTTTTGTCTGCCAGATAGATGTTGTCTGAACCGGCCTCTTCGCGAGCAAGCCCGCTCCCACAGGGGAATGCATTCCAAATGTGGGAGCGGGCTTGCTCGCGAAGGCGTCAGTTGAGTCGATGAAGAGTCTGGCTTGGTCTATACCTGTGGGGAACTGTGCCACCCGCAAAAGGTTCGTACCAACAAGAGCGCAGTCATTTGAGCCGCGCCCCGGGGGAGAATCACCGTCATGCCTGAAACCCAGACCGCCATCGCCGACATTCACATGCTCGACCGCGGTTACTCGCGCGAAGCCCGATCGCTGCTGTATCAGGCCTATCGCCACGAGCCGACTTTCGGCTATCTGTTCGAAGCCGAACGGCCGGGCTACGAGCAACGCGTGCGGGCCACGGTGCGTGAGTTGGTCAAACAGCATTTTCTACAGGATCTGCCGGCCATCGGCCTGCTGGTCAACGACCGTTTGATCGGCATCGCCCTGATCGCGCCGCCGCAGCGTCGTCTTGGGATTACCGAGAGTTGGGCGTGGCGCTTGCGCATGGTGCTCAGCACCGGTTTTCGCTGCACCCGGCGCTATCTGGAATATCACGATGCGGTGGCCGCCTGCGTGCCGAGCGATTCGGTGCACATGCTGCCGCTGCTGGGGATTCATCCGCAGTTTCAAGGCAAACACTTCGGCGAGCAGTTGCTCACGGCGGTGCACAACTGGTGCGCGGTGGATGAAACCTCGCAAGGCGTGGTGCTTGACACCGGCAACCCGCGCTATCTGGAATTCTACAAACGTCAGGGTTATGAGGAGATTGGCGAAGTTGCCGTCGGTCCGGTGCGCGAGCACGTGTTTTTCCACGCCAATCCGCAGGTGTTACAAACTGCAATGGCTTAGCGGTAGAACTTTTTCGGAAATTTCCTGTTCTATCACGCTCCCAAGCCCGTGATAGCATCCGCGCCTATGAAGTTTCCAGGAAGATTTACCAGTGGCGTGCTCATGCTGTTAACCAGCTGCGCGGCGCTGGCGCAAAGTGAATTGGACGTGCGGATCAAACCGTCCAACGACGAACTCAAGGCCAATATAGAAGGCTATATCGGCAGCCTCGGCGACCGTGACGAACAAGCCTTGCTGCGCTTCAGTCGCGGGGCCGAAGAGCAGGCGCGCAAAGCCGCGCAGGCCTTGGGTTATTACCAGCCGCAGATCGACAGTGACGTCAAGGGCGGTGAAAAACCGCGCCTGGTGCTGAACATCGATCCCGGTGAGCCGATTCGCCTGCGCAACGTCACCGTGCGCGTCGACGGGCCTGCCGCCTCCCTCAAATCCTTTCGTGTGCCGAGCAGCGACACGCTCAAGTCCGGCGCGGTGCTCAACCATGGGCGTTATGAAGACGCCAAACGCCTGATCCAGAACCAGGCCTCGCGCTTCGGTTTCTTCAGTGGCCATTTCACCAGTCAGAAACTCCTGGTCGACCCGCGAGCCGGGGTGGCCGACGTCGAATTGATCTACGAAAGCGGCCCGCGTTACGCGCTGGGCAAAGTCCATTTTGAAGGCGACACACCCTTCGACGAAGACCTGCTGCAACGCATGGTGCCGTTCAAGGCCGGCGACCCGTATGACTCCGAGCTGATCGCCGAACTCAATCGCGACCTGCAATCGAGCGGCTATTTCGAAGGTGTGCGCGTCGATGCTGCGCCGACAGCGGCGAAAAACGACGTGATCCCGGTCGACGTCAAACTCGACACGCGCAAGCCACGCACCATGGGCCTGGGCCTCGGTTACTCCACTGACGTCGGCCCGCGGATCAAGGCCAACTGGACCCGCCACTGGGTCAACCCGCAGGGCGACAGCTATGGCTGGGAAGCCGAGCTGTCGGCGCCACGGCAGAACGTCGGGCTGTTCTATGACATCCCGCTCGATCCACCGCTGACCGACAAACTGCGCTGGGCCGGTGGTTATCAATATGAAGACATCGACGGCTCGGACACCCTGAGCAAGCTGCTGACCTTCGGTCCCGAATGGCACAGCAAGTTGCCCAGCGGCTGGCAGCGGGTCATCTCGCTGAAATGGCAGCGTGAGGAATATCAGCTCGGTGATGACTCCGGTCTCAGTACCTTGTTGATGCCCGGTATCAGTTATTCGTACCTGAAAAGCGACAACCGCATCGACCCGCACAACGGCTATCGCCTGACCTTTGAAAGCAAAGTGGCGAAGGAAGGTCTCGGCTCTGACAACAATCTGCTGTATGGCACGGCGTTGATCAAAGGCCTGACCACCGTGTTCGACAACCACCGCTTCCTCGGGCGGGTGCAGGTCGGCGGCAGCGCCACCAACGGTTATAACTCGGTGCCACCGTCGTTGCGCTTCTTCGCCGGTGGCGACCAAAGCGTGCGCGGTTACGACTATCAAAGCCTGTCCCCGAAAAACTCTGAAGGCGACCGCATCGGTGGTCGCTACATGGTTGCCGGCAGTGTCGAGTATCAATATTCGATCGCCGAAAAATGGCGGGTCGCGACCTTCGTCGACCAGGGCAACTCCTTCAACAAACTCGAACTGCCGAACCTCAAGACCGGGGTCGGTATCGGTGTGCGCTGGGTCTCGCCGGTGGGGCCGATCCGCCTCGACCTGGCCCACGCGCTGGACGACGACGGCGGCATCCGGCTGCACTTTTCCATGGGGCCTGAGCTGTGAAGCGTGGTTTGAAAATTACCGCTCTGGCGCTGTTGGCGCTGGTGTTATTGATCGTACTGAGCATCAGCGCGGTACTCGGAACGCAGGCCGGCAGCCGTTGGGCGCTGGGCCTGGTGCCGGGTCTGAGCGTGGAGAATTTCCAGGGCCGTCTCGGCGGACAATGGAGCGCCGATCATCTGCTGTGGCAGCAGGACAGCAGTCGCGTCGAGCTGAACAAGGCAATCTTCGCCTGGTCACCGCTGTGCCTGACCCGCATGACTTTGTGCATCGAACAGCTCAAGGCGGATCAAGTGATCCTGCAATTCCCGCCGAGTGAAGAAACCACTGAAAGCGGCCCGATCAAACTGCCGGATCTGCAACTGCCGGTGGCCATCGAGCTGGGTGACGTGCAGGTCGGCAGCCTGCTGTTCAACGGCAGCGAGCAGCTCAAGGGCCTGCAACTGGCGGCGCACTGGACCGCCCAAGGTATGCAGATCGATAGCGTGAAACTGCAGCGCGAGGATCTGAGCCTGAACCTCTCCGGCCTGCTGCAACCGAGCGGCAACTGGCCGCTGAACATCACCGGTGACCTGACCCTGCCGTCTCCGGGCGCAGGCCCCTGGACACTGGCGTTGAAAGTCGACGGCGATCTGCTGAAAACCCTCAACCTGCATGCCGACAGCCGTGGCTACCTCGACGGCCAGTTGAGCGGCGAGCTGCAGCCGCTGGCAGAAAACCTCCCGGCCAGGGTGCGCATCACCTCCGAGGCATTCAAACCGAGCGCCGATCTGCCGGACACTCTGCAATTCAATCAACTGGTTTTGACCGGTGAAGGTGACCTGAAAAACGGTTACCAGTTGCTCGGCAACGCCACGCTGCCCGCCGAAAAAGGTCCCGTAGCGTTGCTGCTCAAAGGCAAGGTCGATGCCAGCGGCGCGCAGATCGCCGGCCTCGACCTCAGTGCCAACGACAAGCAAAGTCTCAAACTCACCGGCAGCGTTGACTGGAGCAAGGGCCTCAGCGCTCAGGCCAACATCAACTGGCAGGATTTTCCGTGGCACCGGTTGTATCCCGAGATTGACGAGCCGCAAGTCGCCTTGCGCACCTTCACTGGCGAAGTCTCCTACACCGATGGCCAATACCTCGGTAACTTCGCCGCCGACCTCGATGGCCCGGCGGGGGCGTTCAGCCTGAGCAGTCCGTTCAGTGGCAGCCTGAAACAGATCGCTTTGCCGCAACTGAAAATGCAGGCCGGTCAGGGCAAGGCTGAAGGGCATGTGAACGTGCAATTCGCCGACGGCATCGCCTGGGACACGGCGCTGGATCTTTCGGCGCTGAACCCGGCGTACTGGGTCGCGGAGTTGCCGGGCACCCTGGCCGGGCCGCTGCGCAGCAAAGGCGAAATGAAGAACGAACGCCTGAGCCTCACCGCCGACCTCGACCTCAAGGGCAAACTGCGCGGACAACCGGCGGTGCTGCAAGCCAAGGCTGACGGCGTCGGCGAACAGTGGAATCTCAACGCCCTGCAAATCCGCCTCGGCGACAACAGCATCAGCGGCAAGGGCAGCCTGCAACAGAAACTCACTGGCCAGATCGACATCAAGCTGACGCGTCTGGCCCAGCTCTGGCCGCAGTTGCGCGGGCAGATCAACGGTCAAGTCAATGTCGCCGGCACGCTCCAGGCGCCGCAAGGCAAGCTCGAGCTGCAAGGTTCGCAACTGGCGTTCCAGGACAATCGTCTGCAAAGCCTCAACCTCGACGCCACGCTCGACAGTGCGCAACGGGCGAAGATCGATCTCAAGGGCAGCCGCATTCAGGCCGGCGACACCAACCTCGGCGTGTTGACCGCCAGCGCGCAGGGCGACATCAAGAGCCAGAAACTCAACCTCGACCTGCTCGGGCCGAAGCTGAAACTGGCCCTCGGTCTGGACGGCAATCTGGACAACGGCAACTGGCGCGGTCGTTTGGCCAGCGGCGATATTCAGGTCGGCGGCCAGGACTGGAAACTGCAGAACCCGGCCAAACTGGAGCGTCTGGCTGACGGCAAGATCAACTTCGGCGCGCATTGCTGGATGTCCGGCAACGCCAGCCTGTGCGGTGAAGACCAGCGGCTGCTGCCCGAGCCGAAACTGCGTTACCACCTCAAGCAGTTCCCGATCGAAAGCCTCGCACAATGGTTGCCGAAGGACTTCGCCTGGCAGGGCAAGCTCAACGCCGATCTGCAACTGGACTTGCCGGCCAGCGGCCCGAACGGTGTGGTCAGCGTCGACGCCAGCGGCGGCACTTTGCGCATGAAGGAAAAGGATCAGTGGCTGGACTTTCCGTACCAGACCCTGAAGCTCACCAGCAAACTCACACCGAAGCGGATCGACACCGATCTCAATTTCGTCGGCGGCAAGCTCGGTGAATTGATGGTGCAGGCGCAGCTCAATCCGCTGCCGAAAAACAAGCCGTTGAACGGCTCGTTCCGGCTCTCCGGCCTGGACCTGTCGGTGGCGCGGCCGTTTGTACCGATGGTCGAGAAACTCACCGGGCGCCTGAACGGCAGCGGCACGATTTCCGGCGGGCTGCTGGCGCCGCTGGTCAACGGCACGGTGAAACTCAGCGACGGCGAAGTCTCCGGCGCCGAGCTGCCGATGGAACTCAAAGACCTGCAACTGCAAGCAGTGATTGCCGGCGAGTCCGTGCGTCTGGACGGTGGCTGGAAAAGTGGCAAGACCGGGCAGGGCAGTCTGAACGGTAATGTCGCCTGGGGTCAGGCGCTGATGGTCGATGTGGCGCTCAAGGGCACGCAATTGCCGGTCACCGTCGAGCCGTATGCCAAGCTGGAAGTGGCGCCGGATCTGAAAATCTCCATGGCCGGCGACGAGCTGAAGATTGCCGGCAAAGTGCTGGTACCCAGAGGCGAAATCACCGTCCGCGAACTGCCGCCCTCCACGGTTAAAGTCTCCGATGACACGATCATCGTCGGCGCGCAGACCGAGGAGGGTAAACCGCCGATGGCCATGAAGATGGACATCGACGTGGTGGTCGGTGACGACAAACTCAGCTTCGCCGGATTCGGCCTGACCGCCAACCTGCAAGGTCATGTGCACATCGGCGACAACATGGACACCCGTGGCGAGCTGTGGCTCAACGACGGCAAATACCGCGCCTACGGCCAGCGCCTGACGGTTCGGCGTGCACGGCTGTTGTTCGCTGGTCCCATCGACCAGCCGTATCTGGACATCGAAGCGATCCGCCAGACCGACGACGTGATCGCCGGTATTCGTCTGAGCGGCAGCGCCGAGCAGCCGACCACGCAAATCTTCTCCGAGCCGGCCATGAGCCAGGAGCAGGCGCTGTCGTATCTGGTGCTCGGTCGTCCGTTGAGCAGCAACGGCGAGGACAACAACATGCTCGCCCAGGCAGCACTTGGCCTCGGCTTGATGGGCAGTTCCGGGGTCACCAGCAGTCTGGCCAAAGACTTGGGGATTCAGGACTTCCAACTCGACACCCAAGGCAGCGGCAACACCACCAGCGTGGTCGCCAGCGGCAATATCTCCGAGAAACTCAGCCTGCGTTATGGCGTTGGCGTGTTCGAACCGGCCAACACCATTGCGCTGCGTTACAAGCTGAGCAAGAAGGTTTATCTCGAAGCCGCCAGCGGTGTCGCCAGTTCGCTGGATATTTTCTATAAGCGCGATTTCTAGATTGCACCTGTTTATTCGAATCGAGGCGCGGCCTGCGCGAGCAGGCTCGCTCCCACATTCGATCTGTGCCAGGCATGGATTTGTCTTCGCTCGATATCCCCTGTGGGAGCGAGCCTGCTCGCGAAGGCGTCTTCTCATTCATCGATGATGCTGAGGCTGACGAACGCTTCGCGAGCAGGCTCGCTCCTGATTTGAACTGTTGGGATTACTGGGGCGGGCGGCACACCAGCGCCACCCGCTCATAGTTCAGCGCCTTGTTGCGTTCCGGCAACGCATAAGGCGCTTCGCACTGCTGCCCCTGCCAATTGATGGTCAGGGTGCCGGTGTCGGCCTCCATGAGCGCCAGTGCCTTGCCGCCAGGGTCGGAGATCGCCAGTTGCTTGCCAGCGCTGTCCTCCAGCGATGCGCCAAACGGGATCGGTTTGTGCTGCGCGTCGAACAAGGCGAACTGCACGCGGCGTCCGGTCTTGCTGGCGTAACGCGCCAGTACCACGGCACCGCGGCGTGGCACCACTTGTCGGGTCGCATTGTCGATCTCGACGTCGCCGCCCAGATCGCGAGTGTCTAGGTTGATCCAGTTCACGCGATAGGGCTGGGCGTTGGGCACCACGGCGAAACCGTTGCTGCCGGTCTTGGCCCCGGAGAAACTGCCGATTTTTACCCCTTGCACACCTTCGACCTGCGCCAGCGCGAACGTCTCGCCAACGGTTTGCCCCAGGTTGATCCCGCCGGCATGGCCGACGATCGAACCTGCCAGGTTCAGGTTCTGCGAGTTGTAACCGCGGCCCTGACTGTAGCCGGCACTGATATCCATCACCGAGGTGCGGGTGCTCAGGTTGACCGAGCCGGAGCTGCCGCCGGTGCTGCTGTTGCCGGCTTGTACCGAGTAATAGGTGCCGCTGTCTTCTGACAGATAGCCGTTGATACCCATTTGCGTGGTGTCGCTGGATTTCTGCGTGCTGGCCGAGACAAACGCCCGCGGTGCACGAGGTTTGGAACCCAGTGGGAACGACACCGACAGGTTGACCAGCGTGTCATTGTTCGCCGTCCCGTAATTGCCGACATCCTTGGTATACGTCGCGCCGAGGTTGTAACTCACATCCCCCCAATAGTTGCTGTAACCGGCAGACAGGCTTTGCGAACCGCCGCGTCCCCAATAACGCTGGTCGCTGGCGTTCACGTAGACGCTGCCATATTCCTGGTTGCGCCCCAGGCTCTGGTTGACGGTCAGGTCGGTACGGGTTTTCGAGTTGCCGGTACGTTGCTGACCATCGCGGCTCAACTCCTCGACGTGCTCGGTAAGGGTGCGATAGCCCTCGGTAGAGTAGCGGTAGGCCGCCAATGTGAAGTTGGTGTCGGTGCCGGTGAACGTCTTCGCATACAAAGCGCGCAAGCTGTTGCCGGTGACCGTTTCGCCGAAGGTGTTACTCATGGAGTGGGTCAAGTCCAGTGAGATCGCACCGATGGCGGTATTGCGACCCGCTCCGACGGACAACGCCTTGAAGTCGTCCGTGGCTTGCATGCCGATGATCCCGGACAAGTTGCTGCTGATGCCATACGCCAGTGTGCTGCTGAAAAACTGCGGGGTCTTTTGATCCTCGCTGTTGCTGTTGTACTGGCCGGCCGAGACGCTGTACTTCAACTGGCCCTGACGCACCATGATCGGCAGGCTGGAAAACGCTTGCACGGTCACCCGGCGCCGACCATCGGCTTCGATAATCGTCACTTCCAGGTCGCCGTTGGAGCCGCTGGGATAGATATCACTGATCTCGAACGGACCCGGCGGCACGTTGGCCGAGTAGAGAATGTAGTTGTTCTGGCGAATCTCCACGGTGGCGCTGGACTGCGCAATGCCGCGAATGACCGGCGCATAACCGCGCTCGCTGTCGGCACGCATGCCGTCGTCGGACGCCAGTTTCAGGCCGCGGTAGCGCACGCTGTCAAACAGGTCGGCATCGGAGAAAATATCCCCGGCGCTGAACTGGCCTTTCAGGGTGGTCACGTCATGTTGCAGGTAACTGCGGTTGCTTTTGAACGTGCTGGGGCGACCAGTGCCGCTGCTGAAGTTCGACTCGTTGCGCAAGCGCCAGGCACCAAGGTTGATGCCGTTGCGCAGGCCGACGTTGTTGGACAGGGTGTTGTCAGCCTGAGTGCTGTTGCGGCTGCTGCTCAACTGATAATTGATGAACGCGGCGGGTACGCCTTCGTCCCACAGCGCCGGGTCGACGTAACCCCGTCGGCCACGCTCCATGGCGCTTTGCGGGACACTGACCAGCAGGCGCAGGCGCGGCACGTCGTAACGCACGCTGGCGTGATCGATCAGGGCGGGCAAGTTGATGCAGGCGTCGGGGTCATCACCGGCCAGTTTGCCGCTGGCTTGCAGTTTGCCGATGTCGACCCCCAGTTGCTGCACCATCTCCAGGGTCAGACAGGCCTCGACCTTGCCCGTACCGGGGTGGCGCCGGAAGTCGATATCGCGCCGGCCGACCAGCGTCTCGTTGCCGTAGAGGTCGACCCGGTAATTGCCGGGCAGCACGCGACTGCTGGCGAGCAGTGATCGCAGGTCGACAGAGGAGGGGGCGCCTTGCAGAAACGATGTATTGAATTGTTCTTCATCATCGGCCAGGCAGGTGCAACTGAACACCAGGGCAATCGAAAATGGTGCCAATCCGTCGCGCTTGAGTAAAAACATGCAGGAACCCTATATCACCTCCGATACGAACTAACGGAGCGAAGAGAAATACAGTGAAAGTGCTGCTGTAACAGCGGCACGAAAGTTATGGCGCTTCTTTATTCAAGCTGGCTCGAGTGTCGGCACTGCTGGAAAGTTGCGCGCTATAACGATCTTGTGCGCCGTAGTCATTAATGCTGTTGAATAACAGGCGCACTGTATTGGCGTTGTGAAGTTGTTTGAGACTGAACTCTTTTTGTTCGCCGGGCGCGATCATCATCGAATCAAAGGGATGTTCGTTGATTGCGCCGGATTGCAGAGTGATATCGGCAATCGACACGTGATACTGGCCTGGATTGTTCACCACCAACAAGTTCTTGCCGGCGCGTTGGGTCAGGCGCCAGGTCAGTTCGCTCGGTGCCAGATAGGCGTTGTTTTTCAATGCCGGCGGGCGGAAGAACACCTTGATGCGCTGGCGCACGGCCAACTGCAAAGTGTTGGCGGATTTCGCCGACTGGGGGATTTCCTGCACGTTGAGCCAGACCACCGACTCGCGGTCGGTCGGCATGCCCGCGCCTTCGTAGATCACCCGCAAGATCTGCTGTTCGTCGCCGCTGACGCGTACCAGTGGCGGGGTGACGGCAAACGGTACGGCGGCGGTTTCGCTGGAATCGGTGTCGATCCATGACTGAATCAATACATCTGCACCGCTGTTACGCACGGTGATTCCGGCTTCCTTGTGCTGGCCGTCGAAGACCAGACGGGTGCTGCTCAAGGAAATGCCGGCCATGGCCTGATTGGCCACGAGCAGGCCCAAAAGGCCCGCGCAAAAGGACAATGAGTGACGATAAAACATAAGGGGTACCGCGCAGTTGAATGAGGGTGCGGGGCCGGACGGCCCCGCACCAGGCTTGATTGCTCGCGCGGGTTATTCGTATTGCAGCGTGAACGGCAGGGTGGCGTCACCACGACCGGCAACGGCGGTTGCCACGTCGCCAGTGGTGACATAGGCGGCCGAGAATTTCAGCGTGGCGTTGCTGTCTTGCAGGGTGTTTTCGATCTTCGCGGTGGACGGCGAACTCAGGTCGATCAACGCGCCGTTGGAGTCGAGCAAGGCGATACCGATGTTCTTCGCAGCGCCCAGACCGTCGATCAGCTTCAGCACTTTGGTCCCGGCAACGATGCCCGAACCTGCGCCCTTGGTCGGTTCGAAGATCATCGCAACCTTGGTCCCGGCGTTGCAGTTGATCTTCATGTCGAAGTTCTCGACGCTCAAAGTGCCGTTGCCTTTAGGTGCAGTGGCGGTGCCCATGTCCTTGATCGATACTTCGCCCATGTCGACAGAAATGGTTTTGTTCTTGCCGGCGCCTTCAACCGAGCAGGCATCGTTGTTGATGGTGCCGGTGAAGTTGATGGTGCCGCTGCCAGCCTTGGTCGGGGTTGGGGCAGGTGGATCTTCTGCCAGAGCGTTGCCGGCAGCGGCGATGATCGAAAGGGCGAGAAGTGCGCGAGTCAGCTTTTTCATGTTGTTTCCAATGGTTGGGATTAAAACAACAACACGATATAACGCGCACTTTTGCCGGGACATCAGACGATTCCTAGAAGTCGTCTTTAACTGGGGTGTGATTACCAGTTAGTTGAACAAGTCGCGCTCTATGCAATAAGTCAGCAAGTCCTGATCACTGCTGACTTCAAGTTTGCGCATGGCCGATATCTTTTGAGTGCTGATGGTCTTGGCACTTCTGTTCAAACTTCGGGCAATCTCGCTGACGCCCATTCCCGAAACGAACAAACGCAATATTTCATGTTCCTTGGGTGACAAGCGGGTAAAGCGCTCGTCGAGGTCAGCATTGTCGACGAGCACCGAAGTCGGCGGCGGCCCGTTGCTGCGCACCGGATTACCCCGGGCGATGGCCTTGAGCGCCGTTTCGATTTCGATGTGCAACTGGTTTTTCTGAATGATCGCCAGCACCCCGAGTTCTTGCAGGCGCGTCAGGATCAGCGGGTTGGAAATCATCGTCAGCACCAGCACGCGGACGCAGGGAAAGTGCCGCGTCAGGTACTCCACCAGTTTCAGACCATCGCCGTAGGTCGAGTCGCCGGGCATGTTGAAATCGGTGATGACCAGATCCACCTGGCGGGTTTCCAGCAGGTTGATCAGTTCGCTGGAGCAAACGGCTTCGCCCACCACGCGAAAGCGTTGGTCACGCTCAACCAGCTCACGTACCCCCACCAGAACGATGGGATGGTCATCGGCAATGACAACGTTGAGGGTTTCCATGGGTGATTATCCAGAGTGAGATTATTCAAGGGTATCCAATAGATCGTTCAATTGAGCCAGATTCCGGCGGACTTCCAGGTCCAGGGCGCTGGTCACGGCCATGCCGTGCAAACGGCACTCCAGCTCGACAAAGGTTGTGGCCATGGCTTCGATCTGCACTGCACCCAAAGCGCCGGCCATGCTGTGCAGTTGCTGCGCCACGCGATGGGCGTCGGCGCTGTCCAGTGCTGTCAGGGTGGTGTGGATGTCCTGACGCAGGGTGGTGACAAACAGTTCGCGCATTTTCGGCGACAGCTGGATCGGCGCAACGACTGCCGCCGGCAAGGCGATTTTGCAGTGTTTTTCCAGATGCGTGCGCAAGGTGGCCAGGTTCAGCGGCTTGACCATCCAGGCGTTCATGCCGACAGCGGCGCAGCGCTGGCCTTCTTCGCGCAGGGCGTTGGCGGTGACGCCGATAATCGGCAGGGCCTGATCCAGTTGGCGCAACGCCGTGGCCAATTGGTAGCCGTTCATGACCGGCATGTTGACGTCGGTCAGCAGCAGATCAAAGCGCCCCGGTACCCATTGCGCCAGTGCCTGTTCGCCATTCGTCGCGACGACCACCGAGCAGCCCAGCACCTCCAGTTGCTCCTTGATGATGGCCGAGTTGATCACGTTGTCTTCCGCTACCAGCACATGCAGCTTCAATGGCCGGGGCTTGTCCGCCGCCGCAGGCCGACTTTCGCTGCTGGCGCCGTGTTGCGCCCGATAAATCGCCCAGGCGATCGCGCGCACATCATGGGCGTCGACTTCATGATCGATCCCGCGTAACTGCGCCGGATTGGGGCCGTCCGCTGTGGCGATGATTCTCGGCCCGGGCCACGCGCTGATGTTGGCCAAAGGTGCAAGCTCGACCAGCAGCGCTGATGTCGCAGGGGTGTCGGCCGTCAGCGTACGGCAGTCGAGGCCAAAACGGTTGAGCCAGGCGATCAGGTGTTGTGCCTGCTCAGTGACCTGTGCCCGCACGCAGACTGCGGGGGAACCGAGGCTGAATGCAGGGCAATCGGCAAGCTCGCCGGGCGCGTGTTCCAGCGCAAGTTGCAGGGTGAAACTGCTGCCGAGTCCGGGTTCGCTGACTACGTTCAACTGGCCTGCCATCAGCTCGCACAGCCATTTGCAAATGGCCAGACCCAGTCCGGCACCGGCCTGCTCGGTGGCGTCGTTGACCTGATAGAAGGGGTCGAACAGCTGCTGTTGTTGCGCTTGGGAAATCCCCACCCCGGAATCGCTGATCTGCCATTGCACGTTGGCTCGGCCATCGACGCTTTCCAGCAGCCGCACCCGCAGCACTACGCGCCCGTTATCAGTGAACTTGATGGCGTTGCTCAGCAGGTTGTTGAGGATCTGGCGAATCCGTATCGGGTCGCCGCGCAACCGATCCGGCAGCGTCGCGTCGATGCAGGCGTACAGTTGCAGGCCTTTGGAACGGGCGAAGGCGCTGTAGGTGCGTACGGTGTCTTCGGTCAGTTCCAGTGGGCAGAAATCCTGAAGTTCGAGGGTCATCTGTCCGGTTTCGATTTTCGACACATCCAGCACATCGCTGATCAGTTGGAACAAGGTGGCCGAGGAACGCTGGATGGTCTGCAGGTAATTCTGCTGCCGCGGGGCGAGCGCGGTCAGACCCAGCAGTTCCAGAGTGCCGAGTATGCCATACAGTGGCGTGCGGATTTCATGGCTCATGGTGGCGAGAAAGCGACTCTTGGCCCGATTCGCCGAGTCGGCGGCCTGACGCGCCTCTTCCAGTGCTGCCGCATCTTCAACATGCCGGGTCACGTCGTGCAGCGCACACAACCAGGCGTCTTGACCCTGATAGCGGGTGGGCACGAAGGCAACGTGCAGGTAGCGTCCGTTGAGTTCAAGGTCAGCGTGGCCGGGGGCGGTGCGCGAGGAGAGCAAACTCATCAACTGGCCGTTGTCATGCCACTGCTGCGCGCGCTGATTTTCCAGCAGCACATGGTGATCGCTGCGGCGAATCACGCACAGGCCGGTTGGTGCTGTGTCGATCACCGCGCGGCTGAACGCCTCGCTTTCGGCGATGCTGGCGTGCGCACTTTGCGCGGGCAGGATGACCCGGGTCTGGTACCAGCGATTGACCGCTCTACTGCAACCAAGCACCGCCAACACCAGCGCCAGCAGACACAGCAACGGCCACAGCGCGTAATCAAGGAAGCTGCGCACACTGATGAAGTAGATTGCCGTCCAGTGTTGTTCGCCGGGGCTGCTCAGTTTAAACACCAGGCCGTCACGCTTGAAGTTCACCCCTTCATCCAGCACCTCGCCGGGTTTCAGGGCGCCGGTCAAGACCACACCACGCGGGGTGATCAAGGTGAAGTCGTCGTAGATCGACCACTGCATCAGCCGCTCGATGTTATTGACCTGAGACAGGTTCATCAGCGAACCCAGTACCACCCAGGTATCGGCACCTTCGACGGTCAGCGCAGTGCTGGCCAGGTTGATACTCACGTAGGCCAGCAGGGTTGGCGTGCTCTTGTCATCCTCGGCAGAGACATAGGGTTCCCAGTGCACCTGAAGATCGGGCAGCGGCGAATTTTGCCCGCGCAGGCGCTGGTTCACCTGGGTCATTACGTCGACCAAATGACCGATCTGCGTCTGTCCCTTACCGCGCAAGCGCCCGGCAGAGGGTACGGCGACATCAAAATTATCGGGACCATTGATCAGCACGACGTGGGGCGACTGATAGTGCGACGCTGACCAGAACGCGCTGTAGTAAGCGGCCAGGTGGGTGCCGAGTGCGAAGATTTTCGGGTATTGGCTGGGCGCGATCCTGTCCGGATTGATCTTCAGGCTGTAGGGCAGCGAAAACGGCAGGCCACGGCCCTCATAGATGCCCGGCCCTTCATCGGGCAAGGGCTTTTGGGAGTAGGGCGGCAATACGGCATTGGTGATCCGCTCGCCCTTGGCACTTTCCCGGGCGATATCCTGCAGGAACAGTTCCTGTTCGCGGACATTCTCCATCAGTCGGGCAAAGTGAAACTGCACGGTATCGTGTCGCTCTTCGACCATGCGCTTGACCCCCACGTAGCTGATACCCAGTAACAGCAACACCAAGGCGCCGAGCACCAGCAGGCTTTTATTCAGGCGCGATGAACTGCTGGCGAGCTTCTCCAGGAATGCATTGGGATGTGGCATCAGTGGGCCCGGGCAGCAGAGATGAGAGAGCCTTTGAACACAGTGACCTCGATAGCAAGTGACAGTCGTCAACACCCGCTTGCGGGTCAGTACGCGTTCGCCGGCCCGTCATGGGTCAGCAACTGCTGGAATTGATCCGAAGACACGGCATGGGAGATCAGGAAACCCTGAACCTGAGTGCAGTCGATTTTACGCAACAGAGCAAGTTCTTGCGCGGTCTCGACACCTTCGGCCACTACCGTCAGACCCAACTGCCGTCCCAGGCTGACAATACTGGTGAGGGCCTGGGCCAGCTCTTCGTTGGCGTTGCAGCCATGTACCAGCGTGCGGTCGATCTTCAATTCAGTGAACGGCGCCGAGACCAGATTCATGTACGAGCTGTAACCCTTGCCGAAATCAACCTGTGACAGATCGAACCCCTTGATCCGCAAGCGGCAGGCACCGGCATAGAAGTTGCTGATGTCGTCGGGCACCGAGCACTCCATCAGCTCAAAACAGATCCGTGCCGGCAAGCCTTGATGGGCCAGCACGAACGCGTGAATACGGTCGGGCAGGTCGTGGTTGTTGAGCAGGTGCGTCGGCAGGTTGATCGAGACCGGAATGTCATAGCCCTGCTGGCGCCAGCCGACTTGAGCGGCAATCGCTTGTTCCAGCACTTTCCACAGCAGCTGTTCTTCAAGGCCACAGGCGGCCAGCACCGGCAGGAACTCGCCGGGCAGCAGCGTGCCCTGTTCGGGATGAATCCAGCGCACCAGGGCTTCGGCGGCGACGATGCGGCCATTGTTCAGGGCTTTCTTGGGCTGGAACCAGGCTTGCAGTTCACCGTTGTCCAGCGCGTGCAGAATACGCTCGCGCCCGACGCCTTCGCGGGTCTCGGCCGGAACCATCTGGCGCAGTGCCTGCAATTGATTGATCAGGCAGCGCAGGGCGGCGGTGGTCACCGGTTTGGAAATCAGCCCGATCACTTTCACCTGCAGATTGCTCGCCACCAGACTGGCGCCCATCAACATCCGTCGCGAGGCCGCGCTCATGATCGCCAGTGCGGGGCGCGAACGTTGTGCGGCGAGGCCCTGAATGAGCTGCACGCCGTCCATGCCCGGCATCAGCAAGTCGGTGAGTATCAGGTCGAAGTCCCGCTGTTTCAGGCAGGCCAGTGCGGCTTCGCCGTCCCGGACGCCGACCACGTCAAAGTTGCCCAACTCGTTGAACAGATTCTGCAAATAACGGTGCTGGAAAGGGTGGTCTTCGACTATCAAAATGCTACAGGGCTTCATGAGCAACTCGTTCATAAGGAGCCAGGGCCGCGAGCAAGGCTCGCAGCGTAAAAGGTTTGACCAGACAGTGATTCATGCCGGCCGCCAGACACAGGGCATCTTCTCCGCGCAGGGCGTTGGCGGTGGCGCCGATGATCGGGGTGACACAGCCCGCGCGGCGCAGGGCTGCGGTCAGTTCGTAGCCGTTGAGGCGCGGCATGTTGACGTCGGTGAGGACAATGTCGAACTCACTGCCGCGCCAGAGTGACAAGGCCTCTTCGCCATCGCTGGCCAGCGCCACCGTGCAGCCCAGTTCTTCGAGCTGGTCGCGCAGGATCAGTTGGTTTATGGCGTTGTCTTCGGCTACCAGAATGTGCAGACGCAATGGACGCAGCCTATGCGGTTCGTGTTGCTCAGGGAGGGGGGCGATCTGGCCGCCCTGAGCCTGGCGAACGGCGCGCTGGATCGCCGCCAGATCATTCAGATTGACCTTCCAGCCATCAGCGCCGAACTGCGGCTCGTGGGCTCCGTCGCCGCTGGCCAATACTCGCGGGCCGGGCCATGCCTGGCTCGGGCGCAGATCGGAGGGCGTGGGATACAGCTCAAGCAGCACGACGCTGCAGTCGGGTTCCGTGCAATCGGGTGTGCCTATCTGCGGACGGGCGCCCCAGCGGCGCAACCAGCCGCAGAGACTTTCGGCCAGTTCGCGCACAGGCGAAACCACGTAAACGAGGTCCGGCGCCAATGCCGGTACGACGGCCGGTGAGGTCTTGTTTGAGGTTTGCTCCAGCGGCACGCTCAAGGCAAAACTGCTGCCCAGCCCCGGCTCGCTGACCATGCGCAGGGTGCCGTTCATCAAGTGCGTCAGCCGCTGACAGATGGGCAAGCCCAGGCCAGTGCCGGCCACCACGTTGGTGTTGCCTTCAGTCTGGTAGAACGGTTCGAAAATGAACGCCTGATCGTCATGGGCGATGCCTTTGCCGGTGTCCGAGACCTGCCATTGCAGGCACACCCGTTCGCCTTCGCGACCGAGCAGTTTGACCCGCAGCACCACGCGCCCGGAATCGGTGAACTTGACCGCGTTGCTCAGCAGATTGTTGAGAATTTGCCGCACGCGGCTGGCATCGCCGATCAACCGCTCCGGCGTTTGCGGATCGAGGCAGGCGTACAGTTGCAGGCCTTTGCTCTGCGCCGCCGCCGCGTAGCCTTGCACGACTTCGTGCACCAGCGTCGTCGGGCGGAACTCGCTCAATTCCAGCGCCAGTTGCCCGGCCTCGATTTTCGACACATCAAGCACGTCGCAAATCAGTTGCAGCAGGGTGGCAGAGGAGCCTTCGATGGCTTGCAGGTAACTTTTCTGTTGGGTATCGAGTTGCGTACGGGCGAGCAATTCCAGGGTACCGAGCACGCCGTACAACGGTGTGCGGATTTCGTGGCTCATGGTCGCAAGAAACAGGGTCTTGGCCTCATTGGCGGCGTCGGCCGACTGGCGAGCCTGTTCCAGCGCCGCTTCGATTTGCCGGCGTGCACTGATGTCGCTGAAGGCACAGAGCAACACGTCTTCGCCTTTGTAGCGGGTCGGCGCGCAGCTCAGGTACAAGTGACGGCCATCGGCGGTCTCGAAGTAATCGGTCAGACCGGGTTCGTTGTCGTCAAACGCCGCGCGGATCCAGCCCGGTCCCAGTTGTTCGCCACGGCGGCCCAGCCATTGGCGGGCGAGGGTGTTTTCCAGCACCACTTGAGCGTCGGTGCGCCGCAGCACGCACAGCGCCACTGGCGCGGTCTGGATCACGTCGCGGCTGAACAGCTCGCTTTCCACCAACGCCTGGATCCGGTGGATCGCCGGGTTGATCACGCGGTGTTCCAGGCGTCGGGTCAGCAGGTACACCAGGCTGATGCTCAACAGGCAAAACAGCAGTGCGCCGAGCATTTGCGGCCACAGTGCCCATAGCACCTCGAGCAAATCGATGGAGTAAGTGAGCTGCCAATCCGATGATTTCAGTTGCTTGCGTAACACCAACTGTTCCGGCAGCCAGCCGTCACCGACAAAACCGAAAAAGTCCTGTTGCCGCAGCAGTGGCAGATACTGCCCCGGCGGCGGTTTTTGGCTGTTGCTGAACAGCGGCATGCCCTGCGAATTGAACATGGTGAACTCGCCGGCGCTGTGATCACTCAAGGCGCTGGAGACTTCGCGGTCGTCCATTTCCAGACCGAGCCAGCCGGAGTTGATGTCGCGTTCGTCCAGGCGAATGAAGATGTACAGCTGCGAGTGCCCGTCAGCGGCATGGGTCAGCCAGAGTTCCTTCAGGTTGGCGCTGTTGTGGTGTTTGAGGGTTTGCAGTCGCTCAAGTGTGGCTCGGGGGAAAGCACTGGTCACCGGCGTCGCGTTGTAAAGGCGCCATACTTGAGACTGGGGGCCGCTGCTGACATATACCAGGTTGAGTTGCCGAGCCTTGAGGTAGTCGCGCATGCGTCGGGTCAGCCAGATGCTCCATTGCTGCGCCGGCGCTTGACCGAGCAGCAGGCGGATCTCTTCATCGGAGACCGGCAGGTCCATGTTGGCCATGCGCGTGGCCGACAGGCTGAGGCTTTCCAGGAGTGCTTCCCGGGTGGTGAAAAAGGTATGCGCTTCGGCGATCGCGCTGCTCATGTAGCTGCGCCGCTGGGACACTTCATTATTGAAGGTAAACAACAGAAAGCTGTAGACGCCGCCGAGAATGCCCACCAGCAGCACCAGGGCAAAAATGCGCAATAGGCGCCGTGCCGCGTGGGGCGAGGACAGGATCGGGCTGATCTGGTGGAGGTAGTTCTTCAATCTCATCCCGGCACTCTAGGGACGGCCAGGTGCCGGGAACATCAGACGATCCTTAGATTTAAAGGTAGTTGACGATGAAGGTGACCTCGGTGTTGGCACTGCCGGCCTTGAGTTCATCTGTCGGCAGACGGTAATACGAAGCCGACAAAGGAATCTTGAAGTCGGTGCCGGTGCTGGTGAACGCGTCGAACGGGTAGGTGGTGCCCAAGGCCATGGGCTGCCCGGCGTCATTCATCAATTGCAGGCCGATGCCCTTGGCGGTGGAGCTGTCATTGAGCGCGACGATGCCTTTGGCCGCATCGATCACCGTGGTATTGGCCTTGAGCGAGTAGGTGACTTTCTTGATGCCGGTCTGGCACTGGTTCAGGCCAATGTTGAAGCGCACCGTGCGCGGTGTTGCGCCAGCCTGGCTGAACTCGTTGAGTTGATAATCATCGCCCATGGCCACCGGTACGGACGGGGTCTGGCAGGAGGCTGCATTCAGTACCAGTGCATTGGCCAGATTAAACCTGTTCAGGATCAGCTCACCGGACTGCAGGTTGCCCAGATTGCCGGCATCAATCCTGACTTGCGACGCCAGTGGGCCGGTCTTGACGATTTCCAGTCTGACCGTACCGGCTCCGATGCCGTAGTAGGTTGAGCTGATCGCAAACAGGGAGGGCTCATAGCGACTTAACATATCCATCCAGATACGGAACGAGAGCCCGGTCTTGCCCAAGGGAAAGGTCGTTACGTTACTGGGTGGGGTGCCTAGCGCGGGATTGACTGCTACGCCGTATTGCGAAGTTGCGCTGCACGACCAGCTGTGCGAGCTCGATTGCTGCGCGGTGTCCTGGTAGACCACTGTGCCATCGGGTGTGTCGGCGGGGATTGTCAGGCCACCATTGGCAAGGCTTGCGCCAAAGTTGAGCGTTTGGGTGCGGGAAGAACCGTTGAATGTGCAATTCGCCGCTATCGCGTCCGACGCGCACGTCAGTAACGTCACCGCAGCCAGGGTGTGCATGGGGCGCTGAAGTTTTGATCGCTTCATGAAAAGGCTATTCGTGTTGGCCAGGGAGGACCGTACGTTAAACACGGGGTCTGACGAGAGACATCAGGCGATTCCTAGAAAGCGCGTCCGCGCTTCGGAAATTTGAGGATGTATTAGACTCAGCGAAGCCTGAAATCCCGGTAGGTTGCAACTGCCCCAATGCAACAGGAAGCGCCTATGGTCCGCTTGAGTATGGTCTTGCTCGGTAATGACTTTGTCCGCAAGCGTTGGTCGACGCTGGCGCTGACCGGCATTGTCTGGGGCGCGGCCGGGGTGGCGATCTTTATCGATGCGCTGGACGGTGTGCTTTATTTTCCGCTGCATGTCTTTGGCTATCTGCTGTTACTCGAGGCCCTGATCATTCTGTTGGTGCCGGCACCGCAGACCGGCACCGCCGCCGCTTTGCGCAAGGCCCGCGGTCTGGCGTTCCTGCTGCTTGGGCTGCTGATCGTCGACCGGCAACATGTGGCCAGCCTGATTCTGGCAGTGCTGTTCGGTGTGGCGTTTCTGCTCGATGGCGGCTTTCGGCTGGCGGCGGCGGTGGTGGTGCGCTTTGTCGGTTGGCGATTGTCGCTGCTCACCGGATTGTTCGAAATCACCTTTGGCCTGTTCATCCTTGAACCGTATCCGACGTTGTATAAGGGCACGGTGCCGTTCTGCATTGGCATGAGCATCTTTCTTTCGGGCTGCGCGTTGTTGCGCCAGTCACTGCGCTTCAAACACCAGCCACCGTTGGCGAGTCCGGCCTCGGTCGGTGGGCCGGCCCCCAGCACCGCGCTGGTGATCCATGTCTGGACACCCAGCGGCACCGTTGATGACACCCTGGTGCGCAACCGCCTGCTCAACCGCTATATCGCGGCCGTCGACATCAACGGTGTGATTTCTGCCGGCCACGCGGCCCTGGAATGCGGCCCGGACATTTACATCAGCCATTACCCGCTGGATGACATCGATCGTTCGGCGGGGGATTTCGTGCGATTGCTGCGGGCGACGCCGAACAATGATGTCGACGGCCGGTTCCTGCCTGACTATGCGGGTGAGGTGGCGGACTGGTGTCCGTCTTCGGTTCAGGTCAGTTTTGCTCATTACGACGCGCGGCGACTGCAGGCGTTCTGGAGCGAATACCGGCAGAACAGCACGTACAACCTCACCAGCCGCAACTGCTCGAGTGCCGTCGCCCATAGCCTCGAAGCGGCCCTTGAAGGGGCGATGAATCGCGGGCATTCGAGCATGCTCGACTTCGCCCGAGTGATCGTCAGCCCCGAGTTCTGGGTGGCGGCGCAAGTGCGTAAACGCGCCGAAGTCATGGCCTGGACGCCCGGTCTGGTGCTCGACTATGCACTCGCGCTGCATGCCGCGATCGAGCCCGCACCGCCGGGCTGGCACAGCATGTATGCGGTGATCAAACGCGCTTGCGGTTATGCGCTGACGGCCTTGCGCGGGCGTGAAGTGCATCCCCTCCAGCCGCCATCTGTGCATCCTTCCGACAAATCCTGACCGACGTTACACCCAGTCGCTGCCTTCGCGAGCAAGCTCGCTCCCACATTGATCCATGTATGCATGAGATCCCTGTGGGAGCGAGCTTGCTCGCGAAAGCGTCAGTGCGGGCAACACAAAAACCCAGTCCACTGGTCAACTAATTACAAAGCAACCTAACTATTACGTTGACATTCGCTGCCTAGGCAGTAACATCTCGACATACATTCACTGCCTAGGCAGTTATTAGGTGAGCACATGAAGCATTTCACCCCGGACGAATTCAAGCATTGCCATCTCGGCCTGTTGCTGGGCCGTGCCGCGCTGCTCAAAGACAAGATCATCGACACCCACATGGACCCCCACGGCATCACCGCCGCGCAGTTCAAGGTGTTGATCATCATGGCCCAGTACGGCGTCGATACTCCGGCCGAGCTGTGCCGGCATCTGTCGCTGGACAGCGGTTCGATGACACGCATGCTCGATCGTCTGGAACAGAAAGGTTTCCTGGCTCGCCAACGCAGCGAAGGCGATCGCCGTCAGGTGCAGCTCAAACTCACCGAGCAGGGCCAGCAACTGGCCGATCGTCTGCCGCACATCGGCGCCGATGCAATGAATGAACTGGCCGGCGCCGTCACTACGGACGAGTTGAAGACTCTGGAATACATCCTCAAGAAAATCCTGCTGGCCGCCGGTGACCCGATCACCATCCAGCGCTTAGGTGAACACAATGAGCAGTAAAACCTTGCGCAGCAGCCTGACCCTGGTGCTGTCGGCGATGATCCTCGCCGGCTGCGCCAATTACAGCGGCCTCGACACTCAAGGCACAAATCTTGATGCGAAAAGCCTGAAAGTCGGCCAGTCCCTCAACGGTGTGACCCTGTCGCCGGCGGCATGGCCGAAAAGCGACTGGTGGACCAGCCTTGGCGACCCACAACTCGACGGTCTGATCCGCGAAGCCCTGCATGACAGTCCGGACATGCAGATCGCCGAAGCCCGAGCGCATCAGGCCAGCGCCGCCGCTTATGCTGCCGATGCCGAACGCTATCCGACCCTCGACGCCAGCGCCGGTATCAGCCGTTCGCGTCTGGCCAAGGATCAGGATCCGCTGGGCAAGGGCGATGCCTATGCCACCGTGCGCAATATCAGCGCCGGTTTCAATTACAACTTCGACCTGTGGGGCGGCCAGCGAGATGCCTGGGAAGCCGCTCTCGGTCAGGCCCGTGCTGCGGAAGTCGACCGTCAGGCCGCGCAATTGACCCTCGCCGCCGACGTGGCCCGGGCCTACAGCGATCTGGGACAGGCGCACATCGTCTACGACCTGGCCAACGACGATCTGAAACGCACCAAACAGATGCTCGATCTGAGCCAGCGCCGCTTGAGCGCCGGGATCGACAGCCAGTACCAGTTCCAGCAAACCCAGAGTCTGGAAGCCAGTTCCGAAGCCAGCCTGATCGATGCCGAAAAGCGCTTGAACAGCGCGAAAATCGCCTTGGCCGTGCTGCTCGGCAAAGGCCCGGATCGCGGCAACGAAATTGCTCGGCCGAAAGTCCTGCAAGCCAGCGCCGTGGCCGTGCCGTCGGTATTGCCGGCGGAACTGCTCGGTCGGCGTCCGGATCTGGTCGCTGCGCGCTGGCGCGTAGAGGCGGCGAGCAAAGACATCGACTCGGCGAAAACCCGCTTCTATCCCAACCTGAACCTTACGGCGTCTGCCGGTGCCGAATCCTTGTTGGGTGACGCAATGTTCGGGTCGGCCAGTCGCTTCTTCAGCATCGCCCCGACCATCTCGGTGCCGATCTTCGACGGCGGGCGCCTGCGCGCCAACCTTGATGCGCGCGACGCCGATTACGATCTGGCGGTGGCGCAGTACAACAAAAGCCTGGTGAAAGCACTGGGTGATGTCAGCGATACGATCAACCAGTTGCGTGACATCGGCCGGCAGATCGGGGCGCAGCAACACGCCACCGAGATTGCCCAGGACTCTTACAACACCGTCGTCCAGCGTTACGGTTCCGGCATCGGCAACTACCTGGACGTGCTCAGCATCGAGCAGCAATTGCTGCAGGCCCAGCGTCAGCTGGCCAACCTCAATGCCGAGCAGATCGACCTGTCGATTCAACTGATGCAAGCGCTGGGCGGCGGCTTTCAGGGTGAAACCCTGACCGCAGCCAACGCCACCCCAGCCACGTCGCACAACTAATTTCAGGTATTTGTCATGGCCACTGCCGAAAACACTCAAACTCAAGACAACACCCCCGACACCGGTAATCCACGCAAGCGCAAAGTCATGCTGCTGGTGCTGGCCGTCGTGGTCCTGCTCGCCGGGGCCGGCGTGTGGGCGTATCACGAATTCATCGGGCGCTTCAACGAAAGCACCGACGACGCCTACGTCAACGGCAACGTCGTTGAGATCACCCCGCTGGTCACCGGCACCGTGGTCAGCATTGGCGCTGACGATGGCGATCTGGTCCACGAAGGCCAGGTGCTGATCAACTTCGACCCCAACGACGCTGAAGTCGGCCTGCAAAGTGCCCAGGCGAAACTGGCGCGTACCGTGCGTCAGGTGCGCGGCCTGTACAGCAACGTCGACGGCATGAAAGCCCAGGTCAACGCGCAACAGGCTGAAGTGCAGAAGGCTCAGGACAACTACAACCGCCGGAAGAACCTCGCCGCTGGCGGGGCGATTTCCCAGGAAGAACTGTCCCACGCCCGCGATGACCTGACCTCGGCGCAAAACGCCCTGGCCAACGCCAAACAGCAACTGAAAACCACCAGCGCGCTGGTCGATGACACCGTGGTTTCGTCGCACCCGGACGTGATGCAGGCCGCTGCTGAACTGCGCCAGGCCTACCTGACCAACGCTCGCAGCACCCTGATTGCGCCGGTCACCGGTTACGTCGCCAAACGTACCGTGCAACTCGGTCAGCGCGTACAGCCGGGCACCGCGCTGATGGCGGTGATCCCGCTGGATCAGCTGTGGATCGACGCCAACTTCAAGGAAACCCAACTGCGTGATATGCGCATCGGCCAACCGGTGGACATCGAGTCTGACATCTACGGCAGCAGCGTGAAGTACAGCGGCACCGTCGACAGCCTCGGCGCCGGCACCGGCAGCGCGTTTGCTCTGTTGCCGGCGCAGAACGCCACCGGTAACTGGATCAAGATCGTCCAGCGTGTGCCAGTGCGGATTCACATCAACGCCGAAGAGCTGGCCAAGCACCCGCTGCGGGTCGGTCTGTCGACCAACGTTGAAGTGAACCTGCATGACCAGAGCGGTCCGGTGCTGGCCCAGCAACCGCCGCAAAAGGCCTCGTTCACCACCAACGTTTACGAGCAGCAACTGGCCGAAGCCGACGCGATGATTGCGCAGTTGATCCACGACAACAGCGCGGCGGTGAGCAAGACCGCACAACGCTAAGGTCACACCCTTCAGGTGCGGGCTTTTGTGGCGAGGGAGCAAGCTCCCTCGCCACAAAAAGCGCGCTCCCATAGCGTCAACCCGGTTTCATAGGATTCACAATGAGCAATAACGCCTCTTTCACGCCGCCCAGCCTGTTGCTCAGCACCATCGGCCTGTCGCTGGCGACTTTCATGCAAGTGCTCGACACCACCATTGCCAACGTGGCCTTGCCGACCATTTCCGGCAACCTGGGCGTGAGTTCGGAGCAGGGCACCTGGGTCATCACCTCGTTTGCCGTGAGCAACGCCATTGCGCTGCCGCTGACCGGTTGGCTCAGTCGGCGTTTCGGCGAGGTGAAGCTGTTTCTCTGGGCGACCATTCTGTTTGTGCTGGCCTCGTTTCTCTGTGGTATCTCCACGTCGATGCCGGAACTGATCGGCTTCCGTGTGCTGCAAGGCCTGGTGGCCGGGCCGCTGTACCCGATGACACAGACCCTGTTGATTGCGGTCTATCCCCCCGCGAGGCGCGGCATGGCCCTGGCATTGCTGGCGATGGTCACGGTGGTTGCGCCAATTGCCGGGCCGATTCTCGGCGGCTGGATCACCGACAGCTATAGCTGGCCGTGGATCTTCTTCATTAACGTACCGATCGGCATCTTTGCGGTGATGGTGGTGCGCTCGCAACTGGCCAAGCGCCCGGTGGAAACCAGTCGCCAACCGATGGACTACGTCGGCCTGATCTCGCTGATCATCGGCGTCGGCGCGTTGCAGGTGATCCTCGACAAGGGCAATGACCTGGACTGGTTCGAATCGAACTTCATCATCATCGGCGCGGCGATTTCGGTGATCGCCCTGGCGGTGTTCGTCATCTGGGAAATGACCGACCAGCATCCGGTGGTGAACCTGCGGTTGTTCGCCTACCGCAACTTCCGCATCGGCACGCTGGTGCTGGTGCTGGGTTACGCCGGGTTCTTCGGCATCAACCTGATCCTGCCGCAGTGGCTGCAAACGCAGATGGGTTACACCGCGACCTGGGCCGGTCTGGCGGTGGCGCCGATCGGGATTCTGCCGGTGCTGCTGTCGCCGTTTGTCGGCAAGTACGCGAACAAGTTCGACCTGCGCCTGCTGGCCGGTCTGGCGTTCCTGGCGATTGGCCTGAGCTGCTTCATGCGCGCCGGATTCACCAACCAGGTGGACTTCCAGCACATCGCCCTGGTGCAGCTGTTCATGGGGATAGGCGTGGCACTGTTCTTCATGCCGACCCTGAGCATCCTGATGTCCGACCTGCCGCCGAGCCAGATCGCCGACGGCGCTGGCCTCGCCACCTTCCTGCGGACTCTGGGCGGTAGCTTTGCGGCATCGCTGACCACGTGGATCTGGATTCGCCGCGCCAATCAGCATCATGCCTACATGAGCGAAAGCATCAGCACCTTCGAGCCGGCGACCCGCGAGACGTTGAATCATTTAGGCGGCGCGAGCCAATCGGCGTACGCGCAGATGGATCAGATCCTCACCAGCCAGGCATACATGCTCTCCACCGTGGATTACTTCACGTTGTTGGGCTGGGGCTTTATGGGGCTGATTCTGATTGTGTGGCTGGCGAAGCCGCCGTTTGCGGCGAAGGCCGGCCCGGCTGCCAGCGGTCACTAAGCAAAACGCGGTCAAAAATGTGGGAGCGGGCGTGCTCGCGAAAGCGGTGTGTCATTCAGCAGAGATGTCGACTGAACCACCGCCTTCGCGAGCAAGCCCGCTCCCACATTGGGTTTTGTGTTGTGTCAGTTGGCAGGTGCTGCCAGTTGTGGTGGCGGGGCGAAGTCGAACGGTGCCAGGGCATACCCGTTCTCATCCACCTGCAACGCCCAACCCTGACGATCCCAGTCCCCCAGCACAATCCGCTTGGCTGCCTGCTCACCGAGCTGCAGCTTGTGGATCGCCGGACGATGGGTGTGGCCGTGGATCAGGGTTTTCACCCCGTATTGCTGCATGATCCGCGGAATCTCTTCCGGCGTGACATCGACGATGTCATTGGCCTTCATCCGCACCTGCGCACGGCTTTCGCTGCGCAGCTTGCGCGCCAGTTTGTGGCGGGTGCTCAGCGGCAGGTGGCGCAGGATGAACAGGGTGATCGGGTTGCGCAGGTAGCGCCGCAGCTTCATATAGCCGACATCGCGGGTGCACAGGCTGTCGCCGTGCATCAACAACACCGGCTCGCCGTAAAACTGCACGACACTCGGGTCCTTCAACAGCGTGCAGCCGGCTTCTTTGCAGAAGGCTTTGCCGAGCAGGAAGTCGCGGTTGCCGTGCATCAGAAAAATCGCCGTGCCGCTGTCGCTCAATTGGCGCAGAGCCTGGCAGATGGAACGCTGGAAGGGCGTCATGGCGTCGTCGCCAATCCACGCCTCGAAAAAGTCGCCCAAGATGTACAACGCACTCGCCGAGCGGGCGCGTCCGGCGAGCAAATCCAGAAACGCCCGGGTGATGTCCGGGCGCTCCTCTTCCAGATGCAAGTCTGAAATCAGCAATATCACGCTTCGATGATCTCGGCTTTCTCGATGATCACGTCGTCTTTCGGCACGTCCTGGTGACCGGCCTTGGAAGTGGTGGCAACGGCTTCGATCTTGTCGACGACATCGGTACCGGCAACGACTTTACCGAACACGGCATAACCCCAGCCCTGAGCGGTCTTGGCGGTGTGGTTGAGGAAGCTGTTGTCGGTGGCGTTGATGAAGAACTGCGCCGAGGCCGAATGTGGATCCATGGTGCGGGCCATGGCCAGGGTGTATTTCTCGTTCTTCAGGCCGTTGTCGGCTTCGTTCTGGATGCTCGGGCGCTTGTCTTTCTTTTCCTGCATGCCAGGCTCGAAACCGCCGCCCTGGATCATGAAACCCTTGATGACGCGGTGGAAAATCACGTTCTCGTAGTGACCGTTTTTAACGTATTCGAGGAAGTTGGCAGCGGTGATCGGCGCTTTTTCCGCGTCCAGTTCGATGACGATGTCGCCGTAGTTGGTGGTCAGTTTGACTTGAGTCATTATCGCTACTCTGTATTAGGAATTCGTGGTTTTCGGACACCGAGTGCCGAAACCGGTTCAGCCTGCATCGGCCAAGGTGCGCAGTTTAGCGTGACAGGCGCGAATTTCGAGGCTGTTTTTCATATCCCGGCGATTAAATGCGCTCCTTTATAGGCCGCGCTCTGTCAGGCCCTTGACAGCATCGGCTATGATAGCGGCTTTGTTTTGTCTGGCCCCCTTTGCGGCCGCGCACATGTAAGTCAAGGATCCTATGAGCAAGCCCACTGTCGACCCTACCTCGAATGCCAAGTCCGGCCCTGCCGTGCCGGTCAATTTCCTGCGGCCGATCATCCAGGCAGACCTGGACTCGGGCAAGCACACCCAGATCGTCACCCGTTTTCCGCCTGAGCCCAACGGCTACCTGCACATCGGCCACGCCAAGTCGATCTGCGTGAACTTCGGCCTGGCCCAGGAGTTCGGCGGCGTCACGCACCTGCGTTTCGACGACACCAACCCGGCCAAGGAAGACCAGGAATACATCGACGCGATCGAAAGCGACGTCAAATGGCTGGGCTTCGAGTGGTCCGGCGAAGTGCGCTACGCCTCGCAGTATTTCGACCAGTTGCATGACTGGGCGGTCGAGCTGATCAAGGCCGGCAAGGCCTACGTCGACGACCTGACCCCTGAGCAGGCCAAGGAATACCGTGGCAGCCTGACCGAGCCGGGCAAGAACAGCCCGTTCCGCGACCGTTCGGTGGCAGAGAACCTCGACTGGTTCGCACGCATGCGTGCCGGTGAGTTCCCGGACGGCGCCCGCGTGCTGCGCGCGAAGATCGACATGGCCTCGCCGAACATGAACCTGCGCGACCCGATCATGTACCGCATCCGCCACGCCCATCACCATCAGACCGGTGACAAGTGGTGCATCTACCCGAACTATGACTTCACCCACGGTCAGTCGGACGCCATCGAAGGCATCACCCACTCGATCTGCACCCTGGAATTCGAAAGCCATCGTCCGCTGTACGAGTGGTTCCTGGAAAACCTGCCGGTGCCGGCCAACCCGCGCCAGTACGAATTCAGCCGTCTGAACCTGAACTACACCATCACCAGCAAGCGCAAGCTCAAGCAACTGGTCGATGAAAAGCACGTCAACGGCTGGGACGACCCGCGCATGTCGACGCTGTCCGGCTTCCGTCGCCGTGGCTACACGCCGGCTTCGATCCGCAACTTCTGCGACATGATCGGCACCAACCGTTCCGACGGCGTGGTCGACTTCGGCATGCTCGAGTTCAGCATCCGTCAGGACCTCGACGCGAACGCCCCGCGCGCCATGTGCGTGTTGCGTCCGTTGAAAGTCGTGATCACCAACTACCCGGAAGGTCAGGTCGAAAACCTCGAACTGCCGCGTCATCCGCAGAAAGAAGAACTCGGCGTGCGCAAGCTGCCGTTCGCCCGTGAAATCTACATCGACCGCGATGACTTCATGGAAGAACCGCCAAAGGGCTACAAGCGCCTGGAGCCGAACGGCGAAGTGCGTCTGCGTGGCAGCTACGTGATCCGTGCCGACGAAGCGATCAAGGACGCCGACGGCAACATCGTCGAGCTGCGTTGCTCGTACGATCCGGACACCCTGGGCAAGAACCCTGAAGGCCGCAAGGTCAAAGGCGTGATCCACTGGGTGCCGGCGGCTGCCAGCATCGAGTGCGAAGTGCGTCTGTACGATCGCCTGTTCCGTTCTCCGAACCCGGAGAAGGCCGAAGACAGCGCGAGTTTCCTCGACAACATCAACCCTGACTCACTGCAAGTGCTGACCGGTTGTCGTGCTGAGCCATCGCTGGGCGATGCACAGCCGGAAGACCGGTTCCAGTTCGAGCGCGAAGGCTACTTCGTTGCCGATATAAAGGACTCGAAACCAGGTCAGCCGGTATTCAACCGTACCGTGACCCTGCGTGATTCGTGGGGCCAGTGATTTAGCGTCAAGGAAATATAAAGTGCTGACGATCTACAACACGCTCACCAAGAGCAAAGAAGTCTTCAAGCCGCTGGATGGCAACAAGGTGCGCATGTACGTGTGCGGCATGACCGTGTACGACTACTGCCACCTCGGCCACGGCCGCAGCATGGTCGCGTTCGACCTGGTGACCCGCTGGTTGCGGTTCAGCGGTTACGACCTGACCTACGTGCGCAATATCACCGACATCGACGACAAGATCATCAATCGTGCCCGCGAGAACGGTGAGTCGTTCGACGCGCTGACCGAGCGCATGATCGCGGCGATGCACGAAGACGAAGCGCGCCTGAACATCAAGAAGCCGGACATGGAGCCGCGTGCCACGGATCATATTCCGGGCATGCACGCGATGATCCAGACCCTGATCGACAAGGGCTACGCTTACGCCCCGGGCAATGGCGACGTGTACTACCGCGTCGCCAAGTTCATGGGCTACGGCAAGCTGTCGCGCAAGAAGATCGAAGACCTGCGCATCGGTGCGCGCATCGAAGTCGACGAGTCGAAGGAAGATCCGCTGGACTTCGTCCTGTGGAAAGCCGCCAAGCCGGGCGAGCCGAGCTGGGAATCGCCGTGGGGCGCCGGGCGTCCGGGCTGGCACATCGAGTGCTCGGTGATGTCCACCTGCTGCCTCGGTGAGACCTTCGACATTCATGGCGGCGGCAGCGACCTCGAGTTCCCGCACCATGAAAACGAAATCGCCCAGAGCGAAGCGGCCACCGGCAAGACCTACGCCAACGCGTGGATGCATTGCGGCATGATCCGTATCAATGGCGAGAAGATGTCCAAGTCCTTGAACAACTTCTTCACCATTCGCGACGTGCTCGACAAGTACCACCCGGAAGTCGTGCGTTACCTGCTGGTGTCGAGCCACTACCGCAGCGCGATCAACTACTCGGAAGACAACCTCAAGGACGCCAAGGCCGCTCTCGAGCGTTTCTACCACGCGCTGAAAGGCCTGCCGAGCGTGGCCCCGGCCGGCGGCGAAGCCTTCGTCGAGCGTTTCACCACGGTGATGAACGACGACTTCGGCACGCCGGAAGCCTGCGCCGTGCTGTTCGAGATGGTGCGTGAGATCAACCGCCTGCGCGAGAGCGATCTCGATGCAGCGGCAGGTCTGGCGGCACGTCTGAAAGAACTGGCGAGCGTGCTGGGTGTGTTGCAACTGGAAGCCGATGACTTCCTGCAAGCGGGCGCCGAAGGGCGTGTCGATGCGGCTGAAGTCGACGCACTGATTGCTGCACGTCTGGCGGCACGCGCCGGCAAGGACTGGGCCGAATCCGACCGCATCCGCGACCAGCTCACCGCCATGGGCGTGGTGCTGGAAGACGGCAAGGGCGGCACGACCTGGCGTCTGGCTGACTGATTGCTTGATCCGCGTTAAAACAAAACCCGCCATGTGCGGGTTTTGTTTTATCTAGAGGGTGGGGTTAGCTCAAGGCCCCGGTGCTGACCGCGACGATCAGGAAAATCCCCAGCACCGCGCGGTAGATGACGAATGGCCAGGTGGAGAACTTCTCCAGAAAACGCATCAGGCCCCAGATCGCGAAGAACGCCGAGATGCTGGCAATCACCAGACCGAAAATCAGGTGCCCCCAAACGGCGGCTGGAAGGTCGGCATGGAACAACACCCACAACTCTTTCAAACCGGCGAGGGCGATGGCCGGCAGCCCGAGCAGGAACGAGAACCGCGCCGCTTCTTCACGCTTGAAGTTGAGAAACAACGCTGCCGTCAGCGTCGAGCCGGAGCGCGACACCCCGGGAATCAGCGCGCCAATCTGCGCAATGCCGACGATCAGCGCATCGCGCAGACGCATTTCGTCCACGGTGCGCCGATGCCGGCACGACAGTTCGGCAGCGGCCAGCAGAACCGCCATGACCACGCAGGAAATCCCGATCACCATCAGGCCGCGCAGGGGCGAGTTGCAGGCGTTGAGCGTCGAGGACAGCGCAATGCCGGCAATGCCGATGGGTATGGTCGCCAGCACGATGGCCACCGCGAGGATGAACCAGCGGTTGTTGAAATCCCGTTGGCGCACCGCGTCGACGCTGCCACCGACCACTTGCTTGACGTCGCGCCAGAAATAACTGACCACCGCCGCCAGTGCAGCCAGCTGCATGGCCGCGGAAAACGCCGAGCCGGGATCCGGCCAGCCGAGCAGGGCCGGGACGATGCGCATATGCGCGGTGGAGGAAACGGGCAGCAACTCGGTGATGCCTTGAATGATGCCGAGGAAGCCGATCTGCAGGTAATCCAGCGAGGCGAAACCGATATCAAGGCCGGTGGAACAGATGTTGGTCAAAGCACTTATCCTGTGAAAATCAGGAGGAGGGAGGTGTCTGAATCAATGGCATGGCGAAAAACTGAAACATTTCGTCACAGTCTAGTCGGTTCGGTCAATGGGGTGAGGCATTGGTTTTTGTGGTGACCGGGCTGGCGCCTTCGCGAGCAAGCCCGCTCCCACAGGGGATCAGTGTCGTACACAAAAATCAGACATCACAAAAATCCAATGTGGGAGCGGGCTTGCTCGCGAAGAGGCCGGTTCAGCCACGCTGTCACTCAGCCTGACGCAAGCGCTTGTAAAGGGTGTTACGACTAACCCCCAACCGCCGCGCCAGATGCGAAATATTGCCCCCAGCCGCCAGCAATTCGCGGCTCAACGCCTCGGTATCGTTCAGATCAACCCCTAGCGGCGGCGCCAATTCCACCGGCTCCATCTCCAGATCGACAAAAAAATCATCCGGCAGATGCTCCGGCTTCACCGGTTGTTCCTCGGCCATCGCCAAAGCCACCTGCATCACGCTGCTGACCTGGCGCAGATTGCCCGGCCATGGATGACGGGTGAACAGTTCCAGCACCTCACGGCTCAGCCCGGCCCATTGCGTCGGTTCGCGATGTTGCTCCCACAGGCGTTTGAACAGCGCCTCCTTATCGCTGCGCTCGCGCAACGGTGGCAGTTCCAGGGTCAGCCCACCGATGCGGTAGTACAAATCTTCGCGGAACCGCCCCAGTTGCACCTGCTCCCTGAGCGAGCGGTTAGTCGCCGAGATGATCCGCAAGTCCACCGCGAACAACTCGCTGCTGCCCACCGGTTGCACGCAGCGCTCCTGCAACACCCGCAGCAACCGCGCCTGAGTGGGCAGCGGCATGTCGCCGATTTCGTCGAGGAACAGGGTGCCTTTGTCAGCCTTGCGGATCAGGCCGATGCTGCCTTTCTGGTTGGCGCCGGTGAACGCACCTTTTTCATAGCCGAACAGTTCCGACTCCACCAGTTCGGCCGGGATCGCCGCGCAGTTGACGGCGATGAATGCCTGTTTGCTGCGTGAGCTGGCCTGATGCAGGGCTTTGACGAAGACCTCCTTGCCAACCCCGGTTTCGCCGTGGATCAGCAGCGGAATGTCTTTCTCCAATAGGCGCTCGGCCTGGCGCACGGCTTTTTCCACGCGGCTGTCGCCAAAATGCAGGGAACTGAGGCTGATCGTTCCCGGCACTTTGATCGGCGCTGCGGCGGGCTTGGGCTCGGCAAATACCCGGGGCTGAATCGGCGCCTGTTGCGGTCGCTTCAATAAACACTGAAAACGGTTGCGCCCGGTGGTCTGCAGGGCGAACGGCAAGCCGTCAGGCTGATTCAACAGCTCCAATAGCGACACGTTGAACAGGCTCTCGATACTGACCCGTGACAGGCGCACGCCGAGCAGATTGTCCGCCCGCCGGTTGGCCGACAGCACCTGGCCGCTCTCATCGAAGATCAACAACCCCGCCCATTGGCTGTCGAGATTGTTCAACCCGGTGTTGAAGGTCAGTTGAAAGTGCTGGCCGTGGAACAGGTTGAGGATCAGCCGGTTCTCCACGGTCTGGCTCATCATCTTGACCATGCCCAGGGTGTGCGAGGGCGGCAGGTAGCTGTCGCTGGACACATCGAGTACGGCGATGACCTTGCGCTCGGCGTCGAAAATCGGCGCGGCGGAGCCGGTCATGAAGCGATTGGCCTTAAGGAAATGTTCATCGTGTTCGATGTGCACCGCTTGTTCGCAGGCCAGCGCAGTGCCGATCGCATTGGTGCCGCTTGAACGCTCCATCCAGCTCGCTCCGGCGCTAAACCCACGGGCGAGGTGCGGCTCGATAAAGCGCTGAGTGCCCCACGATGTCAGCACTTGGCCCTGATGGTCGGCGAGCATGATCAGGCAATTGGAGTTGCTGAGGATGTTTTCGTAATAGGGCAGGACCTCCTGGTGAGTGGTCTGCACCAGTGAATGATGACGGTCGAGTAAATGCGCGATGCCGGAGGCGGGCAATTGATCGAACGCCGGGCTGCTTTGGTGGCTGAGGCCGAACGCGCGGCACCGTTGCCAGGAGTTCTGGACGATCGCGTCGTGGGACAGCGGCGGGGTAGGTGCGGCCATGGTGGTGGGCCTCTGATGCAGCGTTTTTATTATTGTTATGAACCCAAATCCTGAGCAAAACACACATCAACTGTGGGAGCGAGCTTGCTCGCGAAAGCGTCGTATCAGTCACCGAATCGGCTGAACGACACACCGCATTCGCGAGCAAGCTCGCTCCCACAGGATCTCCGGTGTTCACCGAAATGAGTTCACAGAGTGTTGTTCACGATTGTTCATTGTCAATCGCCAGACTGTTCAAATCTGTTCAGTCATGAACACCCATTCCCTACGTTTTCGGTGCTTTTCACGACAAATCAACCACTTGCCATTTCTGGCACGAATGTCGCTCTGCTGCACAGGTCGCTTGACTCCAATAATAAAAAAGGCCGAGCCATGTCACTCACCCTGGAGCACGTCAGCCGTACCGTCGAGGGCCAGACCTGGATCGACGATGCCTGCCTGACATTCGAACCCGGATCCTTCAACGTTCTGCTCGGCCGCACGCTGTCCGGCAAAACCAGTCTGATGCGCCTGATGGCCGGTCTGGACAAGCCTGACAGCGGGCGCATCCTGATGAACGGCGTCGATGTCACCCAGCGCCCGGTGCGCCTGCGCAATGTGTCGATGGTCTATCAGCAATTCATCAACTACCCGACCATGACCGTGTTCGAGAACATTGCCTCGCCGTTGCGTCAGGCCGGTGTTGCCAAGGACATCATCCACAGCAAGGTGCAGGAAACCGCACGGATGCTGCGCATCGAGAAGTTTCTGCAGCGCTATCCGCTGGAGCTGTCCGGCGGCCAACAGCAGCGCACGGCGATGGCCCGGGCGCTGGTCAAGGATGCCGAGTTGATCCTGTTCGACGAGCCACTGGTCAACCTCGACTACAAGCTGCGCGAGGAGCTGCGCCAGGAAATGCGCGAGCTGTTCAAGCTGCGCCACACCATTGCGATCTACGCCACCACTGAACCCAACGAAGCGTTGGCGCTGGGCGGCACCACGACGATTCTGCACGAGGGCCGGGTGATCCAGAGCGGCCCATCGACCTCGGTCTACCACCAGCCGCAAACCGTGCTGGCGGCGGAGTTGTTCTCCGAGCCGCCGATCAACCTGATGCCCGGGCGCATCGCCGGCAACGAAGTCAGCTTCGCCAACTTCGTGCACTTCCCGTTGAACGTCGACCTGCGCCCGGTGGGTGAGGGCGAGTTCCGTTTTGGCGTGCGCCCCAGCCATATCTCGCTGGTGCCGAGCAACGATGACGACCTGGAGCTGGCGGTCACCGTCGAAGTGGCGGAGATCAGCGGCTCGGAAACCTTCCTCCACGTGCGCAACGAGCATTTCCTGCTGGTGCTGCACCTGCCGGGCGTCCATGAATACGACGTCGATGCGCCGATCCGCATCTACATCCCGACGCACAAACTGTTCGTGTTCGATGCGCAGGGCCGTCTGGTGCAGGCACCGGGCCGGCGTGTCGCGAGGGTAGCGTGATGGCCGAAATCCGTTTGCAGCACCTCGCCCACAGCTACAGCAAAACCCCGAGCGGGCCAGAGGACTACGCGATCCGCGAGATGGATCACATCTGGGCGCAGGGCGGCGCCTATGCCTTGCTCGGCCCTTCGGGTTGCGGCAAATCGACCTTGCTCAACATCATTTCCGGCCTGCTCAGCCCCTCGCAAGGGCATGTGTTGTTCGACGGCAAAGCGGTCAACGACCTGACCCCGGAGAAGCGCAACATCGCCCAGGTGTTCCAGTTTCCGGTGGTCTACGACACCATGACCGTGTTCGACAACCTCGCCTTCCCCCTGCGAAATCAGGGCATGGCCGAGGCGAAAGTGCACAGCAAGGTGCAGGAAATCGCCGAAGTCCTCGACCTGCAAAACCTGCTGGGCAAGAAGGCGCGTAACCTCACCGCCGACGAAAAACAGAAAGTCTCCATGGGCCGTGGCCTGGTGCGCGACGACGTCTCGGCGATCCTCTTCGACGAGCCGCTGACGGTGATCGACCCGCACCTGAAGTGGAAGCTGCGACGCAAGCTCAAGCAGATCCACGAGCAGTTCAACATCACCATGGTCTATGTGACCCACGATCAGCTCGAAGCCTCGACCTTCGCCGACAAGATCGCGGTGATGTACGGCGGGCAGATCGTGCAGTTCGGCACGCCCCGGGAATTGTTCGAGCGGCCGAGCCACACCTTTGTCGGCTACTTCATCGGCAGCCCGGGGATGAACCTGATCGAGGTGCAGCCGCAGCCGGGCGGGGTCGGTTTCGCCTCGACGCACCTGCCGTTGTCCGACGCCTTGCAACGGCATATCGAACACGGTCAGTGGAAAAATCTGAAGGTCGGCATCCGCCCCGAGTTCATCCATGTCTGGGACGAGCCGTTTGACGAGGCGATGCAGGCGCGGGTGGTCCACGTCGAAGACCTCGGCACCTACAAGATCCTCACCCTCGACCTCGATGGCGCGCCGTTGAAGGTGCGTCTGGCCGAAGACAAACCGGTGCCGCAGGGCACGGCGTACATCAGTTTTCCGGCGCAGTGGCTGATGGTCTATGCCGACGAATTCCTCCTGGACGACACCGACCTTACCGAGGTGCAGCCATGAACAAGGTGCAGAACAACAAGGCCTGGTGGCTGGTGTTGCCGGTGTTTCTGCTGGTGGCGTTCAGTGCGGTGATCCCGATGATGACCGTGGTCAACTACTCGGTGCAGGACATCTTCGACCAGTCCAGCCGCTACTTCGTCGGTGCCGACTGGTATCGCCAGGTGCTGCTCGACCCACGTCTGCACGACTCATTGCTGCGTCAGTTCATCTACTCGGCCTGCGTGCTGCTGATCGAAATCCCGCTGGGCATCGCCATCGCCCTGACCATGCCGACCAAGGGGCGCTGGTCATCGGTGGTGCTGATCATTCTGGCGATTCCGTTGCTGATTCCGTGGAACGTGGTCGGCACCATCTGGCAGATCTTCGGCCGCGCCGACATTGGCTTGCTGGGTTCGAGCCTCAATGCCATGGGCATCAGCTACAACTACGCGGCCAACACCATGGACGCCTGGGTCACGGTGCTGGTGATGGACGTCTGGCACTGGACCTCGCTGGTGGCGCTGTTGTGTTTCTCCGGGTTGCGGGCGATTCCCGACGTGTATTACCAGGCGGCGCGGATCGATCGGGCTTCGGCGTGGGCAGTGTTCCGCCACATCCAGTTGCCCAAGCTGAAAAGCGTACTGCTGATCGCGGTGATGCTGCGCTTCATGGACAGTTTCATGATTTACACCGAGCCGTTCGTGCTCACCGGCGGCGGGCCGGGCAATGCCACGACCTTCTTGAGTCAGACGTTGACCCAGATGGCCGTAGGCCAATTCGATCTGGGGCCGGCGGCGGCGTTTTCGCTGGTGTACTTCCTGATCATCCTGCTGGTCTCGTGGCTGTTCTACACCGCCATGACCCATTCCGACGCCAACCGCTGAGGGCCCGGCCATGAGCAAGACAAAGCTTGTTCCGCTGCTGATCTACATCCTGTTCGTGCTGGTGCCGATCTACTGGCTGCTGAACATGTCGTTCAAGAGCAACACCGAAATCCTCGGTGGCCTGACGCTTTTCCCACAGAACTTCACGCTGGCGAACTACAAGGTGATCTTCACCGATCCGAGCTGGTACAGCGGTTACATCAACTCGGCGTACTACGTGACACTCAACACCGTTATCTCCCTGAGTGTGGCTTTGCCGGCGGCGTACGCGTTTTCGCGCTATCGCTTTCTGGGCGACAAGCACCTGTTTTTCTGGCTGCTGACCAACCGCATGGCGCCGCCGGCGGTATTCCTGTTGCCGTTCTTCCAGCTGTATTCGTCGATTGGCCTGTTCGATACGCACATCGCCGTGGCGCTGGCGCACTGCCTGTTCAACGTGCCATTGGCGGTGTGGATTCTCGAAGGGTTCATGTCCGGTGTGCCCAAGGAAATCGACGAAACCGCCTACATCGACGGCTACAGCTTTCCCAAATTCTTCGTGAAGATTTTCATCCCGCTGATCGGCTCCGGGATCGGCGTCACCGCGTTTTTCTGCTTCATGTTTTCCTGGGTCGAACTGCTGCTGGCGCGCACGCTGACCTCGGTGAACGCCAAGCCGATAGCTGCGGTGATGACCCGCACCGTGTCGGCCTCGGGCATCGACTGGGGCGTACTGGCGGCGGCGGGGGTGTTGACCATCCTGCCGGGCATGCTGGTGATCTGGTTCGTGCGCAATCATGTGGCCAAGGGCTTTGCTCTGGGTCGTGTATGAGGAACGAATGATGGAATGGATGAGCTGGACGGCCCCTACGGCGGGTTTCTTCATCGCCATTGGCTTGCTGCTGGTCGGCATGACCGCTTGGGAGTTGCGTTCGCCGAGCATTCTGCGGCGAGGTTTTCTGCCGATTGCCACCACCCGTGGCGATCGCTTGTTCATCGGTCTTCTCGGCAGCGCCTACCTGCATCTGCTGGTCATTGGCGTCACCGACTGGAGCATCTGGGCGGCGTCCGCGCTGTCTTTGGTGTGGCTGTTGCTTGTGATGCGTTGGGGCTAGTCGACTCTCGGCAATCGTGCTCCGAAAATCAAACAGGAGGTCTCTATGTTCGACAAAAACAATAAGCTGCGACATAGCATTTCATTGGCGGCCGTGCTGGCACTCAGCGGTTTGAGCGCATCGGCCTGGGCCGATGCCTATGAGGACGCTGCGAAAAAATGGATCGGCAGCGAATTCAAGCCATCGACCCTGACGCCCGAACAGCAACTCGATGAATTGAAGTGGTTCATCAAGGCCGCCGAGCCGTTTCGCGGGATGGACATCAAGGTCGTCTCGGAGACCCTGACCACCCACGAATACGAGTCCAAAGTGCTCGCCAAGGCCTTCACCGAAATCACCGGGATCAAGTTGACCCACGACCTGCTGCAGGAAGGCGACGTGGTGGAAAAACTGCAGACGGTGATGCAGTCGGACAAGAGCATCTACGACGGCTGGGTCAACGATTCGGACCTGATAGGTACGCACTTTCGCTACGGCAAGACCGAGGCGATCACCGACCTGATGGCCAACGAAGGCAAGAACTTCACCTCGCCGACGCTCGACATCAAGGACTTCATCGGCATCTCGTTCACCACGGCGCCGGACGGCAAGATCTATCAACTGCCCGACCAGCAGTTCGCCAACCTGTACTGGTTCCGCGCCGACTGGTTCGAACGCGCGGATCTGAAAGCCAAGTTCAAGGAAAAATACGGCTACGAATTGGGCGTGCCGGTGAACTGGTCGGCTTATGAAGACATCGCCAAATTCTTCAGCGAAGACGTCAAGGAAATCGACGGCAAACGTGTCTACGGGCACATGGACTACGGCAAGAAAGACCCGTCGCTGGGCTGGCGTTTCACCGATGCCTGGTTCTCCATGGCCGGTGGCGGCGACAAGGGTATTCCCAATGGTTTACCGGTGGACGAGTGGGGGATTCGCGTCGAGGATTGCCACCCGGTTGGTTCCAGCGTGACCCGCGGCGGCGACACCAATGGCCCGGCGGCAGTGTTCGCCACGCAGAAATACGTCGACTGGCTCAAGGCCTACGCGCCACCGGAAGCGGCGGGCATGACCTTCTCCGAGTCCGGCCCGGTGCCGTCGCAGGGCAATATCGCCCAGCAGATTTTCTGGTACACCGCGTTCACCGCCGACATGACCAAGCAGGGCCTGCCGGTGATGAATGCCGATGGCACACCGAAGTGGCGCATGGCGCCGTCGCCGCGCGGGCCGTACTGGGAGGAGGGCATGAAGCTTGGTTATCAGGACGTGGGTTCGTGGACGTTCATGAAATCCACGCCTGAGAAACAGAAACTGGCGGCGTGGCTGTACGCGCAGTTCGTCACCTCGAAAACCGTGTCGCTGAAGAAAACCATCGTCGGCCTGACGCCGATCCGCGAGTCGGACATCAACTCGCAGGCAATGACCGATCTGGCACCGAAACTTGGTGGGCTGGTCGAGTTCTACCGCAGCCCGGCCCGCGTGCAATGGACCCCGACCGGGACCAACGTGCCGGACTATCCGCGTCTGGCGCAACTATGGTGGAGCCACATCGCCGAAGCGGCCAGCGGCGAGAAGACCCCGCAGCAAGCGCTGGACGGTCTGGCCAAGGATCAGGACGCGATCATGTCGCGCCTCGAACGCTCCAAGGCTCAAGCAGTGTGCGCCCCGAAAATGAACCCGGAACGCGACGCGCAATATTGGTTCGACCAGCCGGGCGCACCGAAACCGAAACTGGCCAACGAGAAGCCACAGGGCGAGACCGTGAGCTACAACGAACTGCTGAAATCGTGGGCGGATGCGCGTAAGTAAAAGCTGAAATGTGCAAGGCGAACGGCACCGCAAGGTGCCGTTTTTTTTGTTGCCTGTGCCATTGCTATCGCGAGCAGGCTCACTCCCACACTGGATCTGTATCGTTCATAAATGCCGATCACAATCGAGATTACTGTGGGAGCGAGCTTGCTCGCGAATACGGTCTGCCATTCAGCATGGATAGTGACTGACACGCCGCCATCGCTTGCAGGCAAGCAATCCCACAGATTGCAGTGGTGTTCACAAAACTCAAAAATACCCTGCCCACTGCAGCAGCTACTAAAGGGCATCGGTCAATGCCAGCTTCATGTTTGATTTTCTTCAAAGGTATCAAGCATGGCGTCAGGCAATGGCGAATCGAAATCTTCAGGCAGCACAAACTTGCCTTTCATAGCGCCAATTCGTGGTGTGCCGGTTTTTCCTGTGTGAGCGAGAAGGCGCAGCGCCCGACCTTGGACTGCCAGAGTCTCGATTTCTGCAACCGACTCACAAAACATGTCTCTCATAGTGCCCTCCATCGTTCTTCTACCTGCAAAGACTTTCACCATAGAACTACCCACTCAAGGCTGGCTGTAGGACGAGGCGGATGTTAGGGCGGGAGCTTTCGGAGTTTGTTCGGAGACG
This sequence comes from Pseudomonas sp. MWU12-2020, assembly GCF_023100605.1. NCBI lineage: Bacteria > Pseudomonadati > Pseudomonadota > Gammaproteobacteria > Pseudomonadales > Pseudomonadaceae > Pseudomonas > Pseudomonas sp. MWU12-2020. The sequence goes on from NZ_JALMEX010000002.1 coordinate 436,715, forward strand.
AGAGAGTATCGGTAAAAAATCGTACAAAACTTCCGATTCCCATTCTGACATTCAACATGGATATCGCCTGATCCGACGCTTTCGCGAGCAAGCTCACTCCCACAGGTTTTGGCGGCGCCCACACATTTTGTGAATGACTACTGTCCCTGTGGGAGCGAGCCTGCTCGCGAAGGCTCAGTATCAGGCAGTGCAGATGTTGCAGGACCCACCGCCATCGCGAGCAGGCGAAGGCTTACAGGTTTCAGTGGTGGTCACAAAACCTGAGTACCCCGCAAATCACTGTGAGAGCTTGCCTGCAAGCGATGGGGCCATGGGTGTCGCCGCAGGAAAACCGAGGCGGAATACGGTCATGACACCGGGCAAGCTCTTCACCTCGGCTACTCCCTGATGCAGGCTCATGATCGAACGCACGATCGCCAGTCCCAGCCCGGTGCTGCCCTGCGAGCGCGAGCGGGCGCTGTCGACGCGGTAGAAGCGGTCGAACAGATGCGGCAGATGCTGCGCCTCGATGCCGGCGCCGGGATTGCTGACCAGCAGTGAAGCCTGCGTCGCGCCTTGCTCGATCAGCAAGGTGATGGTTTTGCCGTTCGGGCAATGACGCAGCGCATTGGACAGCAGATTGGAAATCGCCCGCTGGATCATCAATCGATCGCCCAGCACCGATGCGCAACCAACAACATTCAAATGAATCTGCTTGTCCTGCGCCGACAGCGAAAACATCTCCGCGACCTTCGCCGCTTCATCCTCCAGCGCTACCGATTCAAACGGCGCCAGCGCCGACGGATGACTGACCTGCGCGAGAAACAGCATGTCGGAAACAATCCGCGCCACGCGCTCAAGCTCCTCGGTGCAGGACACCAACACGTCCTGGTATTCCCCGGTCGTGCGCTCACGAGACAGCGTCACCTGCGCCTTGCCCATCAGGTTGTTGATCGGCGTGCGCAGCTCGTGCGCCAGGTCATCGGAAAACTGCGACAACTGCTGCACCCCGGCATCCAGCCGATGCAGCATGAAGTTGATGCCCTGTGCCAGTTCACTCAGCTCCTGCGGCATGTTCACCACCGACAGCCGATGATCCAGATCCTGAGTCGAGACCATCGCCGCCACCTTGCGAAATTCGCGCAGCGGCGCCAATCCACGCTGCACCGCGCCCCACGCCGTCAGGCCGATGAACACCAGCAACAGCGGCAAGGCAATCAGCGTCGAGCGCAGGTAGGCGCTGAGCAGCGCCTGATCATGTGCGTTGTCCATCGACAGCAGCACCGGCACGCGGCTGCCGTCCTTGAGGCGAATCAGCTTTGACGCGGTAAGGAATTTTGCACCCTCGCCATCGCTGCTGTCGCTGTAGGTCAATTGCTCGGTGGCGGCTCGCACCGCGCGTAACTCGGCGCGCGGATCCTTCAGTCCTGAGCCGGACTTGAGCAGCGGCGAACGCAGGTTCGAACGGTCATAAATCGTCAGCGTCAGGTTGTCATGGCCCATGACCTGATCGAGCAGAATGTGCGGCTTGCCACTGACTTCATTGGCGTCGACGTATAGCGACAGGCTGTGTTCAACCTGCGCCATCTTCTTGTCCAGGCTGTCGCGGGACAGCGCATTCAGCTCATGGGTCAGGGCGAAATAGGCAAGGATTGCCAGAAACACCACCAACAGCGCGCCGAGAATACTCACGGTCAAACCGAGGCGCATCGACAGGCTGGCCGGCTTCATTCCCGCGCCTCCAGCACGTAGCCGACACCGCGCAGGGTGTGGATCAGCTTGTTGTCGAACGGGTCATCGATCTTCGCCCGCAAGCGCCGGATCGACACTTCGACCACGTTGGTGTCGCAGTCGAAATTCATGTCCCACACCAGCGAGATGATCTGTGTGCGGGTCAGCACCTCGCCGGACTGGCGCATCAACAAGTGCAGCAGGGCGAATTCCTTGGTGGTCAGGTCGATGCGCTGTTCGCCACGAAACGCCCGATGCCGGCCCGGATCAAGCTCCAGATCAGCGACTTTCAACACTTGCGGCACCGGTATGTTTTCACTGCGGCGCATCAGGGTGCGCACCCGCGCCAGCAGTTCGGGAAACTCGAACGGCTTGACCAGATAGTCGTCGGCGCCCAGATCCAGACCACGAATTTTGTCCGCCAGCCGCCCGCGCGCGGTGAGCATCATCACCCGCGTCGAGTGGGTACGACGCAGTTGTTCCAGCACGCCCCAGCCGTCCAGTTCCGGCAAGTTCACGTCGAGAATGATCAGGTCATACGCCTGCTGTTGCGCCAGATGCAATCCATCGGCACCGGTGGCGGCGTGGTCAACGATATAACCACTTTCGGTCAAACCCTGATGCAAGTATTCGGCAGCTTTAAGCTCGTCCTCGACGACAAGGATTCGCATGATCTTTCACCACTTTTATTTAAGGGATATTTAATTAAGGTGGCCGGGAAAATTATGGTTTTTGTAAGTTCTTCCGGACGCTGTTCGATAACTGAATGACGAACACGGTAAAGGCTGTAGTGGCTACAGAGTCAATCTCGGAGGCCTTTAAAACGGCTATCCGCGACAGCCTGTCGCAGTCTGAATGCGCCAATAGACATGTATTGCATTCAGGCAAGTGCTGTTCGGCAGATAACTACCGAGTATTTGTTTCCATGTATTACGACAAAGCCGTTTGCACTTCGCATCCTAGAACAAAACAACTTTGCCAAACCGTGGATAACGGATTTGTAATGTTCCAGTCACCTTGTCGATAAGTTCAAAACCCTAACGTGGCGGCATCGAAAAATCCTGAATTAAAGGAAGTCCTCCATTGCCCGGTTTAATCCAACTGACGGCGCGATCACGCCTGAACAAAACCGCCAGCGGCCTCTTGTTGTTGGCGTGTAGCAGCCTGGCCAGCGCATCGACCTTGACGCTGGATCAGGCGCTGCAAAGTGCCTTCGCCGGCAACCCCGATCTCGCCGCCGCGCAGTGGGAAATCGGCATAGCCGAGGGCGACCGCCAACAGGCTGGACTGATCCCCAACCCCGAGGTGTCGTGGGAAGCCGAAGACACCCGACGCGACTCGCGCACCACCACGGTGATGCTCAGCCAGCCGATTGAACTGGGCGGCAAACGCGGTGCGCGCATCGATGTCGCCAGCCGTGCGCAGGACGCCGCCGGTATCGAACTGGAGCGCAAGCGCAATGCCTTGCGCGCCGATGTGATCCAGGCGTTCAACAGCGCGCAAACCGCGCAGCAACGCTTGCAGCTGTCGCGCCAGTCACTGCAACTGGCCGAGCACGGTTTGCGCGTTGCTCAGGGGCGCATCGAGGCCGGCAAATCGTCGCCGGTCGAAGGCACGCGGGCGCAAGTGCAGCTCTCGGAGGTGCGCCTGGAGGTGAGCCGCGCCGAGCGCGATCAGGCCAACGCCTATCAGCAACTGGCGCAAGTCATGGGCGCACCGTTGCCGACTTCGACCAATGTGCAAGCCGCGACGCAAAACCTCGTCACGCTGCCGCCGCCCAGCCGTTTGCTCGAGCGTCTGAACCAGACCGCCGAGCTGCGTCTGGCGAAACTGCAGATTGATCAACGCGAAGCATCGTTGGGCCTGGAAAAGTCGCAGCGCATTCCCGACCTGACCGTGAGCATTGGCAGCCAGTACAGCGAAACCGAGCGTGAGCGGGTCAACGTGGTCGGGCTGTCGATGCCGATTCCGCTGTTCAACCGCAATCAGGGCAACGTGCTCGCCGCCGCACGGCGCAGCGATCAGGCGCGGGATCTGCGCAACGCCACCGAGCTGCGCTTGCGCACCGAAGTCCAGACCAGCCTCGAGCAATGGCAGACCGCCAATGGCGAAGTCAACGCGTTCAACCAGAGCATCCTGCCCGCCGCACAAAGTGCAGTGGACAGCGCCACCCGTGGTTTTGAAATGGGCAAATTCGGCTTCCTCGATGTGCTCGATGCCCAGCGCACCCTGATTGCCGCGCGCAGCCAATACATCCAGGCCGTCAGCGAGGCGACCGATGCCCGCGTGCGCCTCGAACGGATCTTCGGCGACCTCAGCGTCAGCCCTTGAATTTCATTTTCAGACAACTGCGCGAAGCACGGCGCAGAGGAGTTTCCATGGATAAAAAACTGCTGGTGGTCGCGGTCGCGACCTTGGCGCTGGGCATTGGCATCGGCTCGATGTGGCCGGTCAATTCGAGTATCGACGCGCATGCCGATGAAGCGGCGGAGCACGCCGATCACGCCGAGGAGGGCGCAGCCGCCGAAGGCGAACATGCCGAAGAAGGCCACATCGAATTGAGTACCGAGCAGATCGCGGCGGCAGGCATTCAACTGGCCGAGGCGCGGACGCAGAGCATCAGTCTCGGCCTGTCGTTCCCCGGCGAAGTGCGCTTCGACGAAGACCGCACGGCGCACGTGGTGCCGCGCGTGCCGGGGGTGGTCGAGTCGGTGGCGGTCAACCTCGGGCAACCGGTGAAAAAGGGACAGTTGCTGGCGGTGATCGCCAGTCAGCAGATCTCCGATCAGCGCAGCGAACAGGCGGCCGCGCAACGTCGCCTGGCGTTGGCGCGCACCACCTACGAGCGTGAGAAAAAACTGTGGCAGGACAAGATCTCCGCCGAACAGGATTTCCTCCAGGCGAAGCAAGCGTTGGAAGAGGCGGAAATCGCCATGAACAACGCCCGGCAGAAAATCAGCGTACTCAGCGGCAGCGTGGTCGCCACCGGCGGCAATCGCTACGAACTGCGCGCACCGTTCGATGGCGTGGTGGTGGAAAAACACCTGACGCCGGGCGAGGTGGTCGATGAAACCACGGCCGCTTTCACCCTTTCGGACTTATCCCGCGTGTGGGTCACGTTCGGCGTCTCGCCCAAGGATCTGACCCAGGTGAAGGTGGGCAAACCCGTCACCGTCAGTGCGCCGGAATTGCAATCTGAAGTCACTGGCAGCGTGGCTTACGTCGGCAGTCTGCTCGGCGAACAAACCCGCACCGCGACCGTGCGCGTGACGCTGGAAAACCCGCAGGGTTCATGGCGCCCGGGGCTGTTCGTCACCGCGCGGGTCGCCACCGACAGCCGCCAGGCCAAAGTCGCGGTGCCGGAAACCGCGATCCAGACCGTCGAGGACAAATCCACGGTGTTCGTCCGTACCGACGACGGCTTCAAGGCGCAGGCGGTGGAACTGGGCAGCCGCGCCGCCGGCCACGTGGAAATCACCCAAGGGCTGGAACCGGGCGTGCAAGTCGCCAGCGCCGGCAGCTTCGTCCTCAAGTCGGAGCTGGGCAAAGCCTCAGCCGAGCACAGTCATTAATTCTGGAAGGTTCCCATGTTCGAACGCCTGATCCAGTTTGCCATCGAGCAGCGCATCATCGTGCTGCTCGCCGTTCTGCTCATGGCCGGCCTCGGCATCGCCAGTTATCAAAAGCTGCCGATCGACGCCGTGCCCGACATCACCAATGTCCAGGTGCAGATCAACACCGGTGCCGCCGGGTTCTCGCCGCTGGAGACCGAGCAGCGCATTACTTTCCCGATTGAAACCGCGATGGCCGGGTTGCCGGCGCTGGAGCAGACCCGTTCGCTGTCGCGCTCGGGCCTGTCGCAGGTCACCGTCATTTTCAAGGACGGCACCGACCTGTTCTTCGCTCGCCAACTGGTCAACGAGCGTCTGCAGATCGCCAGGGAGCAATTGCCTGAAGGCGCGGAAGCAGTGATGGGGCCAATCTCTACCGGCCTCGGTGAGATCTTTTTATGGACGGTGGAAGCCCAGGAGGGCGCGCTGAAGGAAGACGGCAGCGCCTACACGCCGACCGATCTGCGAGTGATTCAGGACTGGATCATCAAGCCGCAGTTGCGCAACGTGCCGGGTGTCGCCGAGATCAACACCATCGGCGGGTTTGCCAAGGAATACCAGATCGCGCCGGACCCGAAACGCCTCGCCGCGTACAAGCTCACCCTCACCGATCTGATCACCGCGCTGGAGCGTAACAACGCCAACGTCGGCGCCGGGTACATCGAGCGCAGCGGCGAGCAGTTGCTGATTCGCGCACCGGGGCAGGTGGCGAGTACCGAGGACATCGCCAACATCGTCATGGCCAATGTCGACGGCACGCCGATCCGGGTGAAGAACGTCGCCAGCGTGGAAATCGGCCGTGAGTTGCGCAGCGGTGCGGCCACCGAAAACGGTCGTGAAGTGGTGTTGGGCACGGTGTTCATGTTGATCGGCGAGAACAGCCGCACCGTTTCGCAAGCGGTGGCCAGCAAGCTGGAACAGATCAACAAATCCTTGCCCAAAGGCGTGATTGCCGTGCCGGTCTATGACCGCACGCACCTTGTCGACAAAGCCATCGCCACGGTGAAAAAGAACCTGATCGAAGGCGCGATTCTGGTGATCGCGATTCTGTTCCTGTTCCTCGGCAACATCCGCGCCGCGTTGATCACCGCGATGGTGATTCCGCTGTCGATGCTGTTCACCTTCACCGGGATGTTCAGCAACAAGGTCAGCGCCAACCTGATGAGCCTTGGTGCGCTGGACTTCGGCATCATCGTCGACGGTGCGGTGGTGATCGTCGAAAACACCCTGCGCCGGTTGGCTCACGCACAGCAGCATCACGGCCGTTTGCTGACTCGTGCCGAGCGTTTCAAGGAAGTTTTTGCGGCAGCGAAAGAGGCGCGGCGACCGCTGATTTTCGGCCAGTTGATCATCATGGTGGTGTACCTGCCGATCTTCGCGTTGAGCGGCGTCGAAGGGAAAATGTTCCACCCGATGGCGTTCACCGTGGTCATCGCGCTGCTCGGTGCGATGCTGCTGTCGGTGACCTTTGTGCCGGCAGCGATTGCGCTGTTCGTCACCGGCAAGGTCAAGGAAGAGGAGGGTGTGGTGATGCGCGGCGCCCGTCGTATTTACGCGCCAGCGCTGGCCTGGGTCATGGCGCATCGCGCGGTGGCCGTGGGCGCGGCGTTGGCGGTGATCGTGCTCAGCGGCGTGCTCACCAGCCGCATGGGCAGCGAGTTTGTGCCGAGCCTCAGTGAGGGGGATTTTGCCCTGCAAGCGCTGCGCGTGCCGGGCACCAGCCTGACGCAATCGGTGGACATGCAGCAGCGGCTGGAGATGCTGATCCTGGCCAAAGTGCCGGAAGTGGAGCGGGTGTTCGCCCGCACCGGTACGGCGGAAATCGCTTCCGACCCGATGCCGCCGAACATCTCTGACAGCTACGTGATGCTCAAACCCAAGGACCAATGGCCAGACCCGAAAAAGTCCCGCGAAACCCTGATGGCCGAGTTGCAACAAGCCGCCGCGACGTTGCCGGGCAGCAACTATGAGCTGTCGCAGCCGATCCAGTTGCGCTTCAACGAACTGATCTCCGGCGTGCGCAGCGATGTCGCGGTCAAGGTGTTCGGCGATGACATGGACGTGCTCAACGCCACGGCGGCGAAGATCGCGGCGGCGATGCAGAAGGTCAACGGCGCCTCTGAAGTGAAGGTCGAGCAGACCACCGGGCTGCCGGTGCTGACCATCAATATCGATCGCGACAAGGCGGCGCGTTATGGCCTCAACGTTGGCGATGTGCAGGACACCATCGCCGTCGCAGTGGGGGGACGGCAGGCTGGCACTTTGTACGAGGGTGATCGGCGCTTCGACATGGTGGTGCGCTTGTCCGACGCGATGCGCAAGGACATCGACGGCTTGTCGGCGTTGCTAATTCCGGTGCCGGCGCTGAGCGGTGCGGCGAACCAGATCGGTTTTATCGCCCTGAAGGACGTCGCCAGCCTCGATCTGGTGCTCGGGCCAAACCAGGTCAGCCGCGAGAACGGCAAGCGCCTGGTGATCGTCAGTGCCAACGTGCGCGGGCGAGATATCGGCTCGTTCGTCAGTGAGGCGGGTGCGCTGATCGAGCGCGAGGTGCAGGTGCCGGCCGGTTACTGGACCAACTGGGGCGGGCAGTTCGAGCAACTGCAATCGGCGGCCAAGCGCTTGCAGATCGTGGTGCCGGTGGCGTTGCTGCTGGTGTTCGGATTGCTGTTCATGATGTTCAACAATCTGAAGGACGGCTTGCTGGTGTTTACCGGGATTCCGTTTGCCTTGACCGGCGGGGTGATGGCGCTGTGGCTGCGGGATATTCCGTTGTCGATTTCCGCTGGCGTGGGGTTTATCGCGTTGTCCGGGGTGGCGGTGCTCAACGGTTTGGTGATGATCGCGTTCATTCGCAATTTGCGCGAGGAAGGGCGCTCACTGACGGAGGCAATCAACGTCGGCGCGCTGACGCGCTTGCGGCCAGTGTTGATGACCGCGCTGGTGGCGTCGCTGGGGTTTATTCCGATGGCGCTGGCGACCGGCACCGGCGCCGAGGTGCAGCGGCCACTGGCAACCGTGGTGATCGGCGGAATCCTGTCCTCCACGATCCTCACGCTGCTGATCTTGCCGGCGCTCTATCAACTCGCCCATCGCCGGGATGAGGACACCGTACCGTCTGAGTAGATGATCTCCTGTGGGAGCGGGCTTGCTCGCGAAGAGGCCGTGTCAGTCGACATCAATGTTGGATGACACACCGCTTTCGCGAGCAAGCCCGCTCCCACATGGGTTCCGTGCACTGATCCGGCAGATAACGGATATGTAATTCCCCCGCCACCGTCACGAAAGGTTCACCTTGTTACCTTGATCCCGTCAGTTACTTAAACGAGGAATCAACCATGAAATTCGCCCAACTGAGTGCCTTCGCAACCGCCCTGATGCTGTCGTCGCTGGCCATGGCCGAAGGCGGTGGTGACCGCACCTTCGACCGGATGATGACCGCCAACGACCGTGCCGTGGAGCTGTTCGTGGCCAAGGAAAAAGCCGCTGCCAACCCGGTGGTGGTCAATGAAAAGAACGACCAGAAAACTCAGGATCTTTAACGCGGCCTGAACCTGCGCAAGCCCGTCATCGCGCATCGATGCCGGGCTTTTTTTCGGGCCTGGAAGGGAAGGAAATGGAGATGAAAATGCTTAAGTCGATCGTGTTCGCCAGCGTCATGGCGATGTCCGTGAATGCACTGGCCGAGGGCGGCGGTGATCGCACCTTCGAGCGCGCTTTCAGCGCCAACGCCAAAGCCATGGAACAATACGCGGCTGAACGCGGCAAAGCGGCGCCGGTGGTCAAGGAATACGAATACGGCATGCAGCTCGACGTGGTGAAAATCGTCAGCGTGGTGAAGCCGCAGCCTGCCTGCTCGGTGGTCCCTACCGCTATGACCTACGAAGACTCGCAAGGGCAACTCAACACCCTCAGATACAGCGTGGCCGGCGTGTGCCGCAACAGTGGTGGCTAACCAATCCCTGATCCCTGGAACTGCATTTAAAAGTTGTGTGGGAAAAGCAGAACCTTCCCACATGTTTTCAGGTTGTCCTTCGGATGTCAGCTCTCTAGCCTGTGTGTTCGAGGAGGGTTACCTGGTCGGCAATGGCTCGACATCCACAACGGCCGGGAGCGGAGACGATTCCTGGTTCAACTTGCGTCGGGCAATCTCGGCGCCGCGCAGACGCAGAGGCGTTTCGATAAAGCGGTAGTTGAGTTCGCTCAGCAGCACCAGCAGACCCACCGACGTCAGTAACAGCTCAAGGGTGAAACGCCCATCCAGCGGCACGCCTTGGTTGGCGGCAACACGCGTCCAGATCTCTGTACTCAGGTGATTGGTGAACACGTGGATCACGTAGAGCCCATACGACCGTGAGCCGAGCCACTGCATGAGACCGCGCATGAACGCCGGGCAGTAGATGTAGCCCTTCTGATAACTCGCCAGCCAGACAATCAATACCGCGACCATCGCGACGATGCCGACAGCAATGGGCATGGCAATCAGCTGGATGGCGACAGAACCCAGCATGTAGAGCAGGAACAGCGTGCAAAGCAGCGGTTTGATCGTTCCCTGACCCAGCCCGACCGGTTCTATCTGCCGATAGAGGCGGGTACGGGTGAACAGGCACAAGAGAATTCCCCAGAGCATTGCATCCAGACGGAAGTGCGTGAGGATGCTTGTGGGTTGGCCGTAGGGGTTTCGATCAATACCGAACTGCAACGCAATCAGTGCGAACAGGGCGATGATCCGCCAACGGGGGGCCGTGACAAACAGCAGAAAAAACGGAAATACGAAGTAAAACTGCTCTTCGAGCGCCAGGCTCCAGTATTGAGGGCTAGGGCCCAGCAGCGAGTTGTAATGCATCGCCAGATTGCCGCTGAAGGTCGCGACGGCGGTGAAACTGCGCAGATTGTCGTACCACGAACCAAAGGCGTTCGATTGGTTGAAAACAATGGAAAACAACAGCGGAATGAGTATCCAGAGCCATGCTGTGGGCAGCAGACGATAGGCGCGGCGCAGCCAGAAACAGGCAGTTGCCAGACCGAACTGACCTTGGGCGCGCTGTTGGTCGAAATGGTCCAGATAGGCCTTGCTGACCACGAAACCGGAAATGCAGAAGAACAGGTCGACACCGGTCCAAGGCATGAAAATCGAGAATATTCTCAGCAGCGTATCGGTATGGAACGGCAGCATCATGGTGACATGGCACAAGAAGGTCATGGCCACAGCAGCCCCTCGCAAGTACTCGATTTCCAGGTTCTTACGGCTACTCATCGGTCCCTCGTTATTCTTGTTGGTCAGCGCAGGCGAAGATGGCAGGTGGCTTGCGGTTCGGTCAAGAAAACGATGATTTTTCCCAAGGCAAAAAAAGGCGCCCCGAAGGACGCCAAAAAATTCACCTCTGACCAAAGGAGCAAGGAGCTTCTAAAGGTGAATGGTATTGCTCGGGAAACTCAGAGAATCGCCAGCGGGTATTCGACGATCACCCGCACTTCATCCAGGTCGGACTCGAACGCCTTGGCGCGGGTGGTGGCCTGGCGCAAACGCAGCGACAGGTCTTTCATCGAACCGCTCTGCACCACGTATTTGACTTCGACGTCACGCTCCCAGCGCTTCTGGTCGGTCAGCGGATTGCCTTCGGCATCGCGGCGCATGTACACGGCGTTGGCGTTGGAATAGTCGGCGTCGGTGCCGCGTGCGTAACGGGTCATGAACGACAGACCGGGTACGCCGTAAGGGCTCATGTCGAGGTCGTAGCGCACCATCCACGAACGTTCCTTCGGCGAGTTGAAGTCGCTGTACTGGATCGAGTTATCGAGGAAGATCGAGTCGGACTGGCGCAGGTAATCGAAATCGTCGTTGCCGTTGTTGCGCTGGTGGGAGAGGGCGACGGAGTGCGCACCGAGTTTCACCCCGACGCGGCCGCTCCAGATGTTGTTGTCGAACTCGCCGAGCAGTTGCTTGCCTTCGTCGACCGCCTTGTAATAGTTCAGGCCGCCGAACAGCGACAGGTCGTCCGCCAGCGGATAGGTCCAGGCGGTGCCGGCGTAATACTGGTTCCAGGCATCCTTGAGGCGACTGGAGTACAGGCTGAAACTGAGGTTCTTGTTCAGCACGTAGTCGCCCCCGCCATAAGCGATCCACGGCGAATTGACCGGGCCGGCGTAGAACGTGGCGAAATTTTCGCGCATGTCGCTGGACACCGGTTGGCTCATCGCATGCAAACGACCGCCCTGAATCGACAGACCGTCGATACTGGTGTTGGTCGCCGTCACACCGCGAAAGCTTTCCGGCAGCAGGCGCGAATCACCTGCGGCCACCACCGGGTTGGCCGGGAACACATCACCGACTTTGACCACGGTATCGAAGGCCCGCACTTTGGCGGCGCCACCGATCTTGGTGTATTCATCCCGCGCCTGGCCGTCACGGTTGACCGGCAGAACATCGAACGAACTGCGCCCGCCGTTGCGGCCGTCACCGGTGTCGAGTTTCAAGCCGAGCATGGCAAATGCATCGACACCGACCCCGACGGTGCCTTGGGTGAAACCGGATTCGAACTTGCTGATCACGGCATGCGCCCAGGCTTCGGAATAACCGTTGCCGGTGGGGCTGGACTGGCCGTCGCGATGATCACGATTAAAGTAGAAGTTGCGGTTGAGCGCCGTCAGGCTGCTGCCTTCGACAAAGCCTTCGGGCTTGTCTTCTGCAAACACCATGGACGGCCCGGAGCCGACCACCACCGCTAAAGCAGCCATCGACATTTTTGTATTGTTAACCATCAAACACTCCTTGGGTTCGGCAGAACGGGAACGTGCGTCGGCGTGGTTTTATTGTTCGACGGGCAAAGGCCCGCCGGCATTGGTCGCCGGGTCACATCGTTGCAAGCTGCGGATAACGCCAAGGTGATGGGGGAATTACAATTTCGTCATGTGGTTATATGGATTGAACGCCACATAAACCTGTGGGAGCGAGCCTGCTCGCGAAAGCGGAGTGTCAGGCACTGAAGATATTGAATGTGCCGACGCCTTCGCGGGCAAGCCACGCTCCCACGGTAATCGGGGTTGCCATAAGGGCTGTGAACGACACGTAACTTGTGGGAGCGGGCTTGCTCGCGAAAGCGGAGTGTCAGTCAATGAAGATATTGAAGGTGCCGACGCCTTCGCGGGCAAGCCACGCTCCCACGGTAATCGGGGTTGCCATAAGGGCTGTGAACGACACGTAACCTGTGGGAGCGGGCTTGCTCGCGAAAGCGGAGTGTCAGTCAATGAAGATATTGAATGTGCCGACGCCTTCGCGGGCAAGCCACGCTCCCACGGTAATCGGGGGTTGCCATAAGGGCTGTGAACGACACGTAACCTGTGGGAGCGGGCTTGCTCGCGAAAGCGGAGTGTCGGGCAATGAAGATATTGAATGTGCCGACGCCTTCGCGGGCGAGCCACACTCCCACAATGATCCGGGTTTGCCACGGCATCTGTGGAAATGTGGACTGATTGATCCACATTTATGCAGAAATGGCTGTTACCTTCGCAGGTTCATTCCCGTCCGCACATACCTCATGGAGAGAGAAATGTTCGACATCAGAAGAGCTGCCCCGGACGATGCGCAGATCGCGTTCGACATTCGGCGCCTGGCCATCCGGCACCAATGCATCGATGCCTACAGCCAGCAGCAAATGCTCGACTGGACCAAAGGGGCGGCCGAAGACGGCTACGACACGCTGATGGAAAAACACTTTTATCTGGGCTGCATTCAGGGTGAGGCTGTAGCGACCGGCATGCTCGATCTGGATTACCGTGAAATCGGCGCGATCTTCATTCGCCCGGATTTCATGCAGCGTGGGCTGGGCAAGCGTGTTCTGTTCTTTCTCGAAGATCTGGCGCGGAATCTCGGGCTGACCGAGGTGTGTCTGGACGCGACGTTGAATGCGGTCGACTTTTATCGGTGCTGCGGTTACATCGGGGAGGGGAGTGCGATTTATCAATCGCCTTCAGGTTTGCAACTGGCCTGCGTGCCAATGGTGAAGAAACTGTGATGCCATTGTGGCGAGGGAGCTTGCTCCCGCTGGACTGCGTAGCAGGCCCCGCTTCTCAACTGAACAGCGGGGCCGCTTCGCGTCCCAGCGGAAGCAAGCTCCCTCGCCACAGGTATTTGTTGCTGGATGAACCCCGCAAAAACAAAAACGGCACCCGAAGGTGCCGTTTTCATGTGTAGCCAGCCGAGCAATCAGCCCGCCAGACCCGCCTGCTGAACCAAGGTCAGCAATGGCTGCGGGTACACACCCAGGAAGAAAGCGACCAGGGCGATGGCCAGCAGCATTACGCCGCCAGCCTTCTGTTCCCAGTGCAGCTGGGCGTCGTGGCGGCGCAGGTTCGGTTCGATCAGGTACAGGGTGACCATCACGCGCAGGTAGTAGAACACGCCGATGGCGCTGCCCAGTACCAGCGAACCGACCAGCCACCATTGGTGCGACTCGACGCCGGTAGCGATGATGTAGAACTTGCCGATGAAGCCAGCGGTCAGCGGGATACCGGCCAGGGACAGCATCATCACGGTCAGAACGGCGGTCAGGTACGGACGGCGCCAGAACAGGCCGCGGTACTCGTACAGCGCGTCGGCGTCACGGCCGTTGTACGGCGACGACATCAGAGTGATCACGCCGAACGCGCCGAGGCTGGTGATCACATAAGTAACCAGGTACACGCCGATGGCTTCCACCGCCAGACCCTTGCTCGCCACCAGGGCAATCAGCAGGTAGCCGAAGTGCGCAATGGACGAGTAACCGAGCAGACGCTTGAGGTTGCTCTGGGTCAGGGCCAGCAGGTTACCGAACAGGATCGAGGCGATGGCGATCACGCTCAGCACGTCGCTCAGCACGCCACTGCTGGCAGCAGGGGAGATCTGGAACAGACGCACCATCACCGCGAACACGGCAACCTTCGACGCCGTGGCGAGGAACGCGGCCACCGGTGCCGGAGCACCTTCGTAGACGTCCGGGGTCCACAGGTGGAACGGTACCAGCGACAGCTTGAACGCCAGACCGATCAGCATCATGCCCAGACCCAACTGCGCCAGCGAGCTCGGCAGGTTGGTGGTGGCCAGCGCCTGACCGATACCGTTGAAGCTCAGGGTGCCGGCGTCAGCGTAGAGCAGGGCCATACCGAACAACAGGAACGCGGAACCGGCGGCCGACAGCACCATGTACTTGATGCCGGCTTCCAGCGAACGCTTGTTGAAGAAGGCATAAGCCACCAGACCGTAGACCGGCACCGACAGCAGTTCCAGACCGATGAACAAGCCGGCCAGGTGCTGCGCGCTGACCAGAACCAGACCACCGGCGGCGGCCATCAGGATCAGCAGGTACAGTTCTTCACGGTTGCCCGGGTAACCCGAACCGCCATCGCCGAGGTAGGCGTGGGCGAGGGTTACACAGGCGAGGGTGGCGACCAGGATCAGCGCCATGTACAGGCAGGCGAAGGTGTCGACTTGCAGCAGTGGCGTCACGGCCAGAGGCGCGACTTTCAGGGCTGGCAGGATCGACAGCAAGGCCAGGTTCAGACCGGCGACCGAGATCAGGAAGGTCTGCGAGTGGTTGCGGCGCCAGGCGATTGCCAGCATCACCACGATAATGGTGAGGCTGGTGATCAACAGTGGCGCAAGCGCAATAAAGTGTTGAATCGTGAATTCCATAGCGCTCTTACCGGGCCGAAGCGAGTTGAGTGAAGGCGGTGCCGAGCCACTGCTGCACGCCATGCATCGTGGCGGCGGAAGTGTCGAGGAACGGTTGCGGGTAAACGCCGAGGTAAATCAGCAGCACCGCAAGGCCCAGCACCATGATCAGTTCGCGACCGTCCATGCCGTGCAGGATCGAATCCGATTTCGACGGACCGAAGTAGGCACGGTGGATCATGATCAGCGAGTAGACCGAACCGAACACCAGACCGGAGGTGGCAATCGCGGTGATCCATGGCGCACTGGCGAACGTACCGATCAGGATCAGGAACTCGCCGACGAAGTTACCGGTACCCGGCAGACCCAGCGAGGCGGCGGCAAAGAACAGGCTGATCGCCGGCAGGTAAGCGATACGCGACCACAGACCGCCCATCTCACGCATGTCACGGGTGTGCAGACGCTCGTACAGCTGACCGCTGAGGATAAACAGTGCCGCGGCCGACAGACCGTGCGCCAGCATCTGGATCACTGCACCTTGCAGTGCCAGTTGGCTGCCGGAGTAGATGCCGATCAGTACGAAGCCCATGTGGGAAACGGACGAAAAGGCGATCAGACGCTTGATGTCGGTTTGCGCGAAAGCGAGGAACGCACCGTAGAAGATCCCGATCAGACCGAGGGTCATGGCGATCGGCGCGAACTCGGCCGAAGCATTCGGGAACAGCGGCAGGGCGAAACGCAGCAGACCGTAGGCCGCGGTTTTCAGCAGGATACCGGCGAGGTCGACGGAACCGGCAGTCGGCGCCTGGGCGTGGGCATCAGGCAGCCAGGAGTGGAACGGCACCACGGGCAGCTTGACCGCGAAGGCGATGAAGAAGCCGAGCATCAGGATGTACTCGGTGGTCATCGACATCTTGGTCTTCAACAGGTCGGCGTAGTTGAAGGTAATCACGCCAGTGTTGTTGAAGTTGACCAGCACCAGACCGAGGATCGCCACCAGCATGATCAGGCCGGAAGCCTGAGTGAAGATGAAGAACTTGGTCGCTGCGTAGATCCGGGTTTTCTTGCCGTCCGAAGAACTGTGACCCCAGAGCGCGATGAGGAAGTACATCGGCACCAGCATCATTTCCCAGAAGAAGAAGAACATGAACAGGTCGAGGGCGAGGAACACGCCGACCACGCCGCCCAGGATCCACATCAGGTTCAGGTGGAAGAAGCCAACGTGACGTTGAATCTCTTTCCACGAGCAGAGTACCGAGAGGATACCCAGCAGGCCGGTCAGCAGGATCATCAACAGCGACAGGCCGTCGAGGGCCAGGTGCACGTTGATGCCGAAGCGCTGGATCCAGACGTGCTTGAACTCAAGCGCCCAGGTCGGATCGGCGCCAGGCGCCGGAGCAAATGAATAGTCACCGTGGGCCCACAGCCAGAGGCCGAGGGCGAGTTCCAGGGTCATGGTCAACAGCGCAATCCAGCGGGGGAGGGTAGCGCCGAAGCGCTCACCCATCCAGCACAGCAGGCCGCCGATGAAGGGGATCAGGATTAGCCAAGGCAGAATCATGACGGGCTCGTTTCCTTTCGCAAATTCGCAAGGTTCATATCAGACCGCTACCAGCACGATGGCGCCGATTACCAGCACGGCACCAGCAGCCATCGAGGCGGCATACCAACGCAGTTGACCGGTCTCGGTGCGGCTCAGGGCGGTGTGACCGCCTTTGGCCATACGCGGGATCAGACCGATGGTCTGGTCGAGCGGGTCTCTGCGCAGTACATGGCTGATCGCAAGGTACGGCTTGACGAACAGTTTGTCGTAGATCCAGTCGAAGCCCCAGGCAGCGAACCACCAGGCCGAAAGGAAACGGCCGATGCCGCTGTTGGCGATTGCCGTCACGAAGCGACGCTTGCCGAGGAACAGCAGGGCCGCCAGCAGGATACCGGCCAGGGCGATGGCGCCCGAAGCGATTTCCAGACTGTGCTTGGCTTCGCCACCGGCATGCCCAACGCTTTCCGGCAGTACGCCGTGCAGCGGTGGGACGATCATGGCGCCGACGAACGTCGACAGCACGATCAGTACCGACAGTGGCAGCCAGTGAGCGATGCCGTGACCGGCGTGGGCTTCAGTCTTGGCTTCACCGTGGAACGTGATGAAGATCAGGCGGAAGGTGTACAGCGAAGTCATGAACGCACCGACCAGACCGGCGTACAACAGACCGTTATGGCCGCTGGCGAATGCTTCCCAGAGGATTTCGTCCTTGGAGTAGAAACCGGCGGTGACCAGTGGCAGGGCGGCCAGTGCAGCACCACCGACGATGAAGCTGGCGTAGGCCAGTGGCAGCTTTTTCCACAGACCGCCCATCTTGAAGATGTTCTGCTCGTGGTGGCAGGCAACGATCACCGCACCGGACGCAAGGAACAGCAGGGCCTTGAAGAAGGCGTGGGTCATCAGGTGGAAAATCGCGCCATCCCAGGCACCAACGCCCAGCGCCAGGAACATGTAGCCGATCTGGCTCATGGTCGAGTAGGCGAGGATACGTTTGATGTCGGTTTGTACCAGTGCGGCGAAACCCGCCAGAACCAGCGTCACACCACCGACGATGCCGACCAGGTGGAGGATTTCCGGCGCCAGGGTGAACAGACCGTGGGTACGGGCGATCAGGTAGACACCGGCGGTCACCATGGTTGCAGCGTGGATCAGTGCCGACACCGGGGTCGGACCGGCCATTGCGTCCGCAAGCCAGGTTTGCAGTGGCAGTTGCGCCGATTTACCGACGGCACCACCCAGCAGCATCAGGGTCGCCAGGGTGATCCAGAAGTCGCCGACCTGGAATTTCTGCGGTGCCAGCACCAGCAGTTCCTGGATGTTCAACGTGCCCACTTGCTGGAACAGGATGAACAGGCCGATGGCCATGAACACGTCACCGATCCGGGTCACGATGAAAGCCTTGAGTGCGGCGTTACCGTTGTTGCGGTTGCTGTAGTAGAAACCGATCAACAGGTACGAGCACAGACCCACGCCTTCCCAGCCGAAGTACAGGAACAACAGGTTATCGCCGAGCACCAGGAACAGCATGCTGGCGATAAACAGGTTGGTGTACGAGAAGAAGCGCGAGTAACCCGCTTCGCCGCGCATGTACCAGGACGCGAACAGGTGGATCAGGAAACCTACGCCCACCACCACGCCGAGCATGGTGATCGACAGACCGTCGACGTAGAGAGCGAAGTCAGGCTTGAAGCCTTCGACCGCCATCCACTTCCACAGCACCAGGGTGTAGTGACCGCCTTCGGGCGGCGCGACGTTGAATTGCCAGATGACGTAGGCGGCGACAATCGCCGACAAGCCAATGGAACCCACGCCGATCAGCGCCGAGAGGTTTTCCGACCAGCGTCCACGGGAGAACGACAGCAGCAGGAAACCGATCAGAGGGAATACAAAAGTCAGAAAGATTAGGTTCATCCGCGCATCTCACTGGCAGCGTCGATATCGAGCGTGTGGAAGCGGCGATACAGTTGCAGCAGGATCGCCAGGCCAATACTGGCCTCGGCGGCTGCCAGGCTGATCACCAGGATGAACATGATCTGTCCATCCGGTTGGCCCCAACGGGCGCCTGCAACGATGAAGGCCAGTGCAGAGGCGTTCATCATCACTTCCAGACTCATCAACACGAACAAAATGTTGCGGCGGACCATCAGGCCGACCAGACCAAGGCAGAACAGGATCCCGGCAACGGCCAATCCATGTTCGAGAGGGATAGCAGGCATGTCTTACTCCTTCGCCTCGTTACGGCCCAAATGGAACGCCGTGACGGCTGCGGCGAGCAGCAGCATCGAGGCGAGTTCGACCACCAGCAGATACGGACCGAACAGGCTGACGCCCACGGCTTTTGCGTCGACGGTGGTGTGGCCGATGGCCTGGCCGCTCTGGTGAGCGAACAGCACATACAGCAGTTCGGCCAGCAGCAGGGCAGCGAGAATCACCGGCCCGGCCCAGATACCGGGCTTGAGCCAGGTGCGTTCCTGCTGAACCGAGGCGGGACCCAGGTTCAGCATCATCACCACGAACACGAACAGCACCATGATGGCGCCGGCGTAGGCGATCACTTCCAGCACGCCGGCGAACGGTGCGCCGAGTGCGAAGAAGGTCATGGCCACGGCGATCAACGAGATGATCAGGTAGAGCAGGGCGTGCACAGGGTTGGTGTTGGTGACCACACGAAGCGTGGACACCACCGCGATACCCGATGCGAAATAGAAAGCGAATTCCATCGTTCTTCCTTAAGGCAGCAAGCTCTTCACGTTGATCGGTTCGGCTTCGTTCTGCGCAGAGCCTTTCGGCTTGCCAGCGATTGCCATACCTGCAACACGATAGAAGTTGTAATCAGGGTTTTTGCCGGGGCCGGAGATCAGCAGATCTTCTTTCTCGTACACCAGGTCCTGACGTTTGAACTCGGCCATCTCGAAATCCGGGGTCAACTGGATTGCGGTGGTCGGACAGGCTTCCTCGCAGAGACCGCAGAAAATGCAGCGCGAGAAGTTGATACGGAAGAAGTCCGGGTACCAGCGACCGTCTTCGGTTTCAGCTTTCTGCAGCGAGATGCAACCTACCGGGCAAGCCACGGCGCACAGGTTGCAGGCTACGCAACGCTCTTCGCCATCGGGGTCGCGGGTCAGGACGATGCGACCACGGTAGCGTGGCGGCAGGTAGACCGGCTCTTCCGGGTATTGCAGGGTGTCGCGCTTGCGGAAGCCATGGCCGAAGACCATGACCAGGCTGCGCAACTGGGTACCGGTACCCTTAACGATGTCGCCAATATATTTGAACATGGGTCAAATCCTCACTGAACCGCAACCGCAGGTGTGTTCCACAACACAACCGCAGCGGTTATCAGCAAATTGATCAGGGTCAGTGGCAGGCAGAATTTCCAGCTGAAATCCATCACCTGGTCATAACGCGGACGCGGGATGGAAGCGCGCAGCAGGATGAACAGCATGATGAAGAACGCGGTCTTCAGTGCGAACCAGACGAAGGACAGTTGCGGCAGGATGCCGAACGGACCGTGCCAGCCACCGAAGAACAGGGTGACCAGCAGCGCCGAGATCAGGATGATGCCGATGTATTCACCGACGAAGAACATGCCCCATTTCATACCGGCGTATTCAATGTGGTAACCGTCGGCCAGTTCCTGTTCCGCTTCCGGCTGGTCGAACGGGTGACGGTGAGTCACGGCCACGCCAGCGATGAAGAAGGTACAGAAGCCGAAGAACTGCGGAATGATGAACCACAGGTTCTGCGCCTGGTACTCGACGATGTCGCGCATGTTGAACGAGCCGACCTGCACCACGATGCCCATCAGGGACAGGCCCATGAACACTTCGTAGGACACGGTCTGCGCCGAGGCACGCAAGCTGCCGAGCAGGGCGAACTTGTTGTTGCTCGACCAGCCGGCGAACAGCACCGCGTAGACCGACAGACCGGCCATGGCGAAGAAGAACAGCAGGCCGATGTTCAGATCCGCCACGCCCCAGGTCGGGGTGATCGGGATGATCGCAAAGGCGATCAGCAGGGCGGACATGGCCACCACCGGTGCCAGGGTGAAAATCACCTTGTCGGCAAACGGCGGAGTCCAGTCTTCCTTGAAGAACATCTTCAGCATGTCGGCGGCGATCTGGAACATGCCGAACGGGCCAACGCGGTTCGGACCGTAACGGTCCTGCCACCAGCCCAGCAGGCGACGTTCGACAAAGCTGAGCAACGCGCCCGCGACCACGACGGCCAGCAGAATCACGATGGCTTTGATGACCGTCAGGATCACATCGATCACTTCAGGGGTGAACCAGGTCATTGCGCTGCCTCCTGCAGACCGTCGACGGACAGGCCGGCGAATGCCGGTGGAATGCCGGCGATGCCCGCAGGCAAGGCCACCAGACCAGCGCCCAGTTCTTCATTGATGCGCAGCGGCAGACGCAGGGTCTGGCCGGCCACGTTCAGGCTCAGCAGAGCACCGTCGTTGACGCCCAGGCGATCCGCTTCGGATTTGGCCAGCGCCACGTACGGAGCCGGGATGCGTTCCTGCACCGGCGCGGCTTTCGACGAGTTTTCGTCGCTGCCGAACAGGTGGTAGAACGGCACGGCCTGCCAGGTGCCCGGCGCCGGGTTGAATGCGCGCGGAGCAGCGGCGAACCAGTTCAGCGAATCGCCGGTGCTTTCGATCAGGCGGGTGCCCGGGTCGCCAGCACGCAGGTGACCACCGACTTCGTCCTGGAACTTGTTCCAGGCTTGCGGCGAGTTCCAGCCCGGCGACCAGGCAAACGGCACCTGCTGACGCGGTTCGGCAGAGCCCGAGTAACCTTCCATGGAGAAGGCAAACGCGGTGTCTTTGTCTTGCGGGGTGCGCGGTTCGTGAACGCTGATGTCGGCGCGCATCGCGGTGCGACCGGAATAACGCAGCGGCTCACGCGCCAGTTTCAGACCCTTGATGCGGAACGCGGCAGACGGTGCGGCGTCGACGATACGTGCCAGTTGCTCGGTGCTCGAAGCCACGGCAGCGGTGACGTGGTCGAGTTGCGTCCAGTCGATCGGCTGGTTCAGCAGGGTCGAGCGCAGGGCGTGCAGCCAGCGCCAGCCTTCGTGAACCAGAATGCTCGCATCCATGTATTGCGGATCGAAAACCTGGAAGAAGCGCTGGGCGCGACCTTCCTGGCTGACCAGCGTACCGTCGCCTTCAGCGAAGCTCGCCGCTGGCAGAACCAGTTGCGCGCGGTCGGTGGTGGCGGTCTTCTGGTGGTCGGCAACGATCACGACTTTCGCAGCGTTCAGCGCGGCATCGACCTTGGCTTTCGAGGTGCGGGTGTACAGATCGTTTTCCAGCACGACGATGGCGTCGGCCTTGCCATCGATCACGGCTTGCAGCGCCGCGTCGACCGATTCGCCACCGAGCATGGCCAGGCCAAGGCTGTTGGCTTCCGGCACGATCAGGCTGATCGAACCGTTCTTCTCGCGCAGCTTCAGGGCTTTGGCGATGTTCGCCGCCGCTTCGATCAAGGCTTTGGAGCCCAGCGAAGTACCGGCGATGATCAGCGGACGTTTGGCCGCGAGCAGGGCGTCGGCAATGCGCTTGGCCAGCTCCTCGGCTTCCGCGTCCAGACCTTCAACGGCCGGGGCGCTGGCGTCCAGAGCGTGAGCCACGGCGAAACCGATACGCGCCAGATCGTCGGGAGCGGCGTGAACGCATTCTTCAGCGATGTCGTCGAGCTTGGTTTCGGCCAGGCTGGCGATGAACAGCGGGTTCAGTTCGTGCTGACCGATGTTCTTCACCGCAGCATCGAGCCACGGCTGAACGCGCATGGCTTCGGCCATGTCTTCAGCTTTGCCCTTGACCGACTGACGCAGGGACAGCGCCATACGGGCGGCGGTCTGGGTCAGGTCTTCACCGAGGACGAACACAGCGTCGTGGTCTTCGATGTCGCGCATGTTCGGCACGGGCAGCGGGCTGTCTTTGAGCACTTGCAGGACCAGACGGATGCGCTCCAGCTCGGAGGCTTCGATACCGGAGTAGAAGTGCTCGGCGCCGACCAGCTCACGCAGCGCGTAGTTGCTTTCGAGGCTGGCGCGTGGCGAACCGATACCGACGATGTTGCGCCCGCGCAGCAGATCGGCCGCCTTGTCCAGCGCCTGATCCAGACCCAGCTTGGTGCCGTCGGCCAGCATTGGCTGACGTGGACGGTCGGTGCGGTTGACGTAGCCATAACCGAAGCGGCCGCGGTCGCACAGGAAGTACTGGTTCACCGAACCGTTGAAACGGTTTTCGATGCGACGCAGTTCGCCATAACGCTCGCCCGGGGAGATGTTGCAACCGCTGGAGCAGCCATGGCAGATGCTCGGCGAGAACTGCATGTCCCATTTACGGTTGTAGCGCTCGGAGTGAGTCTTGTCGGTGAACACACCGGTCGGGCAGACCTCGGTGAGGTTGCCGGAGAATTCGCTTTCGAGGGTGCCGTCTTCAACGCGACCGAAGTACACGTTGTCGTGGGCGCCGAATACACCGAGGTCGGTGCCGCCGGCGTAGTCCTTGTAGAAACGCACGCAGCGGTAGCAGGCGATGCAGCGGTTCATTTCGTGGGAAATGAACGGGCCCAGTTGCTGGTTCTGGTGGGTGCGCTTGGTGAAGCGATAACGGCGCTCGTTGTGGCCGGTCATCACCGTCATGTCTTGCAGGTGGCAGTGACCGCCTTCTTCGCACACAGGGCAGTCGTGCGGGTGGTTGGTCATCAGCCATTCGACAACACTGGCGCGGAACGCCTTGGATTCTTCATCGTCGATGGAGATCCAGGTGTTGTCGGTGGCAGGCGTCATGCAGGACATGACGATGCGACCACGGGTGTCGTTCTCGTCGGTGTACTGCTTGACCGCGCACTGGCGGCAGGCCCCGACGCTACCAAGTGCGGGGTGCCAGCAGAAATAAGGGATGTCGAGGCCCAGCGACAGACATGCCTGTAACAGGTTGTCTGCCCCGTCGACTTCGAGCGCTTTGCCGTCTACGTGGATAGTGGCCATGGTTCAAAGGTCTTCGTTGGCCCGGTGTCAGCGGGCGTGGCTAATGGAATCTTGTTATCCGTCCGAATCCAGTCAGCCCCGAAAGGCGTCATCGGACGAAAGGCGAAGGGCACGGACCCTTCGCCTTTTAAGCGTTTACGCGCCGACTACGATCGGCCTTGCCAGAGGCGGGACGGCGGCGCTTGCAGGCGCGATACCGGCTTCGAACTCTGGACGGAAGTATTTGATGGCACTGCCCAACGGCTCCACGGCACCCGGTGCGTGAGCACAGAAGGTCTTGCCTGGGCCGAGGAAGCCGACCAGACCCAGCAGGGTCTCGATATCGCCTGGCTGACCACGGCCTTCTTCGATGGCCATCAAGAGCTTGACGCTCCATGGCAGACCATCACGGCACGGGGTGCAGAAGCCGCACGACTCGCGGGCGAAGAACTGCTCCATGTTGCGCAGCAGGGAGACCATGTTGACGCTGTCGTCCACCGCCATCGCCAGGCCGGTACCCATCCGGGTACCCACTTTGGCGATGCCGCCGGCGTACATCTGTGCGTCGAGGTGTTCCGGCAGAAGGAAACCGGTACCGGCGCCACCTGGCTGCCAGGCCTTGAGCTTGTAACCGTCGCGCATGCCGCCGGCGTAGTCTTCGAACAGCTCGCGCCCGGTAACGCCGAATGGCAGTTCCCACAGGCCCGGATTCTTGACCTTGCCGGAGAAGCCCATGAGCTTGGTGCCCATGTCTTCGCTACCTTCGCGGGCCAACGATTTGTACCAGTCAACGCCGTCGGCAATGATCGCCGGCACGTTGCACAGGGTTTCAACGTTGTTCACGCAGGTCGGCTTGCCCCACACGCCAACGGCGGCAGGGAAGGGCGGCTTGGAGCGCGGGTTGGCGCGGCGGCCTTCAAGGGAGTTGATCAGTGCGGTTTCTTCACCGCAGATGTAACGCCCGGCGCCGGTGTGGACGAACAGCTCGAAATCGAAGCCGCTGCCCAGAATGTTCTTGCCCAGCAGGCCTGCCGCCTTGGCTTCTTCCACGGCACGGTTGAGGTGCTTGGCGGCGGTGGTGTACTCGCCACGCAGGAAGATGTAGCCACGGTAGGTTTTCAGTGCGCGGGCACTGATCAGCATGCCTTCGATCAGCAGATGGGGCAGTTGCTCCATCAGCATGCGGTCTTTCCAGGTGTTCGGTTCCATTTCATCCGCGTTGCACAGCAGGTAGCGGATGTTGATGGATTCGTCCTTGGGCATCAGGCCCCACTTCACGCCAGTGGGGAAGCCTGCACCGCCGCGGCCTTTCAAGCCTGCGTCTTTCACGGTCTGGACGATGTCGTCCTGAGCCATGTCGGCGAAGGCTTTGCGCGCAGCGGCGTAACCGTTCTTGGCCTGGTATTCGTCGAGCCACACGGCTTCGCCGTCGTCACGCAGACGCCAGGTCAGCGGGTGAGTCTCGGCCGAACGCTTGATGCGGTTGGCAGGACCGAAAGATGTCAGGGTCATACGTAGCCCTCGAGCAGTTTGGCCACGCCAGCAGGCTGCACGTCGCCAAAGGTGTCGTCGTCGATCATCAGCGCCGGTGCCTTGTCGCAGTTGCCGAGGCAGCAGACAGGCAGCAGGGTGAAACGACCGTCGGCGGTGGTCTGACCCAGGCCGATGCCCAGATTGTTCTGGATTTCGCTGACCACCGACTCGTGGCCGCCGATGTAGCAGACCATGCTGTCGCAGACGCGAATGATGTGGCGGCCGACCGGCTGACGGAAGATCTGGCTGTAGAACGTCGCCACGCCTTCAACGTCGCTGGCCGGGATGCCGAGGATCTCGCCGATCGCGTACAGGGCGCCATCCGGCACCCAGCCGCGTTCTTTCTGAACGATCTTCAGGGCTTCGATCGACGCCGCGCGCGGGTCTTCGTAGTGATGCAGCTCGTGCTCGATGGCCGAGCGCTCGGTTTCACTCAAGGTGAAACGGTCTGTCTGGATAAGCGTGCTGTTCATGCTTAGCGGTCCACGTCGGCCATAACGAAGTCGATACTACCCAGGTACGCAATCAAGTCCGCGACCATGCTGCCTTTGATCACCGAAGGGATCTGTTGCAGGTGCGGGAAGCTCGGAGTGCGGATCCGGGTACGGTAGCTCATGGTGCCGCCGTCGCTCGTCAGGTAATAACTGTTGATGCCCTTGGTCGCTTCGATCATCTGGAAGGATTCGTTGGCCGGCATGACCGGGCCCCACGAAACTTGCAGGAAGTGCGTGATCAGGGTTTCGATGTGCTGCAGCGTGCGCTCTTTCGGCGGCGGCGTGGTCAGCGGGTGATCCGCCTTGTACGGGCCTTCCGGCATGTTGCGCATGCACTGGTCGATGATCTTGATGCTCTGGCGCATTTCTTCGACGCGGACCATGCAGCGATCGTAGGCATCGCCGTTGGCGGCCAGCGGTACTTCGAACTCGAAGTTCTCGTAGCCGGAGTATGGACGCGCTTTACGCAGGTCGAAGTCGCAACCGGTCGAACGCAGGCCGGCACCGGTGACGCCCCATTCCAGGGCTTCTTTGGTGTTGTACTGCGCGACGCCGATGGTCCGGCCTTTGAGGATGCTGTTCTGCAGGGCAGCCTTGGTGTATTCGTCGAGGCGTTTTGGCAGCCATTCAACGAAGTCTTTCACCAGTTTGTCCCAGCCGCGCGGCAGGTCGTGGGCGACGCCACCGATGCGGTACCAGGCCGGGTGCAGACGGAAACCGGTAATGGCTTCGATCACCGTGTACGCCTTCTGGCGGTCGGTGAAGGTGAAGAACACCGGGGTCATGGCGCCGACGTCCTGGATGTAGGTCCCCAGGAACAGCAGGTGGCTGGTGATCCGGAAGAACTCGGCCATCATGATGCGGATGACGTCGACCTTCTCCGGGACCTTGATGCCGGCCAGCTTCTCGACCGAGAGCACGTACGGCAGGTTGTTCATCACGCCGCCGAGGTAGTCGATACGGTCGGTGTACGGGATGAAACTGTGCCAGGACTGACGCTCTGCCATCTTCTCGGCACCACGGTGGTGGTAACCGATGTCCGGTACGCAGTCGACGATCTCTTCGCCATCGAGTTGCAGAATGATGCGGAACGCACCGTGCGCCGAAGGGTGGTTCGGGCCCAGGTTGAGGAACATGTAGTCCTCGTTGGCCCCGGAACGCTTCATGCCCCAGTCTTCAGGACGGAAGCGCGCGGCTTCTTCCTCAAGCTGCTGCTTGGCGAGGTTGAGGCTGAACGGATCGAATTCGGTGGCGCGCGCCGGGAAGTCCTTGCGCAGCGGGTGACCTTCCCAGGTCGGCGGCATCATGATGCGCGACAGGTGCGGGTGGCCTTTGAAGTCGATGCCGAACATGTCCCAGACTTCACGCTCGTACCAGTTGGCGTTCGGCCAGATGCTGGTGACGGTCGGCAAGCTCAGGTCGCTTTCGGACAAGGCGACTTTGATCATCACGTCACTATTACGCTCAAGCGACATGAGGTGATAGAACACGGTGAAGTCGGCGCCCGATGGCAGCCCTTGACGCTTGGTGCGCAGACGCTCGTCCACGCCGTGCAGGTCATAGAGCATGACGTACGGCTTGGGCAGGTTGCGCAGGAAGGTCAGGACTTCGACAAGTCTGGCGCGCGCCACCCACAGCACCGGCATGCCGGTGCGGGTCGACTGAGCGGTGAACGCTTCGGCGCCAAAACGGTTGTTCAATTCGACGACCACATCCTGGTCGTCTGCCTTATAAGGCGGGATGTACAGAGCGCTGCCTGTAGTCATGGTTATTTTTTCGCTTTCGGTCAACGTAAAGAATGAAGCCAGCTTCTCGTTTCTTTGAAACAGACTGGATCAGACTTCGTCAGGGCTGCGCAGGTTGGTGACTGCGATTCGCTGTTCGCGGCGCTGTTCCTTTTGCGAAGGCATGTCGGCGCGATAAACGCCTTGGTCGCCAACGACCCAGGAAAGCGGACGACGCTCCTGTCCAATCGATTCCTGCAACAGCATCAAGCCTTGAAGGAATGCTTCTGGACGAGGCGGGCAGCCAGGTACGTAGACGTCCACGGGCAGGAACTTGTCCACCCCTTGAACCACGGAGTAGATGTCGTACATGCCACCGGAGTTGGCGCACGAACCCATGGAGATAACCCACTTCGGCTCGAGCATTTGCTCGTAGAGACGCTGAATGATCGGCGCCATCTTGATGAAGCAGGTACCGGCGATAACCATGAAGTCGGCCTGACGCGGTGATGCCCGGATCACTTCGGCGCCAAAGCGCGCGATGTCGTGGGGCGCCGTGAAGGCGGTGGTCATTTCCACGTAGCAGCACGAAAGGCCGAAGTTGTACGGCCACAGGGAGTTTTTACGCCCCCAGTTGACCGCGCCACTCAGCACGTCTTCGAGCTTGCCCATGAAAATGTTTTTGTGAACTTGATCCTCTAACGGATCGGAAACGGTTTCCCGTTCGCCAATCGGATACTGCTCGTTAGGAGCATCGGGGTCGATTCTGGTGAGATTGTATTGCATTGCCAAAGCCTCATTGTTTCAGCTTCGCCTGCCGCTTGCGACGAGCTTCCGGAGCCCAGTCAAGGGCGCCCACTCGGAACAGGTAGACAAGACCTGCCAACAGAATTGCTATGAAAACGAGAGCTTCGACGAATCCGGTCCAGCCGCTTTCGCGGACGGACACAGACCATGCAAAGAGAAAGAGGGCTTCGATATCGAAGATCACGAACAGCATCGCGACCAGATAGAATTTGGCTGAGAGCCGCAAGCGGGCGCCACCGGTAGGTAGCATGCCGGACTCGAACGGTTCGTTTTTGCTGCGGCCCCAGGCTTTTGACCCGAGGAGGCTGGAGACGCCGAGCATGAAGGCACACAGGCCGACTACACCCAGAAGGAAAATGGCAAAGCCCCAGTTGTGGGCCATGAGTCCTGTCGCTTCGGGCATGCTGGTAATCCTTAACAGAGAGCAAAGGTCTCTGAGCTTGATAAAGAAATAAGGCAGTGACGATATGTCGCAGCAATCAATCGCGCTGATTTTATGGCTAAACACCCGGCAAGTAAAATTCCTATAGCGAAATTATTTATTGGAATAAGGACATAGCGCACCTCCAATGCCCTGTAGCCCATGCAGTGCGGGCATTAGCCGGGTTTCCGCGAATTATGTTTTGTAGGAAATGTAACGAACATAGTTGCTGCTAAATGATAATTGATATCGTTTGGAGTGGTTTTGTAACTGTTTAGCGGTGCAGTAATCAGGAAGTTGTCTTATATGCCTGTTACTGCAAGTAGCGGTGGCGCCAGTTTTAGCTGATTTTTCTGCCATCTGTACCGCTCTGGATCAATGTTTTTGTCCGGGCGGCGTCGATCCCTGTAGGAGTGAGCCTGCTCGCGATAGCGGTTTGTCAGCTAGCACATGCATTGACTGACCCACCGCTATCGCGAGCAGGCTCACTCCTACAGGGGGGGGGTTGTGGTCTTTGGGAAATCGGCGGGCAAAAAAACGCCCCGAACCAGTCGGGGCGTCAGTCTGCGGCTTTGCGGTTAGCTTTCCATCCGATCCGCAAAGGCCGTTTGCTCAGCGAAGCCGAATCAGTGGAACTGTTCTTCTTCGGTCGAACCGGTCAGCGCGGTCACCGACGACGAGCCACCCTGAATCACGGTGGTCATGTCGTCGAAGTAGCCGGTGCCCACTTCCTGCTGGTGAGCCACGAAGGTGTAACCCTTGGCGGCGTCAGCGAATTCCTGCTCTTGCAGCTTCACGTAGGCAGTCATGTCGTTGCGGGCGTAGTCGTGCGCCAGGTTGAACATGCTGTGCCACATGTTGTGAATGCCGGCCAGGGTGATGAACTGGTGCTTGTAACCCATGGCGGACAGTTCGCGCTGGAACTTGGCGATGGTCGCGTCGTCCAGGTTTTTCTTCCAGTTGAAGGAAGGCGAGCAGTTGTACGACAGCAGTTGGTCCGGGTATTCCTTCTTGATCGCTTCAGCGAAGCGGCGGGCTTCTTCCAGATCCGGTTTGGCGGTTTCGCACCAGATCAGGTCGGCGTAAGGCGCGTAAGCCAGGCCACGTGCGATCGCTTGATCCAGACCGGCACGTACCTTGTAGAAACCTTCCTGAGTACGTTCGCCAGTCACGAACGGCTGGTCGTACGGGTCGCAATCGGAAGTCAGCAGGTCAGCCGCGTTGGCGTCGGTGCGGGCCAGGATGATGGTCGGCGTACCGGCAACGTCAGCCGCCAGGCGTGCAGCGGTCAGCTTCTGTACCGCTTCCTGAGTCGGAACCAGTACCTTGCCGCCCATGTGACCGCATTTCTTCACGGAAGCCAGTTGGTCTTCGAAGTGAACGCCAGCGGCGCCTGCTTCGATCATGCTCTTCATCAGCTCGTAGGCGTTCAGCACGCCGCCGAAACCGGCTTCAGCGTCAGCCACGATTGGCGCGAAGTAGTCGATGTAGCCTTCGTCGCCAGGGTTCTTGCCGGCTTTCCACTGGATCTGGTCGGCACGACGGAACGAGTTGTTGATGCGCTTGACCACGGTTGGCACCGAGTCCACCGGGTACAGCGACTGGTCCGGGTACATCGATTCTGCGGAGTTGTTGTCCGCAGCCACCTGCCAGCCCGACAGGTAGATCGCCTGGATACCGGCCTTGACCTGCTGAACAGCCTGGCCGCCGGTCAGGGCGCCCATGCAGTTGACGAAATCTTTCTCTGGGCGGAAGGACGGCTTGGCACCCTGGGTCACCAGGTTCCACAGCTTCTCGGCGCCCATTTTCGCGAAAGTGTGCTCAGGTTGAACCGAGCCACGCAGACGGACGACGTCAGCAGCGGAGTAAGTGCGAGTCACGCCTTTCCAGCGCGGGTTTTCAGCCCAGTCTTTTTCAAGGGCTGCAATTTGCTGTTCGCGTGTCAGTGCCATGGAGATAAACCTCGTCGCGTCTTTATGAAAAGTTGTTCTGCGGTGGAAAATTCCTGCGCTCGCTGACCAGAAGCTTAGGTGGTCAAGTCGGATTCGGCGGGGGAGGCGACGGGATGAACGATGGGTTCGAGGGGAAGTGAGCAGGTAAAGGCGGACTGCGGGCGCATTCAGGCGTCGTGGGCCTTGGTACGAACATCAGTGTGGTGCCGGGTTACCTAATAACGCTTCCGTCCCTCGGGACAACTTCGTTCCAGTCGACAACCTCGTCAAACACACCTTGTGGGCGGTACAGACACGAAGCGGTTCGCGGGGTAGGTGCGAACATCGCTTCGAAGGCCCTTGCCAGGGCCTCTGATTAGCGGGAGCGAGGCCATCATGCCTTCGCTTTTTTGGCCCGTCAAACGTTTTGTAGTGCTTTTTTTCAAGCACTACATCTTTCGTCTAATACGACTAATCAGTCAGTTTTCGGTGCTTTAGTCCAGGGAATCGACTTTGACCCGCAGCGTCATGTCATCCCTGCCTTGAGTCGAGTAGCTGCGGGTCGCGCCCTGTTTGTCGGCCTGGGTTTCGCGGTTCACCCCGGCCAGGGTGATCCATTCGCCCAAGCGTCCGCTGACGGTTGTGTCGGTACTTTGCACGTTCACTACATCGGGACGTTCCTGGCTCATTTGGTCACGATTGGTGCTGATCGCCAGATGAACGATGTCGCCGGTAACACTGGCTGTCACGTAGAAACCCTGGGTGACGTTGCGATATTGCGTCTGGCTGCTGTAATCGCCGTAGGAATTGCTCTGGCTGCTGGTGATCGGCACGCTCTGGCCGACCTGGATCAATGCCGGCGCGCCTTCGCTGGCCTGAATCTGCTGGATGCCGCCATCACGGCTGGCGGTGCTGTAGTTGATGATCCGGGTTTGTTGATCGCCAGTGTTCTGTTGGTTGTTTTCGTTGGTATCGACGGTGATCAGCAGGCGCTTGGGCGCAGTGTCGAGCTGGGTGATCAGCGCTTTGACTTCCTGAATCTTGTCCGGCTCGGCCTTGATGATCAGTTGATTGCCATAGGCGCTGACCTGGCCGTCCTTGCCGATGAAGTCCTGCGCCATGGGCAGCATGTCGGCGCTGGTGCGGTACTTGAGAGGCACGATTTCTGTGGCTGCCATCACCGACAGGCTGCAGCCGAGCAGCAGGGTGGTGAGCAGGGTGCGTAGGGACATGTCCGTTATCTCCGCTTTCGAAAGGCTTGATATTGCCAGTTTGTCGGCCCGGGGTGGGGCAAGTTGAATCGTAGACAGCAAAACGCCCCGGCATCGGTTGATGTCGGGGCGTTTTGTGGTGTTTTTGCTGGCCTCTTCGCGAGCAAGCTCGCTCCCACATTGAATCTCTGTCTGACACACAATCTGTGTCTAATGCAGATCAACTGTGGGAGCGAGCTTGCTCGCGAAAGCCGCGCCGCGGTCTCAGGCCGAATGGCGAACCATATCGACGTGCGGAATCCCCGCTTCAAGGAATTCCTCGCTGACCAGGCTGAAACCCAGACGCTCATAGAACGCCGTGGCTTGTACCTGGGCGCTGAGCATCTGCTGCTGCAGGCCACGGGCTTCGGCTTCAGCGATGACCGCTTGCATCAGCGCATCGCCTACCTTCATGCCGCGCCAGTCCTTCAGCACCGAAACCCGGCCAATGTGCCCGTCGGGCAGCAGGCGGGCGGTGCCGATCGGAAAGTCGCCTTCGAACGCCAGAAAATGCACGGCGGTCGCGTCATCGGCGTCCCATTCAAGCTCGGGTGGCACCGATTGTTCGGCGATGAACACCGTTTCACGAATGCGCCGGATCTCGGCGTTGTCCTTTTGCCAGTCTGCGACACGTACGCGAATCTTATTCATCGGCAAATCCCAGGCTGCCTTGTTTGACCAGCTCGCACAGCAGGCCGCGACCGTCTTCGTCGTTCAGCCACTCGCCGAGGTTGTCGACGTGCAGCGCATCGGCGGCGCAGATCATCTTCAGCAGCTCGCGCAGCTTGCCCGGCAGGTAACGGCTCTGGCCGCTGGCGAACAGCAGCAGGTCGTCATCGACTTCCGACCAGGCCAGGCGCGCACTCGGGTTGCGGATCAGCACCGCGCCGTCTTGCAGGGCATTGAGGAAGTCATCTTCTTCAACGTCTTCCGGGCCGACCACCAGTTCCGGGTAGCGCGGCTCGGTCATGTACTGGCCGAACCAGGTCAGCAGCAGGCGCTCGTCGCTCATGTGCTCGGCGAGCAGGCTTTTCAGGCGGCCGAGTGCGTCGTGCTGGATCTGATGTGGATCATCGCTGACCGGTTTCGCATCGGCGTCGGTGTAGCGTTCTTCGTCAGTCAGGAACTGGCTGAGGAAGTCGGTGAAGTGGGTCAGCACTTCAGAGGCGCTTGGCGCACGGAAACCAACCGAGTAGGTCATGCAGTTGTCCACGGCGACACCGCAGTGAGCCAGGCGCGGCGGCAGGTAGAGCATGTCGCCCGGCTCCAGCACCCACTCTTCGGTCTCGTGGAATTCGGCGAGAATGCGCAGATCCGCGTGTTGCAGCAGCGGGCTCTCGGAGTCGCACATCTGGCCGATCTTCCAGTTGCGCTGGCCGTGGCCTTGCAGCAGGAACACGTCGTAGTTGTCGAAGTGCGGACCAACGCTGCCACCCGGGGCGGCGAAGCTGATCATCACGTCATCGACGCGCCAGCTCGGCAGGAAGCGGAAGTTTTCCAGCAGCTCGCTGACTTCCGGGACGAATTGATCAACGGCCTGAACCAGCAGCGTCCACTCTTTTTCCGGCAGTTTGCTGAATTCGTCTTCGGCGAACGGGCCGCGACGCAGCTCCCACGGACGCTCGCCGTGCTCGATCACCAGGCGCGACTCGACCTCTTCTTCCAGGGCCAGGCCGGCCAGTTCATCGGCGTCGATCGGGCTTTCGAAGTCAGGAATGGCCTGACGGATCAGCAGCGGCTTTTTCTGCCAGTAATCGCGCATGAATTCGCGCGCCGTGAGACCGCCCAGAAG
Organism: Pseudomonas sp. MWU12-2020; assembly: GCF_023100605.1. NCBI lineage: Bacteria > Pseudomonadati > Pseudomonadota > Gammaproteobacteria > Pseudomonadales > Pseudomonadaceae > Pseudomonas > Pseudomonas sp. MWU12-2020. The sequence goes on from NZ_JALMEX010000002.1 coordinate 470,167, forward strand.
TTGAAGAGGAGTATCAGGATTCATGTGTAACCTATTGAAAAAAAGCATTTTTCAGACGGGAATAAAAACGCCCGGCGCGGCCGGGCGTCTCAAACGGGTCAAGCGGTGAATCAGATGCGTTTGGCTTGCGCTACAGCGTTGCCGATGTAGTTGGCCGGAGTCAGCTGTTTCAGCTCGGCTTTCGCTTCGGCTGGCATGTCCAGGCCGTCGATGAAAGTCTGCAGCGCTTCCGGGCTGATGCCCTTGCCGCGGGTCAGTTCTTTCAGCTTTTCGTACGGGTTTTCGATGTTGTAGCGGCGCATCACAGTCTGGATCGGCTCGGCCAGCACTTCCCAGCAGGCGTCGAGGTCAGCAGCAATCTTCTGCTCGTTGAGCTCCAGTTTGCTGATGCCTTTGAGGCTGGCTTCGTAGGCGATCACGCTGTGAGCGAAGCCCACACCGAGGTTGCGCAGTACGGTGGAGTCGGTCAGGTCGCGCTGCCAGCGGGAGATCGGCAGTTTGCTCGCCAGGTGCTGGAACAGTGCGTTGGCGATGCCCAGGTTGCCTTCGGAGTTTTCGAAGTCGATCGGGTTGACCTTGTGCGGCATGGTCGACGAACCGATTTCGCCAGCGATGGTGCGCTGCTTGAAATAACCCAGGGAGATGTAGCCCCAGATGTCACGGTCGAAGTCGATCAGGATGGTGTTGAAGCGTGCGATCGCGTCGAACAGCTCGGCGATGTAGTCGTGCGGCTCGATCTGCGTGGTGTACGGGTTGAAGCCCAGACCCAGTTCGTCTTCGATGAAGGCGCGGGCGTTGGCTTCCCAGTCGATCTGCGGGTAGGCCGACAGGTGCGCGTTGTAGTTGCCCACGGCGCCGTTGATCTTGCCCAGCAGTGGCACGGCAGCGACTTGAGCGATCTGACGCTCGAGACGGTAAACCACGTTCGCCAGTTCTTTGCCCAAGGTGGTCGGCGAGGCCGGCTGACCGTGGGTGCGCGACAGCATCGGCACGTCGGCGAAACGGATCGCCAGTTCGCGGATGGCGTTGGCGGTCTGGCGCATCAGCGGCAGCATCACGTCGTCACGGCCTTCGCGCAGCATCAGGGCGTGGGACAGGTTGTTGATGTCTTCGCTGGTGCAGGCAAAGTGGATGAACTCGCTGACCTTGGCCAGCTCCGGCAGCTTGGCCGCCTGCTCCTTGAGCAGGTATTCGATCGCCTTGACGTCGTGGTTGGTGGTGCGCTCGATCTCTTTGACGCGCTCGGCGTGCTCCAGCGAGAAGTTTTCAGCCAGTTCATTGAGAACGGCGTTGGCCTCGGCGGAGAAGGCTGGCACTTCCGGGATACCGGCGTGGGCGGCCAGGCGCTGGAGCCAGCGCACTTCAACCAGGACGCGGGCACGGATCAGGCCGTACTCGCTGAAAATCGGGCGCAGGGCCTGGGTTTTGCCGGCGTAGCGGCCGTCAACAGGGGAAACCGCAGTGAGCGAAGAGAGCTGCATGGGGTGTTCTCGGACAGTCGGGCAACGAAATGGGGCGCGTATCATACATGAAAAAATCCGCCGGTCCGTTGCCAACTGACCGGCGTATTACGCGCTACAGACTACAAAACTTTATTGCGCGTCGATTTACTCGCTGCGCATCAACGGATACAGCTCTTTGAGCAGCTTGCGCCGGCTGATCACCAACTGCCAGCGGTGCCCGCCGAGCTGTCGCCACAGGCGTGCCGAACGGATGCCGGCCAGCAGCAGGGCGCGGATCTTCGAGGCGTTGCTCGGTTGCTGCAGGTTGCGCATGTCGCCATGTACCTGAATCCGCTGGCGCAGGGTGCTCAGGGTGTCCTGATACAGCGCACCGCAGGCGGCAATCACGTTTTCGTGGGCCGGGCCGAAGTGTTCGACTTGCGACTGGATCTGCGGCAGGCGCTTGCCGATGGTGTCGAGCATGTCGTCACGTTTGGCCAGTTGGCGTTCCAGGCCGAGCATCGACAGGGCATAGCGCAGCGGCTCGCGTTGCAGGGTGCTCGGGTCGCGCTCGAGAGCGCCGATCAATGCGCGATAACCCTCGCGCAGATTGAGGTCGTCGCCACCGTAGACATCCAGTGTGTCTTTCGGGTCGCGCACCAGCAGGCTGCCGAGCATGCAGCTCAGGCCGGCCTCGCTGGTCTGCCCGGTCTTGGCAATGCGGTCGACCAGCACGGCGGCGAGAAACACGCCGCCCAGCGCCGTCAGTTGCTCCTGAGTCGGGCTCATGCCTGGCCGCTCCACGGCTCGGCGACTTCGATCACGCCACCACCGAGGCAGATTTCACCGTCGTAGAACACCACGGACTGGCCCGGGGTCACTGCGCGTTGTGGTTCGTCGAACACGGCGCGGTAGCCGCTGGCGGTTTTTTCCAGAGTGCAGGCCTGATCGCTCTGGCGATAACGCACTTTGGCGGTGAGGCGCAGCGGCTGGCTCAGGTCGATCGGGTTGACCCAATAGATTTCCGAAGCGAGCAGGGCGCTGGAGAACAGCCACGGGTGGTTGTTGCCTTGGCCGACGATCAGCTCGTTGGTGTCCAGATCCTTGCGCAGCACGTACCACGGCTCGTCGCCGGCATCTTTCAGGCCGCCGATGCCCAGGCCCTGACGCTGGCCGATGGTGTGGTACATCAAACCGTGGTGACGACCGATGACTTCGCCTTCGGTGGTCTTGATCTCGCCCGGTTGCGCCGGCAGGTATTGCTTGAGGAAGTCGCTGAAACGTCGCTCGCCGATGAAGCAGATCCCGGTGGAATCCTTTTTCTTGGCGGTCGCCAGCTCGTATTTCTCGGCAATTGCCCGCACTTCCGGCTTTTCCAGTTCACCGACCGGGAACAGGGTCTTGGCGATCTGTTCGCCGCCGACAGCGTGCAGGAAATAGCTCTGGTCCTTGTTCGGATCGAGGCCCTTGAGCAGTTCGGTACGACCATCGATGTCGCGACGGCGCACATAGTGGCCGGTGGCGATCAGGTCGGCGCCAAGCATCATGGCGTAGTCGAGGAACGCCTTGAACTTGATCTCGCGGTTGCACAGGATGTCCGGGTTCGGGGTGCGACCGGCCTTGTATTCGGCCAGGAAGTGCTCGAACACGTTGTCCCAGTACTCGGCGGCGAAGTTGGCGGTGTGCAGCTTGATGCCGATCTTGTCGCACACGGCCTGGGCATCCGCCAGGTCGTCCATGGCGGTGCAGTATTCCGTTCCGTCGTCTTCTTCCCAGTTCTTCATGAACAGGCCTTCCACCTCGTAACCCTGCTCGATCAGCAGGAGAGCGGAAACGGAAGAGTCCACGCCGCCGGACATGCCGACAATGACGCGCTTCTTGGATGTGTCAGAAGGGGCTGGATCACGCATAGGGATTCAATGAGTGTCTTGAAAAAGGACGCGATTCTATCAGGCTCACGGCCTCAAGGCTAAAGAGAAGGGCGGATCAGTTCGAGACTGAAGTGATGGCCGGCCAGATAGTCGTCGATGCAGCGGATGATCAGCTCGCTGCGCCAGTTGTCGCGCTGGGCGATTAATTCGCTGCGGGTCAACCACTTGGCGCCGACGATGCCATCGTCGAGTTGATAGTCCGGGTGGTGTTTCACCGCTTTGGCGCTGAAGCACACGCGTTGATAAGTCACGCCGTTGCTCGGCGCGGTGTACAGGTAAATGCCGACCACGCCGGTGGGTTCGACGTCCCAGCCGGTTTCCTCGAGGGTTTCACGGATGGCGGCTTCGATCAGGGTTTCGTCCGGATCCAGGTGGCCGGCCGGCTGATTGAGCACGTTACGCCCGGCCTTGTGTTCTTCGACCATCAGGAAGCGGCCGTTGTCTTCGACGATGGTGGCGACGGTGATGTGGGGGAGCCATTCCATAAAACCTTCCTCAATATCCAGGTTAAAACTCAATCCCCCTGTGGGAGCGGGCTTGCTCGCGAATGCGGTGGGTCAGTCAATGACGATGTTGAATGATAAACCGCATTCGCGAGCAAGCCCGCTCCCACAGGGGTTTTGTGTTGTGTTCGGAAATAGAAACCCCGGCACTGGGCCGGGGCTTCTTTACAGCATTACAACCTTAAACCAGCGCAGCAATCGCCGCGTTGAAGGTTGCGCTTGGGCGCATGGCCTTGCTGATCAGCTCGGCATCGGCGTGGTAGTAACCGCCGATGTCCACTGGCTTGCCCTGCACAGCGTTGAGTTCGGCAACGATGGTCGCCTCGTTCTCGGTCAGGGTTTTGGCCAGGGTCGCGAACTGCGCTTGCAGTGCAGCGTCTTCGGTCTGGGCGGCCAGGGCCTGAGCCCAGTACATCGCCAGATAGAAGTGGCTGCCGCGGTTGTCGATGTTGCCGACTTTGCGCGATGGCGACTTGTTGTTGTCGAGGAACTGACCGGTGGCCTGATCCAGGGTTTTCGACAGAACCAGCGCTTTCGGGTTGTTGTAGTTCACACCCAAATGCTCGAGGGACGCTGCCAGCGCCAGGAATTCGCCCAGCGAATCCCAGCGCAGGAAGTTCTCTTCAACCAGTTGCTGCACGTGCTTCGGTGCCGAACCGCCGGCGCCGGTTTCGAACAGGCCACCGCCGTTCATCAGCGGCACGATCGACAGCATCTTGGCGCTGGTGCCCAGTTCCATGATCGGGAACAGGTCGGTCAGGTAGTCGCGCAGTACGTTGCCGGTCACCGAGATGGTGTCCTTGCCTTCGCGGGTGCGCTGCAGGGTGTACTTCATGGCATCGACCGGCGCCATGATCTGGATGTCCAGACCGCTGGTGTCGTGATCCTTCAGGTAAGCCTGAACCTTCTCGATCACTACGCCGTCGTGGGCGCGCATCGGGTCCAGCCAGAAGATCGCCGGGGTGCTGCTGGCGCGAGCACGGTTGACGGCCAGTTTGACCCAGTCCTGGATCGGCGCGTCTTTGGTCTGGCACATGCGGAAGATGTCGCCGGCTTCAACAGTCTGTTCCATCAGCAGGTTGCCCTTGCTGTCGGTGACGCGAACCACGCCGTCAGCCTTGATCTGGAAGGTCTTGTCGTGCGAGCCGTACTCTTCGGCTTTCTTCGCCATCAGGCCAACGTTCGGCACGCTGCCCATGGTGGTCGGATCGAACGCGCCGTTGGCTTTGCAATCTTCGATCACGGCCTGGTAGATGGTTGCGTAGCAACGATCCGGGATCACAGCCTTGGTGTCGTGCAGCTGACCGTCGGTGCCCCACATCTTGCCGGAGTCACGGATCATCGCCGGCATCGAGGCGTCGACGATAACGTCGCTCGGCACGTGCAGGTTGGTGATGCCCTTGTCGGAGTTGACCATCGCCAGCGACGGACGCGCGGCGTAGACCGCTGCGATGTCCGCTTCGATCTGCGCTTGCTGCTCGGCCGGCAGGGCCTTGATGCGAGCGTACAGGTCGCCGATGCCGTTGTTGAGGTTGAAGCCGATCTGGGCCAGCACGTCAGCGTGCTTGGTCAGGGCGTCTTTATAGAACTCGGCAACGATCTGGCCGAACATGATCGGGTCGGAGACCTTCATCATGGTCGCTTTCAGGTGCACCGAGAGCAGCACGCCCTGGGCCTTGGCGCTTTCGATTTCAGCGGCGATGAACGCGCGCAGGGCGTTTTTGCTCATCACGGCGCAGTCGAGGATCTCGCCAGCCTGAACGCTGGTTTTTTCTTTCAGGACGGTCGCGGTGCCGTCTTTGGCGATCAGCTCGATTTTCACAGCGTCAGCGGCGTCGATCAGGGCGGCTTTTTCGCTGCCGTAGAAATCGCCGGTGCTCATGTGAGCTACGTGGGACTTGGAGTCTTTGGCCCAGGCGCCCATTTTGTGCGGGTGCTTGCGCGCGTAGTTTTTTACCGACAGCGGGGCGCGGCGGTCCGAGTTGCCTTCACGCAGAACCGGGTTCACGGCGCTGCCCTTGACCTTGTCGTAACGCGCCTTGGCTTCTTTTTCGGCGTCGTTGGTCACGGTTTCCGGGTAGTCCGGCAGGTTGTAACCCTGGGCTTGCAGCTCTTTGATTGCTGCTTGCAGCTGAGGCACCGAAGCACTGATGTTCGGCAGCTTGATGATGTTGGCTTCAGGCGTAACGGCCAGGTCGCCCAGTTCGGCGAGGTGGTCGGCTACAGCTTTGTCGCCCAGTTGCTCGGGGAAGCTGGCCAGGATGCGCGCTGCAAGAGAGATATCGCGGGTTTCCACGGCGATATCGGCCGAGGCGGTGTAAGCCTCGATGATCGGCAGCAGGGAATAGGTGGCGAGGGCTGGAGCTTCGTCGGTGAAGGTATAGATGATCTTCGAGCGGGTGGGCATATTCGGATTAACTCTCTCTTCTTTGCTAAAGCGTGCGCAGAAACTCGAGGGGCGCCGGGTAAGCGCGTTCGTTCAAAGTCATCCATGAACCGAATGTCGAGATTCTTCGCGGTGATGTTGGGTGCATCAGTAGAGCGTCAAGCAGTCGGACTGCGGTAACAACCCGACCAATCAGGCGGAAAGTCTCGTGCTAGAGAGGCCAGCCGTCGTGACCCTTTGGTCAGCGGGCGGCATTATACATAGGTAGCTGGCAATCTGCCGATGGTTCATATGCAACGATTCTCGTCCATTGGTCTAAAGGTCGCAGGGGCGGGTGGGGCGTAGAGTCGCTGCGAATGCTTGAGTTTGGCGCTTTTCCCTTTGCTTTCAGGCTTGTACGAAACCAGATGTAGCCGCGCCGTGAACAGAGGGTTTGCGTGTTGATTTAACTGGGTTACGCTCGAACCAAGCCAGATGTTCAATCCAAACAATGGAGTTCAGCATGGGTTACAAGAAGATTCAGGTTCCAGCCGTCGGCGACAAAATCACCGTCAATGCAGACCATTCTCTCAATGTTCCTGATAACCCGATCATCCCCTTCATCGAAGGTGACGGCATTGGCGTCGACGTCAGCCCGGTGATGATCAAAGTGGTTGATGCTGCCGTGGCCAAGGCCTACGGGGGCAAGCGCAAGATTTCCTGGATGGAGGTTTATGCTGGCGAAAAAGCGACCCAGGTCTATGACCAGGACACCTGGCTGCCCCAGGAAACCCTGGACGCCGTCAAAGATTACGTGGTCTCCATCAAAGGCCCGCTGACCACCCCGGTCGGTGGTGGCATCCGCTCCCTCAACGTAGCCCTGCGCCAGCAACTCGATCTGTATGTATGCCTGCGCCCCGTGGTGTGGTTCGAAGGTGTGCCGAGCCCGGTGAAAAAGCCTGGCGACGTCGATATGGTGATCTTCCGCGAGAACTCCGAAGACATTTATGCCGGTATCGAATGGAAGGCCGGTTCCCCTGAGGCCACCAAGGTCATCAAGTTTCTGAAAGAAGAAATGGGCGTCACCAAGATCCGTTTCGACCAGGATTGCGGGATCGGCATCAAGCCTGTTTCCAAGGAAGGCACCAAGCGTCTGGTGCGCAAGGCCCTGCAATACGTGGTGGACAACGACCGCAAGTCGCTGACCATTGTGCACAAGGGCAACATCATGAAATTCACCGAAGGTGCCTTCAAGGACTGGGGTTACGAGGTGGCGAAGGAAGAATTCGGCGCCGAGCTGCTCGATGGCGGCCCATGGATGAAGTTCAAGAACCCGAAAACCGGCCGTGAAGTCATCGTCAAGGATGCCATCGCCGACGCCATGCTTCAGCAGATCCTGTTGCGTCCGGCCGAGTACGATGTGATCGCCACGTTGAACCTCAATGGTGACTACCTCTCCGACGCCCTGGCGGCGGAAGTGGGCGGTATCGGTATCGCGCCGGGTGCCAACCTGTCCGACACCGTGGCCATGTTCGAGGCGACCCACGGTACCGCGCCGAAGTACGCCGGCAAGGACCAGGTCAACCCGGGTTCGGTGATTCTGTCGGCCGAGATGATGTTGCGTCATCTGGGCTGGACCGAAGCGGCGGATCTCATCATCAAAGGCACTAACGGCGCCATCAAGGCCAAGACCGTGACCTATGACTTCGAACGTCTGATGGACGGTGCCACGCTGGTATCGTCTTCGGGCTTTGGTGAGGCGATCATCAAGCACATGTAAGCCGTGCAGGTACAAAAAAACCGCCTTCGGGCGGTTTTTTCATGACCGGGTGACGGTTATGTCAGCCCGACACCTTTTCTGTATGAGGGGCATGCGTAGCCGCTTCGTTTGACACCTGCGCCGCCGCGATCTTTACCGCATGCAGGCCTTTGGGTCCCTGGACGATGTCGAAACTCACGACCTGCCCGGCCTTGAGGGTTTTATACCCGTCCATCTCAATGGCGGAGTAGTGCGCAAAGAAATCAATGTCTTTGCCATCCTCGTCACGTCCTTCCCGGGCATCGGTATTGATGAAGCCGAATCCCTTGGCATTGTTGAACCACTTGACCTTGCCGACAGCCATGCTCAAATCCCTCTGCAACAGACTCCATCGCTGGAGTATCATCCAGGACATCCGCAATCTAATCCGTTAAAAGGATTGACTCCGCGGATCTTTTTTACCCACTGTGGGCTCTATTGGTTGTAACACCGTTTTCCCGATAGTCAAGGTGACCGGGCAGTCGGAGTTGAAAAGGTGTACAGCCGCCCCCACCACTGTATTTGCACAACTGACGAACCTTTCTTTCCATGCATGCAATCAGCCAGATTCGACTAACATTCAATCAGGATCGCCCGCTTCTCCAAAAGGATCATCCAGAGGAGCACGACGACGATTCGGCAGGCGTTGCTGTTCAGGAAGCAAAGCCTGCGTTACAGGCGCCGCCGATGTACAAGGTGGTTTTGTTCAATGATGACTACACACCGATGGATTTCGTCGTCGAAGTGCTCGAGGTGTTTTTTAACCTGAATCGCGAGCTGGCGACCAAGGTCATGCTGGCCGTTCACACAGAAGGACGGGCAGTATGTGGAGTGTTTACCCGCGACATCGCCGAGACAAAGGCCATGCAGGTCAACCAGTACGCCAGGGAAAGCCAGCATCCGCTACTCTGTGAAATCGAGAAGGACGGTTAATCGCCGACCACTTGGGTATGAGGTGAAGCTATGTTAAACCGCGAGCTCGAAGTCACCCTCAATCTTGCCTTCAAGGAGGCTCGTTCGAAGCGTCATGAATTCATGACCGTCGAACACCTGCTGCTGGCCCTATTGGACAATGAGGCTGCCGCCACCGTATTGCGTGCCTGCGGCGCAAACCTCGACAAACTCAAGCACGACCTGCAGGAGTTCATCGACTCCACCACGCCACTGATCCCCGTCCATGACGAAGATCGCGAGACCCAGCCAACCCTGGGCTTCCAGCGTGTACTGCAACGTGCTGTCTTTCATGTACAGAGCTCGGGCAAACGCGAAGTAACCGGCGCCAACGTGCTGGTTGCCATCTTCAGTGAGCAAGAGAGTCAGGCCGTATTCCTGCTGAAACAGCAGAGCGTTGCGCGCATTGATGTCGTCAATTACATCGCCCACGGCATTTCCAAAGTGCCGGGGCATGGCGATCACTCTGAAGGTGAACAAGATATGCAGGACGACGAGGGCGGTGAGTCTTCTTCTTCAGGCAATCCGCTGGATGCTTATGCCAGCAATCTCAACGAGCTCGCGCGCCAGGGTCGGATCGATCCGCTGGTCGGCCGCGAGATGGAAGTCGAGCGTGTCGCGCAGATTCTGGCGCGTCGGCGCAAGAACAATCCGCTGCTGGTCGGCGAGGCAGGCGTGGGTAAAACCGCGATTGCCGAAGGCCTGGCCAAGCGTATTGTCGACAACCAGGTGCCGGATCTGCTGGCCAACAGCGTCGTTTATTCGCTCGATCTCGGTGCCCTGCTGGCAGGCACCAAGTATCGCGGTGATTTCGAGAAGCGCTTCAAGGCGCTGCTCAATGAGCTGAAAAAACGTCCGCAGGCGATCCTGTTCATCGACGAAATTCACACCATCATCGGTGCCGGCGCTGCGTCCGGTGGCGTGATGGATGCCTCGAACCTGCTCAAGCCGCTGCTGTCGTCTGGCGACATTCGCTGCATCGGCTCGACCACGTTCCAGGAATTTCGCGGCATCTTCGAGAAGGATCGGGCCTTGGCTCGACGCTTCCAGAAGGTTGATGTCGTCGAGCCGTCGGTGGAAGACACCATCGGTATCCTGCGCGGTCTGAAAGGGCGTTTCGAGCAGCACCACAACATCGAATACAGCGATGAGTCGTTGCGCGCCGCTGCTGAACTGGCATCGCGCTACATCAATGACCGGCATATGCCGGACAAGGCCATCGACGTGATCGACGAGGCGGGTGCCTATCAGCGCCTGCAACCGGCTGATAAACGCGTGAAGCGCATTGATGTGCCGCAGGTTGAAGACATCGTGGCGAAGATCGCGCGGATTCCGCCGAAACACGTCACCAGCTCCGACAAGGAACTGCTGCGTAACCTGGAGCGTGACCTGAAGCTGACGGTGTTTGGTCAGGATGCGGCGATCGATTCGCTGTCGACCGCGATCAAACTGTCCCGTGCCGGCCTCAAGTCGCCTGACAAACCAGTCGGCTCGTTCCTGTTCGCAGGTCCTACCGGTGTCGGTAAAACCGAGGCCGCGCGGCAACTGGCCAAGGCACTGGGGATCGAACTGGTGCGCTTCGACATGTCCGAGTACATGGAGCGTCACACCGTATCGCGTCTGATCGGTGCGCCTCCAGGCTATGTCGGGTTCGATCAGGGAGGTCTGTTGACCGAGGCGATCACCAAGCAACCGCACTGCGTATTGCTGCTCGATGAAATCGAGAAGGCGCATCCGGAAGTCTTCAACCTGCTGCTGCAGGTGATGGACCACGGTACGCTCACCGATAACAACGGGCGCAAGGCGGACTTCCGCAATGTGATCATCATCATGACCACCAACGCCGGCGCCGAAACCGCGGCGCGTGCTTCGATCGGTTTCACCCATCAGGACCACTCGTCTGATGCGATGGAAGTGATCAAGAAGAGCTTCACGCCGGAATTCCGTAACCGTCTGGACACCATTATCCAGTTTGGTCGCCTCAGCCATGAGGTCATCAAAAGTGTGGTGGACAAGTTCCTTACCGAACTGCAGGCGCAGCTGGAAGACAAGCGTGTGTTGCTGGAGGTTACCGATGCGGCGCGCAGTTGGCTGGCGGCCGGTGGCTACGATTCGGCCATGGGCGCGCGTCCGATGGCGCGTCTGATCCAGGACAAGATCAAGCGTCCGTTGGCGGAGGAGATTCTGTTTGGCGAGCTGGCCGAGCATGGCGGTGTGGTGCACATCGACATCAAGGATGGTGAGCTGACGTTTGACTTCGAGACTACGGCGGAGATGGCCTGACGGCTTGGTTGTTGGTTTGGAAGGCGCCTTCGGGCGCCTTTTTGTTGGCTGATGTTTTTGGGTGTATATCCGTTGCTGCGGTCACGGCCTCCTATGGTTCCGCCCTTACGGCGGGTCACTTTTTCCAGACGCCGAAAAAGTAACCAAAAAGGCTTTACCCTGACGTTCGGCCCTCGCTTAGGCTCGGGTTCCTTCGCTGCGGGATTCATCCGGGGGGCAGCGCCTACGGTTTGCTTCGCTGCACCTCCTCTCGCTGTGTTTGGCTGCGCCAAACGGTCGCTGCGCTCCCACCCCCGGATAAATCCCTCCACTCAGCCTGCCGACGGGCCCTGAGATCAAAAGCTTTACTCGAGCTAACGCTCATTGTGTTGAGTGGGGCGGCTTCGCCGCATGCGGGGCACGCTCTCTGAACTGTAGGAGCCAGCCTGCTGGCGATGGCGGCCTGACAGCCGACCAATTTCTTGCTGATGCACCCGGCCCAACTGTGGGGTCTGGCCTGCCAGCGATGGCGGCCGACCAGCCTACCAATCTCCTACTGCCTACCCCAATCCACTGTGGGAGCGGGCTTGCTCGCGAAGGCGGCCTGCCAGCCGACCAATTTCTAACTAAATGCATCCTGTGCCATGCAGGAACTGCCGAAGGCTGTGATCTTTTGACCTGCTTTGGCTTTGGCTTTTGATGTGGCTTTTGATCTTCAGCCCATCGGCAGGCCGAGCGAAGGTGTCCATCAGGGGGTTAGGCGCGCAGCGCCATGCGGCGAAGCCGCATCCATCGAGAGGAGGTGCAGCGAAGCAAACCGGAGGCGATGCCCCCTGATGGGCACCGTAGCGAGGGAACACTGAGCCTCAGCGAAGTGCCGTACGCCGGGGCAAAGCCTTTTGGGTTACCTTTTCGGCGTTTGGAAAAGGTGACTCGCTGTAAGAGCGAAACCATAGGAGGCCGTTACCGCAGCAACGGATATACACCCAAAACCCAGGCCCAAACTCAAACCCAAATCGCAGACAAACAAAAACGCCCGGCAAAGCCGGGCGTCTTGTATTGACTTGATTAGCGAGCGCGGTAAGTGATGCGCCCTTTGCTCAAGTCATAGGGCGTCAGCTCGACGCGCACTTTGTCACCGGTAAGAATACGAATGTAGTTCTTGCGCATCTTGCCGGAGATATGCGCGGTTACGACGTGCCCATTTTCCAACTCCACACGAAACATGGTGTTGGGCAGGGTGTCGACGACAGTGCCTTCCATTTCGAAGCTGTCTTCTTTCGACATGCAGTAAAGCCCTCGGTGTCCAATGAATGGCCCGGTGCAACTGCGCCAGGCAAAAGCGGCGTGCATTGTGCCCGAAAAAGGGGGTTCAAGCCAAGGGGTTTACGGCTTGCGATTAGTTCAGGATCACCCAGCGCTGATTAATCAGCAATTCGATGGGGCGATATTGGGTCTTGTAGTTCATCTTTTTGCAGTTCTTGATCCAATAACCGAGATACACCGCCTCCAGCCCCAGGCGCTGACTTTCAGCGATTTGCCACAGGATTGCGAAACGCCCCAGGCTGCGGCGCTCTTCGTCAGGCTCGTAAAACGTATAGACCGCCGACAAACCGTTGGGCAGCAAGTCGGTGACGGCGACGGCGAGTAACCGTCCGTCGAGACGAAATTCGTAGAAGCGCGAAAAGGGCAGGTCACGTACCAGAAAGGTCGAAAACTGGTCGCGGCTCGGCGGGTACATGTCGCCATCGGCATGTCGCTGCTCGATATAGCGCTGGTAAAGATCGAAATATTCTTCGCTGAAGTGCGGTTTTACCGGGCGCACCTGCAAGTCGGCATTGCGTTTGAAAATGCGTTTCTGCTGGCGGTTGGGGCTGAACTGCGACACCGGGATGCGCGCAGGCACGCACGCATTGCAATTCTGGCAATGAGGTCGATACAGATGATCGCCGCTGCGACGAAAACCCATTTCCGACAGGTCTGCGTAGACATGCACATCCATGGGCTGACTAGGGTCGAGGAACAGCGTCGTCGCCTGCTCCTCGGGCAGATAACTGCAGGAATGAGGCTGAGTGGCATAGAACTTCAAGCGCGCCAACTCGGTCATGATCAACCCTCGGGATAAGCTGGTGAATTAAGTGTAAGCCACGCGCGCAAAAGTCGCTCAGCAAACCCAGGTGGCACGACTGGGTTGATCCAGGTGGCGAGCCAGATAGTCGGCGAATTCGCGACGGGGGATCGCCCGCGCGCCAAGGCTGTGCAGATGATCGGTCGGCATCTGGCAGTCAATCAGGACGAATCCGGCTTCTTTCAGGTGCTGCACCAGCGTTGCAAAGCCAAATTTGGAGGCATTGTCGGCGCGACTGAACATCGATTCGCCGAAAAACAGCTGACCCATCGCCAGGCCATACAGGCCGCCGACCAGTTGGCCCTGATCCCAGACCTCGACCGAATGGGCGAAGCCGCGGCGGTGCAGTTCGAGGTAGGCGTCCTGCATGGCTTCGGTGATCCAGGTACCGTCGGCGTAGTCCCGTGGTGCAGCGCAGGCGCGAATGACGGCTGCGAAATCCTGATCGAAGGTCACCTGATAGCGTTGCTGGCGCAGCAGTTTGCCGAGGCTGCGCGAGACGTGCAGTTCGTCGGGAAACAGAACGGTGCGCGGATCCGGAGACCACCAGAGAATCGGCTGGCCTTCGGAGAACCACGGAAAACAGCCATGCCGGTAAGCCTGCACCAGGCGATCGGCGGACAGATCACCACCGGCAGCCAGCAATCCATTGGGATCGCGCATGGCCTTTTCCAGAGGTGGGAAAGTCAGGGAATTGCGTTGTAACCAAGTCAGCATGGCGTCCAGGCTTGCAGAAGGGGAGGGCGGTGCGGGCATCAGGCCCGCGATAAAGTGTGCCGTTAAATGACAGGAATGTCGTCCAGATACTTCTCCGCGTCCAGTGCCGCCATGCAGCCGGCACCGGCCGAGGTCACGGCCTGGCGATAAACGTGGTCGGCCACGTCGCCGGCAGCGAAGACGCCGGGGATCTCGGTGGCGGTGGCGTCACCGTCATTGCCGCCCCTGACCAACAGATAGCCGTCGCGCATCGGCAACTGGCCCTGGAACAGGTCGGTGTTGGGTTTGTGGCCGATGGCAATGAACACGCCGGCCAGCGGCAACTCACGGGTTTCGCCTGTGTGGCTGTCACGCAGGCGTGCACCGGTCACGCCGCTGGCGTCGCCCAGCACTTCATCCAGATTCTGGTCCCAGTGCAGGCGAACGTTGCCGTTGGCGGCTTTTTCGAACAGTTTGTCCTGAAGGATTTTCTCCGAGCGCAATTTGTCGCGACGGTGGATCAAGTGCACCTCTTTGGCGATGTTCGACAGGTACAGCGCTTCCTCGACGGCGGTGTTGCCGCCGCCCACCACCGCGACTACCTGATTGCGGTAGAAGAAGCCGTCACAGGTCGCGCAGGCCGACACCCCTTTGCCGGCAAAGGCTTCTTCCGAGGGTAGTCCCAGATACTGCGCCGAAGCGCCGGTGGCAATGATCAGCGCGTCGCAGGTGTAGGTGCCGCTGTCGCCGATGAGTTCGAACGGGCGCTGCTGCAACTTGGCGGTGTGGATGTGGTCGTAAACGATCTCTGTGGCAAAGCGCTCGGCGTGTTTCTGCATGCGCTCCATCAGTACCGGGCCGGTCAGGCCTTCGACGTCGCCGGGCCAGTTGTCGACCTCGACGGTGGTGGTGAGTTGGCCACCGGCCTGCAGGCCGGTAATCACCACGGGTTTGAGGTTGGCGCGGGCGGCGTATACGGCGGCGCTGTAACCGGCAGGGCCGGAGCCAAGAATGATCAGGCGTGAATGCTTCGCTGCGTTCATCAAATACACCTCATAAGCCTTTGTCACAAAAGACAATGCATGCTCAAATTGAACCGCAGGGTTTGTGGGATTGGCTATGCTCAGCTAAGGGTTTTGAAGCATGGCATCAGCCGCACAAACCCGTACAATGCCGGACTGTTACAGAATATTCGCCGTGCGCAGTGTTTATAGCTGTGTTTATAAAAGCAGCGGCACAGTGTTAAAAGTAGTCTCAGTTGCGCCGGTTCACTTTTTTACCTGCCTGGATTGGGCAGTTTTTTATCGTCATTCAATAGATGGACGCGCCCCGGGCGCAGGAAAAGAAGCGTTTTGAAGAAATCCACCGCAGCACCAAAAACAGTCGTTCCGCTCTGGCGCCAGCAATTGCACTACCGGCTCAAGGAAGGTGCATTGATCGCCATCGGTGCCTTGTGCCTGTTCCTGATGATGGCCTTGCTGACTTACGGCAAGGACGATCCGGGCTGGAGCCACAACAGCAAGATCGACGACGTGCAGAACTTCGGCGGCCCGGCCGGTTCCTACAGCGCCGACATCCTGTTCATGGTGCTGGGTTACTTCGCGTACATCTTCCCGTTGCTGCTGGCGGTCAAGGCGTATCAGATCTTCCGTCAACGTCACGAGCCGTGGCAGTGGAGCGGCTGGCTGTTCTCCTGGCGCCTGATCGGTCTGGTGTTCCTGGTGCTGTCGGGCGCCGCGCTGGCGCATATTCATTTCCATGCGGCCACCGGGCTGCCGGCGGGTGCGGGCGGGGCGCTGGGGGAAAGTCTCGGTGATCTGGCGCGTAACGCGCTGAATATCCAGGGCAGCACGCTGCTGTTCATTGCGCTGTTCCTGTTCGGCCTGACCGTATTCACTGACCTGTCGTGGTTCAAGGTGATGGACGTCACCGGCAAGATCACCCTCGACCTGTTCGAACTGTTCCAGGGCGCGATCAACCGCTGGTGGTCGGCGCGTACCGAGCGTAAGCAACTGGTTGCGCAACTGCGTGAAGTCGATGATCGCGTCCACGACGTGGTGGCGCCGACCGTTACCGACAAGCGTGAACAGGCCAAGGTCAAGGAGCGCCTGATCGAGCGCGAGCAGGCCCTGAGCAAGCACATGTCCGATCGCGAGAAGCAGGTGCCGCCGGTCATCGCCCCGGCTCCGGTCAAGGCGCCCGAGCCTAGCAAGCGCGTGCAGAAAGAGAAGCAGGCGCCGTTGTTCGTCGACAGTGCCGTCGAAGGCACCTTGCCGCCGATCTCGATTCTCGATCCTGCGGAAAAGAAACAACTCAATTATTCGCCGGAATCCCTGGCTGCGGTCGGCCACTTGCTGGAGATCAAGCTCAAGGAGTTCGGCGTCGAGGTCACCGTGGACTCGATCCATCCGGGCCCGGTGATTACCCGTTACGAAATTCAGCCTGCCGCCGGCGTCAAAGTCAGCCGTATCGCCAACCTGGCCAAAGACCTTGCACGTTCGCTGGCCGTGACCAGTGTGCGGGTGGTCGAGGTGATTCCGGGCAAGACCACGGTCGGTATCGAGATTCCCAACGAAGACCGGCAGATCGTGCGTTTCTCCGAAGTGCTGTCGACCCCCGAGTACGACAACTTCAAATCGCCGGTCACCCTCGCTCTGGGCCACGACATTGGCGGCAAACCGGTCATCACCGACCTGGCGAAGATGCCGCACCTGCTGGTCGCCGGTACGACCGGTTCCGGTAAGTCGGTGGGTGTGAACGCGATGATCCTGTCGATCCTGTTCAAGTCTGGCCCGGAAGACGCCAAGCTGATCATGATCGACCCGAAAATGCTCGAGCTGTCGATCTACGAAGGCATTCCGCACCTGCTGTGCCCAGTGGTCACCGACATGAAGGACGCCGCCAACGCCCTGCGCTGGAGCGTTGCCGAGATGGAGCGCCGCTACAAGCTGATGGCGAAGATGGGCGTGCGTAACCTGTCCGGCTTCAACGCCAAGGTCAAGGAAGCGCAGGACGCCGGCGAGCCGTTGAGCGATCCGCTGTACAAGCGCGAAAGCATCCACGACGAAGCGCCGCTGCTGCAGAAGCTGCCGACCATCGTCGTGGTCGTCGACGAATTCGCCGACATGATGATGATCGTCGGCAAGAAGGTTGAAGAACTGATCGCCCGTATCGCGCAGAAGGCGCGTGCCGCCGGTATTCACTTGATCCTCGCGACCCAGCGTCCTTCGGTGGACGTGATCACCGGTCTGATCAAGGCCAACATTCCGACGCGGATGGCGTTCCAGGTGTCGAGCAAGATCGACTCGCGGACCATCATCGACCAGGGCGGTGCCGAGCAACTGCTCGGTCACGGTGACATGCTCTACATGCCGCCGGGCACCAGCCTGCCGATCCGGGTTCACGGCGCGTTCGTTTCCGACGATGAAGTACACCGCGTGGTGGAAGCCTGGAAACTGCGTGGCGCACCGGAATACAACGATGACATCCTCAACGGTGTCGAAGAGGCGGGCAGCGGTTTTGAAGGCAGCAGCGGTGGCGGCGACGGTGATGATCCGGAGACCGACGCGCTGTATGACGAAGCCGTGCAGTTCGTGCTGGAAAGCCGCCGGGCGTCGATTTCCGCGGTACAGCGCAAGCTGAAGATCGGTTACAACCGCGCTGCGCGCATGATCGAAGCCATGGAAATGGCCGGCGTGGTGACTTCGATGAACACCAACGGTTCGCGTGAAGTGCTGGCCCCGGGGCCGATGCGCGACTGATTCGGCCGCTCCGATTTGCAACAAAGGATGGCGCAATGACGCGCCGTCCCCTCCCCACAAGTATTCAAGAGGACTCCCATGCGTCTTATCCGCATGCTGTTGCCAGTACTGGCGCTGACCACTTTCACGGCCCACGCCGATGACAAGGACGTGGCGCGTCTGACCCAATTGCTGGAAACATCGAAAACCCTGACCGCAAATTTTTCCCAGCTGACCCTCGACGGCAGTGGCACGCAGTTGCAGGAAACTCGCGGTGATATGGTTCTGCAGCGTCCGGGCCTGTTCTACTGGCACACCGAAGCGCCAAACGAGCAGACCATGGTCTCCGATGGCAAGAAAGTCACCCTGTGGGACCCGGACCTGGAACAGGCCACCATCAAGAAGCTCGACGAGCGTCTGACCCAGACCCCGGCGCTGCTGCTGTCCGGTGATGTGTCGAAGATCAGCCAGAGCTTTGAGATCAGCGCGAAAGAGGCGGGCGGCGTGATCGACTTCACCCTCAAGCCGAAGACCAAGGACACCCTGTTCGACAGCCTGCGCCTGTCGTTTCGCAACGGTCTGGTCAATGACATGCAACTGATCGACAGCGTCGGCCAGCGCACCAACATCCTGTTCACCGCGGTCAAGGCCAACGAACCTGTCTCGGCGTCGAAGTTCAAGTTCGACGTCCCGAAGGGTGCTGACGTTATCCAGGAATAAACCCTCAGCCCTGTAGTTCTGTGAAGGGGCTTTTGTGGCGAGGGGATTCATCACCGATGGGCTGCGAGCAGCCCCAAAAAAGGTGACTGCTGCGCAGTCAGTCGGGGATGAATCCCCTCACCACAGGGTTCCCGACAGACTTTAAGACAATCAGAGGTTTCAACGCTACGTGATGGATCTGTTTCGCAGTGCACCGATTGCCCAGCCACTGGCCGCGCGTTTGCGCGCGACCAACCTGGATGAGTACGTCGGTCAGGAGCACGTGCTCGCTCGCGGCAAGCCTCTGCGGGAGGCGCTGGAGCAGGGTGCCCTGCATTCGATGATCTTCTGGGGGCCGCCGGGCGTGGGCAAGACCACCCTCGCGCGATTGCTTGCGGAAGTCTCAGATGCGCACTTCGAAACGGTCTCGGCGGTACTCGCTGGGGTCAAGGAGATCCGCCAGGCGGTGGAAATCGCCAAGCAGCAGGCCGGCCAGTATGGCAAGCGCACGATTCTGTTCGTCGATGAAGTGCACCGTTTCAACAAGTCGCAGCAGGATGCGTTCCTGCCGTATGTTGAGGACGGCACGCTGATTTTCATCGGCGCCACCACCGAAAACCCTTCGTTTGAATTGAACAACGCGCTGTTGTCGCGGGCCCGTGTCTATGTGCTGAAAAGCCTCGACGAAACGGCGCTGCGCAAACTGGTACATCGCGCGCTCACCGAAGAGCGCGGGCTGGGCAAACGCAACCTGACCCTCAGCGATGAAGGCTTCCAGATGCTGCTGTCGGCCGCCGATGGCGATGGCCGGCGCCTGCTCAATCTGCTGGAGAACGCCTCGGATCTGGCCGAAGACAACAGCGAGATGGGCACCGAGTTGCTGCAAAGCCTGCTCGGCGACACCCGGCGACGCTTCGACAAGGGCGGCGAAGCGTTCTACGACCAGATCTCGGCGCTGCACAAATCGGTACGCGGTTCCAACCCCGATGGCGCGCTGTACTGGTTCGCGCGAATGATCGACGGCGGCTGTGACCCGTTGTACCTGGCGCGGCGTGTGGTGCGCATGGCCAGCGAAGACATCGGCAACGCCGACCCGCGTGCCCTGAGCCTGTGCCTGGCGGCGTGGGAGGTGCAGGAGCGCCTCGGCAGTCCGGAAGGCGAGTTGGCGGTGGCCCAGGCCATCACCTATCTGGCCTGCGCGCCGAAAAGCAATGCGGTGTACATGGGCTTCAAGACCGCACTGCGCGCCGCTGCCGAGTACGGTTCGCTGGAAGTGCCGCTGCACTTGCGCAATGCCCCAACCAAGCTGATGAAGCAGTTGGGCTATGGCGACGAATATCGCTACGCCCACGACGAGCCGGACGCTTATGCCGCCGGCGAAGATTATTTCCCGGAAGAGCTCGAACCGATTCCGTTCTACCAACCGGTGCCCCGTGGCCTGGAATTGAAGATCGGCGAGAAGCTCAACCACCTCGCTCAACTCGACCGTTTAAGCCCAAGACAGCGGAGAAAATAGTGCTTCCATTGATCGTTGCGGTCTCCGTCGGCGGAATTGCCGGCACCCTGTTGCGCTTCGCCACCGGCAATTGGGTCAACGCCAATTGGCCGCGGCACTTCTATACCGCGACGCTGGCCGTTAATATCGTGGGCTGTCTGCTGATTGGCGTGTTGTACGGCCTGTTTCTGATACGCCCGGAGGTGCCGATCGAGGTGCGTGCCGGGTTGATCGTCGGCTTCCTCGGAGGGCTGACGACTTTTTCATCCTTTTCACTGGATACGGTGCGTCTGCTGGAAAGCGGGCAAGTGCCGCTGGCCCTGGGCTATGCGGCAATCAGCGTATTCGGCGGGCTGCTCGCGACATGGGCCGGCCTGTCCCTGACCAAACTTTGATAACGAGAAACCGACATGCTCGATTCCAAACTGTTACGTAGCAACCTTCAGGACGTAGCGGACCGCCTGGCTTCCCGTGGCTTTGCCCTGGATACCGCGCGCATCGAAGCGCTGGAAGAACAGCGCAAGACCGTCCAGACCCGCACCGAAGCACTGCAGGCTGAGCGTAACGCGCGTTCCAAATCCATCGGTCAGGCCAAGCAGCGCGGCGAAGACATCGCGCCGCTGATGGCGGACGTCGAGCGCATGGCGGGCGAGCTGAGTGCCGGTAAAGTCGAGTTGGACGCGATCCAGACCGAGCTGGACTCGATCCTGCTGGGTATTCCCAACCTGCCGCACGAATCGGTACCGGTCGGCAAAGACGAAGACGACAACTTCGAAGTGCGCCGCTGGGGCACCCCGACGCAGTTCGATTTCGAAGTCAAAGACCACGTCGCCCTCGGTGAGAAGTTCGGCTGGCTGGACTTTGAAACCGCGGCCAAGCTGTCCGGCGCGCGTTTCGCCCTGCTGCGCGGCCCGATCGCCCGTCTGCACCGCGCCCTGGCGCAGTTCATGATCAACCTGCACGTCAACGAGCATGGCTACGAAGAGGCCTACACGCCTTATCTGGTTCAGGCTCCGGCGCTGCAAGGCACCGGTCAACTGCCGAAGTTCGAGGAAGACCTGTTCAAGATCGCTCGCGAAGGCGAAGCCGATCTGTACCTGATTCCGACCGCCGAAGTGTCGCTGACCAACATTGTGGCCGGCGAAATCGTCGACTCGAAACTGTTGCCGATCAAGTTCGTCGCCCACACCCCGTGCTTCCGCAGCGAAGCCGGTGCGTCGGGTCGTGACACTCGCGGGATGATCCGTCAGCACCAGTTCGACAAAGTTGAAATGGTGCAGATCGTCGAGCCGTCGACGTCGATGGAAGCGCTGGAAGGCCTGACCGCCAACGCCGAAAAAGTCCTGCAGCTGCTGGGTCTGCCTTACCGCACCCTGGCGCTGTGCACCGGCGACATGGGCTTCAGCGCCGTCAAGACCTACGACCTCGAAGTGTGGATTCCGAGCCAGGACAAGTACCGCGAAATCTCGTCGTGCTCCAACTGCGGCGACTTCCAGGCCCGCCGCATGCAGGCGCGTTTCCGCAACCCGGAAACCGGCAAGCCTGAGCTGGTACACACCTTGAACGGTTCCGGCCTCGCAGTCGGTCGTACCCTGGTGGCGGTGCTGGAAAACTACCAGCAGGCCGACGGTTCGATCCGTGTGCCGGACGTACTGAAGCCGTACATGGGTGGCCTTGAGGTCATCGGCTAAATGAAATATCTGCCGCTGTTTCACAACCTGCGCGGCAGTCGTGTGTTGGTGGTCGGTGGGGGGGAAATTGCCTTGCGCAAATCCCGCCTGTTGGCCGATGCCGGTGCGCTGCTGCGGGTGGTCGCACCTGAAATCGAAGCGCAACTGCGCGAACTGGTCAGCGCCAGCGGTGGCGAATGTCTGCTGCGTGGTTACGTGGAGGCGGATCTGGACGGTTGCGGGCTGATCATTGCCGCCACCGACGATGAAACGCTGAATGCCCAGGTCTCCAGCGATGCCCATCGGCGTTGCGTGCCGGTCAATGTGGTCGACGCGCCGCAGCTGTGCAGCGTGATCTTCCCGGCGATCGTCGATCGCTCGCCGCTGATTATTGCGGTGTCCAGCGGCGGCGATGCGCCGGTGCTGGCGCGGCTGATTCGCGCCAAGATCGAAACCTGGATTCCCTCAACCTATGGCCAATTGGCCGGACTGGCCGCACGTTTCCGTAATCAGGTGAAAAACCTGTTTCCGGATGTGCAGCAACGTCGTGGTTTCTGGGAAGACGTGTTTCAAGGGCCGATTGCCGATCGGCAACTGGCCGGGCAGGGCAGCGAGGCCGAACGTCTGTTGCAGGCCAAGATCGATGGCGAAGCGACCGTCACCACCGGTGAGGTGTATCTGGTGGGGGCAGGGCCGGGTGATCCGGATCTGCTGACCTTCCGCGCCTTGCGCCTGATGCAGCAAGCCGACGTGGTGCTGTACGACCGTTTGGTCGCTCCGGCGATTCTTGAACTGTGCCGTCGCGATGCCGAGCGCGTCTATGTCGGCAAGCGTCGCTCTGATCACGCGGTGCCACAGGATCAGATCAACCAGCAACTGGTCGATCTGGCCAAGGCCGGTAAACGCGTGGTGCGCTTGAAGGGCGGTGATCCGTTCATCTTTGGTCGCGGCGGTGAAGAAATCGAAGAGCTGGCGGCCCACGGCATTCCATTCCAGGTGGTGCCGGGGATCACGGCGGCCAGCGGTTGCGCGGCGTATGCCGGGATTCCGCTGACCCATCGCGATTACGCGCAGTCGGTGCGCTTCGTCACCGGGCACCTGAAGGACGGTTCCACCGATCTGCCTTGGGCCGACCTCGTCGCCCCGGCGCAGACGCTGGTGTTCTATATGGGCCTGGTGGGCTTGCCGGTGATCTGCGAGCAACTGATCAAGCATGGTCGTTCGGCAGACACTCCGGCGGCGTTGATCCAGCAGGGCACTACGGTCAATCAGCGGGTCTTTACTGGCACGCTGGCCGATCTGCCACGCCTGGTGGCGGAGCATGAAGTGCATGCGCCGACGCTGGTGATCGTCGGTGAAGTGGTGCAGTTGCGCGAGAAACTGGCGTGGTTTGAGGGGGCTCAGGCGCAAGTCTGAAAACCGAGTTGCCCTCATTCGCGAGCAAGCCCGCTCCCACATTGGATCTGTGTCATGCACAAATCACCTGTGGGAGCGGGCTTGCTCGCGAAGAGGCCCTCAAAAACACCGAATCAATTAACCCCGCCGCCAAACTCCTTTCCCGCTCAGCCGCTCCCGATCATGAGCGATGGTGAAATCCTGCGCCGGCCCCTTCGGCACAATCCCCGTCGGATTAATGGTCTTGTGGCTACCGTAGTAGTGATTTTTGATGTGCTGAAAATCCACCGTCTCGCCAACTCCCGGCCACTGATACAGCTCACGCAGCCAGTTCGACAGGTTCGGATAATCAGCAATCCGCCGCAGATTGCACTTGAAGTGTCCGTGGTACACCGCATCGAAGCGAATCATCGTGGTGAACAGTCGCACATCGGCCTCGGTCAGGTATTCACCCGTCAGATAGCGATTGGCGCCCAGCACCCGTTCCAAGTGATCCAGCTCGGCAAACACCTCATCGAACGCCTCTTCATAAGCCTGTTGCGAGGTGGCGAAACCGGCGCGATACACGCCATTGTTCACCGCCGGATAAATCCGTTCGTTCAGTGCATCGATCTCGCCGCGTAACGGCGCCGGGTAGAAGTCCAGCTCGTTACCGGTCAGGTCATCGAAGGCGCTGTTGAACATGCGGATGATTTCCGCCGATTCATTGCTGACGATGCGCTTGAGTTTTTTGTCCCACAGCACCGGCACGGTGACGCGGCCGGTGTAGTCGGGCGTGTCGGCGGTGTAGCGCTGGTGCATGAAATCGAAGTGATCGAGCTTGTCGCCAGTCGAGCCGTGGGCCTTGTCGAAGGTCCAGCCGTTTTCCAGCATCAGCCAACTGACCACGGAGACGTCGATCAGATTTTCCAGGCCTTTGAGCTTGCGCAGGATCAGCGTGCGGTGTGCCCAGGGGCAGGCGAGGGAAACGTAAAGGTGATAGCGCCCGGCTTCGGCGGCGAAACCGCCTTCACCGCTCGGCCCTGGCTGGCCGTCAGTGGTGACCCAGTGACGGCGCTGCGCCTGTTCGCGCTGGAACGCGCCGTCCTTGCTGCTTTCGTACCACTTGTCCTGCCAGTGGCCGTCGACGAGTAAACCCATGATCAAGACTCCTGAATCCAATAAGCGTTGGAGCCGAGTCTATTCCGATGAGTTCGAACAAAAAGCGCAAAGATCGGGCGTCGATGATCGGTTAAATCGATTTGTTACGCGCCGCCCAGTATTGCTCGGCGGTTTCGAACGCTTGCTCGCGACTTTGACCGAGACCGCGCAGGGCCAAGGCCATGGTCGAGATCAGCGCCAACTGCGGATAGCTGTCGACCACCTCGCCGCGCCAAACCGCTTTCAAAT
This sequence comes from Pseudomonas sp. MWU12-2020, assembly GCF_023100605.1. NCBI lineage: Bacteria > Pseudomonadati > Pseudomonadota > Gammaproteobacteria > Pseudomonadales > Pseudomonadaceae > Pseudomonas > Pseudomonas sp. MWU12-2020. The sequence goes on from NZ_JALMEX010000002.1 coordinate 494,631, forward strand.
GCTCGACATCCAGCGAGGCCGGTTTGACGTGGCGCTGGCTCGACAGTTGCGGCCATTCCTCGTCCCAGCTCTCGCCGCCTGTGGTGCCATAGAGGTGGCTGTCGGCATCCGGGTTGATCTCGATTTCGCCGCCATCGCCCTTGACCACGATCGCCGTGTCGCCGAGCAGACCGCTGGCCTCGCGATGCACCGCTTGATAGCCCGGGTGGAAAATGCTCTGCAGGCCACAACGCGCGCGCAGCGGATTGAGAATCCGTGCCAGCGAATGGATCGGCGAACGCAGGCCCATGGTGTTGCGCAGGTCGATCATCTTCTGCAACTGCGGCGCCCAGTCCATCAGCGGCATGAACGCCAGACCGCCGTTGTCCAGCGCGCTCCCGACCTGCTGCCAGGTGCGGCACAGCGGAATGTTCAACTCGCCAAGCAGTTGTTCGGTGTACAGACGCCCGGCGGTATGCGCGCCGCCGCCGTGCATGAAGATCCGCACGCCGTTTTGCGCCAGGCACTTGGCCGACAACAGGTACCACGGCAGATGGCGTTTCTTGCCGGCATAGGTCGGCCAGTCCAGATCGACGTTCAGCGTTGGTGCTGACAGGCGCTCGCGGAGGGCTTCGGTGAAACCGGCCATTTCCTCGGCGCTTTCTTCCTTGTGCCGCAGCAGCATCAGAAAGGCGCCGAGTTGGGTGTCTTCGACTTTGTCGTCGAGCACCATGCCCATGGCTTCCCGTGCTTCCTCGCGAGTCAGGTCGCGGGCACCGCGTTTGCCCTTGCCGAGGATCCGCACGAATGGTGCGAATGGGTGTTCGGCGGGCGTTTCGAGGGTCAGCGCTGGAAAGTCGGTCATAAGCAATTCGTCGGTTTGGGCAGGCCCGCCAGTTTCGCGGCGAGTTTGGCAGGGGTGCCTTTGAACAATCGGTTCAGGTGCAGGCTGTTGCCTTTGTCCGGGCCGAGTTTGAGTGCGGTGTACTTGATCAGCGGGCGGGTGGCCGGCGACAGCTGGAATTCTGCGTAGAAGCTGCGCAGCAGTTCGAGGACTTCCCAGTGTTCCGCGGTCAGTTCGATGTCTTCAGCGGCGGCGAGAGCGCTGGCGACGTCATGGGACCAGTCGTCGAGGTCGACCAGAAAGCCGTCCTTGTCCAGTTCGATGGCGCGGGCGCCGACAGTCATGGAGTTCATAGCCAGCTGTTGACCTTGTCGTGGTGGATCGACAGTTCGACGAAGGCCGGGTAATCGATGGCTTCGGCCCAGTCGGGAACAACGATGGCACGGGCCTGCAGGTCTTCGGCGAGGGCGAACAGCTTGACCCGGCGCTCGTTCAGCGTGTTGAACGGCGCGGTGCCCGGTTGCAGGGCGTAGACCGCGTCACCGGATAACAGCAAGGCGTCGGCAGCGCCGATCACGCGCAGGCAACTGCTCAGGCGATCATCGCCAAACGGGGAATGAGACAACACATGCAAAGTCGACATCAGAGGGTGATCACCTGGTCGTAGCGGTCAATGAGGGCGGTGATTTCGCTGGCATCGAGCGGCTGCGCTTCGTCCAGCGACAGACTGCTCAGGCCACGATGGCTGGCGCTGTCGGCGCAGTAGAACAGTTCTTCAACGCCGAACATCGGCAGCGCCTGCAGGTTGGCGCTGAGGTCTTTCTGTTTCAGGGCCTTGGCGTTCTGTCCAGCGGCCAGTTGCAGCACGCCGTCGTCGAGAAACAGCAGGCCGATCGGCAGATCGAACGCGCCGCCGGCCAGCACGATGTCCAGCGCTTCGCGGGCGCCGGGGCCGGACCACGGCGACTGGCGGCTGATGATCAACAGCGATTTGGCCATCTCACGCGCCTCCGAAACAGATCAGTCGATCGGCGTCCTGCACCGCATCGTGCAACTGGCCGAGGCCGGACAATTCCCACGGCGCGCTGACCGCGACCGCATCACGCTGGTAGCGTTTGGCTTCTTCGTCATTCAGCACGCCGCGGCGCAGGGCGGCGGCGATGCACACCACACCGTCCAGTTGCTGCTCGCTGATGAACGCGCGCCATTGTTTGGGCAGGTCCAGTTCGTCCTGCGGGGTGACCACCGCGTCCGAGGCGTTGTAGACGCCGTCCTGATAGAAAAACAGCCGGACAATCTCATGCCCGCCGGCCAGCGCAGACTGCGCAAACAGCAGGGCACGGCGCGAGGAGGGCGCATGGGCGGCGGAAAACAGCGCGATGGCGAACTTCATTACGGACTCGATCAGCAAAACTGCGGCCATGATAAAGCTTTATCGAGGCAGCCGCGAAACCAAGTGAAGCACATGCCCTCTGTGGGAGCGGGCTTGCTCGCGAAGGCGTTGGGTCATTCAAAACATCTTTGACTGATGCACCGCTTTCGCGAGCAAGCCCGCTCCTACAGGATCGTATTTCAGCGGGGCATATAGCCCAGTTGCCAACGCCGCGGAATGCTCAGGGACAGCACGCCCAGTACAGCAGCCAGCAAGCCGCTGGCGAACAATGCCCGAAGCCCGAAATGATGTTCCAGCACCGCGCCGAGAATCGCGCCGATGAACATCCCGCTCCATGGCACCAGTTGCACCCGCCAGCCGTTACGGCGTTCGCCGAGCATCCAGCGCCCCAGTCCACGGCCGAACCGTGACAACGCTCCGGTCACGTAGGTCAGACCCACCGGCAGACCGTTCACTTCCTCGACCGCCGCGTTGAGCATGCCCATCGCGATGATCGCCGCCAGCAGCGCCGGCAGTTGCGTGTCATACGGCCAGGCAGCCGCCAGGCAGAGCAAGGTGGCGATGCACAGCAACAAGGGCAATGTGCGCCGACCACCGAGGCGCCCGATCACGATCCCCAAGGCATTACCGATCACGAAGGTGACGACGAGGATGATCAGGCGCAGCGTCAGTCCGAGGTCGCCGTCACTGATCGCCACCGCCAGGCGCGTGGTATTGCCGCTCATGAACGAAACGAAATCGCCGCTGGCCATGAAGCCGATCGCGTCGGTCATGCCCGCCAGCACCGACAGACTGGCCACCAGTGCCAGACCGATGCGGCCACGCCACTTCTGCCGGTGCAGATGTCCGGACGTGGCGCGGTGAGTCGAGGTCGAAGGCAGCATCGGCGGCGATATCCTTGAGCGGTGGTTACGGTTCTAACCCATACAGGTCGCAATAATCCGGCCAGCTCATGTTTGCCATTTCCGCCACCTCGCGGTGCACCTCCATGCGCTGGGCCTGATAGTCCTCGGGCGTTGCCGCCGTCAGGAGCAAGGTCAGTTCCCAGGCGAACAGGCCTTGATGCTCCGCCTCGGCCTCGAAGGCTTCGTGCAGGCGTTCTTCACGATACTGCGCCGGGGTTTCGCCCTTGGCCTGGGCCAGCAGCGGATTGAGATGATCGAGGGTTTCGCGCAGGTCGGGGCGCGCGTCGAGAAACAGTTTCAGGGCTTGTTCATGTCGCTGGTCGGTGGGCGCCATGTGTGTTCCTTGTGAGGCTGATGACCCTAGGGTGCCGGAGCGGCCGATGCGTGTCGCGCTATAAATGCAGTAAAGCAGAACGATTTTGCCTGTTGCGGTGATACAGTCCGCTTTTTTCTGAATGAGCGAATGCAATGCGAATTCTGATGGTAGCGCTGGCCGCGACCGTGCTGGCTGGCTGCGCGGGTTCGGTGATGGATGATTCTCGCACCAAAGCCCCTTACAAGGTTCTGACCTCGGACAAGCCCGAGCAAGTCGTGGCCCAGTGCGTGCAATTCGCCTGGCAGGACGAGGCGGTGTTTGGCGTGGATGCGGGGGCCTATCTGCAACCGGGCAAGAAGGGCGGCTCGACGGTGTATACGCGTTCGGCGGAGTCGTTTGTCGACGTGACCAGCGATGCGTCGGGGACCGTGCTCAATTATTACGTGCAGAAGGATGATTTTGTCGCCAAGCGCCGGTTGGCGGGGTTGGCGACCTGTCTTTGATCTTGCGTTGAGGCGGCTGCCGCCATCGCGAGCAGGCTCACTCCCACTTTTGAAATGCATTCCATTGTGGGAGCGAGCCTGCTCGCGAAGGGCCCTTGAGGTTCAACCCTTCAAGCGCTTCTGGAAATAATGCCGACTATGCCCCGGCGGGTAGTCGACGATCTCGCCAAACTGGCTGAATCCCAGCTTCTTGTAAAACTCCGGCGCCTGAAAATCGAAGGTGTCCAGCCAGATGCCCAAGCAGTTCTTCTCTCGGGCCAGATTTTCCGCCATGGCCATCAGTTCCGAGCCGATGCGTTGTCCGCGGCCTTGTTCCGGGACGCACAGCAACTCAATGTACATCCAGGTAAAAATCACCCGGCCATACAAACCGCCGAGAATCGCGTCGTGTTCATCGCGCACCAGCAGGGCGAAGGGTTCTGACACGGAACCACCGGTCTGGGCGTCGTTATACGCAATCAAAGGCTCGAGAATGGCCTTGCGTTGTTCTTCCGTGGGGTTCTGCGACAGCTCGATTCGTAACGTCATGCGCAACTTCCTTGTGAAGTGAATCCGCAGCCTATCCTGCCGGGGGGGCGTCCTCCAAGTCCTTCCTCAAGCCTTTGGAACCGTCGCTGAGACGTCGGGGTCTAGGTTTTACAGCGTCATTTCCGAACGCGACTGATGAGGATTACCCCATGAATATTTTTGAAGCCCTTCGCGAAAGCCATGACCGCCAGCGCAGCTACGCCAAAGCCCTGGTCGAAACCAGCGGTGATACTCCGGAGCGGGTTGAGGCCTACAAACAGCTCAAGGCTGAACTGCAGGCCCATGAAACCGCCGAAGAACGCCACTTCTACATCCCGCTGATGGAATTCGACAACGGTGTCGACCTCAGTCGCCATGCCATTTCCGAGCACCATGAAATGGACGAGATGATGGAAGAGCTGGACGAGACCGAGATGTCCAGTCCGGCGTGGCTGGCGACCGCCAAGAAGCTCTCGGACAAGGTTCATCACCATCTCAAGGAAGAGGAACAGAAGTTCTTCCAGATGGCAGGCAAGTTGCTTGACGACAAGCAAAAAGAACAGCTCGCCGGGCAGTACGAAAAGGAATACCAGGCACAACTGGAGTGAGTGGTGAATGCAGGTTTTTGCTGTGTCGGCGTGTAGGCCTTTAGCCATGCGTCAGGTGGGTGTTGTCGCAATTGACTGGATATCCATCCAGTATTTTCGGTGTTTTCAATGCGGGCGGTCGATTGCCTGCGACAAAACCGCCGATGGACAAAAAAACCACCTCCGTTAGCTTGAAGGCCTCTCCTCGGACAGGAGAGTTCTTAAATCAACGGAGTGAAAAACATGAATCAACCACAAGCTCAAACCCAACTGCGACACGGTCGCGTCACCTCTCCAGCCAGCCGCGGTGCGGTAGCCATCGAGCAAGGATTGCTCGGTGCCTGGCAGGTCAACGAAATGGAAGGCGGCAAGAACTTCCCGGCGCTCGTGGCAGGGCCTTTTCCTGCTCCCTATGGCAGCGACAGTGACAGCGTCACACCGCCCGCCGATGGTTACATTCTCAGCGGCGGCAAGACCGATGCCCGTGACTGCGTAAACTTCACCGACGAGGAAATGAGCAAGAAGCTCAACCGTCCGTTCAACTGGCCGCTGCTCAGCGTTACCCCGGGCCAGACACTGGAAGTGAAGTGGGAATACACCGCGCCGCACACCACCCGTGGCTATCGCTGGATGATCACCAAGGATGGCTGGGATCCGAAACAGCGGATTTCCCGTGCACAGCTCGAGGCGCAGCCTTTCGCCGAAGACTTCTACACTCAAGTGCCGTATTACAGCTATCCGGGGGAATTGAAGGCCAAGGTCAATCATTCGGTGAAATTGCCGGCCAATAAAAAAGGTCGTCACGTCATCGTGTTGATGTGGATCGTCGCCAACACCGGCAACGCGTTCTATCAGGCGTTCGACGTCGACTTCAAATAACGGCGTTACGCTCAACCCACAGGTTCTGAAGGATTAGAACATGTCAAATATCGACTTCACGCTAGTGCAAAACCAGGCGGCCGACGCGGCCTCGCTGATGCCGAGCATCGCCGGCAAAAAAATACTCATGGGCTTCTGGCACAACTGGCCGGCGGGTCCGAGTGACGGCTATCGCCAGGGCCGATTCGCCGAGATCGCTCTGGAAGCCGTGCCCAAGGAGTACAACGTGGTCGCGGTGGCGTTCATGAAGGGCAGCGGAATTCCGACTTTCAAGCCGTACAACGTCTCCGATGCCGAGTTCCGGCGTCAGGTCGGCGTACTCAACAGCCAGGGGCGGGCGGTGCTGCTGTCCCTGGGGGGTGCCGATGCACACATCGAGTTGCGCAGCGGGCAGGAACAACCGCTGGCCAATGAAATCATCCGTCTGGTGGAAACCTACGGCTTCGATGGGTTGGACATCGATCTTGAACAGAGCGCGATTGATTTCGCTGCCAACAAGACCGTGCTGCCAGCCGCGCTGAAACTGGTCAAGGATCACTACGCAGGCCAGGGCAAACACTTCATCATCAGCATGGCCCCGGAGTTTCCGTACCTGACCACCAACGGCAAATACGTTGGTTACCTGCAGGCACTCGAAGGCTATTACGACTTCATCGCCCCGCAGTTCTACAACCAGGGCGGCGACGGGGTCTGGGTGCCGGAAGCCAATAACGGCAATGGCGCGTGGATCGCGCAGAACAACGATGCGCTGAAAGAGGACTTCCTTTATTACCTGACCGAAAGTCTGGTGACCGGGACCCGCGGTTTCACAAAAATCCCGGCGGACAAATTCGTCATCGGCCTGCCGGCCAACGTCGATGCGGCCGCCACCGGTTATGTGATCGACAGCACCGCAGTGGGCAATGCGCTCAAGCGTCTGGCGATCAAAGGACTGCCGATCAAAGGGCTGATGACCTGGTCGGTGAACTGGGATAACGGTGTCAGCAAGGATCGCGTGCCGTATAACTGGGAGTTCAGCCGGCGTTATGGGCCGCTGATTCACGGCGTCCGAACAGCAGTGCAGGAAACGGATGAAGCGTTATCGCGTCTCGCCCGTTAATCGTAAATAAAGAAGCCCGGTAGCGCTGCCGGGCTTTTTTTGTGGGCGCGATTAATCGACTATGGACGTTTTCCGATGGCACAAGGATCTGGCGTCATGATCAAGACAGCCGAGCGGGTCAACATTGTCGACACCGAGGTGTTGTCCCACGACTGGTACCTGTTGCAGAAAATCACCTTTGACTATCTGCGCAATAACGGCGACTGGCAGCGGCAGACGCGCGAGGTTTACGACCGTGGCAATGGTGCCGCGATCCTGTTGTTCAACCGCGCACAGCGTACCGTGGTGCTGACCCGCCAATTCCGTTTGCCGGTGTTCGTCAACGGCCACGACGGCTTGTTGATCGAAGTGGCAGCGGGGTTGCTGGAAGGTGCTGCGCCGGAACAGCGAATTCGCGATGAGGCCGAAGAGGAAACCGGCTACCGTGTGCATGACGTGAAGAAGGTATTCGAGGCTTACATGAGCCCTGGCTCGGTGACCGAAAAGCTGCACTTCTTTATTGCCGAGTACGACGCGAAGTCGAAGGTCGGCGAGGGTGGCGGACTGGAAGAGGAAACCGAAGAACTGGAAGTGCTCGAGTGGGGTTTCGACGAAGCACTGGCGGCGTTCCAGCGCGGCGAAATCTGCGACGCCAAGACCATCATGCTGTTGCAGTATGCGGCGATGAATAATCTGTTCCACACCTGATTCAGCGCCAATCCATTGTGGCGAGGGAGCTTGCTCCCGCTGGGCTGCGCAGCGGTCCCAGGTTTTTGCCAGTGCTGCGCACCGGAGCGGGAGCAAGCTCCCTCGCCACACAATGGCATTTACAGGGTTAAAACAGGTCGCCTGTTCTACCGACATCAGACCAGGCACCTCCCTCCAGCGTCAGCAATCTTTCCTTGGCCTCAAGCCCACCTGCAAACCCGGTCAATTTCCCCGACGCGCCAATCACCCGATGACACGGCGCCACGATCGAAATCGGATTGCGCCCATTCGCCGCTCCCACCGCACGTACGGCTGTCGGATTACCGATCTGCTCGGCGATCTGGCTGTAGGTGCGGGTTTCGCCAAATGGAATCGTCAGCAGCGCCGCCCAGACCTTTTTCTGAAAATCGGTGCCGACAAAATCCAGTTCCAGGTCGAAGCGATCACGCGTGCCGGCAAAATATTCTTCAAGCTGCTGCGCGGTTCGCTGCAGCAGCGGATTGTCCGGCGCTTCGCTCATCGGACCGAGGCGCACCCGGCCCGGTTTGTCGTTTTCCCAGAGGATGGCCGCCAGTCGTGAGCCGTTCGCAACCAGCTTCAATTCGCCGACCGGTGAGGGCAGGGTGATGAACGTGTAGGGCATGGGCAAAACTCCGGATCGGCGCGGCAACGGCGCCCAGCATACTGCGTGGACGGGGAGGCGCAAATCGCAATAACGACCATACTGCTGGTTGCCTTTAAAGCGTTCCCCTCTGTTCTGCACACCATCCAATAACAAAAAAGAGATCGACTCATGAAGTACGAACCTTTGGCCAAAACGCTGATTGCGACTTCACTGGCACTGAGCTGCCTCATGGCCCACGCCGCCTCCGTGGCACCGGTTGCCGCCGAGAACGGCATGGTGGTCACCGCCCAGCACCTGGCCTCCCATGTCGGCGTCGATGTGTTGAAAAACGGCGGTAACGCGGTGGATGCGGCGGTTGCTGTGGGCTATGCGCTGGCGGTGGTATATCCCGCGGCAGGCAACCTCGGCGGTGGCGGTTTCATGACCATTCAACTGGCGGACGGGCGCAAGACCTTCCTCGACTTCCGCGAAAAAGCCCCACTGGCGGCGACGGCCAACATGTATCTGGACAAGGACGGCAACGTCGTTCCCGACCTGAGCACCCGTGGTCACCTCGCCGTGGCGGTGCCGGGCACCGTGTCGGGCATGGAGCTGGCGCTGAGCAAGTACGGCACTAAACCGCGCAAGGAAATGATCGCCCCGGCAATCAAACTGGCTGAAGACGGTTTCGAGCTGGAGCAGGGCGACGTTGATCTGCTGGACTACGCCACCGATGTGTTCAAAAAGGACATGCGTGATTCCGGGTCGATCTTCCTGCACAACGGCGAGCCGATGCAGGTCGGGCAGAAACTGGTGCAGAAGGATCTGGCGAAAACCCTGCGCACCATTTCCGAAAAAGGTGCTGACGGCTTCTATAAGGGCTGGGTGGCCGACGCCATCGTCACGTCCAGTCAGGCCAACAAGGGCATCATCACCCAGGCCGACCTCGACAAGTACAAGACCCGCGAACTGGCGCCGGTTGAGTGCGATTACCGTGGTTACCATGTGGTCTCGGCGCCACCGCCAAGCTCCGGCGGCGTGGTGATCTGCGAGATCATGAACATTCTTGAAGGCTATCCGATGAAGGATCTGGGCTTCCATTCGGCCCAGGGCATGCACTACCAGATCGAAGCGATGCGCCACGCCTATGTCGATCGCAACAGCTATCTGGGTGACCCGGATTTTGTGAAGAATCCGATCGAGCATCTGCTGGACAAGAACTACGCGACCAAGCTGCGCAACGCGATCCAGCCGCAGAAGGCCGGGATCTCCGCCGAACTGAAACCCGGCATCGCGCCGCATGAAGGCAACAACACCACGCACTATTCGATCGTCGACAAGTGGGGCAACGCGGTGTCGGTGACTTACACCCTCAACGACTGGTTCGGCGCCGGGGTGATGGCGAGCAAGACCGGGGTGATCCTCAACGACGAAATGGATGACTTCACCTCCAAGGTCGGTGTGCCGAACATGTACGGTCTGGTGCAGGGCGAGGCCAACGCCATCGCCCCGGGCAAAACCCCGCTGTCGTCGATGAGCCCGACCATCGTCACCAAGGACGGCAAAGTGGTGATGGTGGTCGGTACGCCGGGTGGCAGCCGCATCATCACCGCGACCTTGCTGACCATGCTCAATGTCATCGACTACGGCATGGCGCTGCAGGAAGCGGTCGACGCGCCGCGCTTCCACCAGCAATGGATGCCCGAGCAGACCAACCTCGAAGACTACGCCGCCAGTCCCGACACGAAGAAAATCCTCGAAAGCTGGGGCCACAAATTTGCCGGCCCACAGGATGCCAACCACATCGCCGCGATCCTGGTCGGTGCGCCGTCGCTGGGCGGTAAACCGGTGGGTAACAACCGTTTCTACGGGGCCAACGATCCACGGCGTAATACCGGGTTGTCACTGGGTTACTGAGTGGCGTAAAAAGGGGGCGGATTCAGGTCCGCCCCTGTTTCGAGGATCGATCAAGGAAGACCCATCATGCCTACTGCATTGCTGATCATCGACGTCCAACAGGCTCTCTGCTCGGGCCAATACCAGTGCTTCGACATCCACCGCGTGATCGACACCATCAACCAGCTCAGCACCCGCGCGCGCAAGGCCGGCGTGCCGGTGGTGCTGATTCAGCATGAAGAAGAGGACAGTCCGCTGGCCCACGGTGCCGAAGGCTGGCAACTGGCCGAAGGCCTGCTGACTGAAGCAAAAGATCTACGCTTACGCAAAACCACCCCGGATTCGTTCTACCAGACCGACCTGGGCAAACTGCTGCCCAGTGAAGACTTCGAGCGCCTGATCATCTGCGGCCTGCAAACCGACTACTGCGTCAACGCCACCGTGCGCAAGGCGCATGAACTGGGCTACGACGTGGTGCTTGCCGCGGACGCCCATTCCACCCTCGACAACGGCAACATGAGCGCCGAAGACATCATCGCTGAACACAACAAGGACTTGGCGCACCTGACCGGTGCCACCGGCCGCATCGATGTCAAACCTGCAGCCGAGATCATTCTCTAAACCAGCGAATACCCCTGTGGGAGCGGGCTTGCTCGCGAAAGCGGTGGGCCTGTGACGCATGTGTGGGCTGATCCGACGCCTTCGCGAGCAAGCCCGCTCCCACATTGATTGATGGTGTTCACAGATTCCGATGTCCAGCACAAATCCCCTGTGGGAGCGGGCTTGCTCGCGAAGACGGCAGCACTGACCACACTTCACTGGCATAATCCCGCGCCCCGAAGAATGGAATCTGTCGATGTTGTCTTTCAAACCCCGCCACGCCTTGCTGCTGACATCCCTGGCATTTTCCATTACCGCGCATGCCACCAGTTTCGATTGCACCGGCGCCATCAGCCCGGCTGAAAAAACCATTTGTTCTGATCCCTACATCTCCAACCTTGATGAAAAACTGAGCTCGCTGTGGCGTGCCACGTTGCCGAAAGTTGCGGATTCGAAAGCCTTGAAGGCCGATCAGCGAGGCTGGCTAAAGCAACGCAATCAATGTGCTGCGGATGTGGCCTGTTTGCGCCGGGAATACCTGATGCGCCTCAAGGCACTGGAATTCATGGCCAAACCCTTCAATTGGGATGCGACCTGGCAACTCATTCCATGGGGCGTATCATCGTCGGTCGAGGTTAAAACCAAGCGTATCGATGCCACTCATATCGCCTTTGATATTTCAGGCGTGGCTGGCGCCAACTCCGGCGATATGGATGGAGTCGCCAACATTGTGGGCAGCGAAGCACACTATGCCCAAGATAACTGTTCGTTGAAGTTCAGCGCATTCAACGGTCTGTTGGACATTGACCAGGATGGTGCAGACCCTACCTGCGGCGGTGGAATGGGGGTTTACTACGGCGGTCGCTACGTGGCATCGGAACAGCCACTGTCGATTGATTACGACTTGCTTAGTCTGGGGGTGGCGCGGACTGAGCAGGAAAACGAGCTATTACACACTCTGCTCAAAGGCGATTATCAGACGTTGTTGCAAAACAGTGGATCGATGGTGACGGCCGATGCTTCCCGCGATGTGCCGGATGCTCAGGTCGATGAGTTCTGGTTGCGTGGGCTGGCCAACACCAATGCAGGCATTCTGATGCGCGCGCCGGACGCTCGGGTATGGCTGGTTTTATTGGTGTTCGATGAGCAGCGTAATTTGCGTGCCCGCTATTACACCAACGCGCCGCAATGGAAAAAACGTATGCCCGAAGCATTGCTTGCCTGGCACAAGCGAATAGAGAACGGTGAGACGTTGCCGCTGGATTTCATGCCCTGATTCTCTGCGGCGAGGTTTTTGGCGAAATGTCGACGGGGCTGACCAACAGCCCCGCTGCATTCAAGTCGCAAACAACCAGCCACGCGCACTCGCGACCGGTTCCGCCACCACCCCCTCCAGCACCATCCGCGTAATCGTCTCCGCCGCCGTCTGATAATCCTCATCCTGCGGCACGGCGCGCCCGGTGATGCAGCCCATTTGCCAGCCAATGTTGGTGTAGGTGCGGGTCGCCGACCAGATGAACAGCATCAGGTGTTCCGGGTCTACCGGGGCCAGCAGGCCGCGTTCGATCCAGCTGCGCAGGCAGTCGACGTTGCGCCGGGCTTCGGCGTGCAGCAGGTCGCGGCACTCGTCTGGCAGTTGGCGACCGCCGAGTAGCAGTTCGCCGCTGAAGACCTTGGCGATGGCCGGGTGTTCGCGAGCGATGCGGATGCGCGCGGCGACGTAGGCGCGCAGGCCGATCATGGGATCGTCGCTTTCGCGCAGCGCTGCCGAGGCTTCCAGCAGCGGTTCGACAAACCCCAACAGGACCTTGGAATAGAGGTTTTCCTTGGTCTGGAAGTAGTAATACAGGTTGGCCTTGGGCACGCCGGCACGGGCGGCGATGTCGCGGGTCTGGGTGGCGTCGAAGCCGTTGGCGGCGAACTCTTCGCTGGCGGCGGCGAGGATCAATTGCTCGTTGCGTACGCGAATGGCGCTCATGGGAACACGGTGTGAATGAATGGCGTGGGCGGATACTGGCAAATTCGGTTTCGCAATATATAAAACTATATAGCGATGAGGCCAGCTAACTCGTTCGAGAGCGCTATGCTGGTTCGATAATCAACAGAACGGGGGAGGGAGCATGGCGATCAAGATACTGCGCGCTACGGCGGCTGATTTGGAGGCGGTGGCAAAACTGTTCGACGCCTATCGCGGTTTCTATCAGCAACCCTCGAACCTGTCGCAATCGCGCGCCTTCATCGCCGAACGCATGGCCGGCAACGAGTCGGCAATTTTCCTCGCGCAGGATGAAAACGCCGAAGCGCTGGGTTTCGTGCAGCTGTATCCGACGTTTTCCTCGATAGATGCCCATCGCACCTGGTTGCTCAGCGATTTGTTCACCGCGCCCGCTGCTCGTGGCCGTGGAGTGGGCAGATTGCTGATGAACACGGCGCGGGACTTTGCGCTGCAAACCGGCGCCAAGGGGCTGGTGCTGGAAACCGCCACCGACAACTTCACTGCACAGGGTTTGTATGAATCGCTAGGTTATGTACGCGATACCGGTTACTACACCTACGTGCTCGATTTGCGGCAGGGCTGAGCGGGGGTTTTTGTGTAAATTTTCCGATTCAGCCTTTCCTCACGCGACCGCTCTCTCTAGAATCCGCCCCGCCTCCGCAATGGAGGCTCATTGCTATCATTTGGCTCGGTTCATATAGGGAAGACAACATGCAATTCGGGAAAATCGTGGCGCTGGGCCTGGTGCTCACGCTCGGTGGTTGTGCCAGTTTCACCAAAGACGAAGTCGCGCCGGTCAAGCTGCCATCGATGGCCAGCTACGCGAATAAACCGAACGTGTATGTGGACTTCGACTTCTATCAGGGCGAGCCGAAAAGCACTTCGGCCGTAGAAGTGCCGCAAGCGCGAGATCAGCTCAAACCAGAGCTGCAAAAGATTCTGACCGATTCGGGTCTGTTCGGCCGTGTCACCCTGGACGAGTTCCAGAAGCAGCCGGGTGACTACAGCCTGCGTCTGAAAATGTACAACCATCCGCCGAATGCCGGTTCAATGGTGCTGGCCTTCATCAGTGGTTTCAGTCTGATGGTGATCCCGGCGTACGGCACCGATCAGTACACCATGAGCCTCGAAGCCGTCGACGGCACAGGCCAGGCCCTGACCACCGCGAGCAACCATGATGCGGTCGGTACCTGGATCGGTATCTGGTTCATTCCGCTGATGGGCAACACTCCGAAGGCGGCGGTCAACGACACTTTCGCCCGTCAGGTCAACGCGCTGCTCAAGCAGATGATCGACAACAACACCCTGAAATACTCGGCGCTCGAGACCCGCACTCCGCGGGCCTGATGCCAAAAAAAAGAGCCGCAATCGCGGCTCTTTTTTTGCCCTTACTTCAGGGCCTGGATGAACTGCGGATCGCTGTACAGTTCCTTCAGCAGATCGCGCAGCATCGGGTTATAGGCGTTGACCGCATTCGGAATCGCGATGAAACCGAAGAAGCTGCTGCTCCACTGGCTGCTGACATTCTTGGTCGCGTCGTAGACCACATTCTGGCCATTGAGCAGGGTGAAGCGTGCCGCGAGTTGGCCTTCGCCCGTGCCCATGCCGGCCGACAGATTGTTCTTCACCACCAGCACTTTCAGCTGACGCTGAGCTTGCGGATCAAGCAGGCCGGCCTTGCGCAGTTCTTCAGTGATCGCGTCCTGGATGTGCGCCGGGATGCTGCCGGACGGCGAGCGCACCGGATTGGCTCGAACTGTCAGCGAACCTTCGCCGGACTCGGCAGTCACCTGCGGATTGCTGACAGCATGCAGGGGCGGAGTCTGCTTGAGCTTTTGAACGTTTTCGAAGCTCGGCTCGTAGCGGGTCATGGTCATGCCACAACCTTGCAGCAGCACTGCCAGCATCGGGATCAACAACAGAGACTTTTTCACGGCGTTTCCTTGCGTGAGGAATAAGGGGAGCGAATTATGGGCAGAGTGCCATCATTGAGCAATCGACTTTGTCCGTGAGGTGTTCAGGGGTTCAACAGATTTTCGATCTGCGCCAGTTCCCAAGTACTGAGCAGATTCACCGGGTCGGTGCCGTAACGGCTATTGAAATGCCATTCGCGGCCATCCGGGCAGCGGCACTGTTCACAGTGATGCAAGCGTCCACCCTCAACATCCAGCAATAGGCGCCAGCCCTCGATATCGACCGCAACCAGTCCGGCAGCACCGGACGCCTCTAATCGGTTGAACATCAGCACACCCAGCGCAGCCTCGCGCAAGCGCTGGCAAACGTCGCGGGCGGTCAGCAATGCAGTCATGGTCATACTCGGTGGAGGCATAAGCGCGTCAGGATAAATCGCACGGCTACACGTGTCAGCGATCACTGGCCCGCTTGTGAACTATTCCGTAACATCCGCACCCCTCATTTTCGCGAACATCCGCGGCCACACTCGTCGGCCGCCAGTCAGGTAAGCCATGAAACCACAACGTCTGCGCGCCGATGTCCTGGCCGGACTCACCACCTCGTTTGCCCTGTTGCCCGAATGCATTGCGTTTGCGCTGGTGGCCCACCTCAATCCGCTGATGGGCCTGTACGGCGCCTTCATTATTTGCACGCTGACCGCATTGTTTGGCGGGCGGCCGGGGATGGTCTCCGGGGCGGCAGGCTCGATGGCGGTGGTGATCGTCGCGCTGGTGGTGCAGCACGGCGTGCAATACCTGCTCGCGACGGTGTTGCTCGGCGGTCTGATCATGATGGCGTTCGGATTGCTGCGCCTGGGCAAACTGGTGCGCATGGTGCCGCACCCGGTGATGCTCGGCTTCGTCAACGGCCTGGCGATCATCATTGCGCTGGCGCAACTGGAGCATTTCAAGAGCGGCGAACACTGGCTCAGCGGCACGCCGCTGTACCTGATGACCGGGCTGGTGCTGCTGACCATGGCCATTGTCTACATCCTGCCGCGCCTGACCCGCGCGGTGCCGCCGGCACTGGTGGCGATCCTCGGCGTGGGCCTGCTGGTCTACCTGTTCGGCCTGCCAACGCGCACCCTCGGCGACATGGCGCACATCGCCGGCGGTCTGCCGAGCTTCGCGCTTCCGGACATCCCGTGGAACCTGGAGACCCTGCGCATCATCGCCCCGTACGCGATTCTGATGGCGCTGGTCGGTCTGCTGGAAACCCTGTTGACCCTGAACCTCACCGACGAAATCACCGAAAGCCGTGGTTACCCGGATCGCGAATGCGTCGCCCTGGGGGCGGCGAACGTGGTCTCCGGCGCGTTCGGTGGCATGGGCGGTTGCGCGATGATCGGTCAGACCGTGATCAACCTCAGCTCCGGCGGGCGCGGGCGTTTGTCCGGTGTGGTAGCGGGTGTGTTGATTCTGTTGTTTATCCTGTTTCTGTCACCGCTGATCGAGCGCATTCCGCTGGCGGCGCTGGTGGGGGTGATGTTCGTGGTCTCGCAGCAAACCTTCGCCTGGGCGTCGTTGCGGGTTTTGAACAAAGTGCCGCTCAACGATGTGCTGGTGATCATCGCCGTGACCACCATCACCGTGTTCACCGATCTGGCCACTGCCGTGCTGTGCGGGATCATCATCGCCGCGCTGAACTTCGCGTGGCAGCAGGCCCGTGAGTTGTACGCCGATGAGCATCTGGAAGCCGACGGCAGCAAACTCTACCGCCTGCACGGCACGCTGTTTTTCGCCTCGACCACGCCGTTCCTCAACCAGTTCGACCCGGCCAATGACCCGGAGCGGGTGACCCTGGATTGCCGGCATTTGAGCTTCGTCGATTATTCGGCGATCGCCGCGTTGAAGACCTTGCGTGAGCGTTACGCCAAGGCCGGGAAGGAATTGCAGGTGTTTCATCTGTCCGAGCGCTGCAAGAAGCTGCTGAAACGCGCCGGCGTCGAACACCACTGATCAACTGTGGGAGCGGGCTTGCTCGCGAAGGCAGCGTGTCATTCAACACACAAGTTGACTGACCCAGCGCTTTCGCGAGCAAGCCCGCTCCTACATTTTTTCCGCGTTCAATCAATGGCCGGGAAGTCGATGTCGGTCAAAGCTGCGTTGTTCAGGTAGTTGGTCAGCGACTGTACGGCGACCAAGGCAATCACTTCGATGAGCTTACTGTCGTCAATGCCGGCCGCGCGGGCCGCGGCGATCTGCTCGTCGCTCAGGTGGCCGCGGCTTTGCGTCAGTTGCTGGGCGAGAGCGGCATAGGCATTCAGTTCACCTTGACGCGCCGCGCCGATGTCCTGCGCCGAGAGCCCGGCCTTGCTGGCAAACAGGCTGTGCGCGGCCAGGCAATAATCGCAGCCGTTGACCTGGGAAGTGGCGAGATACACCGCTTCTTTTTCCTTGGCGCTCAGCGACGTCTTGCCAAGGATCGTCGAAGCTTGCACGTAGGCTTCCAGAGCCACCGGGGCTTTGGCCAGGGTGGTAAAGACATTGGGCAGGAAGCCGATTTTTTTCTTCACGCCTTCCAGCGTCGGGCGGCTGGCGTCGGTGGCATTTTCAAGGCTGATTACAGGGATGCGGCTCATGGTGACTCTCCAGAAGTCCGGCGCGAAGTGCACCGGGGACGGAGGTCATGTTATTGAGCGCGGCTGGTGCTTTGGCAGCAAATCGTCGAGGATATGCGACAGATCGTCCAGATATGCTTCGGGAGTCGTCCATGGATCGCCTTTCCACGCTGCTCAGTCATTTTGGCGTGAACGCCGGTACCTTTCACAGCGGCACGTTTTGCGGCATCGGCATGCACGAGGACGAACCGGTGGGGCATGTGCATCTGTTGCGGGCCGGCGAGTTGCTGCTGAGACCGGGCAATGAACGCGAGATCCGCATCGTCGAACCTTCACTGATTTTCTTCCCCAGACCCTTCACTCATCGGATGTCCGCCGACGAGGCCATGGGCGCGCAGCTGGTGTGCGCCACGCTGACGTTTGACGGTGGCTCCGGCAATGCGCTGGCGGCGGCGCTGCCGGATTATCTGGTGCTCAAACTCAGCGAAATCCCGGAATTGGGCAACACTCTGGAGTGGCTGTTCAGAGAAGCCTTTGAAGGTCATTGCGGGCGCGTGGCGGTGATGGATCGGTTGTTTGAATTGCTGGTGATCCTGTTGTTGCGCCACCTCATCAGCAGTCGTGTCCAGCAACCCGGCATGATGGCCGGGCTCGCCGATCCGCGCTTGTCTCGCGCCTTGACCCTGATGCATGAGCAGCCGGCCAAACCCTGGCGGGTGGCTGACCTGGCGGCTGCCGCCAACCTGTCCAGAGCCGGATTCGCCGAGCAGTTTCACCGGGTTGTCGGACAGGCGCCGGCCGACTATTTGGTGAGCTGGCGGATCAGTCTGGCGCAGAAGCGTTTGCGCGAGGGACGGCCGATTGCGCTGGTCGCGCTAGAGGTCGGTTATGAAAGTCCTTCGGCACTGGCCCGAGCGTTTCGCCGCAAGACCGGGCTCAGCCCGCGGGAGTGGAAGGCCGGCATCTGAGGGTTATCGGGCGAACTTCTTCGCTCCGGCTACGCAGAGGATGACGCCTGCCGTCACCGCCAGCATCCCCACACTCACCTGTTCATGCAGCAACGTCGCCGCCAGTGCCAGACCGAAAAACGGCTGCAGCAATTGCAGTTGGCCGACCGCTGCGATCCCGCCCTGGGCCAGACCGCGATACCAGAACACAAAGCCGATCAGCATGCTGAACAGCGCCACATAGGCCAGGCACATCCAGGCCGACAGGCTGATGTGGCTGAACGAGGCGGGCGCCAGGTACAGGCTGAGCAACGCCATCACCGGCAGTGACAACACCAGCGCCCAGCAAATCACCTGCCAGCCACCGAGGACTCGCGACAGTTTCGCGCCTTCGGCGTAACCCAGGCCACAGGCCAGAATCGCGGCGAGCATCAGCAGGTCGCCGGTGGGCGAGGCGGCCAGCCCCTGTGACAGAGCAAAGCCGACGACCAACGCACTGCCCAGAATCGAAAAAAACCAGAACACCGGTCGCGGGCGCTCGCCGCCGCGCAGCACGGCAAAAATCGCCGTCGCCAGTGGCAGCAATCCTACAAACACAATCGAATGCGCCGACGTCACGTGTTGCAGGGCCAATGCTGTCAGCAGTGGAAAACCCAGCACCACACCCAACGCCACAACCAACAACGACCACCACTGATCGCGTGCCGGACGCTGTTCGCGAAACAGCCACAGCAGAACCATCGCCAGCACCCCGGCAATGGCCGCGCGCGCCACGGTGAGAAACACCGGATCGAATTCCAGCACCGCCAGACGCGTGGCCGGGAGTGATCCGCTGAAGATCACCACGCCGATAAAGCCATTGATCCAGCCGCTGGTTTTTTCCAGGGCCGGGTTAACCGGGTTCGAAGTCCGTTCCATAGAAGGTCGCGCTCAAAGGGTGGGGTTGCTTTCGAGCCATCCTGGAGCCGAGAATCAGCACAATCAAATAATTGTCATGGATACATCCGACATGTCGCGCTCGCGCTACAAAACCCTCGTTGACGCCTATGCCGCTGACATTCGCGCGGGGCGTCTGGCGCCCGGAACGCGACTGCCCACCCACCGGGAACTGGCGGCCAACGAAGGCCTGGCACTGGTTACTGCGTCGCGGGTGTACGCCGAGCTTGAGGCGATGGGGCTGGTCAGCGGCGAAACCGGGCGCGGGACGTTTGTGCGCGAAACCTCGTTGTCGCCGGGGCAGGGCATCGACCAGAAAGACGTGGCGGTCGGCATGATCGACCTCAATTTCAACTATCCATCGCTGCCCGGTCAGGCCGATCTGTTGCGCACGGCGTTACGCCAACTGGCCCTGTCTGGCGATCTGGAAGCCTTGCTGCGTTACCAGCCCCACGCCGGGCGCCCGCATGAGCGCGCCTCGATTGCGCGGCATATGCAGGATCGCGGGGTGCAGGTCGATGCCGGGCAAGTGCTGATCGTCAACGGTGCCCAGCAAGGGTTGGCGGTGACACTGATGGCGTTGCTCAAACCCGGCGATGTGATTGCAGCGGATGCGCTGACCTATTCCGGCTTCAAGGTGCTGGCCGAAGCGCTGCATCTGGAAGTGGTGGCGATCCCGCCCGGTGATCACGGGCCGGACTTGGCGGCACTGGAAAAGCTATGTCGCAGCCGCTCGGTGCGGGCCGTGTACAGCATGCCGACGCTGCACAATCCATTGGGTTGGGTGACGCCGATCGAGCAGCGCGAGCAATTGGTCGCGCTCGCCCGACGGCATGATCTGACGCTCATCGAGGACGCGGCCTACGCCTTTCTGGTGGAAAACCCACCGCGTACCCTGGTCGACCTGGCACCGGAGCGCACGGTGTACGTCTCGGGACTTTCGAAGAACATTGCCACTGGGCTGCGTGTCGGTTTCATTGCTGCGCCGCTGCAGACGGTGCCGGCGCTGGAACGGATCATTCGCGCCACCACCTGGAACACCCCCGGTGTGATGACCGCGATGGCTTGCGGCTGGCTCGACGACGGCACTGTCACCCTGCTCGAACAACAAAAACGCGACGACGCCAAGGCCCGGCAAACCCTGGCCGCCGAGTTGCTGCAAGGGCTGACCTGCATCGGTCATCCATCTTCATATTTCCTGTGGCTGCCACTGCCGGAAGACGTACGCGCCGATCAGATTGTGGTGGAGTTGATGCACCAGCAGATTTCGGTGACCACCGCCGAGCCGTTCGCCGTATCGGCGCATGTGCCGCATGCGATTCGGCTGGCGTTGGGGTCGGTGCCGATGGATGTCCTGCGTCAGGCATTGATCACCGTCAGAAAGGTCATCGGCGCTTACCTGTAAAAAGCACCTGCTGTGAAAAAAACTGTGGCGAGGGAGCTTGCTCGCGCTGGGTGCGAAGCGCCCCCTACGATGAGCCTGCTGCATAGGCCAGCGGGAGCAAGCTCCCTCGCCACAAAGTGTTAGCCTTGCCTCAACTGCATCACACCGTTCTGGATCGCCCGATGAAAAACACCGTTGCACTGCTTCTTGCCCTCACCGCAAGCGCCATTCTGTTCAGCTCAACTGCCCGCGCCGCAGGCGATCCGGCAGCCGGCGAAAAGATCTTCCCGCGCCTGTGCGGCGGCTGCCACCAGGTCGGCCCGGATGCGCGCCCGGGGTTCGGCCCGCAACTCAACGGCATCATCGGTCGACCCGCCGGGACCTCGGCCAATTACGTGTATTCCGACGCGATGAAAAATTCCGGCAAGACTTGGGATCGCGAAACGCTGACTGCGTATCTGAAAGATCCAAAGGGCGTGGTGCCAGGCACGCGGATGATTTTCTGGGGGCTGAGTGATGAGGAGAAGATCGATAATTTGCTCGCGTATCTGCAGCAATTCTCCAACTAAATGTTTTGCTCGGCGTGCGCGGCGAACCACTGCATGACCACCGCGCACGCCGTATGCGAAGCCGCTGCCGGTTGCAGGCACAACGCGTAAATCCCGCCCGTTTTCAGCGGTGGTCCGAACGGCACCACCAACACCCCGCGCTCGATGGATTCTGCCGCGAGCGTCATGTCCGTCACCGCAACGCCCAAGCCTCGCGCCGCCGCATCCAGTGCCAGCTCATCGAGGTTGAACGGAATGTGCCGGTAACTTTCCAGTGGCTTGCCGCCATTGGCCGCCAGCCATTCGATCCACGCCTGCCGATCGGCAGAGCGATGCAGCAACGCAAAGCGTTGCAACTCCGCGACTGATCGAGGCGCCTGCAGCAGGCTCGGCGCGCACACGGGCACCAGCGTTTCCTCAAACAGCGTCAGGCAGTCTGCGTCGTTGGTTGGCTGCGGCAGATAAAGAATGTAGGCGTCGCTGTCACTGGCCGGTTCCACCACCTCGGTGGCAACGGTTTCTATCGCCAGCGAGACCTCGGGGTGGCTGAGGTAGAAGTCGTTGAGTTTGGGCAGCAGCCAGCGCACCGCCAGTGACACATGCATACGAATGCGGAACGGGCGTTGCTGCGGGACCAGGCGCTCTTCGAGGGTTTTCAATTGTTCGAGAATGCTGACGGCGCTGGCCAGTACCTGTTCGCCTTCCGGGGTCAGGCGCAGGCTGCGGCTGGTTCTGATGAACAGCGCAACGTTGAAATGGTTTTCCAGTTGCTGGATCTGCCGGCTCACCGCGCTTTGGGTCAGGCACAGCTGTTGCGCGGCCTGGGTGAAGCTGGCGCAACGGGCGACTTCAACCAGCGTCTGCATGGCCTGCAGGGACGGTACGTGGCGGATTTTATCCATGCGTTTTCAGAATGGCTCGATGATTTTATAACGTTGGTTGGGTCAGCCAAGGCCTTATAGATTTTAGCTCTGGCGGCGAACTTTACGCTTTTTCCATGCGATTCACGCATGAGCAAGGGTGAAAGGCAAGCCGTGCAACGACAGTCGAATGAGGTCAGCAATGGAAAACGTATGTGGCTGGATCGCGCAGGCCGGCAGCTCGCCGCAGCGCGGTCGCCTGAGCGGTACGCAACAAGCCGACTGGCTGGTGATCGGCGGGGGCATTACCGGCCTCAGCGCCGCGCACAACCTGGCACAAATACACCCACAGGCGCGCATCGTGGTGGTTGACCGCCAGCGTGCGGCGCAAGGTGCTTCGGCGCGCAACTCGGGGTTTGTCGTGGCCCACGAGCATCCGGCCGACAGTGAATTACTCGGCGCGCCAGGCTTTGCCGGGTTCGAAATCGACACGGCGATTTCCCGTGCCGCCAGCGACGCGGTGCGCCAGACCATCGCGCAACATGCCATCGACTGCGACTTTCGCGACAACGGTTATTTCTTCGCCGTCAGCGACGCCGCCAAGCTCAGCCATGTCGACGCCAAACTGGCGACCTTGCGCGCCCTCGGTGCCCGCGCAGAATTTCTCCAGGGCGATGCGCTGGCGCAGAAACTCGGCACCCGGCATTACGCGGCGGGGATCTGGTGCGGCAACGGCAATGCGCTGTTGCAACCGGCCAAGTACGTGAAGGGCCTGTTCAATGCGCTGCCGGGCAATATCAGCGTTTACGAACACACCGACATCATCAGTCTGGTGCGCATGAGCCACGGCCGGCTGCGAGCCAGCGCGGTGAGTGGCAGCGTCGAGGCCAAACGGGTGCTGGTGTGCCTGAACGCATTCATTCCCCGGGTCGGCATTCATGACAGTGCGACTTTCCCGATGGAACTCAGTGCCAGTCTCACCCGGCCGCTCAGCGATGAGGAATTTCAGGCGATCGGCGCCGTCGAGCCTTGGGGCGTGCTGTCGACCCGGCCGCTGGGCGCCACGGTGCGCCTGACCCCGGACCGCCGGGTGATGATCCGCAACACCGCCGAATACCGCACGCGCGATTTGTCTGAAAGCGAATTGGTGCTGCGCCGTGAGCATCATGTGCGTGGTCTGCAACGACGCTTTCCGTTTCTCGGCGCGCAAGACATCCAGTACACCTGGACCGGCCACCTAAGTGCGACCCGCAGCGGTCAGGCGTTTTTTCAGAAGGTGGAAGAGGGCGTGTTTGCCGTCGCCGGTTGCAACGGTTCCGGTGTGGCGCGCGGCACGCTGTGGGGACGCTTGCTGGCGGAACTGGCGTGCGGCGTCGATTCACCGTTGCTGCAATCGGTGATGCAACGGGCCGACCCCGGCTGGCTGCCGCCGCGACCTTTTTTCGACATCGGTGCCATGCTTCGCATGCGCGTGGAGGCAGTCAGGGCCAGAACAGAAATCTGAAGTTTCGCCTACCGCACAACAACAAAAGCCACTCAACACAGGTGACAGACCATGCGCATCAACCCACTTTCCCTGGCAGTCCTGCTCGCGGCCAGCACGGCCGCTTGGGCCGACGAAACCGTCAACATCTCCAACTGGAACAGCTACATCGCCCCGGACACTCTGGCCAATTTCACCCAGGCCACCGGGATCAAAACCACCTACGACATTCACGACAGCAACGAAGTGCTGGAATCGAAGTTGATGACCGGCAACACCGGTTATGACGTGGTCAGCCCGTCGAACCATTTTTTGTCGCGACTGATCAAGGCCGGGGCAATTCAGAAACTCGACCGGTCGCAGCTGCCGAACTGGAAGAACCTCGACCCGGTACTGCTGCAAAAACTTGAAGTCAACGATCCCGGCAATCAGTACGGCTATCCCTACATGTGGGGCACGGCCGGCATCGGTTACAACGTCGAGAAGATCAAGGCGATTTTCGGCAACACCGATGTCACGCAGTCATGGGACTTTTTCTTCAAGGAAGAAAACATCAAGAAGCTGAGCCAGTGTGGCGTGGCGTTCATCGACAACCCGACCCAGGTGCTGCCGATCACGCTCAACTACCTGCACTTGCCAGCCCACAGTCACGAACCGGCGGATTACAAACAAGCCGAACAGGCGCTGCTGAAGATTCGTCCGTACATTCAGTACTTCCACGCCTCGAAGTACATCAGCGACCTGGCCAACGGCAACGTCTGCGCGGTGATCGGCTTCAACGGCGACATCGTCCAGGCCGCGGCCAGCGCGAAGGACGCCAGGAATGGCATCAACATCGCCTACTCGATCCCGAAAGAAGGCACGACGCTGTGGTTCGACATGGTGGTCATGCCCAAAAACGCGCCGCATGAAAAAAACGGTTACGCGTACATGAACTACCTGCTTGACCCCAAAGTGGTGGCCAACATCAGCAACAGCATTCATTACGCCAATCCCAATGCGGCGGCTGATCAGTACCTCAACGCGGACGTGAAGCAGGATCCGGCCATCTACCCGCCCAAAGACGTGATGCAGCGGTTGTTCACCGTGGAAGAGTTGCCGGCGGCGATTGCGCGGTTGTCGACGCGGTTGTGGACGAAATTGAAAACCAATACCTGATGGCAACCACCCTGTGCAGGGGCGATGGCGCCAGCGCCTGCACGGAGTATGCGTTAGACACACTTCATGAAACTTGTCGGGGTTGATACTAAAAAGCCACTGCCTCCGGTAGAGTGTGCGCCGCCCGAGAGATGGATCCCGGGCTAACACCCATGGAGTTTGCAGTGAAATATCTGAGCAAAGTAGTCGCCGCCGCACTGTTCGGTGTGGTTCTGGCAGGTTGCACCGGCACCCCGATGAACACCAAGCAATATGACAGCAGTCAATACACCGTGATTGGCCACAGTGAAGCTACCGCCACCGGTCTGATGCTGTTCGGCGTAATCCCGATCCAACAGAACAACCGCTTCGTGCGCGCGCAGACTGCGGCCATCAAAGCCAAGGGCGGCGATGCCATGATCAATACCCAAGTTCAGGAAAACTGGTTCTGGGCATGGGTTCTGAGCGGCTACACCACCAAGATTTCCGGTGATGTGATCAAGCTGAAAACCGCGCAGTAAACCGCGGTTGAACGCAAAAGCCCGGCTGATCAGGCCGGGCTTTTTTATGGGCTGGGGGCGTCGATTCAGGCGACGCGGCGCTCGTTCAAACGATCCGCACCACCTTCGGCCACGCGGCGTTCCAGCAGACGATCCGAGCCACCTTCGGCCACGCGGCGTTCCAGCAGACGATCCGAGCCACCTTCGGCCACACGGCGTTCCAGCAGACGATCCGAGCCACCTTCGGCCACACGGCGTTCCAGCAGACGATCCGAGCCACCTTCGGCCACACGGCGTTCCAGCAGACGATCCGAGCCACCTTCAGCCACGCGGCGTTCCAGCACACGATCCGAGCCACCTTCGGCCACGCGGCGTTCCAGCAAACGATCAGAACCACCTTCAGCCAAACGGCTTTCAATCAACTTGTCCGAGCCGCCTTCAGCGACCAGGGTGTGAGCGGGCGTTGCTGCAAAAGCGTTAACTGCGAGAACCGAGAAAGCGATGCCGAGGATGGTTTGGCGTTTCATGATCGTGTGCTCCGGGGTGTATTGGGTGGGTATGGAGCGGATGTTACGCCGCGGAGTTTTTATGAGAACTTCATTGACGTGATGGTGACTATCGACGCCAGCGATGTGTGCCCGACCCCCTGTTCTAGAGATGTTCCGCGCGAATGCACAGCTCTCCGGTGGCGCGGGTCAGGGCCAGGTCGTGCAGAGCGTCATGGGTCAGACCCTGGCGAGCCTGGGCCAGCAAGGCCGGGCAATTCGGGGCGCGGCGATACGGCGCGAAGTCGGCGTACTCGCGCAGCAGGCGGGTCTGCAACTCGTCCAGGCGCGGACGAATTTGCCTGGCCAGATCCGGACGCGGAGTGTCCGGCGCCACACCGGCCGTTTGCCATTGTGCGAGCAATCCGTACTGCACCAATTTGTTGGCCTCCATTTGCGCCGCGATCAACTGCGCAACGTCTTCGGGGTCGAGCTGGTGTTCGGTCGCCAAGGTGCGGGCATTGGCGATGACCTGAGCTTCGCGCGGGCTGTCCTGAATCGGCTTGCCGCTGTCCCATTTGGTCAGCGCTACCAGATCGCCGATGTTCAGGCGCTCGTTCAATGTTGCCAGCAAGGGGCGCAACGCTTCGGCGGGAGCGGGGGCTTCGGCGGCACCAGCGATGTGGCTGAAAACAACCAGCACGGAACAGGTCAGAGCATTTCGCAGAAGAGGCATGGCAAGGCGCGATCCAATGATAAGAGTGCCGCCATTTAAGCCTTGCGCCGAGGTGATGTCGACTGACTTTAACCCGCGCATCTAGCGTAATATCCATCGCATCTCCCACCCCGAGACGGATCCTCAATGCAAACCCCTGCCACCACCAAACCCCTCTGGCAAACCTACCTGCTGTTCCTCGCGCCGATGGTGCTGTCGAACTTCCTGCAATCGATGTCGGGCACGATCAACAGCATCTACATCGGGCAGATGCTCGGCACTCAGGCATTGGCGGCGGTGTCGGGGATGTTTCCGATCATCTTTTTCTTCATCGCGCTGGTGATCGGTCTGGGCGCAGGGGCCGGGGTGTTGATCGGTCAGGCGTGGGGCGCACGTGAGGCGCACATGGTCAAGGCGATCGCCGGGGCAACGCTGTTGCTGGGGGTATTGATCGGCTTGCTCGCGGCGGTGCTGGGCAGTGTGTTTGCGCGGCAGGCGTTGCAGGGGCTGGGGACGCCCGCGGATGTGCTGGATGATGCGGTGGCGTATGCGCACGTGATGATGTGGATTCTGCCGTCGATGCTGGTGTTTGTGCTGTTCACGCAGTTGCTGCGCGGGGTCAGTGACACCGTGTCACCACTGTTGGCGCTGATTGTGTCGACCTCGGTCGGGCTGGCGCTGACCCCGGCGTTGATTCGTGGCTGGTTCGGTTTGCCTCAATTGGGAATCCAGAGCGCCGCCTTCGCCGGTCTGGCCGGTAACCTGTCGGCGATGGCGTGGCTGGCCTGGCGGCTGATTCGCAAGAACCATCCGCTGGCCCCAGACCGCGAGTTCTTCGCGGCACTGCGGCTGGACGGAGCGATTCTGGGCAAGGTACTGCGCATCGGTCTGCCGACCGGGGTGCAGATGATTGTGCTGTCGCTGTCGGAGCTGGTGATCCTGGCGCTGGTGAATCAGCACGGTTCCCAGGCGACGGCGGCGTATGGCGCGGTCACGCAGATCGTCAACTACGTGCAGTTTCCGGCGCTGTCGATTGCGATCACCGCGTCGATCCTCGGCGCGCAGGCCATCGGTGCCGGGCAACTGCAGCGGATGGGGCCGATTCTGCGCACCGGACTGCTGATCAACGTGTGCCTGACCGGTGGCTTGATCGTGCTCGGTTACCTGTTGTCGCACTGGCTGCTGGGGTTGTTCCTGACCGAGGATTCGACCCGGGTGATGGCTGAACATTTGCTGCACATCATGCTCTGGAGCCTGCTGGTGTTTGGTTTTCAGGCGATCATCGGCGGGATCATGCGTGCCAGTGGCACGGTGCTGGTGCCGGTGGCCATTGCGATTATCTGTGTGGTTGGCGTGCAGTTACCGGCGGCTTACTGGCTGGATGGGCAGTACGGTTTGCAGGGGGTGTGGATGGCGTTTCCGGTGGCGTATCTGGGCATGCTGGTGTTGCAGACGCTGTATTACAAACTGGTCTGGCAGCATCAGAAGATCGAGCGGCTGGTCTGAGCCCGAACCACACCGGCAGACAAATGACATGGCGCATCCGCGGGTTGTTTGCTTAAGTCAGTCGAGGCCTCGAAGGTTTGGCCTGTCCGGAGAATCCCATGCGTGCCCGATTCACCGCTGTGGCCCTGTTTGCCTGCCTGTGTGCCACGAGCGCAGCGCAGGCCGCTGAGTACAACCGCGTCAACACCACCGCCAGCCAGATCAGTTTCACTTACAACCAGATGGGCTCGCTGATGTACGGCACCTTCGGCAAGTTCGACGCGACACTGCAGTTCGACAGCGACAACCTCGCCGGCGCTCACACCACATTGCACATCGACCTCAACAGCATCGACGCCGGCAGCACCGACGCCAACACCGAACTGGTGAAACCGGCGTGGTTCGATACGCAGCGCTTTCCCGTGGCGGTGTTCGAGTCCAGCCGTTTTACCCGGGTCACGGGCAATCATTATCTGATCGCCGGCCAGCTCACCCTCAAGGGCATCACCCGCGAGGTGCAGGTGCCGGTCGAGTTTAAACCGGACAGTTCGATCGGCATTTTCGACGGTGAACTGGTGCTCAAGCGTGACCAGTTCGGACTCGGGGCGGGGGAGTGGGCGGACACTGTGGTGTCCAACGACATCGCGATCAAGTTCAAGGTGGTGGCGCCACAGCAGTGACGCCACCGCTGGCGATCAATACGCGCGCCAGTGTCCCGGCGCCCAGCGCCACTCACGCCCATCCCAGCGATAGTGACCGGCGACCCAGTGATAACCGGGTGCTGGCATGACCGGCACGACTTCCACCGGCGGCGGTGGCCGATGCGGCCGGACCGGCTCGACGATGCAGCCGGACAAGGAGATCGCGACCAGAGAGGCAACGAGCAGGGTTTTCAGGTTTCGCGACATGGCGGTCTTCCCGGTAGATTAGTTGTTGTTGCCGAGCGGGTTCAACGGGCCCAGTGGCCTTCGACCCAGTACCAGTTAGGCCCGCGCGCCTGCCAATGGCCTGGTCGCCAGTGCGCGCCGTACCTCACCGGTTGCCAATGACCGGGCATCCAGACGTAGCCGCGTCCTTCCCAGCGCCAATGGCCCTGATCCCAGACATAACCGGGGCGCGGGCCGGGCATCACTTCCATGCGCATCGGCGGCGGTGCCTGCTGAATGTAAACCGGGGGTTGTGCAAACACCGGGGTGCTGGCCAGCGCTGCCAGGGTCAGCGGCACCAGCAACAAGGCTTGCCGCCATTTGAACAGAGAACGCAAAACGTTCATGTGAACTCCTCAAGGCCTGCGTTAAAAAAGTGAACGCAGCTGAAGAATTGGACGCTAAATCGGCGAAAGATCCGAGCCTTGGCAGATGAAATTTTCTTCAGGTCAACCGTCAGCTTGCTTCGGTATTTCCTGCGACGGTGGCAGGCGTCGGGACACGGTATGATGTCGCGGTTTTCCGCCGGAGTTCAGTTGTCATGCCACGCATCACCCACTACAAATCCCCATGCCCCGAAAGCGTCAACAGCCAGATTCTGCAACTGGTGGTCGACAATCTGACCGACATCAGCGCGGTCGGTCTCGGCCCGAGCAATCTGCTGTACAACGTCTATCAGTACGCGGTCGGCTATGAGGTGCATCTGTATCTGGAAGCGTTGAATGGTGACAAGGGCACTGAGGTGGAGTTGCTGGTGGCGACGGCCGAGGATGATCCGGAGCGGGTCACCGGTTTCCTTTTGTACCTGCCGGTGCAGGGCGATTGGGAAGCGTGCAGCGTCGCCTACATGGCGGTGCGCGAAGGCTATCGGCGCCAGGGCGTGGCGCGGGCGATGATCGGCGAGATGGTGACGCGTTATCCGCATGCCGAACTGACCTGCAGCGTCGGCAAGGTGCCGTACTTCGAGGCGCAGGGTTTCGAAGTGATCGGCGCTCGGGAAACCCATGTGCTGATGAGCACCCGGCATTACCGCAGCAATGGCCTGCGCGGTTTCATCGACACCACGCCCATCTACCGCTCGCTGGAAGTGCAGCAGATCCACACCTACCTGCTACAGAAAAACGGCAAGCGCGCCATGCTCGACGCCGAGAAGCAGCGTGACCGGCATCTGGATCAGACCACCCGCCACGTCGAAGAATTTGTCCGCCAGCGCCTGACGCTGCACTGAGTCAGACGCAAAAAACAGACAAAAAAAGAGCCTCGAAGCTCTTTGATGGGGAGAAGTAGAGCCCACGAGGCTCAAGTTGCGCATGAACAAGGAGACGGGCTTGATTGGGGGTTCAGAACACCCGTTCCCTACGCAGGCGCTCAGGAGTGAAGCGCCTGCGTACCCTCATCATGGGAACGTGCCGGCTTTGACTCAAGTACCGCTAGTCGCACGGGCGGCGGCCCGTTCCACCATCGCAACGATGGTGGCGAACAATTCGTTCTTCGCTTGCTCTGCACTGATTTCTGCGCTCGCGGCAGCATTCGACAGGGCTTCGGCGGCACCGAGCATGGCGCGCAAACCGGCCTGAGTGATTTCGCCGCCAGCAGCAAGCGGTTGTAGCACGCTACGACATTTTTCGAGGAAGATCGCCTCGTAATCGCGTTTGATTTTCTCCAGCTCCGGCGTGCTGCCCAGCGCGGCAATCACCCCCGGGATCTCATTGCCCTGCAATAACACGCAATCGACGTACGCCGTGGCGATCACTGTCGCGGTGGCGGCCAGTGTCGGCGGACATTGGTCGATGGCAGCGTCCATCACCGCGGTCTGGCGCGTATCGAAGTCCCGGTAAAGCGCCGCAAGCAGGCCCGAGCGCGTGGTGAAGTGGTCGTAGACCACCGGTTTGGTCACGCCCGCCTTTTCCGCCAGATAGCCCAGGGTCAGGGCATCGGTGCCCTCGGCGCGGATGATCTGCCAGGCGACATCAAGCAATTGACGATTGCGATCTTCCCGCGACAAGCGACGGCGCGGTTGGGCAGGGGAATCGGCTTCGGAGATTTCTGTGGTTGACATCGCTTATATACCAAACGTAACTTACTGTTCGTAACTTACCAAGAGTATATAGCCCTTGGTCTGAGCAAACTTACAGGAGAATTCCCATGCATGCATTGATTGTTGTGGCGCATCACGAGCCGCGTTCGCTGACCCACAGCGTAGCGACAGAGATTGCTGAGGGCCTGGCACGTGCCGATTCGACCAATACCAGTGAAATTGCCGATTTGTACGCGGAAGGTTTCCAGCCGGTTTTCGGCGCGGCGGATTTCGCCGTGCATCACCGTGAGGCGCAGCCGCCAGCCGACGTGCTGGCTGAACAGGCGCGGATTGATTGCGCCGATGCGCTGGTGCTGGTGTTCCCGGTCTACTGGTGGTCGATGCCGGCGCTGCTCAAGGGCTGGATCGATCGGGTGTTCAGCAACGGCTGGGCGTTTGATTTCGCTGGCGACCTCAAGCATGTGAAGAAGCTGCAGCGCCTGCGCGTGCATCTGGTCGGCCTTGCGGGGGCCGATGAACGCGCCTACGAACGTCACGGTTATGGCCCGGCGATGAAGGCGCAGATCGAACACGGGATTTTCGATTACAGCGGGGCGACAGTGGTCAGTTCGACGCTGATGGTGGAGTCGGAGGTGCGCGATCCGCAGGAGCATCTGCAGACGGCGCGACATATCGGCGCCGAGATGTTCACCTGAGCCGCACCTCCTGTAGGAGCTGCCGAAGGCTGCGATCTTTTGATCTTGTTTTTAGAAAATCAAAAGATCGCAGCGTGCCGCAGCTCCTACAGGTGTTGTCAGCGTGATCCGGGCCAGCCGGCTCTGGCGAGGGCAGCGAGCAGCGTTTCCTTATCCAGCCCAGGCACCGCATGTCCGTTGCCCTCAGTGCTCTCGCTGGCGAGCAGAGCATTGATGATCGCTTCTTCGACCGCCTCGGTAGCCGCGAGGAACAGTTCGCTGATGTGGTCATTGTTGACCATGCGCAAACCGTCGCAGGTTGGCGCGCCTTTGCCCTCGTAAGCGGCGGGTGGCACCTGCTCGTTGCCGGTGGCGAAGGCAATGAAAATGTCGCCGCTGTGATCTTCGTTACCACCGCCGCTGCGCGCCAGACCGAGGCTGGCGCGTTGCGCGAGACGCGTGCATTGATGCGGCAGCAGCGGTGCGTCGGTGGCCAGGCAGACCACGATCGAACCCATGCCCGGATGCGGCAGCGAAGCACGCAGGAACGGCGAATCCACCTGCTCCATGTAGCGGCCCACCGGATAACCGTCGACCCGCAACTCGCTGCGAATGCCGTGGTTGGCCTGCACGATCGCGCCCACCGTCCAGCCACCCTGAGCGCTGCTCAAACGCCGTGACGCGCTGCCGATGCCGCCCTTGAATTCATGGCAGATCATGCCGCTGCCGCCGCCGACGGCACCTTCTTCGACGGCGCCGTCATGCGCTGAATCCAGCGCCTCGGCAACATGCTCGGGCTTCACGTGAAAACCATTGATGTCATTGAGCAAGCCATCGAAGGTCTCCAGCACCACCGGCATGTTCCAGTAAAGGCGTCCGTCGTCCGGTTGCTGCTGGCGATCCAGCGCAATCAACGCATCGCGCACCACGCCGAGGCTGTGGGTGTTAGTGAAGGCGATGGGACTGGTCAGCAGCCCGGCCTCGCGAATCCACTCAAGACCGGTGGCATCACCATTGCCGTTGAGCACATGTACCCCGGCGAAGCACGGTTGCTGGTTGGTCGATCCGCGGCGCGGCTCGATCACTGTGACGCCGGTGCAGATGTCACGCCCGGCCGCGCTGCGGCCACGCACGTTGCTGTGGCCGACGCGCACGCCGGGGACGTCGGTGATGGCGTTGAGTGGGCCGGGTTGCAGTTGGCCGATACGGATGTTGAGGTCACGGGCACGGGGTTTCATGGATTGTCTCTCTATAACAAGGCAGAAATGAATGAGCGGGGCTGAACACAAAACCCTGTGGGAGCGTGGCTTGCCCGCGAAGGCGTCCGTCCAGCCAATGCATGTGTCGCCTGACACACCGTCATCGCGGGCAAGCCACGCTCCCACAGGTTTTGTGTGGTTTGCAGATGGGTTTACTGGCCGTTCTTGACCTTGCTCCACACCCGCGTGCGCACGCGCTCGGTGGCTTTCGGCAACGGTTCCAGGGTGTACAACGTGGCCATCGCCGCCGCCGACGGATACACCGCCGGGTTATCCCGCGTGGCCTCGGCCACCAGTGGCGTCGCGGCGCGGTTGCCGTTGGGGTACGACAGGTGATCACTGACCGGCGCGATCACTTCCGGGCGCAGCAGGTAGTCGATGAACGCCAGACCCTGAGCGCGGTTCGGCGCGTCCTTGAGCAGCACCAGCGTGTCGAACCACACCGGCGCGCCTTCCTTGGGCAGGCTGTAGGCGATCTTCACGCCGTTGTGCGCTTGCTCGGCGTTGGTCTTGGCTTCGAGCATCGCCCCGGACCAGCCCACCGCCACACAAATGTTGCCGTTGGACAGGTCACTGATGAATTTCGACGAGTTGAAGTAGGCGATATGCGGGCGCAATTTGAGCAGCAGCGCTTCGGCTTTCTGGTAGTCCTCGGGGTTGGTACTGTTGGGCGGCAGCCCGAGGTAGTGCAGGGCCACCGGGAGCATTTCCGATGGCGAGTCGAGCATCGCCACCCCGCACTGGCCGAGCTTGGCGAGGTTCTCTTCCTTGAACACCAGATCCCACGAATCCAGCGGCGCCTTGTCGCCGAGTGCGGCGCGCACTTTGTCGACGTTGTAGCCGATACCGTTGGTGCCCCACAGATACGGCACGGCGTATTGATTGCCAGGGTCGTTGTTGGCCAGTTTGCTCAGCAGATCGCTGTCCAGATTCTTCCAGCCCGGCAATTGATCGCGCGGCAGCGGGGCGAGGGCGCCGGCCTTGATCAGCGTCGGCAGGCTGAAGTTGCTCGCCACCACCACGTCGTAACCGCTGCGGCTGGTCAGCAGTTTGCCTTCGAGTACTTCGGCGCTGTCGAAGGTGTCGTAAACCGGCTGAATACCGCTGTCGCGCTTGAAGTCAGCCAGGGTCGTCGGACCGATGTAGTCGTACCAGTTGTAAACGTGCACGCTCGGCGCGTCGGCAGCATTCGCGGCGCAGATGCCGCCGATACAGGCGAGCAGGCCAAGGTTGATGCCCAAGTTGATATAGCCACGACGACAACGCATGATGCGGCACTCCTGGCCTGCGGCAGGCCGGTGATGATCGGGAGTGCTCAGGCTATCGGGCCGGGCACGCCTGACCCATTCCCATCATGGGTTACTCAAAAGGGGTAGTGCGTGGACGCGTTGTTGCAGGAGTTGCCGGTGCATCAAAGTCTGGCGCGGGTGTTTGCCGCCGTCGGCCAGGACGCTTTCTGGCGCGCGCTGGTCGACACGCTGCGGTTGCTGGTGCCGCTGGACAACGCGCTGGTGGCGCTGATGAAGGCGGGTCAGGCACCGCGATTGCTGATCGACTTCGACAGCAAGGGCCGCGCCGACGAGCAGGAAGAACTGGCCAGTTACAGCGCCGGGATGTACCTGCTCGATCCGTTTTACCAAACCGCCTCGACCGGCATCGCCGACGGCTTGCACAGCCTGGCCTCGGTGGCGCCGGACCAGTTTCTGCACAGCGAGTATTACCAGAGCTACTTTCGCTCGGTGGTGGGCGAGGACGAGTTGCAGTTCATGATCAACATCGAGGGCGGCGTGCTTGGCCTGTCACTCGGGCGCTCGACGACTTTCGATCTGAGCGAGCAGGGCCGTCTGCTGTGTGTGCGCGACTGGGTGCTGGCGGCGATGCGCCGACACGTGCAGCTGTTGCCGCCGCAAGGGACGGGCGCCGAGCCGGTGGCGGGGGATCTGGCGACGCTGCTCGATCGCTTCGATGCGCGCCTGACCGCCCGTGAAGTCGACACTGCGCGGCTGATTCTGCAGGGCTTCTCCAGCAAGGCCATCGCCCAGCAGATGGGCATATCGCCGGAGACGGTGAAGGTGCATCGGCGCAATCTTTATCACAAGCTCAATGTGAACGGGCATGGCGAGTTGTTTGCACTGGTACTCCGTCCACATACCTCCTGATCCACTACAAATCCCCCCTGTAGGAGCGAGCCTGCTCGCGAAAGCATTCTGTCAGTTGATGAAATCCTGGCTGACACACCGCATTCGCGAGCAGGCTCGCTCCCACATGGGTTATCGGGGTGCCAGGTCAATCTGTGCGTTTGAAGACGAGCGCCTTAAGACCGCTCTGCGGATCAATATCCGGAAACTCCGGCGGATTCTCCAGCCGCTGCTCAAAGCGCAGACTCGGCGCTTCCTGGGTCACGCCATCGATCAAAAAGTCCGAACCAAACGACGGATCATTCATGCACGCCAGCACCGTGCCGTGCGCCGTGAGCAATTCCGGCAAACGGCGCAGCACGCGCTGGTAGTCCTTGGTCAGCAGGAAACTGCCTTTCTGGAACGACGGCGGATCGATGATCACCAGATCGTACGGGCCGCTATTGATGACCTTGCCCCACGACTTGAACAGGTCGTGGCCGAGGAAACTCACCTTGCTCAGGTCATGCCCGTTCAACCGGTGATTGTCGCGACCACGGCTCAGCGCGGCGCGGGACATGTCGAGGTTGACCACATGGCTGGCGCCGCCTTCGATGGCCGCCACGGAAAACCCACAGGTGTAGGCGAACAGGTTCAGTACGCGCTTGCCAGCCGCCTGCTCACGCACCCAGTTGCGCCCGTAGCGCATGTCGAGAAACAGCCCGGCGTTCTGCTTGCGCCCCAGATCGACACGGTACTGCAAGCCGCCCTCGACGATGCTCATCTCGTCGATTTCATCTCCCAGCAACCATTCGGCGGTGCTTTGCGACAAATACCGATGTTGCACCAGCAGGGTGTGGGCGCCGGACTGTTGCCATTCGGTCGAGGTGCTGAGGTCGAGCAGCAATTGCTTGAGCGCTTCGAGCTGTTCCGGCGCAGGCTCCTTGAACAGCGAGACCAGCACCACGCCTTGCAGCCAGTCCACCGTCACTTGCTCCAGCCCCGGCCAGCAGCGCCCGCGCCCATGGAACAGGCGACGGGTTTCGCTCGGTGCGGCCGCCAGTGCAGGCAGCAGATGGGCGCGGAGGGTGGCGAGGGCTTCAGGGTTCATCAGTCACGGTCGGCAAGCAAAAGGGCCGGCATTTTAACCACAAAAACCGCCTGGCGGACGCCCGTCGCCAACGGCGGATAACGCCTGTTAAGAAAAGACCTGTATCAAAAATGAATTTATGCAGGGCGCGCCGCTCATACCAGATAAGCAGCGGAAACAAGCCGCTAAATCGTTAATGCAATTCAGGGAGTGCCAGTTCATGAGTCCAACACCGACGGCGAGCGCGCACCTTCCTGACGGGTTGATTCTGGTGGTTGAGGATGACCCGTTGATTCTGGAGTTTCTCTGCGAAATTCTTCAGGAGGAAGGTTTCAAGGTCGAGCCGCAAACCAGCGCGGATGCAGCCAAGCTGTATCTGGAAGAGCACGCGCCCGAAGTGGCGCTGCTGCTCACCGATATCACCATGCCCGGTGAAATCAACGGGGCGGGGCTGGCCAATCTGGTCGGCGAGCGCTGGCCGGACAAACCGGTGATGGTCATGTCCGGTTATGAAACCCCCGAGACTTCCGGGGTCAAGCATCCGGTGGCGTTCATCAAAAAGCCCTGGGCCATCGGCCAGTTGCTCGACTGCGTCGACAGCGCGTTCAAGTCCAAGGCGCCGCGTCTGCATTGAAGCGGCGGGTCGAATCGCCGGGCAAAAATGCTACATTGCCCGGCCAATCCGCCCAGTCTTGTCAAAGGATGCGACCTTTTGTCTGCTCACGATAACGTCTTCGATCGCGCGTTCGGCGCGTTCCTGTTCGACATGGACGGCACCGTCCTCAATTCCATCGCTGCTGCCGAGCGAGTCTGGGCGACGTGGGCTGAGCGCCACGGGGTTGATGTCGAGACTTTCCTGCCGACCATTCACGGTGCCCGCGCCATTGATACCGTCCGCCGGCTGAACCTGCCGGGTGTGGACGCCGAGGCGCAAGCCGCGTTCATCGCCCAGGCAGAAATCGACGATGTCGATGGCATTGTGCCGATTCCCGGAGCAGTGGCGTTTCTCGATGCCTTGCCAAGGGAGCGCTGGGCGATGGTGACTTCGGCACCCCGGGATCTGGCGTTGCGGCGAATGGCGGCGGCGGGGATTCCCCAGCCTGCGGTGATGATCACGGCTGAGGATGTGACGGCCGGCAAGCCGGATCCGGCCGGTTATCGTCTGGCGGCGAAACGCCTCGGGCTTGAGCCCGCTGATTGCCTGGTTTTCGAAGACGCCACCGTCGGTATTCAGGCCGCTGAAGCTGCCGGGGCGGCACTGATGATCGTCACCACGACGCACCAGCATCCGCTCGAAACCCGCCACGCGACCCTCGACAGTTATGAGTCGCTGAGCATCGCTGTCGACAGTGACGGTCAATTACACCTGCAAATAACCTGATACAACACAGTCCCCTGTGGGAGCGGGCTTGCTCGCGAAAGCGCTCGGTCAGTTGCAAGTGGTGTCGACTGATCCTGCGCCTTCGCGAGCAAGCCCGCTCCCACACTGGATAGATGTCGCAGCCACCTGCTGGCGATGGCGTCAGTAAACCCCCGGCAACAACCGCCAGCTACGCGTGCAGTAAGCCTCATACTCAGCGCCAAACTGCCCGCGCAGCAGCGCCTCTTCCGAGTGGATGCGGGCGATCAGCGGGATCAACGTCAGCGCCGCCAGAATCAACCCGACGCTGGAGCGAAACGCCAGCGCCCAACCCACGGCGTTGACCACCAGACCCAGATAGCTTGGATTGCGCAGGCGCGTGTAAATGCCGTCAGTGACCAACCGATGCCCCGGCTGAATCGCCACCAACCCGCTGAACCGCCGCCCCAGCACAAACACCGGCCACAGCCGCAGCGCACCACCGACGATAAACAGTAACGCGCCGAGCCAGCGCACGCCTTCAGCGCCGAAGGTCCAGAAGTCGA
This sequence comes from Pseudomonas sp. MWU12-2020, assembly GCF_023100605.1. Taxonomy (NCBI): domain Bacteria; kingdom Pseudomonadati; phylum Pseudomonadota; class Gammaproteobacteria; order Pseudomonadales; family Pseudomonadaceae; genus Pseudomonas; species Pseudomonas sp. MWU12-2020. The sequence goes on from NZ_JALMEX010000002.1 coordinate 532,428, forward strand.
TGCGGTCGCAGTACGCCGGGAGAAATCCGCTGACCAGCCCAATCACCCCGAACGCTGGAATCACCCAACGATTGGCCCGATCCTCGCGCTCGCCCGAACTCATATTCACAGCGGTAAACAGTGACGCCACCACCATCAGCACCGTGGCCAGCGCCACCAGCACCAGCGCCCCATGCGCAAAGAACACCGCCGGCCCACCGATGCCCCAGACCGCCAGCGCCAGGTAGGCAAGGGTGGCCAGCACCGTGACCACGGTCATTTGCGCAGACATCTTCATGGGCACCTCACGTCGATAGCTGATCACCTGAGTGTAGATCGCCACCGACTCCCCGCAGGCCTTCGCCTGCTCGCGAAGGCGTCAGGTCAGCTGACATCAATGCTGAATGTACCGACCCCTTCGTGAGCAAGCCCACTCCCACCCTTGATCGCGGCCAGCCGAAAATCCCTGATCCACCGACAATCCCCGGTGGGAGCGGGCTTGCTCGCGAAAGCGGACTGTCAGCCGGCAGTGATGCTGGATCTGCCAACGCTATCGCCAGCAGGCTGGCTGCCACAGGGAAGTGTGTGTGGGTCGTAGGGGACCGGGTCGGTCAGGACCTTGCGAAAGGTCTCCACCAACGGCCGCAAATTGATCCGGTGCCACGCCGCCCACAGCGGTGTGGTAAATGCCAGCCATGGCACTTCCCGCAGTATTACGCCGGGCGGGGCGTTGTGGCTCAGGCCTTTCTGGATCATCGCGATCCCCAGCCCGGACGCCACCAGTCCTAGCGCGGTGAACGGCTCGGTAGCCTGCATGCGCACATCCGGAGTGAACCCGGCGCGGATGCAGGCACTCACAAACTCATTGTTCGCGCCCTGACGCGATTGCACGCCGATCCATTCCTGATCGGCCAGATCTTCCGGGCGCAGCGCGGTGTGTCGGGCCAGCGGATGTTGTTCCGGCAGCGCCAGCAGCATCGGATCGTCGAGCACCTGAAAACCCAGCAGATCCGGATCGTCGTCGCTCGGCGGCTCGCTCACCAAGGCGATATCGAGGCTCCGCTGACGCAGGCCTTCAAGTTGTTCGGTGGAGCTCAGGTTGTACAGCGCGACATGCACATTCGGCCGATCGACCCGCAACACCCGCAGGGCATTGGGCAGCACCCCGGCGTGCATGGCGTTCTCGCTATAGCCGATGCACAACCCGCCTTCTTCGCCCCGGCCCAGGCGTTTGCCAAGGGATTCCAGGCGACTGGCGTGGGTCAGCAGGGCGCGGGTCTCGGCGAGAAAGGTCTGGCCATCGCGGGTCAGACGGATGCGCTGCTGGCTGCGCTCGAACAGAGTCAGGCCCAGGCGTTCTTCGAGCTGGGCAATCTGCCGGCTCAGCGGCGACTGGGAAATATGCAGCCGTTCGGCAGCGCGGCCGACGTGTTCTTCTTCGGCGACGGCAACGAAGTAGCGCAACTGGCGGATGTCGATCATGTCAGACCTATAGGGACTCAAGTGCTGCGCATTATGTCTTGGACGGTCTCGGTGTCGCAATCTACGATCTGCTCAACGGTCACACTGACCCAGACACCTCTGAGGACAATTCAATGAGCTTGAAAGACAAACTGCCCGGCCAGCTCGGCTTCGGCACCGCACCGCTGGGCAACATGTTCCGCGCCATCCCGGAAGACGAAGCGCAAGCCACCGTGCATGCCGCGTGGGATGCCGGCGTGCGCTACTTCGACACCGCGCCGTTCTACGGCTCGGGCCTGTCGGAAATCCGCCTGGGTGAGGCGCTTAAACAGTACCAGCGCGATGACTATGTGCTCAGCACCAAGGTCGGCCGAGTGATTCTCGATGAAGTGGAAGATGCAGCCGCTCGCGATCTGGGCGAAAAAAGCGGCGTGTTCGAACACGGTCGCCCGAACAGGATCGTCAACGACTACAGCGCTGACGCCACGCTGCGCTCGATCGAAGACAGCCTCAAGCGCCTGCAGACCGATCGCCTCGACATCGTCTGGGTCCATGACATCGCCCAGGACTTCTATGGCGATCAATGGCTGGAATACTTCAATCAGGCCCGCACCGGCGCGTTCAAAGTGCTGACCCGACTGCGCGAAGAAGGCGTGATCAAGGGCTGGGGCCTGGGTGTGAACAAGGTCGAGCCGTGCGAACTGACGCTCGACCTGACGGAAGCGCAACCCGATGGCTTCCTGCTTGCCGGGCGCTACACCTTGCTCGATCACGAACGTGCGCTACAACGCCTGATGGATTCGGCACGGGCGCAGAACGTCGAGATCGTGGTCGGCGGCCCTTACAGCTCGGGGATCCTGGCCGGCGGCGCGCACTTCGAATACCAGAAGGCCAGCGCGCAGGTCATCGCCAAAGTCGAGCAGATCAAACGTATCGCCGCTACTTTTAACGTCGATGTAAAAGCGGCAGCCCTGCAATTCTCGCTGGCCAATCCCGCCGTTGCTGCGGTGATTCCGGGTGCGAGCAAACCGGGGCGCATTGCTGAAGATGTCGCGGCATTGTCGGCGCTGATTCCCGCCGGTTTCTGGCAGGCCATGCGTGACGCAAAACTGGTGTCCGAACGTGCACCGTTGCCAATCGATGAGGTGAAAGCATGAAAATAGATCTGAGTGGAAAACTGGCGATCGTCAGCGGCAGCACCGCCGGTATTGGTCTGGGCATCAGTCAGTCGCTGGCCGAAGCCGGCGCCACGGTGGTGGTGATCGGACGCGAAACGGCCAAGGTCGATCAGGCGCTGGCGAGCATTCGGCAGAAGGTGCCGGGTGCGCAACTGCGTGGTCTGACAGCCGATCTGGGTACCGCCGAGGGCGCGGAAAAATTGTTCGCCGCCGAACCCCGTGCGGACATCCTGGTGAACAACCTGGGGATCTTCGACGCGGTGGATTTCTTCGACACGCCGGACAGCGAGTGGACGCGCTTCTACGAGGTCAACGTGATTTCCGGTGTGCGCCTGTCGCGGCATTACGTGCCGGCAATGGTCGAGCAGGGCTGGGGCCGGGTGATCTTCCTGTCTTCGGAATCCGGCGTGGCAACCCCGGCCGACATGCTCAACTATGGCGTGACCAAAAGCGCCAATCTCGCGGTGTCCCATGGCCTGGCCAAACGTCTGGCTGGCACTGGCGTGACGGTCAATGCGATCCTGCCGGGGCCGACCTTCACCGATGGCCTGGAAAACATGCTCAAGGACGCCGCTGCCGAGTCCGGTCGCAGCCTGCGCGATGAGGCCGACGCCTTTGTGCGCAAGGCGCGTCCGACTTCGATCATCCAGCGCGTGGCCGATGTTGCAGAAGTCGCGCATCTGGTCACTTACATCGCTTCGCCGCTGTCCTCGGCCACCACGGGCGCGGCGCTGCGGGTCGATGGCGGCGTCGTCGACAGCATGGCGATCTGAACCCGAACTCTTCTGGAGAAACCTTTATTTATGGCAACTGCATCAGCAACGATCGACATCCCGGCCTCGGCCGATCAGGTCTGGCAATTGATTGGCGGCTTCAACACGCTGCCGGACTGGCTGCCGTTCATTCCCAAGAGTGAGCTGAGTGAAGGCGGGCGCGTGCGCACCCTGCAAACCGCTGATGGCGGCGTGGTGATCGAGCGCCTGCAAGCGTTCGATAACGGCGCAAAGACCTACAGCTATTCGATCGAACAGGCGCCGTTTCCGGCGACTGATTACCTGGCGACGATCAAGGTCGAAGCCCAGGGGCAGGGCGCCCGGGTGACGTGGTCGGGACGCTTCAACGCCAAGGGCGTGAGCGAGGAAGAAGTGGTGGCGCTGTTCAACGGCATCTATCAGGGTGGCCTTCAAGCACTGCGGGCCAATTACCCGGCCTGATCTGACAAAGATCTGAATGTGGGAGCGGGCTTGCTCGCGAATGCGGAGAGTCATCCAATAAAGATGTCGACTGACCCGACGCCTTCGCGAGCAAGCCCGCTCCCACAGAGGGATTGTGTTCTGGCAGCGGATTGTAGGAGTGAGCCTGCTCGCGATAGCGGTGAGTCATACAACAAATATGTTGGCTGATTCACCGGCATCGCGAGCAGGCTCACTCCTACATTGCATCGCGGGTGAATTTCAGGACTGCGAGATCAAACTCTGCCGACAATCCAGCACCAGCTTCGCGCCCCCCAGCTCACTGCTGCCGACCTCAAGACTGAAGCCATGCAGGCTGACAATCGCCGCCACAATCGACAAACCAAGGCCAAAACCACTCTGCGGTTGCCCCCCCTCGGCCCGATAGAAACGCTGAAATACCGCCTCACGCTCGGCCTCGGGGATCCCCGGTCCGGAATCGTGGACCTCGATTCGCGTATGCCCGCCATCATTCACGCCACGCAAAATCACCGTGCCGCCCGCCGGGGTGAACTTGATCGAGTTGCTCAGCAGATTCGCCAGCGCCTCGAACAGCAACGCTCGGTCGCCATTCAACGGCGGCAGAGTTTCCGGCATGTTCAGCACGAACAGCAGTTCGCCTTCCTCGGCCAGTGGCAGGTAGAACTCATGCAGTTCTTCGAGCAGTTGCACCGGATCGAGCTCGACAAATCCTGAGCGCCGTTGACGGTCTTCGAGCTCGGAAATCCGCAGCAATCCGCGAAACCGCGCCATCAGCGTATCCGCCTCGGCCAGCACCAGATCCAGTTGCGCCGCCTCCTGTGAACCTTCACCGGCCTGTTGCTGCATGCGATACAACTGCGCGCGCAAACGCGTCAGCGGGGTGCGCAAGTCGTGGGCGATGTTGTCGCACACGCCTTTGACTTCATGCATCAGCCGTTCGATGCGATCGAGCATGGCGTTGACGATGGCGGCGAGCATGTCCAGTTCGTCGCGGCGATTGGACAGCGGCAAGCGGTGAGTCAGGTCGCCGGCCACAATCGCCTGGGCGCTGTCCTGAATCGCCCGAATTCGCCGCATCGGACGACGGCGCAGCAGATGCCAACCGGCAATCCCCGGCAGGATCGTCAGCGACACACCCCAGAACAACGCGTGCAGAATGATCCGCGTCACGGCGAACAACGAACCGTTATCGCGCAGCAACACCAGCCAGCGACCGTCGCGGGTCTGGGTTGCCACCGCGTCGCAGCTGTCAGCGGGCAGGGTCGGGTCGTCGGAGTCGGCGCAGTCATCCAGGGTGTGGATCTTGCCATCCAGCGGCAGGCCTTCGGGCAACTGTTGCAAGGCACCGCCGAGGTACACGCCCTGGGCGTCGAACAGGCCATAGGCGTCGATGCCGCGGATGTCGAAGGTCATGCTGGCGGCGAGCGCTTCTTCCAGCTGCTCACCGCGAAAGTGCGAAAACAGATGCTGACGTTGCATCAACGAATGTTTGGCGAGGTTGTCGAGGTAGCCGGAAACCTCGAAATACATGACCCCCATGAGGATCGCGCTCCATGCCACGAACAGCGAACTGTACAGCGCCAGCAAGCGGCTGCTGGAGGAACGCCAGCCGTCAGACGGGTTCGGCAATGACATAACCCGAGCCCCGTACCGTGCGAATCAGCGGGACATTGCCGGCCGCGTCGATCTTCTTGCGCAGACGACCGATGTGTACGTCGATCAGGTTGGTGCCCGGGTCGAAGTGATAACCCCAGACTTCTTCGAAAATCATCATCCGCGACAGGATCTGGCCGCTGTTGCGCATGAGGAATTCCAGCAGCTTGTACTCGGTCGGCAGCAGCGTCAGCACTTGCTCGGCGCGGCGCGCTTCGTGGCTGATCAAGTCCAGTTCGAGGTCGGCGACCTGCAACGTGGTGGCCTGAGTGGCGACGCTGTTCTGGCGGCGCAGCAGCACCTCTACGCGCGCGGCCATCTCGTCGGTGGCGAACGGTTTGGTCAGGTAGTCATCGCCGCCAGCGCGCAAGCCGCGCACACGTTCATCGACATCGGAGAGCGCGCTGATCATTAGAATCGGCGTGGCCACGCCCATGGTACGCAGCGTGGTAACGATGGCCAGGCCATCGAGTTCTGGCAGCATGCGGTCGAGGGTGATCAGGTCGTAGTTGCCGCTGACGGCACGGTCCAGGCCTTCGCGGCCATTGTCGACCCAATCCACTTCCAGGCCGTGGCTGCTGAGTTCGGCAACGATTTCACGGGCAGTCACGGCGTCGTCTTCGATGGTCAAAATACGAGTCATAGAGCAGGCCTTGATCGGTTCAAACGGAATGGCAGCATTTTGCCAAGTATTTTCCGGCGCGCTTTAAATTAACTTTCATGTATAGCCTGTCACAAACGCAAATCCGGACGTCTGCGCGATTTGGCAGCAATGCAGAAAACCCGCCGAATTGCCTGGTTTGTTGCAAATTGCATGGTCTTAGGAAGTTCATTCTTTTTAACTGATTGAAATCTAACGATTTATTTAAAGTTGGCAAATGGCACGGTCGCTGCAATTCCTCCGATGACGAGTTGTAACACCATTTTTCATGCCTGGAGCACTACAACAATGAATAGATCCTCTGATGGGTTTTATCCTGCCTTCGAAGGAGAGTCGAGCAACGTGTCAGGCGTGTCCTGGGGCGCGATTTTCGCGGGCGCAGCGGCGGCCGCAGCACTGTCGATGATTTTGGTGCTGCTTGGTTTCGGTTTGGGATTCTCTGCCGTTTCACCTTGGGCCGGAGAGGGCGTCAGCGCCAAGAGCCTGGGGATTTCCACGATTGTCTGGCTGGCGGCGACGCAAATCATTGCCTCGGGTCTCGGTGGTTACATCGCCGGTCGCCTGCGCGTGAAGTGGGCCAACATGCACGGTGATGAAGTGTATTTCCGTGATACCGCCCATGGCTTCCTCTCCTGGTGTGTAGCCACATTGGTCACTGCAGTGTTGGTGATCGGCTCGGTCAGCAGTGTGATCAGCGGTGGCGTTCAGGCCGGTGCCAGTGTCGCCGGTGGGGCAGCAAGCGCGATGACTCAGGCTGCCGGTACCGCAGCGGCCAACACCGACAGCAATCAGTACGGGTATTTCATCGACAGCCTGTTCCGCGATGATCGTCCGGCGTCCGTCAGCGATGACGCCGCCCATGGCGCTGTGGCCCGGATCTTCGTGCAGAGCCTGTCCAATGGTCAGCTCAGCCCTGAAGACCGCACCTACCTCGCACAACTGGTTGCGCAACGGACCAACCTGAGTCAGGCCGACGCCGAGAAACGTGTCGATGACGTGTATGCCCGTACTCAGAAAGCCATCGCCGATGCCAAGGTCAAGGCTCAGCAAGCTGCCGATACCGCCGCCAAAGTCGCTGCCTGGACTTCGCTGTGGACATTCATTGCGCTGTTGGCCGGTGCGTTCTTCGCCAGCCTCGCCGCTACTTACGGCGGTCGTCGTCGGGATGCGGTGGAGTACGTCGAAGTCGAGACCTACACCGCCACCACCACACTGCCTCCAGTTCGTTAAACAAGGAGAATCACCATGCGCTCTCTACTACTGTTTTTCCTCGGTGTGCCGATCCCGATCATCATCCTGATCGCCCTGTTCGTACACTGATCCAGATGCTCTATTGAGGTTCATGCCTCGGCCGCTTTCACTTCACGGTGAAAGCGGCTTTTTGCTTTCCGGGGTTCAACAAGGCGAGAATTGGCGGCTGGAGCGCAACGCTCCAGCCCGGGATTTCTCTACTTAAGGAAAAGCACGTTGGACAAGAAGGAAATCAAACGTCAGGCAATGCAGATGCTGGAGGCTGGGCGCTCGAAAACCGAGACCTTCAAGGCGTTGTCTGGTGGTGTGGTCAAGGACAAAGTGCTGGCCTACTGGATCGGCTCACGTCCGGATCCGCAATTGCTCGAGCGGCATGCCGGCAAAATCAAAATACTGCTCGGGCTGATCTACGCGCAGGCGTTGTTCGGGCTGGTGGGCGGCTATTTTCTGGGACTGACGATCAGCGCCGGTTTTGCAATCTTCCTCGGATTGCTCGCCGGGGGGATTTCGCTATTGTTCGCCTGGGGTTTTTATCGCAACTCGGCGCAGACCTACACCGTGTACACGTTGCTGTCGATCAGCCAGGTGCCACAGATGTTCAAGGATTACGCCGAAGACCCGGTGTCGGTGATCATCGGCGTGGTGACGACGCTGGCCATGGTGTTTTTCGTCGCCTGGGTGAAAAACCTGCTGTTTCCCGACCTCGGTTTCATGGGGTCGAAGAAGATCAAGGGCCAGTTTGTCTTCTCCAACTGAATCGTTGAACAATCCGACCACTTTCACTGGCCTGGATCAATATTTGCGCCGGCAACTTCGCCTAACGTAAATGATCCAGGCCTTTGCTGAGGTATGAACTACAGTGCTTCACGCGCACTTTGCTGCGCTGACGAAGTACCCGCGAGCCCGCCCCGAACCAACAATTAAACGGGCCGCACGGTGTAGAGCAGCAAGGAGCTGACGTAACACTTACCCCTGAACCTTTTCACGGATGAACATCGTAATGCACTGCCTAGAACGCACCTTCGATATCCAGCCCCTGACCCAGGCGGATATGACCGTCCACATCAACGGCCAACCGGTTACCGCGGCCATCGGCGAAACCGTCCTCAGCGTCATTCAGTCCCTCGGCGTGCGTCAGGTCGCACGCAACGATCACAACCAGATCAGCGGCGCCTACTGCGGCATGGGCGTGTGCCAGTGCTGCCTGGTGAAAATCAACGGTCGCCACAAGCGCCGCGCCTGTCAGACCGTGGTGCGCGACGGCATGCAGATTGAAACCCAGGTCAACCGCATCAACGAGCAGGAGGTCGTATGAGCCTGCAACCGGTGATCGTCGGCGGTGGTCCGGCGGGGATGGCGGCGGCCATTGAACTGGCACGCCACGGTGTGCGCTGCACCTTGCTCGAAGAAGCCTCGCGCCTTGGCGGCGTGGTCTATCGCGGGCCGCTGCGTGACGGCGTGCAACTGGATTATCTGGGGCCGCGCTATTCCGAAGCGCTGAACAAACTGCACGGTGATTTCCAGGAGCAATCCGGGCTGATCGATGTGCGCCTCAATCACCGCGTGGTCGGCGCCGAAGGCACCCGTGCGCTGGTGGTGCTCGACGGCGATGAGCAACTGCACGAGATCGCGTACCCGCAATTGCTCCTGGCTGCCGGTTGCCACGAGCGCAGCGTGCCATTCCCCGGCTGGACCCTGCCGGGGGTGATCATGCTCGGCGGCCTGCAACTGCAAATCAAAAGTGGTGTGGTCAAGCCGCAAGGGCCGGTGATCATCGCCGGTACCGGGCCGCTGCTGCCGCTGGTGGCGACGCAGTTGCACGCGTCCGGGGTCAAGGTCGCGGGTGTGTATGAAGCCTGCGCCTTCGGCAAGATCGCCCGCGAAAGCCTGGCGCTGTTGAATAAACCGCAGCTGTTCCTCGACGGCCTGAGCATGCTCGCGTATCTGAAACTGCACGGTATCCCGATGAACTACGGCTGGGGCGTGGTCGAAGCGCACGGCGAAGGCGAGCTGAAGAGTGTCACTGTCGCGCCGTATTCGGCCAGTTGGGAACCTGATCTGACCCAGATCGAGCGCTTCGAAGCCCAGACCCTGGCGGTCGGTTACGGCTTCATCCCGCGCACGCAACTCAGTCAGCAGATGGGCCTCGATCACGGTTTCAGCGACGACGGCTACCTGCGCGCCAACTCGAACAACTGGCAGCAAAGCAACGAGCCGCACGTGCACCTCGCCGGTGACATGGGCGGGATTCGTGGCGGTGAAGCGGCGATGCTCGCCGGCAAGATCGCGGCGACCTCGATCCTGCTGCAACGCGGGGTAATCGAAGAAGAACTGGCGCGGGTACGCCGCGACCGTTATCTGGGCAAACTCAAATCCATCGTGCGCTTCCGTGCAGCCATCGACCGCTACACCGAACGTGGCGTCGGCCAGACCGCTTTGCCGGCCGCCGATACGGTGATCTGTCGCTGTGAACACGCGACCCGCGCCGACATCGATCTGGCGCTGGAGCAGGGCGTGCAGGACATCGCCAGCCTGAAAATGCGCACTCGCGTCAGCATGGGCGATTGTCAGGGACGGATGTGCGTCGGCTACTGCAGCGACCGCCTGCGCCAGGCCACCGGGCGCAAGGACGTCGGCTGGCTGCGCCCGCGCTTCCCGATCGATCCGATTCCTTTTTCCGCGTTCCAGTCCGTCGGCACGGAGGCCACTTCCCATGAGTAAGTTCTACGACGTGATCATTGCCGGCGGCGGCGTGATCGGGGCGTCCTGCGCCTATCAATTGTCCAAGCGCGAAGGTCTCAAGGTCGCGCTGATCGACGCCAAGCGTCCGGGTAACGCGACCCGCGCTTCGGCCGGTGGCTTGTGGGCCATCGGCGAGTCAGTGGGGCTGGGCTGCGGGGTGATTTTCTTCCGCATGATGTCGGCCAACCGCAAGCGCGAAACCCAGGGCGCCGCGGTGGCGGTGGACGCCAGCACGCCGCACATCCTGCCGGAGTCGTTCTTCGATTTCGCCTTGCAGTCCAACGCGCTGTATCCGGCGTTGCACCGCGAGCTGAAGGACAAACACGGGATGGATTTCAAGTTCGAAAAGACCGGGCTGAAATTCGTCATTTATGACGACGAAGACCGGCTCTACGCCGAGCACATCGTCAGCTGCATTCCGCATCTGGCCGATCAGGTGCGCTGGCTCGATCAGGCGGCGCTGCGCGAAGCTGAACCGAGTGTCAGCCATGAGGCCCGGGGTGCGCTGGAGTTTCTCTGTGATCACCAGGTCAGCCCGTTCCGACTCGCCGATGCCTACATGGAAGGCGCGCGGCAGAATGGCGTCGACATCTACGTCAACACCAACGTCACCGGCGTGTTGCACCACGGCAGCCGCGTGACTGGCGTGCAGACGGCCGAGGAGGGCGTGTTCCACTGCAAGACCCTGATCAATGCCGGCGGCGCCTGGGCGGCGGACTTGAGCGAGTGGGCCACCGGTGTGCGAATTCCGGTGAAACCGGTCAAGGGCCAGATCCTGCTGACCGAGCGCATGCCGAAGATCCTCAACGGTTGCCTGACCACCAGCGACTGCTACGTGGCGCAGAAGGACAACGGCGAAATCCTGATCGGCAGCACCACCGAAGACAAAGGTTTCGACGTCACCACCACCTACCCGGAAATCGCCGGGCTGGTGCAGGGCGCGGTGCGTTGCTTGCCGGAACTCAAGGACGTCAATCTCAAGCGCACCTGGGCCGGGTTGCGTCCGGGTTCCCCGGATGAGCTGCCGATCCTCGGGCCGATGCGTGGGGTGGAGGGTTACCTGAATGCCTGCGGACACTTCCGCACCGGCATCCTGACTTCGGCGATTACCGGGGTGCTGCTGGACAAACTGGTCAACCACGAAGCGCTGCCGCTGGATATCACACCGTTCCTGGCGGACCGGTTTGAGGTGGCGCCGGTCAAGCAAGAGCGTGAATTAGAGCTGGCCTGATCCCAGTGACATTGATGTTGAATGTGCAGGCCTCTTCGCTGGCAAGCCAGCTCCCACAGGGTTTTCGGTCGTTCACAAAACCTGTGGGAGCGGGCTTGCCCGCGAAGGCGTCAGTGCTGTAGGCCTGAAGCTTGGATCTGTGCAAGGAGATCAGGCCTTGCGCGCTTCCTCTTCCAGTTGGTCCGACTCGAACAACCGCGCCAGCTCCGCCCGGGCTTCCTGGGCGGTCTGCAGGACTTTGGCGGCGTCGTCGTAGACCGCGTGCTGGGCTTCCAGCACCTGTTCGTCGTGGTGCTTGAATCGCTTGATCCGCGCATCGGCCTGGGCCTGGGTCAGGCCGAGGCCGACCAGCGTGCGGCGGCTCATCTCCAGACTCGAATAGTAAGTTTCCCGAATCGGCTCGGCGCCGACATCGACCAAGCGATGTACGTGCTGACGGTTACGTGCGCGGGCGATGATCTTCATGTGCGGATACAGTTTGCGCACGATCTCGGCCGTCTTGATGTTGGTCTCCGGATCGTCCGTGGCAATCACGAAATACTCCGCCTCGCCGACCTTCGCCGCATGGAGGATTTCCGGGCGCATCGGGTCGCCATAGAACACCGGCACACCGCCAAAACTGCGCGACAGCTCGATGGTTTCCACCGACGTGTCCAGCGCCACGAACTTGATGTTCTGCGCGCGCAGAATCCGCGCCACGATCTGGCCCATCCGACCCATGCCGGCGATCACCACGCGCGGAGCCTCGGTGTCGATCTCGCGGAATTTCTCCGGCACCTCCACCGGCTGCACCTTGGGGCTGACCAGTCGCGCACAGATCAACAGCAGCAACGGCGTCAACGCCATCGACAGGGTGATGGTCAGCACCAGCAGGTCATACAGGCGCGGCTCGAACAGGCCCTGATCGCGCCCGATCTTGAACACCACAAAGGCAAACTCACCACCCGCCGCGAGCACGATACCGAGGCGAATCGCACTGACCTTGGTCAGCCCACCGGCCAGACGCCCGACCACAAACAGCAGCGGCAACTTCAAACCGATCAGCAGCAGCGTCAGGCCCAACACGGTGATCGGTGCGCTGAGCAGCAGACTGAGATTGGCGCCCATGCCGACGCTGATGAAAAACAGCCCGAGCAGCAGGCCCTTGAACGGCTCGATCTGCGCTTCCAGTTCATGCCGATATTCCGAATCCGCCAGCAGCAGGCCGGCGAGGAAAGCCCCGAGCGCCATCGACACGCCGACCAGATCCATCAGCCACGCCGTGCCGATCACCACCAGCAATGCGGTGGCGGTAGACACCTCCGGCAGACCGGTTTTTGCCACCACGCGAAACACCGGGCGCAACAGATAACGTCCGCCGACCACCACCACGGCGATCCCGCCGAGCACCTGCAAACCATGATTGAGGCTTCCCGCGCTGCTGGTTTCGTGGCCGCCGCCAGCGAGCATCGGCACCAGTGCGATCAACGGGATCGCGGCGATGTCCTGAAACAGCAGAATCGCAAACGCCAGTCGCCCATGGGGGCTGGTCAGTTCCTTGCGCTCGGCCAGGCTTTGCAGGCCGAAAGCCGTGGACGACAGCGCCAGGCCAAGACCCAACACAATCGCACTGTTCAGTGGCTGACCGAACACGTACAACGCCAGCACGCCGATCACCGCCGCCGTCAGTAGCACCTGCGCCAGGCCCACGCCGAATACCGACTTGCGCATCACCCACAAACGGCGTGGCGACAGCTCAAGGCCGATGATGAACAACAGCAACACCACGCCCAGTTCCGAGATATGCGCAACGCTCTGCGGATTGCCGATCAGGCCAAGCACCGACGGGCCGATGATCACCCCCGCCAACAGATAACCGAGCACCGCGCCCAATTGCAGACGCTTGGCCAAAGGCACGGTGAGCACGGCTGCGAAGAGAAACACGACAGCGGCTTGTAACAGGTTGCCTTCATGGGGCATGGACTGACTCCTGACAGCGATACGGCGGGGGTGACAAGGATAAAGGCTGACTTCCTGCCACACCACAAGCACTGTCGGGCAGCGATTCTTTAATCAATGTCTTTTTTTGCGCTAGAACGGCTTGGCATCGATGAGTATCAGGCGCCTTGAAAGTTGTTGCACGGGCAAAGGCGCTTTTCCAGTTATCCGCTTATGTAAAGTAATACTTTGGTCTTAGAGCGCGCGGCCGTGATATTGCCGAGCCATTGCGTGACTAACCGATAATTGCTGGCGATGGACGAAGTTTTGCGTCGAGCAATCGATTGAAGAGTGGCCGTGTGTTAATTCAAAAGTTGGACAGCTGATTCGATAATGTAAAACCTGGAGCATCATGCCATGGGCAATGCACTGTGATGATTGCGTGAACCAGATAGTTCATAGTTTGCGATTTACCATTAAATGTTTGTTACAACGATTGACAAGATGAGCGCTCCGAACCTACTATTTTTTGCCCGAGATGCTGGCTGTTTTATAACGGCTGTAATAAAGCGACCAGGACGGTCGTGTGAAGTTTTCATAAGGAATGAAACTTTGTATCTGGATTCCATTGGATCGGAACCGCTTCGATTTCGGCTCGATCAGCTCGTTCCCGGCATTTGCCCGGGAGCAGCTCAGGATCGTGCAGCGGCTGAAATCGCGACGTCATTGTCGCGTCGTCAAAATCATGACAATCATTCGATAGAACCCCGGGAATTCGTGGGTTCAGCCGAGAACATCGCCTTTTCAAAAAGCCGAAAAGCCCCTGTGCACTCGCTTGCTTTCCAGGCCGCAGGTGATGCATTCGGCCGTGCGGGTCTGTGCGTTGAAAGTAAGGTTTTCACAAGGATTTGAGACTTTTTACTTGTATTTGATGGGGCAGTAACTCAAGCCAATCATTTTGTGGTGAACAACTGTTTGCGTGTTTTCCGCAACTATCGCCTGTGCAAAATGGCGAGGCTGAGTTGTGCTTGCATTGGTGAACATACAAGTAGGTTTAAAGTAAAGTTTTCATAAGGAATTGAAGATTAGTACCGGGTTCTGCGCTGACTATTAAGAAAGATTGAAATAACTCGATGTGTTCCCGAGATGTCGCGGAACCGTGCGAGTGCGTCTTTCTGCGCGTCTGATCAGGTATTCATATCGCCCGAATCACCGTCGTGTTGCGGTCGAAAGTTTTGATGCAACCCTCTGCTGTAGTGCGCAAATAAGCACATTCAATGTGAAGTTTTCATAAGGATTTGAAACTGTGTACTTGGATTCCATTGATTCAGAACGTCAACGCCTGCAACCCGACAAACTCGCCGCTGATGAGGCGCAAACCACCTTGTCGCGGATCGAAAACTATGACAGCCGCTCGATGTACTGCCGGGAACACGCGCAGCCCAACGAGCGCATCTTTCTCAGCGGCCAGCAGGCCCTGGTGAGATTGCTGCTGTCCCAGGCTGCCCTTGATCGATCCAACGGCATTCGCACCGCGGGATTCGTCAGTGGTTATCGCGGCTCGCCGCTGGGGGGCGTGGACCGCGAGCTGGTCAAGGCCAAGAGTGTTCTGGAAAACGCGAACATCCGCTTTCTGCCGGCGATCAACGAGGATCTGGCGGCAACGGCCCTGATCGGCACCCAGCGCGTCGAAACCGATCCGCAGCGTCTGTATGACGGCGTGTTTGGCATGTGGTACGGCAAGGGCCCGGGCGTCGATCGATCCGGCGACGCGATCAAACACGGCAGTTCCTATGGCTCGTCGCCCAACGGCGGGGTACTGGTGGTAACCGGCGATGATCACGGTTGCGTGTCGTCGTCGATGTCCCACCAATCCGATCGCACGCTGATGGCCTGGGGCTTGCCGGTGATTCACCCGGCGGGACTGGCTGACTACGAACGCTGCGGCCTGTGGGGCTGGGCGCTGTCACGTGTCTCCGGTTTGTGGGTGGGTTTCAAGGCAATCACCGAGACGGTCGAGGCAACGACTTCGGTTGAGTCCTCGCCGCTGCCCGAATTCGTCACCCCCGAGATCAATCCGGGACCGGACGGTCTGCACTGGCGCTGGCCGGATCTGCCGGGCATGCAGATCGAACGCCGCACCGCTTTCAAGCTCGATGCCGCCCGGGCCTTTGCCCTGGCCAACCCGATTGACACGGCGGTCACCGCACCGGCACAACCGACACTGGTCATCGCTGCGGTCGGCAAGGCCTATGGCGATGTACGCCAGGCCTTGCAGCAATGCGGCATTTCCCTCGAACAGCTGGAAAATGCCGGCGTCGCATTGCTCAAGATCAACCTGGTTTATCCGCTGTCGCCGGTGCTGGACGCCTGGACCCAGCGGGCCGGCAAGGTGCTGATCATCGAAGAGAAGCAGGCAATCGTCGAAGAGCAGCTCAAGCAGAAGTATTACAACGCTGCCCACGACCAGCGTGCGGTGATCATCGGCAAGACCGACGAAAACGGCGCAGCGCTGATCTCCGATCACGAAGAGCTGCGCCCGTCGCGCATCGCCGCGCTGCTGCAGCAGCGCCTGCCAGCTCTGGGCATCGAACCGAGCCTTCCGGATTTCTGGCTTACGCCCTGCGTTTCGCGGGTCGAAGACTGGATCCGCCGCACGCCTTATTTGTGTTCGGGTTGCCCGCACAACACCTCGACCCAGGTGCCCAAGGGCAGTGAAGCGCGGCTCGGTATCGGCTGCCATGCCATGGCCGCACGCATGCCCGAACGCTCGACCACCGGCAGCGTGCAGATGGGCGGGGAAGGGGTCGACTGGCTGGGGCAGGCGCCGTTTGTGCAGACCCCGCACATCTTCCAGAACATTGGCGACGGCACTTTTTTCCACTCCGGATTCCTCGCGGTACGGCAGGCTATCGCGGCCGGCGCGACCATCACCTACAAACTGCTCTACAACGACGCGGTGGCCATGACCGGCGGCCAGCCTATCGACGGCAAGCTGACGGTGAAAAAAGCCGTCGAGCTGCTCAAGGCCGAAGGCGCCCAGCGAATCGTGGTGGTGGCGGACGACCTGCAACGCTATCAGGCGCATGACAGCCTGCCTCAGGGCATCGAAGTGTTTCACCGGGAAAAACTCGAGCAAGTGCAGCAGCAGTTGCGCGACACCCGTGGCGTCAGCGTGCTGATTTTCGATCAGGTCTGCGCGGTCGAAGGGCGTCGACGCAAGAAGCAATTGCCGGCGCCGTTGGTGAAGACCGAAGTGGTGATCAACGAAGCGGTCTGTGAAGGCTGTGGCGATTGCCAGGTCAAATCCAACTGCCTGTCGGTGATCCCGGTGCAAACACCGTTCGGCGCCAAACGCCGCATCGATCCGCACTCGTGCAATACCGATCTGTCGTGCATCAAGGGGTTCTGCCCAAGCTTCGTGACGGTGACCGGCAAGCCGCGGCAACGTCCGCGCAAACTGGCCGACAGCGCCGAAGTGCTGGCGCGGGCCGAAGCGCTGGCGCTGCCGCAGGCACCACGGTCGCTCGATAGGCCGTATGAAATGCTTCTGGCCGGTGTCGGCGGTACCGGCGTCGTGACCGTGGCGCGGGCCATTGCCATGGCGGCCCACCTCGACGGCCGCGCCGTCAGCGTGCTCGATTTCACCGGGTTCGCGCAGAAGGGCGGTGCGGTGTTGAGCCATGTGCGTCTGGCCGGTCATGCCGATGCGCTGCACCAGCACCGCATCGATATCGGCGGCGCCGACCTGCTGCTCGCGGCCGATCTGGTGGTGGCCAGCGAAGACGATGCACTGGCAACGCTGCGGCGGAAAAAAACCGTGGTCATCGCCAACAGTGCGCTGACCCAGACCGGTGCGATGCTGCGTAACACGCAACTGAATATTGAAACCGACGCGATACAAGCGTTTTTGAAAGATAAGGTCGGCGCCGAGCAGTTCCACAGCCTGGACGCCGGGCAATTGGCGAACTCGCTGGTCAGCCCGCTGCAGGCCAACATGTTGTTGCTCGGTTACGCCTGGCAGAAGGGCACGGTGCCGGTGTCGCTGCCAGCACTGCAGAAAGCCATCGATCTGGCCGGCAGCGCCGCTGCCAACCATCTGGCTTTCGCCTGGGGACGGTTGTGGGCGCAGGACCCGGCGTTTGCCGCGCCTTATCTCGATCAGCCAGTGGATGCCGTGTCGACGATTGCGATCCGCGACATCAGCGACATGCGCGGCCGCCGCGAAAGCCTTGAGCAACTGATCGACAACCGCAGCGAGTTCCTGACGGCCTATCAGAACGCAGCGTATGCGGCGCGTTATCGCAACGTCATCGAGCAGCTGCGGGCGCTGCCGGCGGCCGGTGATGAGAGTGCCCTGACCGAAGCGGTGGCACGCAACTTGTTCAAGCTGATGGCCTACAAGGACGAGTACGAAGTTGCGCGGCTGCTCACCACCCGCAGTTTCACCGACTCGCTCAAAGCCCGGTTCGACGGTGGCATTCGCCTGAAATTCCACTTTGCCTTGCCGCTGCTGCGCAAGAAGCAGGAAAGCACCGGCGAGCCGAAAAAGGTCGCTTTCTCCGGCTGGATTCTGCCGCTGCTGAAGGTGCTGGCCAAGGGCCGAGTGTTGCGTCACACCCGGTTCGATCCGCTGGGCTTTTCCGCCGAGCGCCGCGAAGAACGCCGCTTGCTGAGTGACTACGAGCAAACCCTGCAACGCCTGTTGCCGAAACTGAACTCGGACAATCTGTCGGCGTTCGTCGCATGGGCGAACCTGCCGGATTCGATTCGCGGCTACGGCCACGTCAAGGAGCGTTCGATCGCGGCGGCACGTCTGCGCGAGCAACAACTCATTGAACAGATTCTGGCGGACAAACCGGTTATTCACGGTGTCGAGTCGTGGCATCCATCCACCGTCATCGCCAGGCAACTGAGCGCAGAAGAGGAACGCGACGTGATGGAAGCCTCCTGACGGAGGCTGGCGCCAGCCCCGCACAAGAAAAAATACAACAACTACCGAGATGAGCTGACCATGATGAATAACGACAGCATTTCCCCCGACCTTCTGCACAAGGGTTCGGCTGACGACGTTTTGATTTGTGCACCGAGAGACGCGCTGCCGCTGTATGTGAACGAAGCACTGATCGAGGCCAATGGGCATAACCCGTTGGTGCGCAATTACGTCGCAGGCGGCAACCAGCAGCGGCGCTTCGAGATTACGCCCGTGCTGCAGAAGAAGAGCCGGATGGACGGCGTCGGTGCCGATGATGAATGGAACCAGGTGCGAGCGCTGCCTTACCAGATCGTCGCCGCGCAACTGGAATCGGCTGAAGCAAGGATCGACAGCCTGGAGTTTGCCGTCGCCGCCCTGTGCGAATCGATCGCGCCGATCCGCCGCGCCAGTTCATTTCGCTTGATCAATAACGCCGACAACTACTTCTTCTATCGCAAGGCGCACGAACATGTGCCGGGGACGATGTTCATCGAAGCGGCGCGTCAGGCGGTCTATCACCATTTGTACCATCACACCGATCATGCACGCGGCGCCGTCACCGTCAGCGTCAATGAGCTGAACGCGAGCTTCTTCGCCTACGCCGAGCTGATGTACCCGATCGAACTGGTGGTCGACAACATGACCCCGAGCGATGCCACGTCGCCGAAGAAAATCCATCTGCGGGTTGCGTTCTATCAGCGCCAGACGCTGTTCGCCACGGTCGATACCAAGGCCACGGTGATCGAAATGCCGCTGTTCGAAAAGACCCGCAATATCTTCATCTACTCCAATGACTGGTTTGCGCCGCTGCAGGCGTCGAAGCTGGCCTGCACGGTCAGCGACCAGCAGGGGCGCAAGGCCCAGGTGCAACTGTTGGGCCTGGGCAAGACCGGTTGCGTAACGACCACGGCGGATCTGCCCGACCCGGTCACTCTGCACATCGTCTACGAAGGCAAGCTGAGTTTCACCGCCAGCATCCGTCGTGCCGGACAGGGCGAGCATGCGTCGTGGGAGTTTGCCGAGGTGGATTTCAGCGGCCTGCAGGTGATCAGCGACATGATCAAGCGCGGCTTTGTTCACCTCGATGAGCCGGCGCTGGCGGCGCTGAAGCAATGAGCAAAGAAAACCCAAGCTTGCAGGCGGCCACCCAGGCGCTGCATTTCGGCGCGCATGCAGTGGCGAAAAACCGACTGTATTTTTCTTCGCTCGGCATGGATCTGTGTGACGAACACGGCTTTCCGCTGCCAGCGTTTTTTTCGGTTTATCAAGCCTTGATGGACGGCGGCGCCGGCTTCGGTTTTCTCGGCAATGCCAGCGTGGACGCCGATGCGCGGTACAACAGCCGCGGTCTGCGCCTGACTTCGGCAGCCCACGCGCAGGCCCTGCGGCCGCTGTTTGAAGCGGCACGGGAGCGTGGTTTTCCGCTGGGGGTGCAATTGCAGCATTACGGGCCGCAGTCTTTGCCGTCGAAGCAAGGGATCATTCTGACGCCCAGCGGTATCGCCTCACCGACGGTGCTCAGCGCCCATCCCCAGGCTCGGGCAGTGGCGATGTCAGAGGCGCAGATTCAGCGCTGCATCGAGCAGTTCTGCGCTGCCGCCCGTTACGCGCAACAGGCCGGCGCCACGCTGATTCAGTTGCAGGCGTCCAACGGCTATTTGATCAGCAGCTTTCTCTCGCCAAAGACCAATCAACGCGAGGACGAATGGGGCGGTACGCCGCTCAAGCGCGCCAGGTTGCTGCTGGCGATTGTCGAAGGCATTCGCCAGGCCACCGACCACAAAGTGGCCGTCACCGTGCGCCTGGGCATGGACGACGGCCTCGGTGAAGAAGGCCAGCACGCGGCGCTGTTGGGTGACGTCGTCGCGGCGCTCGAAGCCAGCGGGGTCGCAGCGATTACCTGCTCGCTGGGTATCAGCGAGACCTTCCGCTTCTTTTTCAAGAACACCGAACAAGCCTTGGCCATGTCGCGGGAGGGCTGCCGCTATCTGAAACGCTTCGTGCGCATTCCGCTGGGGTTTACCGGCTCGGTGGCAGACGTGGCGCAAGCCAACGAAATCATCGCCAGCGGCGATGCCGATTTTGTCGGCTTCGGCCGCGCCATGCTCGCCGACAACCACTTCGTCGCCAAGCAACTGGCGGGGCGAGCGCATCAGGTCAACCGCTGTCGAGGCGATGCCTTTTGTTTTCGCGACAAAAAAGAACCGATGGCCGAGCGCGTCTACTGCTGCGTCAATCCTGACTATCAACGGCCAGAACAACTACAACAGCACTACGAGGAAAACCTGAAATGAACTTCACCGCCAAGATCGCCCTTGTTGTCGGGGGCACACGCGGGATCGGTTTCGATGTCAGCCAGAAACTCATCGAAGCCGGCTGCATCTGCTACATCACCGGCCGCAACGAAGACGACGGCCTGACGGCGCAAAGTCGCCTCGGCGACAACTGCACGTTCATCAAAAGTGACGTCACCGACGAAGCCTCGGTCATCGAGCTGTTCCGCATCATCAATGACAAACACGGCCGACTCGATCTGGCCGTGAACAATGCCGGCGTCACCTCCAGACATGCACCGATCCGCGACATGGATTTCCCTGACTGGAAACGCGTGCTGGAGATCAACCTGCTGGGCCCGCTGCTGTTGCTCAAGCACGAGACCAATCTGATCTCGAAGCATGCGGGTGGCTCGATCGTGAACGTCTCCTCCTGCGCCGGTCTGCTGGGGGTTGCCAGGCAAAGCGCCTATTCCACCAGCAAGGCTGCGCTCAACATGCTGACCCAGGTCTGCGCGATTGAATGCGCTGAAGAGGCTTTGCCTGAGCGGCATTCGATTCGCGTCAACGCCGTGTGCCCGGGCCCGACGCTGGGCGGCATGAACTCCGAGGAACGCCTGAAAGCCAATCCGGAATCCACCAGGCACAAGTTGCAGGTCACGGCGATGAAGCGCTTCGCCAATCCCGGTGAAATCTCTGCCGCGATCCTGTGGCTGCTCAGTGATGCCTCTTCGTTTGTCACTGGCACCGTAATGCCGGTAGACGGCGGCTTCTCCGCCGGTAAATTCTGATGCACACGGTCAAACGCAATCCCGGCGCTGGCTCGCGCGAGAAGGGCAAACACCGGGTGTTCATCACCGGTGTGAGCAGCGGTATCGGCGAGGCGCTGGCGCAGCTGCATCTGCAAAACGGCCATACGGTTTTTGGCACCGCACGGCGTCAGCCCTATGCACTGATGGACCATCCGAATTTCCGTTTTCGGCCGTTCGATCTATCGCGGCCGAGTGAGATGGGCGAGCTGTTCAAGGACAACTTTGCCGAGGTTCTGGAGCAAGGCGTCGACCGGTTTTTCCTCAATGCCGGGGTCAGCGGCAACGTGCCGGGACGTGGCGGTGACTTCACCCTGGACGAGTTGCAGCATGTGCTCAACGTCAATGTGCTGGCCAACAAGGCCATTCTCGATCTGATGTTGTCTTCGGCACAGCGGCCGGCGACCTGCGTGCTGTCGGCCTCGATGGCTGGCGTGCGCTTTCGCGCGGGTACGCTGCCATACAGCCTGTCGAAAGCCGCGCTGGCGGCATTGGCCGGCGTCTACGCCGAAGAAAACCCGGAGATCTTTTTTGCCGTACTCGGCCTGTGCAACGTCGATACCGGTTTGTCGCGGCAGGTGAGTTTCAGCCAGCGCACCGCTGACTTCGCCGACCTCAAGTCGCTGCAACAACGCGCCCTGGCGCCCGGCTACATGGTGTCGCCGGCGCAACGTGCGAAAGACATCCTGGCGGTGATTGACGCGCCCGAAGCTTACGGGATCAAGAGCGGAATCTTCGTCGACATGCGTACGGCGCTGGCCGATCACCAGAAAGCGCACCCGCCATTGTCCCAAGCGTAGTGAACGCAGGGACCTGCATCAGCCAATAAAGGAATGTTGGAATGTTCAATCAAGTCAAAGCGCTGACCGAGTCAGCCGTTCGGCAACAGGATCTGTTGTTGAGCACCCCGATCGATTTGTCCCGTGGGGAAGACAGCCGTCTCTATGGAGTGGACGGCAGCATCGACTCCCTGACCCTGGTTTCGATCATCGTCGATGTCGAGGAAAAACTGCGCAGCCAGCTGGGCGTCGACGTGCGTCTGGCCGATACCACCGACCTGCCCGACACCGCCACACCGTTTGCCACGCTGGGCACGCTGATCGCCTACATCATGGATCGGCTGTCGGCGGCGCAAGCACAAGCTCAAGCGGTTTGATCGAACGACGGGGTGTGTATGCAAGTTGAAGAATTTTTGGCTCATCTGCAAAGCGCCGGCAACCAAGCGGCGATTGTCAGCGATGAGGGGCGCTTTACCTATGATCAGTTGCATCAGCAGATAACCGCCTACGGCGAAGAGCTGGCGGCAAAATCCGTGCGCGATTCGAGTGTGTTGCTGGTCGACAACTACAGCTTCAACAGCGTGTGCATGCTGTTCGCGCTGTGGCTGCACAACAACGTGGTCGCGCTTTCCGTACCCAAGGACGAGGAGCAACTGGCGAATCTGGCGGGCGCTGCGGGGGCACGGTTTTCCGTGATCGGCGGGGCGCCGGAGTTTGCGGTTATCTCTCACGACAACAGTCGGGTGCCGCCGACCGTCGACGGCCTGCTGTCGCGTCGTCAGGCCGGTTTCATCGTGTTTTCCTCAGGTTCGACAGGTCCGGCCAAAGGCGTGGTGCATGCCATTTCGCCGTTCTTCGAGCGCTACCGGAGTGCTGAGCGTTGCGGCGCGATTCTGGCGTTTTTACTGTTCGATCACATCGGCGGTCTGGTCACGGTTCTGCAGGCGCTGGCTACCCACGGCACGTTGATCCTGCCCAAGGAGCGCTCGCCGCAAGAGGTCGGTCGCTGCATCGAATCGTTCAATGTGCAGACCCTGCATGTATCGCCGACGCTGCTCAATCTGGCGACGGTCACCGGCGTCTTCCAGAAGTGGGACACCCGCAGCCTGGAGCGCATCTATTTCGGCTCGGAGCCGAGTTCACCGCAGGCGATCCAGCGCATTGCCAGCCTGCTGCCACAAGTGCAGTTGCAGCAGTTGTACGGGATGTCGGAAATCGGCGTGCTGCCATGTCGCAGCAAGGACGGTGACAGCGCGTGGATGAAGATCGACGACCCGAACTACAGCCTGCGGGTGGTCGACGGCATTTTGCAGGTGCGCGGGGCGACCAACATGCTCGGCTACCTGGCCAGTGCCGGTGACCTGTCGAGCGATGGCTACCTGATCACCCACGATCTGGCCGAGGAACATGCAGGCTACTTTCGGGTGACCGGGCGGGCGGTCGATCTGATCAATGTCGGCGGCAAGAAGGTGTTTCCGTCGCACGTGGAAAGCGTGCTGATGGGCCTGGAAAACGTCTCCGACGTGGTCGTCTACGCGCAGCCGAATCCGCTGCTCGGGCAGATCGTTGCCGCGCGGTTCACGCTGATCGAGCCGGAGGCGCTGGAGGCGTTCAAGGTTCGCTTGTATCAACACGTTCGCGGTGTCCTGGCGCAGGAGCAACTGCCCAGGGTGGTGTCCATTGCCGAGACCCCGCTGTACACCAGCCGTTTCAAGAAAATGCGTCACCCCGGCGTTCTCGCCCAGTCGTGAGACCGGTTTACTCATCACGTTATAAGGAAATGACAAATGGTTGATCTGGTAGAAATGCGCGAAAGCATCGCTAAAATCCTGTCCATCCCGGTGGACAAACTGCACGGTGAGACTCGGCTGGAAAACAGCGAGAACTGGGACTCGATGGCGCGAATCGGCATCGTCGCCATGGTGTTCGAACAGGCCCGCGTGAGCGTGTCGGGCGAGGAGATCGAGCGCGTGATCACGCTGCAGGATCTGTTCGATCTGATCGACGGGAAAATCAAGGACGCCGCATGAGCCTGCTGACCATTGAGGGCGTCGCCATCCGTGCGGTCACGGCGGCACTGCCTGAGCGACGGGTGACCGAGGCGGACTTCGCCGAACTGTTCGGCGCCAAGGAAGTTGAGCGCATCGCGAAAAGCACCGGCATCCATTCGATCCGCGAAACCAAAACCCTGCACACCTCCGATCTGATCATCGCCGCGTGCCGCAACCTGCTCGATCAAGGGCATGCTGCGGCAGAGGAGATCGATGGTTTGATCGTGGTGACCCAAACCCCGGATTCCTGGGTGCCGGGTGTCGGTTTCGTGGTGCAGCAGGCGCTCGGCCTGCCACAGCATTGTCTGGTGCTGAACGTGGCCGCTGGCTGCTCCGGCTACATCAGTGCGCTGGTCCAGGCGGGTGCGCTGATCTCCTCCGGCGCCTGCAAGAAGATCCTGCTGTGCACTGGCGACGTCACCACGCGGATCCTCGACGAGCGCGACCGTCACGTGAAAATGCTGTTTGGCGACGCCGCTTCGGTGACC
This sequence comes from Pseudomonas sp. MWU12-2020, assembly GCF_023100605.1. Classification (NCBI taxonomy): domain Bacteria; kingdom Pseudomonadati; phylum Pseudomonadota; class Gammaproteobacteria; order Pseudomonadales; family Pseudomonadaceae; genus Pseudomonas; species Pseudomonas sp. MWU12-2020. The sequence continues at coordinate 557,090 of NZ_JALMEX010000002.1, forward strand.
TTGCTGGAAGCGGGTGAAGGCAAATTCGAATTCATCTGCGGCGCCGACGGCAGCGGCGGTACTGCGCTGCAGTCCGACATTGCCTACGCCAGAGAGGAGGGCAATCCGGTCTGCGCGACTATCCAGCGCTTGCAGATGGACGGCACGGCAGTGATGAACTTTGCCCTGAACCGGGTACCGCAGACCGTCAAGGCCTTGCTCGATGCCAAGGGGTTGAGTCCGGCTACGCTGGACTTGCTGGTGCTGCATCAGGCGAACGAGTTCATGCTCAACTACCTGCGGCGGATGATTGGGGTGGCGCCGGAGAAAATGCCGGTCGACATCGATGGCGTCGGCAACACCAGCTCCACCTCGATTCCGATCGTGTTGTCGCGCCACGCCGCGATGGGTACGCCGCAGGCTGAACACGTTGTGCTGTGCGGTTTCGGCGCCGGGTTGTCGTGGGGCGCGTTGAAGGCGGACCTGCGCCAGACCGTCGCCGTGGCGCCTTGCGATGTGCCGGAAAAAAACGCTCAGGCAGTCAGTGAGCGTTTGCAAGCCTGAATAAAACAATACACGGCAGCTTCGCGGCGATGCCCGCATCCACCCGCAAAGTTGCCGTGCCCGGGTTCAAATCGACTGATCGAACGAGACAGCTGTCATGAGCCGCACCTTTTTCAACGCACTGGGCATCATCGGGCGCAAGGACAATCTGCTATGGGAATATCCTTCGCCGTTTCTTCCGCTGTTCCAGTTTCACGAGCGCCATGAGTCAGGCCCGATTCGTGCGCAACCCGAGGCCATCATCGCCGCAGTTTGCGCGCTGAACATGCGCGATGACCGCGTCGTCGATACGCTGCTGTCCCTGCGCGAACTGCCGGGGAAAATACTGCGCACGTTTGGCGACCGAACAGTGCCGCAGGAACCTGCGCCGTTCGGCTTTGACGCTTTCACCTTGCTCGAACGCACTTCGACTGAAGTGTCTCTAGGCCTGGCCGGACGCTTCTGGCGCCCTGATCTGAAGACCGGTCATATCGCTGACGCTCAAGCATTCAAAGTCCTGGATGACCCACACGTAGCCAAACTGCTGCTGCGTTTTCAGGTCGTCGAACATCCTCAAGGCATGCGTACGCTGCGCACCGAAACCTTCGTGTATTGCGCCACCACGCGCAGCAAAATGCTGTTTACCCCTTACTGGCTGTTGATTCGTCTGGCCAGCGGCTGGATTCGGCGGCGCAACCTTGCTGCCATCCAGCGGCAATTTTCGACGGAACGGGTTGTGTAAAAACCCGCATCAATTGGTTACATTGATAGCCTCTGCGAATCAGTCTCTTCGAGTCCCGCCATGGCCATCAACTTCGACCTCAACGACCTGCAAGCCTTTCGCGCTGTGGTCGAACAGGGCAGTTTCCGCAAGGCCGCCGACACTGTGCGCCTGTCTCAACCGGCCCTGAGCCGACGTATCGAAAAGCTCGAAGACGCCCTCGGTGTAAAACTGTTCGAACGCACCACGCGCAAGGTCAGCCTGACCCAGGCCGGGCGCGGCTTCATGCCCAGCGTCGAGCGTTTGCTCGATGACCTGGACGTGGCGTTGCTGGGCATCAGCGAAGTGGCTTCGACCCGGCTCGGTCATGTCACCGTGGCCTGCGTGCCTTCGGCGGCGTACTACTTCATGCCGCGAGTGGTCGCCCGCTATCACCAGCAATTCCCGCGTATCAAAGTCAAAGTCCTCGACTCCAGTGCCCACGACGTGCTCAGCGCAGTGGTCAACGGCGAGGCGGATTTCGGTTTGAGTTTCATGGGCACCCAGGAGGCCAAAGTCGAATTCGAACCGCTGGTGCAGGAAAGCTACGTGGTCGCCTGTCGTCGCGATCACCCGTTGGCCGGACGCAGCAGCGTGACCTGGGACGAGTTCTATCAGCAGGATTACATTTCGCTCGACAAGACTTCGGGCAACCGTTTTCTGCTCGATCAGGCCTTGAGCGGCGTCGTGCCGCAACGCCCGAGCATCTGCGAAACACGGCATGTGACGACGATGATTGGGCTGGTGGAGGCGGGGCTAGGGGTGGCGGCGGTGCCGCTGATGGCGATGCCCGGGCCGGATCATCCGATCCTGACCCGGGTGCCGCTGACCGATCCGCAGGTGATGCGCAGTGTCGGCATCATCAAGCGCCGGGATCGTACGTTGACCCCGGCAGCACTGGAGCTGGAACGGCTGGTGGTGGAAATGAAAGTCCAGCCGCCAACGATCAGCGCTTGACCGAATCCAGTCCGGTGGCTTGCACGTCAGCCTGGGCGGCAGGTGCGGCGAGGTAGTCGAGCAAGGCCTTGGCCTCTTTTGGATGCTGCGCGCCGACCGGGATGCCGGCGGCGAAGCGGGTCACCGACTGCACCGACTCCGGAATCTTGCCGACAAAACTCACCCCTGGCACCGGCAGCAATTCGCTGACCTGCTGGAAGCCCAGTTGATAATCGCCCGTGGCGACCACCGAACCCACCGGGATTTTCGGGATCATCTTCGCTTTCGGTTTCAGTTGATCCTCGACGCCGAGTTTCTTGAACAGCTCCTTCTCGATGTACACGCCGCTGGCGCTGTCGGAGTAGGCCACCGATTTTGCGTCGAGCAGGGTTTTCTTAAGGCTTTCGACGTTGCTGATGTCCGGCTTCGGCGCGCCTTCACGCACCACCAGACCGATCCGCGAATCCGCCAGTTCGACCCGCGAGGCCGGGTCGACCTTGCCTTGTTTGATCAGGTCATCGAGGGCATAGCCGACCATGATCACCACGTCGGCGTGCTCACCGCGGGCGAGGCGGTTGGGGATCGCTTCCGGGGCTTTGCCCATCGACGGACCGAGCTGGGTATCGAGAGTGTTGCCGGTGGCGGCCGCGAATTTCGGGCCGAGGATTTTGTACGCGGCGGTGAAGCCGCCCGACGTCATCACGTTCAGCTGTTCAGCATGGACCAGGGCGCTGAAAGCGAAGAGGGCGATGGCGCTGAAATTGATCAGTTTTTTCAAGGTGATTGCTCCTTAGGCGGCAACCGGTTGCAAACGGCCGCCTGTGCGGCGATAGAGGTACAACGTGGCGCACAACGCACACAGTGCGCCGACGCTCATCCAGTAACCCGGCGCCGCTTTGTCGCCGGTGTACTGGATCAGGAAGGTCGACATCGCCGGAGTGAAGCCACCGAAAATTGCGGTCGCCAGGCTGTAAGCCAAGGAAAAACCGGCCACCCGCACCTCCACCGGCATGATCTCGGTCAGCGCCGGAATCATCGCGCCGTTGTACATGCCGTAGATGAACGACAGCCACAACAGCGACAGCAACATGTGGCTGAAACTCGGTGCCTGCACCAGATACGACAGCGCCGGATAAGTCGTGGCCAGGGCCAGCAGCGACATGGCGATCAACACCGGACGCCGGCCGATACGGTCGGACAACATGCCGCCAATCGGCAGCCAGAAGAAGTTCGAAACACCCACCAGCAAGGTCACCAGCAGCGCATCGGACGTGCTCAGGTGCAGCACGGTTTTGCCGAACGTCGGCGCGTACACGGTGATCAGGTAGAAGGCGGTGGTGGTCAGCGCGACCATCAGCATGCCGCCGAGCACCACCACCCAGTTCTGGCCGAGGGTGCGGAACACTTCGCCCATGCTCGGACGGTGTTTGCGCGCGGCGAACTCTTCGGTTTCCGCCAGGTTACGGCGCAGCAGGAAGATGAACGGCACGATCATGCAGCCGACGAAAAACGGAATCCGCCAGCCCCAATCGGCCACCACGCTCGGCGCCATCCACGCGTTCAGCGCATAGCCCAACGCCGCAGCCACAATGATCGCCACTTGCTGACTGGCCGACTGCCAAGCCGTGAAAAAGCCCTTGCGGCCGGGCGTGGCGATTTCCGACAAGTACACCGAAACACCGCCCAATTCCGCACCGGCGGAGAAGCCTTGCAACAGCCGTCCGATCAACACCAGCGCGGGAGCGAACAGACCAATGGTTTCGTATCCGGGCACCAGCACGATCAGGATCGTACCGCTGGCCATGATCGACAGGGTGACGATCAGACCTTTGCGGCGACCGACATCATCGATGTACGCGCCGAGCACAATCGCCCCCAGCGGACGCATCAGAAAGCCTGCGCCGAACACGGCAAAGGTCATCATCAGGGAAGCGAACTCACTGCTCGCCGGGAAGAACACCGCCGCGATCTGCGTGGCGTAGAAGCCGAACAGAAAGAAGTCGAACTGTTCGAGGAAGTTGCCCGAGGTCACCCGGAAAATGGCGCCGGCCCGCGAGCCGCCTTGTGGGATTGAGGCTGTCATAGAAAAGAACTCCACCGCTTTTATGACGTGCGCGACGTGGAAGCGGCGCACGGTTGTTATTGCGGCGGATGGTCGCGCAGGTGTTACAGGATGTTAATTGCATTGTTGGCATGGATTGATGTGCAGAGCGGATCAATCCCCTGAAACACCACCAGGCTCTGCGGGAGCGGGGTCGAGCACAAATCTTGTCAGCACCACCAAACCTGTAGGAGTGAGCCTGCTCGCGATGACTTTTGTTCAGGCGATGAAGACGCTGAATGTACCGGCCCCTTCGCGAGCAAGCCCGCTCCCACGGTTTCGCGGGTCGATCACAAATCCTGTTTCATCTCGGACCCGGTGGGAGCTGACTTGCCAGCGATGACGATCTGCCGGCCAACTACAATCCCCCAACCAGCCCAGGCAAAAAAACAAGGAATGATTCCCTGACTCAGCAGTCGGAGTACAGGCAAAACCCATCTGAAGGAGGTTCACCGATGAACAGCAAAACCCTAATCGCCAGCCTGGCCCTCGTCGCCGGCATTGCCGGGATCAGCCCACTTGTTCAAGCGGCGCAAACCTCAAGCGAACAAGCTGTCCAGTCGCCGACCAGCGACCGTGAGTTGAAGGTCAACGACCGGGCACCAGACATTTATCAGCGCAGCGACAAAGCATTGAAAAACTGGAAACAGAAAGGCCTGAAAGCCCCGGTCGATCAGGCGCAGTGGGTGCAGATCAACGACAAGTACGTGATGGTCATGATCACCAACGGCACCATCGTTGAGATGCAGCCTGTCGAGCGTTAAGCGCTTCGGCAACAATTGGCCATGGACGGTCGATTGCATTCGGGCGCCATTCGGGTAAAACGCGAAGGGCGTTTCGAGTGACTGGATGTCAGGAGCAATCGTTGGAAAAGAAACCGCTTTATCGCAAAGTAAATACCACCGCCCATAACGTCTGGCGCAACAATCAGGGCAGTCACTATCGGTATGAGCGTAATACCAAAGCCGAGAAACGTAGCGAGGCGACGCGGGGTTCGATGCATGGGATCAAGCATCACGGCTACGATTACACGCCATTATTTCGCTTTCTGTTATCTCGTGTCGGAGGTAATTGGGATGAGATTTACAGCGAAGCGGTTGCGCGCGTTGATCGCCCGGAGCCAGTGTTCTGGATGGTGTCTATCCATGAAGACGATCGCGAGGAGGTCGTGCGACTGGGTGAGTCGAGCTACTTCAATGGCCTGTACGTCGATGAACAAAAGCGCCTGCAAATCGTCAATCCGGATTTGAGGGCCGAAGAGATGAAGCCTCATTGCCAATGTTGCACCCACACTTTCAATGGCGTTGTGTTTGGTTAGCCTCCTGACTGAGCGGCTCCGGTCGACCGTGACTTAACACCTTCCCACCCCCCAAACGATACTGATTATTCCCACTGCGCTTGGCCTCATACATCGCCAGATCGGCAATGTGCAGCAGCCGATCCATGGTTGGCGCATGGTCCGGAAACACCGCGACCCCAAGGCTGGTACCGACATGGCGCTGGTCGTTGCCGATGCTGATCGGTGGGGACAGTTCGATGAAAATTTTCTGACAGATGCTGCGGGCTTCGTCCTGCAGGTTGAGGCTCGGGGCCAGGCCTTGCAGGATTACCACGAATTCGTCGCCGCCAATCCGCGCGACGGTGTCGGTGGCGCGCAGGATGCGTTTCAGACGAGTCGCAGTGGTGATCAGCACGCGGTCGCCGGCGGCATGACCGTAGTGGTCGTTGATCGCCTTGAAACCGTTGAGATCGATAAACACCAGTGCTACCCGGGTCAGGCTGCGGCGCGCCTGTTCCAGTGCTTCGGATAAACGCTCTTCGAGCACCAGACGATTGGGCAGACCGGTCAACGGGTCGAAGTGGGCGAGGTGCTGGAGGTAACTCGCCGAGGCTTTCTCCTCGGTAATGTCGCGCACCACGCCCATCATTTTGATGACGGCGTCGTGGTCGTTGCGCACCACATTACCAGTCTCGCGCAGCCATCGAATCGTGCCGTCGGGCCAGACCACGCGGTATTCCTCATCGTGGTTTTCACCGGTCTCCAGGCAACGCAATTCACCGTCGCGCACTCTGACGCGGTCGTCCGGGTGCACGCAGGAGCAGAACAGCGCATAAGACGGCGTGATCTCGCCGATCTTGAACCCGAACATGCCATAGATCGCGTCTGACCAGTACAGCCGATCGGTGTCGACTTCCCAATCCCAAGTGCCGATCCGCGCAAAATATTGGCTGCGTTTGAAACGCTCGGCGTCACCGTCCTGGTGGATGTTCTGCCGTTCGGCGGCGCGGGTCAGCAGCTCGCGGTATTCGTCCAGTTGCTTGCGCAAACCGCGCGCTCGCCAGATCAAGACGACGATCAATCCAATCATGACAACGCCAAGGGCAAGGCTGATCCAGAGGTAAGTCATTCGGGAACTGCCAGCATGAAGAATCGATCCGTGAAGTAATGGCGGTTGGCTATCTTAATGGGTTGTCAGTCACTTCGGATACAGCGCCAATTTTCGTCAATGAGTTGCGAACAGCCGACATTTCTGGGAAAACGGCGGCCAGCTGAACAATAGAGTGAATGTCATGAATGATGAACTGCAGGTAATCGATCTTCAGGTGGGCGAGGGCAAGGCTGCCGTCAAAGGCGCGCTCATCACCACCCACTACACCGGCTGGCTGGAAGACGGCATTGAGTTCGACTCTTCCCACAGCCGAGGCAAACCATTCCAGTGCGTGATTGGCACGGGCCGGGTGATCAAGGGTTGGGATCAGGGGCTGATGGGGATGCAAGTGGGCGGCAAGCGCAAACTGCTGGTGCCGGCGCATCTGGGCTATGGCGAGCGAACGATGGGCAAGATTCCGCCACATTCGAATCTGGTGTTCGAGATTGAGTTGTTGGAGGTTTTGACGCGGGAGGATTGAGGCGGATGTAATAACGACACCGCCTCTCGTAGCCCTAAGTGTCCGAGCTGCGTTCAAGCCCAGTGCAGTGGTGGGGCCAAGGGGAAGCAGATGTCTACTTCCAGTTTCGCTGCGGCGGACAGATTGACCAGCGCATCCAGAGAAAATTTGTCGATTTTCCCGTTGAGCACATCATTGAGGCGTGGCTGAGTAATTCCCAAGCGCTTGGCGGCATCCTTCTGGGGAAGCTCCCAGGTACGGATTGTCTCGCAAAGTGTGCGCATTAGTTTGGCCCGCAGGCGCATGTTGGCGGCGTCCTGCGGCGTGTCTTCCAGTGCGTCCCAGACGCTTGAGAAATGCTGGGAAGGGTGATGATGATCCTTCATGGCTTAACCTATTTCCTGGTATCTGGCGCGTGCCAGTTCGATATCTCGCGTTTCAGTTTTGCGATTGGTCTTTTGCATGGCGTGCAGCACATAAATCGCGTCAGGCCGGTTGACCACGTAAAACACTCGAAACGCTCCTGAGTCTTCGGTGATTCTGATTTCATTGACGCCCCGTCCTACGGTTTTCATGGGGCGCCAATCAAAAGGCTCGTCGCCCTGTTGCAAGAGATCCAATTGAAATCCCGCAGCTCTGCGAGCATCCAAAGGAAAAGCTCTCAGATCCTTGAGCGCACTTCCGACAAACACCACATCCTTGTGTCTTGGCATCGACTTCTCCTGTGTTGGAAGGAGAAGCGTAATAGCTCCGACGGAAACGTGTTGCGGCGGTGTGTTGCAAATAATCGCAGAAGTCACCTATCAGCAGGCTATATCGAAACCGATATAAATCAAGCTTGATTTTCTTTATCTGATATCCGGTATCGCCTTCACCAATTGGCTCCCACAGGGGATTGAGGCCGCTTTCAGCATCCCGTTCATCCCTTGAATGCTCACCGAACTTGCGATTGCCCAAGCCATCGGCGAACATGCACGCCATATAGGGGTAGGGGGTATAGGTATGTCGCACATTCATGAACATAAAGACGAACTGCTGAACCGCGTGCGGCGCATTGCCGGGCAGGTGCAGGCCGTTGAAAAAGCGCTGGAGGGCGATGCCGATTGCGCCAAGACCTTGCACCTGGTGGCGGCAATTCGTGGGGCGGTCAACGGTTTGATGGAGCAGTTCATCGAGGCCCACACCCGTGAACATGTGGCGCATCCCGACCTCACCGACGAACAGCGTGCCCAGGGCGCCGAAGATCTGCTGCAAGCCATCCGCCGTTATTCCAAATAGAGCACCAGCATCATGAACCTGACCCCAAGCGCTGACCGTTTCAGCCACGATCACCAGTTTCTCGGCGCGTCCCACGATGAAAACGCCCGCCGCACCTTGTGGGTGGTGGCGCTGACGTTTGTGATGATGATCGGCGAGATCGCCGCCGGTTACCTCACCGGCTCCATGGCTTTGCTGGCCGACGGTTTTCACATGGCAACGCATGCCGGCGCGTTGGGCATCGCCGCCGCAGCGTATGGTTTCGCCCGGCGCAACGCCAACAACCGTCGTTACAGTTTCGGCACCGGTAAGGTCGGCGATCTGGCCGGTTTTGCCTCGGCGATGGTGCTGGGTCTGGTGTCGCTGGGCATTGCCGGCGAGTCGATTTCTCGATTGTTCGAACCGACCACTGTGGCGTTTGGCGAAGCAACCGTGATCGCGATTGTCGGGTTGGGCGTAAACGTCCTCAGCGCCTTCCTGCTGATGGGCCATCATGGCCATGACCACGGCCATCAGCATGACCAAGGCAACGATCATCACCACCATCACGACAACAACCTGCGCTCGGCCTACGTCCATGTACTGGCCGATGCCCTGACCTCGGTGCTGGCGATTGCCGCGTTGCTGGCCGGGCGCTACCTCGGTTGGGTGTGGCTGGATCCGGTGATGGGTATTGTCGGCTCGATTGTCATCGCGAAATGGGCCTACAACCTGATGCGCGACAGCGCCGCGGTGCTGCTCGACACCACCGACGAACCGGTGGCTGCGGAGATCCGCGAGCTGCTGGAAACCTCGGACGATGTGCGCATCAGCGATCTGCATGTCTGGCAGTTCGGCCCGCAGGCGCGGGCGGCGATTGTCAGTGTGGTCGCGGCGGCGGGCGTGACGGCGGAGGCTATTCGCGAACGGCTGGCGTCGGTGCATGAGCTGTCGCACCTGACCATCGAGCTGCGCAACGCTTAAGGCTGCACCGCGCTGAACAGTGGAATCCGCCCATTGAGGGATGGGCGGTAATGCCACGTCAGTTGTTGCAGATTCACACCCTGATCAAGGATTTCTCTGACAGTCGCAGCGGCAATGCTCAACGCCAGCGTCTGCCCCGGACACAGATGCCGCCCGCTGCCAAAGCTGAAACTGCGCCGGTCAGGACGATCCAGCAGAAACCGCTCGGGCTCTGCATTCAACAAAGGATCGCGGTTGGCCGAGGCCAGCAGCACCAGAATCACCTCACCGGCCTCCAGCCGCACGCCGTCGATCTCGCAAGTCTGCGCGACAAAGCGACGGGTGTTCTGCACCGGCGGATCAAAGCGCTGAACCTCGGCCAACAGTGCGTCCACTGAAGCATCGCGCAATTCGGGCTGACGTCGCAGCGCAATCAGCGCATTGCCGATCAACCCGGCAGTCGCTTCAAACGTCTGCGAACAGAGACCGATCAGATTGGCGATCAGGGTTTCTTCGTCTCCTGCAAATCGCTGCTCGATAGCCTTGAGAAAAACGCTATCGGCTTCGGCCAGCAACTCGATGAAATAGCCGTGCAATTGCTCCGCCGCCGCATGCGCCGCCGCCAGTTGCAGGTCATTGCTCAGCGGCGACAGGCAGGCGACGAAAGCCGCGGTCAGCTCGCTAATGGCGCGGCCCTGCGCCGGGGTGAAGCCGAGCAGCGCCGCGACCACGCACACCGGGCCGCGAAACATTGCCTTATATAAGCCATCGGCGTCCGCCGTCATCAATCGCGCCGCCACCAGCGTGCGTACCAGATTGTCATCGATCAATTGCAGCGCCGGTTCCACCGCAGAGCGTGGGCAGCGCTGACGTTCGCCATCGTTCATCCGCATCAACTGTCCGAAGACCTTGCCGGCCATCCCCGAGGCAATCGCCTTTGGCACCGGTTCCAGCAGCGGTCGCACCCGACAGTCGGCATGCGTCAGCACTGCGCTCACCGCGCGGGCGCTGCTGGCGACCCACAGTTTCAATCCATGATCAAAGGTCAGTCCGCCCTCGGCGCGCAGTTTGGCGTAGTAGGGATAGGGATCGGCATGCGTCGCAGCGATGATCGGGTCCATGGTTCACAGCCTTGTCGTCGGGAAAGTGATGCGAGTATCTTCAGTTCGCAGCGACGACGATTCGTCGGGGAGCGAAATATGCACGCAGAACATCAAGACATCGGCGTCTCGCAGGTGGCCGCCGCTATTGCCGAACCGGCACGCACGAAAATCCTCTGCTCGCTGATGGACGGCCACGCCCGCACCAGCACGGAATTGGCCGCCGTCGCCGAGGTCAGCGCCTCCACCGCCAGTGCGCACCTGGCCAAGCTCAAGGATCTGGCCCTGGTGCGCTTGCATGTGCAGGGCCGCCATCGCTATTACAGCCTCGCCGATCAGCGCGTGGCCCAGGCGCTGGAAGCGTTGATGGTGATCGGCCAGAACGCCGCGCCGATCTTCAAACCGCATACCCCGGATCGCCTGCAATTCGCTCGTAGCTGCTACGACCACATGGCCGGGACGCTCGCGGTGTTGCTGCACGACCGTATGCTTGAGGCGGGGTGGCTGGTGGAAACCGATGAGCGGGCTTATCGCTTGAGCGACAGTGGCGAGGCGTTGTTTGCGAGCTTGGGGATTGAGGTGCAGGACTTGAGCACCTTGCGCCGCAAGTTTGCCTGCCCGTGCCTGGACTGGAGCATGCGCCGGCCGCATCTGGGCGGTTCGCTGGGGGCGGCGTTGTTGCAAATGGTGCTGAAACGCAAGTGGGTGACGCAGGATCTGGACAGTCGGGCGCTGGCACTGACCGTGGCGGGGCGAAAGGAAATGGGCCTGCGGTTTGGTCTTGAGTTGCCATTAGACGCGCAGAGCAAAAGATCGCAGCCTCCGGCAGTTCCTACAGGTAACCGCGCACCTTTGTAGGATCCTGTATTTGCACCTTGTGCCAATCCAATAGACTCGATACTGTACGCATAACCAGTATCGAGTCTTCGCCATGCAACTCATCGACAAGCTCAGCATTCTCGCCGACGCCGCCAAGTACGACGCCTCCTGCGCCAGCAGCGGTGCGCCCAAGCGCAGCTCCGAGGGCAAGAGCGGGTTGGGCTCGACCGACGGCATGGGCATCTGCCACAGCTATACGCCTGACGGCCGTTGCGTATCGTTGCTGAAAATTCTCCTGACCAACTTCTGTCTCTACGACTGCCAGTACTGCGTCAACCGCCGCTCCAGCGATGTGCCGCGTGCACGCTTCACCCCCGAGGAAGTGGTGACGTTGACCATGGATTTCTACCGACGCAACTGCGTCAGCGGACTGTTTCTCAGCTCGGGGATCATCCGCTCGGCGGACTACACCATGGAGCAACTGGTGCGTGTGGCGAAGCTGCTGCGCGAAGAGCATGAATTTCGCGGCTACATTCACCTGAAGACCATTCCCGAGGCCGATCCGGCATTGATCGAGGAGGCCGGACGGTACGCCGATCGCCTCAGCGTCAATATCGAACTGCCTACCGATGAGAGCCTGCAAACCCTGGCCCCGGAGAAGCACATCGGCTCGATCAAGCAGGCGATGCACACCATCTACACCGGCGAGCAGACCGTGCTCAACGAGCCGCGCTCGGCGAAGTTCGCCCCGGCCGGGCAGAGTACGCAGATGATCGTCGGCGCCGATGACACCGACGACAGCACGATCCTGCATGGCGCCCAGGCCTTGTACGGCAATTTCCGCCTGCGCCGGGTTTACTATTCGGCATTCAGCCCGATTCCCGACAGCCCGAAAAGCGTGCCATTGGCCGCGCCACCGCTGATGCGCGAGCATCGTTTGTATCAGGCCGACTTCCTCTTGCGCAGTTACGGCTACAGCGCCGATGAGCTGCTCAAAGGCCCGGGTAATCTGGCGCTGGATATCGATCCGAAGCTGGCCTGGGCACTGCAGAATCGCGAAGTGTTTCCGCTGGATCTGAATCGCGCCGAACCGGCGTTGATCGCGCGCATTCCCGGCATCGGCCTGCGCACCACCGAACGCTTGGTGCAATTGCGCCAGCAACGGCGCATCCGCTATGAAGACGTGGCGCGCATGCGCTGTGTGCTGGCCAAAGCCAAGCCGTTCATCATCACCAGCGACTACCACCCACAACAGGCCGAAGTCACCAGCCAGATGCTCTACCAGCAATTGCGCGACCGGCCGCAGCCGCAGCAGATGGGGTTGTGGGGATGATCAATCTCGATTGCGACGACCTGTTCGACACCTGGCGCCAGCAGGCGCGCTGGCTGCTCAGCCATGAAGTTGACCCGAGTCTGGTGAGTTGGGCATCGGAAGGGGTGAGCGATCTGTTTGCCAGTGACGTACATGTGCCGGAGGGGCAGGGGCCGTTTCAGGCACGCATCCCCCGTGCATTGCTCGACACCCTGGAACAAGCTGCACGCTACCGGGGCGACCAGCGCTGGAGTCTGTTGTATGAAGTGCTGTGGCGAGTCAGCCATGGTGATCGCACGGCGATGATGGCTGGCGACAAGCTCGGCAGCGAGTTGCAGCGGCGGATCAAGCAAGTGCAGCGCGAAGCCCACCATTTGCATGCGTTCGTGCGTTTCATCGAACGCCCGCAGGATCAGCCAGGCCCGCAATATGTGGCGTGGCACGAACCAGTCCACGACATCCTGCACAGTGCCAGCGAGCATTTCATCGGACGCATGGGCCGCCACCGCTGGTTGATCGCCACGCCGCGTGACGGGGTTTATTACGATGGCGAGCGACTGATCCATCAGCGCCAATGCCCGGTGGAATGGCAGCAACTGGCGCAGAACATTGATGACCCGCACGGCGAGTTGTGGCTGACGTACTACAGCCACATCTTCAACCCGGCGCGGTTGAACGAGAAAGTCATGCAGGGGCACTTGCCGGTGCGATTCTGGAAGAATCTGCCGGAAGGGGAGTTGATTCCCGGGCTGATTACCCAGGCGCGCACAGGCAAGCAACAGAATGGTCAGGCCAGCGGGATAGCCGCGCGGGGCGGGAAGCGGATTGCCTTGAAATAGAAAATCAAAAGATCGTCCGAACGCGGCCCGAGCCTTCGGCAGCTCCTACATGGGTATCGCATTCCATCTGTAGGAGCTGCCGAAGGCTGCGATCTTTTGATCTTTATCATCACTACGAAAAAGCCCCCATCGATCACTCGATGGGGGCTTTTGTGCATCAGCGGCCGTCAGATCAAACCTTGACGATCCAGCCTGCTGGCGCTTCGATGTCGCCGGTCTGTACGCCAGTCAGCTCTTTGTAGAGCTTCTGGGTGACCGGGCCGACTTCGGTTTCGCTGTGGAACACGTGCAGATGGTCGTTGTAGCTGATGCCGCCGATCGGCGTGATCACCGCCGCGGTACCGCAAGCACCGGCTTCCTTGAAGTCCGACAGCTTGTCGATCAGCACGTCGCCTTCCACCACTTCCAGACCCAGACGGGTTTTCGCCAGTTCGATCAGCGACAGGCGAGTGATGCCCGGCAGCACGGATGGCGAGTTCGGAGTAATGAACTTGTTGTCGTGGGTGATCCCGAAGAAGTTGGCGGAACCGACTTCCTCGATCTTCTTGTGGGTCAGCGGATCCAGGTAGATGGCGTCAGCGAAGTGCGCTTTCTTGGCCTGGGAGCCCGGCATCAGGCTGGCGGCGTAGTTGCCACCGACCTTGGCCGCACCGGTGCCTTGTGGGGCGGCGCGGTCGAAGCTGGAAATCTGGAAGTTGTGCGGCGTCAGGCCGCCCTTGAAGTAGGCGCCGACCGGGATCGCGAACACCGAGAAGATGAACTCCGGCGCGGTACGCACACCGATGTTGTCACCCACACCGATCACGAACGGACGCAGGTACAGCGCGCCGCCGGTACCGTATGGCGGGATGAAGCGCTCGTTGGCGCGAACCACTTCCTTGCACGCTTCGATGAACTGCTCGGTCGACACGTGCGGCATCAGCAGGCGAGCGCAGCTGCGTTGCATGCGAGCGGCGTTCTGGTCGGGACGGAACAGGTTGATCGAGCCGTCCTTGCAACGATAAGCCTTCAGACCTTCGAAGCACTGCTGGCCATAGTGAAGGGCAGTCGAGCCTTCGCTGATGTGCAGCACGTTGTCTTCGGTCAGGGTGCCTTTGTCCCACTCGCCATTGCGAAAGTACGACAGATAGCGTTTGTCGGTCTTGATGTAGTCAAAACCCAGCTTGTCCCAATTGATGCTTTCGTTACCCATGACACCCTCTATCACTGAACAACCGTCGAAACGGTTCAAGGCTTCTGACGTTTTTTTGGATGGGCACAACAATACTTCATTCTTGAGCGGTTTCGCAGCCCGGACGATCGGATGACAGGCAGATAAATCGTGTCGGCCTCAAGAATTCGCGAGCAAGCCCGCTCCCACATTTTGAAATGCATTCCCATTGTGGGAGCGGGCTTGCTCGCGAAGAGGCCATCACTGCCACCATCCATCACAGGTGCAGCGCATGCCCCAAACCACGCAGCGCTGCTTCCTGCACCGCTTCACCCAAGGTCGGATGCGCATGGATGGTGCCGCCGATGTCTTCCAGCCGCGCGCCCATTTCCAGGCTTTGCGCGAACGCGGTCGACAACTCCGATACGCCAACCCCGACCGCCTGCCAGCCGACAATCACATGATTGTCGCGACGCGCGACCACGCGCACGAAGCCGCTTTTCGATTCCAGGGTCATCGCCCGGCCATTGGCGGCGAACGGGAAGCTTGAGACGATGCAGTCCTGCCCCGCAGCCTTGGCCTCGTCCGGGGTCTGGCCGACCACCACCAGTTCCGGGTCGGTGAAGCACACGGCGGCGATGGCGGTCGGGTTGAATTCGCGGTGCTTGCCGCTGATCAGCTCGGCGACCATTTCGCCCTGAGCCATGGCGCGGTGCGCGAGCATCGGTTCGCCGCTGAGGTCGCCGATGGCGTAGACGTTGCGCATGCTGGTCTGGCAGCGGCTGTCGATCTTGATCGCCGAGCCGTTCATGTCCAGGTTCAGCGCTTCGAGGTTCCAGCCTTGAGTGTTCGGCTTGCGACCAACCGCCACCAGCACCTGATCGGTTTCCAGATTCAGGGTGTCGCCGTTCGGCTCACGCACCTGCAAGGTGCCGTCGAAACCCAGCACGCTGTGCTTGAGATAGAGCTTCACGCCCAGTTGCTTCAGTGCTTCGTGTACTGGCTGGGTCAGTTCGGCGTCGTAGGCCGGCAGGATACGATCCTGCGCCTCGACCACACTGACCTCGGCGCCGAGCTTGCGGTAAGCAATGCCCAGCTCCAGACCGATATAACCGCCGCCCACCACCACCAGGCGTTTCGGCACGGACTTCGGCGCCAGTGCTTCGGTGGAGGAGATGATCGGCCCGCCGATCGGCAGGATCGGCAGGTTGACGCTGGTCGAACCGGTGGCCAGCACCAGATGCTCGCACTGGATGCGCGTGTCGCCGACCTCGACGGTTTTGCCGTCAACCACCTTGGCCCAGCCATGGATCACCTGAACCTTGTTCTTTTTCAGCAACGCGGCGACGCCGGTGGTCAGGCGATCAACGATGCCGTCCTTCCACTCGACGCTCTTGCTGATGTCGAGGGTTGGTGCCGAGACGCTGATGCCCAGCGCCGAATGCTCGCTGTGATGGCGGGTCTGGTGGAACTGCTCGGCCACGTGAATCAACGCTTTCGATGGAATGCAGCCGATGTTCAGGCAAGTGCCGCCCAGCGATTGGCCTTCGACCAGAATCGTCGAAATGCCCAGTTGTCCGGCGCGGATCGCCGTGACGTAACCGCCGGGGCCGCCGCCGATGATCAGCAGCGTGATGTTCAAGGTTTGCATGGCATCACTCCACAAACAGGGTCGCGGGTTGTTCGAGCAGACCACGGATGGCCTGGATGAAGAGCGCCGCGTCCATGCCGTCGACCACGCGGTGATCGAAGGAACTGGAGAGGTTCATCATCTTGCGGATCACCACCTGGCCTTTGACGACCATCGGGCGTTCAACGATTTTGTTCACGCCGACAATGGCCACTTCCGGCAGGTTCAGCACCGGGGTGCTGACGATGCCGCCCAGCGCACCGAGGCTGGTCAGGGTTATGGTCGAGCCGGACAGTTCGTCGCGGCTGGCCTTGCCATTGCGTGCGGCGTTAGCCAGACGCGAGATCTCGGCGGCGCTGTCCCACAGGCTGCGCGCCTCGGCGTGACGTACCACCGGTACCATCAGGCCCACATCGCTTTGTGTGGCGACGCCGACATGCACTGCGCCGAGACGGGTGATGACCTGGGCTTCGTCGTCATAGCGGGCGTTCATCTGCGGGAAGTCGCGCAGGGCCACGACCAGTGCGCGGACAAGGAACGGCAGCAGGGTCAACTTGCCACGGCTGGCGCCGTGTTTTTCATTGAGGTGCGCGCGCAGTTCTTCAATCGCGGTGACGTCGATTTCCTCGACGTAGCTGAAATGCGCGGCACGCTGCGTGGCGTCCTGCATGCGCTGGGCGATCTTGCGGCGCATGCCGATTACCGGAATCTGCTCCTCATCGTGACGCTGGGCGTACGCGGCAGTTGCCGGCGCCGAAGCGTTCGTTTGACCCTGGGCCAGATAAGCGTCGAGGTCTTCGTGCAGCACGCGACCGGCCGGGCCGGTGCCGCGTACCAGACGCAATTGAATGCCCAGATCCAGCGCATGTTTGCGCACGGCCGGCGAGGCCAGCGGACGTTCATCGGCTTCACGGGCAACCATCGGGCCCTGGCAAACCGGTGCGGAACGCGGTGCAGCAGCGGCAGCAGGTTTGCTCTCGACTACCGCTTCAACTTTCGCTGCAACAGGGGGCTCTTTCGCGGCAACAGGTGCTGGCGCGGCGGACTCTTTCAAGTTGCCGGCACCTTCTACTTCGATGCTGATCAGCACACTGCCGACCGCCATCACTTCACCCGGCTGACCGCCGAGCGCAATCACCTTGCCGTGTACCGGCGATGGAATATCGACCATCGCCTTGTCGGTCATCACATCCGCCAGCACCTGATCTTCAACCACCAGGTCGCCGACCTTGACGTGCCACTGCGACAGTTCAACTTCTGCGATGCCTTCGCCGATGTCCGGCATCTTGATAACGTGCGTGCCCATTCAGACCTCCATGACCCGTTTCAACGCCGCGCCCACTCGGGACGGCCCTGGGAAATACGCCCACTCTTGCGCGTGCGGGTAGGGGGTGTCCCAACCGGTGACGCGTTCGATTGGCGCTTCCAGGTGATGGAAGCAATGCTCTTGCACCAGCGAAACCAGTTCGGCGCCGAAACCGCAGGTGCGGGTGGCTTCATGGACCACCACGCAGCGACCGGTTTTCTTCACCGACTTGACGATGGTTTCCAGGTCCAGTGGCCACAGGCTGCGCAGGTCGATGACTTCGGCATCCACCCCGGATTCTTCGGCCGCGACTTGCGAGACGTATACGGTGGTGCCATAGGTCAGCACGGTCACGTCCTTGCCCGGACGGGTGATCGCGGCAACGTCCAGCGGCACGGTGTAGTAACCGTCCGGCACCTGGGCTTGCGGGTGTTTCGACCACGGGGTTACCGGGCGGTCGTGGTGGCCGTCGAACGGGCCGTTGTACAGGCGTTTCGGCTCGAGGAAGATCACCGGGTCATCGTTTTCGATGGAGGCGATCAGCAGGCCCTTGGCGTCGTACGGGTTGGAAGGCATCACGGTGCGCAGGCCACAGACCTGAGTGAACATCGCCTCGATGCTCTGGCTGTGGGTCTGGCCGCCGTAGATCCCGCCGCCGCAGGGCATGCGCAGGGTCATCGGCGCGGTGAACTCGCCGGCCGAGCGATAACGCAGACGCGCCGCTTCGGAAATGATCTGGTCGGAAGCCGGGTAGACGTAGTCGGCGAACTGAATCTCGGCCACCGGACGCAGGCCGTAAGCGCCCATGCCCACGGCCACGCCGACGATGCCGCTTTCGGAGATTGGCGCGTCGAACACCCGCGAGGTGCCGTACTTGGTCTGCAGGCCTTCGGTGCAACGGAACACGCCGCCGAAGTAGCCGACGTCCTGACCGAACACCACCACATTGTCGTCACGCTCAAGCATCACATCCATGGCCGAGCGCAGGGCCTGGATCATGGTCATGGTGGTCGTGGTCATGGCGGTTTCCAACTGAATATTGTTGTTGTGATCGTTCATGTCAGATCCCCAACTGCTGACGCTGGCGCTTCAAGTGCTCCGGCATCTCTTTGTAGACGTCTTCGAACATGGTCGCGGCGCTTGGAATCTGCCCGCCGGCGAGGGTGCCGTACTGTTCGGCCTGTTTCTGCGCGGCAATCACTTCGGCTTCGAGTTCGGCGCTGACGGCGGCGTGCTCTTCTTCCGACCAGTGGCCGACCTTGATCAGGTGCTGCTTCAGGCGGGCAATCGGGTCGCCCAGCGGGAAGTGGCTCCAGTCATCGGCAGGACGGTATTTCGACGGATCGTCGGAGGTCGAGTGCGGGCCGGCGCGGTAGGTGACCCATTCGATCATGGTCGGGCCGAGGTTGCGCCGGGCGCGTTCGGCAGCCCAGGCGGAAGCGGCGTAGACCGCGTAGAAGTCGTTGCCATCGACCCGCAGCGAGGCGATGCCGCAACCGACGCCGCGTCCGGCGAAAGTGGTGGCTTCACCCCCGGCGATGGCCTGGAAGGTCGAGATCGCCCACTGGTTGTTGACCACGTTGAGGATCACCGGCGCGCGGTAAACGTGGGCGAAGGTGAGGGCAGTGTGGAAGTCCGATTCGGCGGTGGCGCCGTCACCGATCCACGCCGAGGCGATTTTGGTGTCGCCTTTGATCGCCGAGGCCATGCCCCAGCCGACGGCCTGAATGAATTGGGTCGCGAGGTTGCCGGAGATGGTGAAGAAACCGGCGTCCTTGACCGAATACATGATCGGCAACTGCCGGCCCTTGAGCGGATCACGCTCGTTGGACAGCAGTTGGCAGATCAGGTCGACCAGCGGCACTTCGCGGGCCATCAGAATGCTTTGCTGACGGTAGGTCGGGAAGCACATGTCGTCGATGTTCAAGGCCAGGGCCTGGGCGCTGCCGATGGCTTCTTCGCCAAGGCTCTGCATGTAGAACGACATTTTTTTCTGCCGCTGGGCGACCACCATGCGGTTGTCGTAAATCCGCGTCTTGAGCATGGCGCGCATGCCCTTGCGCAGGATCTCGACCGGCACGTTTTCAGCCCAGGGGCCGAGGGCGTTGCCCTGATCGTCGAGCACACGAATAAGCCCACGCGCCAGGTCGGCGGTGTCGGCGGGTTCGACGTCAATGGAAGGTTTGCGCACCGTGCCGGCATCGGTCAGATGCAGGTAGGAGAAGTCGGTTTTGCAGCCTGGGCGGCCCGAGGGTTCAGGGACGTGCAGACGCAGCGGTTCATACGCTTGGGTCATGGCTTCTACGCTCGATCTTGTGAATTTCTTGTAGTGAGCTGGCAATCATTCTTGGGTGAAAGAAATCTTGTCCTACAACAATCATAGGCCCGGCCAAGAAGAATATTTCTCTCTGTTTCGTTGCGCTGGAGACGATTTGCAGATAGAAAATCTGCATAAACATAAAAAACAGGTGGTTTTGTCTCATGCGCAAACTGGACCGTACCGACATCGGCATTCTCAACAGCCTTCAGGAGAACGCGCGCATCACCAACGCCGACCTCGCGCGCTCGGTGAACCTGTCGCCGACACCGTGTTTCAACCGGGTCAAGGCGATGGAAGAATTAGGCCTGATTCGTGAGCAGGTGACGCTGCTGGATGCCGATCTGCTGGGCCTGCACGTGAACGTGTTCATTCATGTGAGCCTGGAGAAACAGGTCGAGGAAGCGTTGCAACATTTCGAAGAGGCGATCTCCGACCGCCCCGAGGTCATGGAGTGTTACCTGATGGCCGGCGACCCGGACTATCTGATCCGGGTGCTGGTGCCGACCATTCAGTCGCTGGAGCGGTTCATGATGGACTTTCTGACCAAGGTGCCGGGGGTGGCGAACATCCGCTCAAGCTTTGCGCTCAAGCAGGTGCGCTACAAGACGGCACTGCCGTTGCCGGCGAATGGGTTGACCTTGGGGTCTTGAAGATCAAAAGATCGCAGCCTGCGGCAGCTCCTACAGGTGAACCCATTCCAGTTTTGACGGGAAACGCGTTCTCCCTGTAGGAGCTGCCGAAGGCTGCGATCTTTTGCTTTAAAGCTTGTTGATCGGCACCTTCAGATAAACCACACCGTTATCCTCGGCCGCCGGAAAATTCCCCGCCCGCACATTCACCTGAATCGCCGGCAGCAACAGTGTCGGCATGCCTAGCCCAGCATCGCGCTTGGTACGCATCTCGACAAACGCCGCCTCATCGATTCCGTCATGCACATGAATATTGCTCCTGCGCTGCTCACCGACGGTGGTCTGGCATTGCGCGGCGCGGCCTTCGGGCGGGTAGTCGTGGCAGACGTAGAGTTTGACGCTGGCGGGGAAGGCCAGCAGTTTGTGGATCGAGTTGAACAGTTGATGCGCGTTGCCGCCGGGGAAGTCGCAGCGGGCGGTGCCGACGTCAGGCATGAACAGCGTGTCGCCGACCAGAATCTGTTCGCCATCGATCAGGTAGGCCATGTCCGCCGGGGTGTGGCCGGGGACGTGCAGGGCGGTGGCCTTGAGGTTGCCGATCATGAACGACTCGTTCGGCGCGAACAGGTGATCGAACTGCGAGCCGTCGACGCAGAATTCCGGTTCCAGATTGAATAGCGCCTTGAACACGTTCTGCACTTTGCTGATCGACTGGCCGATCGCGATCCTGCCGCCGAGTTCGCGGCGCAGGTACGGCGCGGCGGACAGGTGATCGGCGTGGGCGTGGGTTTCCAGTAGCCATTGCACCTGCAAGCGGTGTTCACGGACGAAAGCGATGATTTTGTCGGCCTGCACCGTGCAGGTGCGCCCGGCGGCGCCGTCGTAATCGAGTACCGGATCGACGATTGCACACTGCCCGCCATCGGCTTCATAGACCACATAGCTGTAGGTCGAGGAGGCGGGGTCGAGGAAAGCTTCAATCTGCGCGGGCATGGACACGAACCTGAACAAGGGAAATGGGTTGCAACACTTTATCTAAAAACATAATGTTCGCAGCTTAAGTGACGTTGAAGGCATCGTGCAAATGCAATCCAGTCTGACCGAATGTGAAGTCGCCCAATTGCGGGCGTCCGCCTCCAAGGCCTGTACGCTGCTCAAGGCGCTGGCCAATGAGGATCGCCTGTTGATCCTCTGCCAGTTGACTCAGGGCGAGCGCAACGTCGGCGAGCTGGAAAAAATGACCGGCGTGCGCCAGCCGACGCTGTCCCAGCAACTGGGCATCCTGCGCGATGAAGGCCTGGTGGCGACTCGTCGCGAAGGCAAGTACATCTTTTACGGTCTGGCCAGTCCTGAAGTGATTCAGGTGATGAAGACCCTCTCCGGGCTGTATTGCGGGGCGGTGCTCAAGAGCTGGGGTCATCCATAAATGTCAGCTAACACCTCCATCCCCTGTGGGAGCGGGCTTGCTCGCGAAGGCGTCGTATCAGTCGACATTAATGTTGAATGATCTACCGTTTTCGCGAGCAAGCCCGCTCCCACATTGGTTTTATGTGAAGGCCAAGAAATCCTTGCGTGCAGCAATAAGGAACAAGCAATGAACGATCAACACTGGGGCCCATCCATCAGTGCAGATATCGTGGTCATCGGCGGCGGCACCGCCGGCATCGGCTTCGTCGCCAGTCTGCTCAAGCGTGATCCCACTCTGAAAATCACTGTGATCGAGCCAAGCGCCCAGCATTACTATCAACCGGCGTGGACGCTGGTCGGCGGTGGCGCCTATGACGTCAAGGACACCGCACGACCGATGAGCCAGGTGATGCCGCGTCAGGCTACCTGGATTCAAGCGGCGGTGACTGCGGTTGATCCCGACACACGTCAACTCACCCTCAACGATCAACGCCGCGTCAGCTACCAGAACCTGATCGTCTGTCCCGGCTTGCGTCTGGCCTGGGAGAAGATCGAAGGCTTGCAGGAAAGCCTCGGCCAGCACGGCGTGACGTCCAACTACAGCTATCAGCACTCGCAGTACACCTGGGATCAGGTGCAGAAACTCCGCGGCGGTAAAGCACTGTTCACCCAGCCGGCGATGCCGATCAAATGCGCCGGGGCACCGCAGAAGGCGTTGTACCTGTCGTGCGATCACTGGCGCAAAACCGGCGTGCTGAACAACATTGACGTCGAATTCAACCTGGCCGGCGCGGCGCTGTTCGGTGTCGCGACCTTCGTGCCGCCACTGATGAAGTACATCGAAAAGTACAACGCGCAACTGGCCTTCAACGCCAACCTGGTCAAGGTCGACGGCCCGGCGAAAACCGCGTGGTTCGAGATCAAGGACGCTGACGGCAACGTCACCACACAGGCGAAAAGCTTCGATCTGCTGCATGTCGTGCCGCCGCAGGTCTCGCCGGATTTCATCGCTCAGAGCTTGTTGGCCGACGCTGGCGGCTGGTGCGAAGTGAACCCGCACAGCCTGCAGCATCTGCGCTACCCGGAAGTGTTCGCCATTGGCGACATCTGCGGCACCAGCAACGCGAAAACCGCGGCGGCCGTGCGCAAGCAGGTTGTGGTGGTCGCGGAAAACCTTTTGGCGCTGCGCAAGCAAAAGCCTATGCCGCTGAAGTACGACGGCTACGGTTCCTGCCCGCTGACGGTGGAGAAGGGCAAGGTGATCCTCGCCGAGTTCGGCTACGGCGGGAAGTTGCTGCCGACCTTCGCGCTCGATGCGACCGTACCGCGCCGCTCGGCGTGGTTTCTCAAGGCGACGCTGCTGCCGTGGTTCTACTGGAACGGCATGCTCAAGGGCCGCGAGTGGCTGACCGGTCTGTCCAAGGTTGACTGAGTAAATCCTATGTTGCTGGCAAGTCTGTTTGGCGTGTTGATGGGGTTGATTCTCGGGCTCACCGGGGCGGGCGGCGGGATTCTCGCGGTGCCGGCGCTGGTGCTGGGCCTTGGCTGGACGATGACGCAAGCGGCGCCGGTCGCGTTGTTCGCGGTCGGCAGTGCGGCGGCGGTCGGGGCGATTGATGGCTTGCGCCATGGGCTGGTGCGCTATCGCGCAGCGCTGCTGATTGCGGCGCTCGGTGCGGTTTTTTCGCCGGTGGGGATTTATTTCGCGCACCAGTTGCCTGAGAAGATTCTGATGATCCTCTTCAGCCTGCTGATGGTCATGGTCGCTTGGCGCATGCTGCGCCGTGAGCGTCAGCACGAAGGGCTGAGCGATCACGGCCACGCGAGCTGGGGCCAGAAAAACTGCATGCTGAATGAAGAGACCGGGCGTTTCGACTGGACCGCCAAATGCACCGCGACACTGGCGGCATTGGGCGCGGTCACGGGCGTGGTGTCGGGACTGCTCGGCGTTGGCGGTGGCTTCCTGATCGTCCCGGCGTTCAAGCAACTGACCGACGTGCAGATGCGCGGCATCGTTGCGACGTCGTTGATGGTGATCAGCCTGATTTCCGCGATTGGCGTGATCGGCTCCTTCCATGCCGGAGTGCGCATCGACAGCCTTGGCGTGGCGTTCATCATCGCCAGCATTGTCGGCATGATCATCGGCCGCAAACTCTGCGCCCGGGTTCCGGCGCGGACGTTGCAGGTGGGCTTTGCCAGTGTGTGCCTGGTGGTCGCGGCTTACATGATGCTGCGCGCCTGATACAAAACTCCCGGCCCGACATTTGACCCTGTGGGAGCGAGCCTGCTCGCGATAGCGGTTTAGTATTCAACATTGATGCTGACTGACGCTGCGCTATCGCGAGCAGGCTCACTCCTACAGGGGATGTGTGTTTTGTCGTTGATTGCGGCAAACTCAGACATCCCCAAACAAGGCCTTTCAATGGATCGATACGCCCCGCGCAACTGGCAGCCACACGAGAAGCCCAGTCTGCCCGGTTCCCCCTCGACGCCGCTGCACTCCAACCCCAAGCGCCTGGCCTATGCGCTGGTCGGGTTGCTGGTGGCGGTGACCGGTGGTCTGGGCAACTCGCTGGTGGTCGCCAACCTGCCTTACCTGCAAGGCGCGCTGGGCGCGACTACGGCGGAGATGGCCTGGCTGCCGGCCGCCTACGTGATGACCAACGTGTCGATGAACCTGCTGCTGGTGAAGTTTCGTCAGCAGTTCGGCCTGCGTGCATTCACCGAAGTGTTTCTGGTGCTGTATGCGCTGGTGACCTTCGGCCACCTGTTCGTCAACGACCTGAGCTCGGCCATCGCGGTGCGTGCGGCGCACGGCATGGTCGGTGCGGCACTGAGTTCGCTGGGTCTGTATTACATGGTCCAGGCGTTTCCGGCCAAGTGGCGGCTGAAGGCGTTGGTGCTCGGGCTCGGCGCCTCGCAACTGGCTTTGCCGCTGGCGCGCTTGTTCTCCGAGGACTTGCTGCAGATTGCCGAATGGCGCGGCTTGTATCTGTTCGAATTGGGCATGGCCTTGCTGTCGCTGGGCTGCGTGCTGTTGCTCAAGTTGCCGCCCGGTGACCGCTTCAAGACCTTCGAACCGCTGGATTTTCTCACCTTCGCGATTCTCGCCAGCGGCGTGGCACTGCTTTGCGCGGTGTTGTCGCTGGGGCGGATCGATTGGTGGCTGGAGGCCAACTGGATCGGTTATGCGCTGGCGGCCTCGATTGCCCTGATCCTCGCGGGCCTGGCGATCGAGCACAATCGCAGCAACCCGATGCTGATGACCCGTTGGCTCGGCAGTGGCACGATGATCCGCCTGGCGCTGGCGGTGACCCTGATTCGCATGGTGACCTCGGAGCAGTCCACCGGCGCCGTCGGTTTCATGCAGAACCTCAACATGGGTTATGAGCAGTTGCACAGCCTGTACGTGGTGATGCTGATCGGCAGCGTTGCCGGGCTGGCGACCAGCGCGCTGACCATCGATCCCAAGCATCTGCTGATGCCGCTGATCATCTCGCTGGCGCTGATGGCGACCGGTTCGGTGATGGACAGTTTTTCCAATAACCTGACCCGCCCGGCGAACCTGTATTTCAGTCAGTTCCTGCTGGCCTTCGGCAGCACGTTTTTCCTCGGCCCGACCATGGTTTTCGGCACGCGCAACGTGCTGACCAACCCGCGCAACCTGGTGAGTTTTTCGGTGTTGTTCGGGATCTGCAACAACCTCGGCGGCTTGCTCGGCGCGGCGTTGTTGGGCACGTTCCAGATCGTGCGCGAGAAATTCCACTCCAATCATCTGGTCGAGCACCTGACGCTGTCCGATCCGCTGGTGGCTGCCCGCGTGCAGAGCGGCGGTTCGGCCTATGGCTCCTTGCTGGCCGACCCGAGCCTGCGCAATCTGGCCGGGATTCGCAGTCTGTCCAACGCGGCGACCCGCGAAGCCAACGTACTGGCCTATAACGATGTGTTCATGCTGATCGCCGTGATTGCGGTGCTGACCATGATCTGGCTGTCCATTCGTGCGCTGTGGCTGATGAGCACCACCAAAGCCGTCGACCCAGCGCCTTCCGTACCTCCTAGCGGTGCCTCCAATTCATGACCGAACCGACCACCACAACCACCAATGCCATCGCCGCCACCCCGGAAGGCGTGGCGCCGCCGTCCTCGCCGAACACCGAGCCACGCTCGTTGCGGGTGCGGGTCATCTCGTCGCTGGGCTTTGCCGCGATTGCCATCGTCGGCGTACTGATCGTGCTGTACGCCTGGCAGTTGCCGCCGTTCAGCAGCGCGGTCGAGACTACTGAAAACGCGTTGGTGCGCGGCCAGGTGACGATCATCGGCCCGCAACTCAGCGGTTACGTGTTTGAAGTGCCGGTGCAGGACTTCCAGTACGTGAAGGCCGGCGATTTGCTGGTGCGCCTGGACGACCGGATTTATCAGCAGCACCTCGACCAGGCACTGGCGCAACTGGCAGTGCAGAAGGCCTCGCTGGCCAATGTGGTGCAGCAACGCAACAGCGCCGAAGCGACGATCAAGCTGCGTCAGGCGGTGGTGGCCGACAGTGAAGCGCAGTTGCGCAAAAGCGAGGCGGATCTGCGCCGTAACAAGGAGCTGGTGAGCGACGGTTCGGTGTCCAAGCGCGAAATGGACGTGGCCCTGGCGGCCAACGCGCAGGGCATTGCGGCGGTGGCGCAGGCCAAGGCCAACCTGGAAATCGCCCGTCAGGACCTGCAAACGGTGATCGTCAATCGCGGCTCGCTGGAAGCGGCAGTTGCCAGCGCTGAAGCGGCGGTGCAACTGGCGCGAATCGATTTGTCGAACACCCGCATCGTCGCCCCGCGTGACGGCCAACTCGGGCAGATCGGTGTGCGCCTGGGCGCTTACGTCAACTCCGGGGCGCAGTTGATGGCGCTGGTGCCGAACCAGAAATGGGTGATCGCCAACATGAAGGAAACCCAGATGGACAACGTACGGGTCGGGCAGCCGGTGCGCTTCACCGTCGATGCACTGAACCACCGCAGATTCACTGGTCATGTGCAGCACATCTCACCGGCCACAGGTTCGGAATTCGCCCTGTTGCAGGCAGACAATGCCACCGGCAACTTCGTGAAAATCGCCCAGCGAGTGCCGGTGCGGATCACCATTGATGAGGGCCAGCAGGAAGAGGAACGCCTGCGACCGGGGATGTCGGTGGTGGTCAGCATCGATACTGCAGCGGGCGACACACAACCGCATTGACCTCCATAGATCAAAATGTGGGAGCGGGCTTGCTCGCGAAGGCGGTGTGTCAGTTGATATTTCCGTATCTGACACGCCGCCTTCGCGAGCAAGCCCGCTCCCACAAGAGGATCAGGTTTATCCAGCAATCATCGGCGGCAGGGTACCGAGTAGCGACACGGCTGCAACCGCACCGATCCCCAACAACCACTCCAGCACCACACTGCGCTTGAGCGCGCCCATCCGCTGTTCGCAATCATCAATCCGCAAGCGGTTGAACAGCGCCAGGGCGAGCATGCCTGCCACCAGCAACGCCTTGATCAGCAGAATCAAGGCAAACCCGGCGAACAAGGGCGTCGGCCACCATTGGCCGGTCAGCACGCGCACGTTGATCAGCCCGGTGATCAGCAGCCCCCCAACGATCGCGTAACCGACACCGCTGAAGCGTTGCAGGATCCGGCTCATCGCTTCGCCAGGCTGACGCAGGATCAACACCAGCAACAACAATCCGCCGAGCCATGCGGCCACGCACGTCAGATGAACGATCTGGTTGAGGATCAGCAGTTGCCCGCTCAGACCATCGAGCATCGCACCGTGACCGACCGGTGCCAGCGTCGCCAGCAACAATCCGCTCAAGCCCAGGCGCAACGGCACGTTCGATCGCCAAGGCGTAAATAACAACGCCAGCAACAGCGCGTTGATCAGCAGATGCCAGCGCCATACCTGCCCGAAAAAGGTATTGCCGAGCACCACTTCAATGGTGTCCGGGTCGAACGCGGCCGCCGCCGAGCCGGCCATGCTTGCGGTGATCAACAGCGCCCAGGTGACACCGCTGAACAGCGCAACCGCCGTCAGCCAGCGCGCCAGTTGCGCCAGATGCCGATCCAGTGTCGGCACGGGCGCCTTGAGCAGCAGCGGCCGGAACAGCCAGGCGCCGAACACCATCAATACCGCGCTGAAATGCACAAAGCGACACAGCACCAGCGCTTCACTCATGAATTACTGGCCGACCTTGAACTGATAGGCGCCTTCGCTCTTGTGTGTATCGACCGACACCGCGTGCCATTCGACTTTGTATTCACCGGCGTCGAGTGGTGCGGCGGGAGTGACGATCAGGGTTTTCTTGTCGTTCTCGGTGGTCAGCGCTTTGATCGCGACCGGGGTGCCATCGTGGGTCAGGTTGACCTTGGTGAAACTGGCTTCGACACCTTCGGAGAAAGTCAGGCGCAGATCGGCCGGTGCGGCGACGGTGCTGTCGGCGGCCGGCGTTGCACTTTTCAGGTGGGCGTGGGCGAAAACCGAAGATGCGGCGAACAGCGAAGCGAGCAGGGCAGTGGTGGTCAGGACATTCTTGAACAGCATCGCGGATACCTCTGAGGCAGGACAAAGAAGCCTCAGTTTAGCCATCCGCAGACTTGCGCACGAAGTTTTATTTACAGCGGTCGCCCCCAGACCAGAGCGGATGCTAGTCTTCAACAACGTCGTTGTCAGGGAGCCCTCATGGGCAATCACAAGATCGAGATTCGTCGCAGTAACGTCGAGAAAATCCTGCTCGCGGCGGAAAAAGTCTTCGCCGAAAAAGGCTTCGGCGGCACCGCCATGGCCGACATCGCCGCCGAAGTGCAGCTGCCGCGTTCCAACCTGCATTACTACTTCTCGACCAAAAGCGAACTGTACAGCGCGGTGCTGTTCGACCTGCTGGAGGTGTGGAAACAGGACGCGCTGTGCTTCGAGATGTTCGATGACCCGCGGGTGGTGCTCAGCAGCTACATCCGCGCGAAGATGAACCACTCGCGCAGCCGGCCCTATGGTTCGAAAGTCTGGGCCAACGAGATCATCCACGGCGCCCCGACCCTCGGTGAGGCGCTGGATCTGAGCCTGTATGAGTGGGCGAAAATGAAGGAAGCGAAGATCCGCCAGTGGGTCGAGGACAAGCGGATTCTGCCGGTGGAACCGTCGAGCCTGCTGTACATGATCTGGGCCTCGACCCAGCATTACGCCGACTTCGATCATCAGGTGAATATTCTCAACGAACATCAGCCGCTGTCGGACATGCAGTTCGAGCGGGCGGTGCAGACGGTGACCAGTGTGATTTTGCGCGGGATCGGGTTGGAACCCTGAAGCAAGAGCTGACCCTCACCCCAACCCTCTCCCGGAGGGAGAGGGGGCCGACCGAGGTGTCTTGCGAGTTACATCGACCTGAAAAATCCAGTCGAATATGGACTCAAAAAGCCGTCCGTGCCTGTGCATGTATCGATTTTGGATTCAAAGTAAATCGCTCAAGTCGGTGGATTTCTGAAATATCCCCCAATCAGTCCCCTCTCCCTTTGGGAGAGGGTTAGGGTGAGGGGGCTGTTGGATCAGCCGGCGATCTAGACGGCAACGTGGTAAGGATTCCTCGGATCATGATTCCAGTCCAGAAACGGCTTCCCGGTTTCCATCGGCACCATCTCGATGCAGTCCGCCACCGGGCAGGTGATCTGGCACAGATTGCAGCCCACGCACTCATCATCGATCACTTCATATTTATGCGTGCCGTCAGCCTGTTTCAGGCTGCTGATCGCCTGGTGTGAAGTGTCTTCGCAAGCAATGTGGCAGCGCCCGCAACCGATGCACGCGTCCTGGTCGATCTTCGCGATCACCTGGTAGTTGATGTCGAGGTACTTCCAGTCCGTGGTATTGCCCACCGCGCGCCCGGAGAACTCGGCGATGTTGGCGTAGCCTTGGCTGTCCATCCAGCGCGACAGCCCGTCCTTCATCTCCTCGACAATGCGGAAACCATGCAGCATCGCCGCCGTGCACACCTGCACCGCGCCGCTGCCCAGCGCCATGAATTCCGCCGCGTCACGCCAACTGCCGATGCCGCCAATGCCGCAGATCGGCAGGCCTTGGGTCTGCGGATCACGAGCGATCTCGGCGACCATGTTCAGTGCAATCGGCTTGACCGCCGAACCGCAATAACCGCCGTGGGTGCTTTTGCTGCCGACGGTGGGCAGGGCGACCATGTGTTCCAGATCGACGCTGGTGATCGAGTTGATGGTGTTGATCAGCGACACCGCATCGGCGCCACCGCGATGCGCAGCGCGGGCGGCGACGCGGATGTCGGTGATGTTCGGCGTCAGCTTGACGATCACCGGCAGCGAGCAATAGGTCTTGCACCAGCGGGTGACCTGCTCGACGTATTCCGGCACCTGACCGACCGCCGCGCCCATGCCGCGCTCGGGCATGCCGTGCGGGCAACCGAAATTCAGCTCGATACCGTCGGCGCCCGTGGCTTCCAC
Organism: Pseudomonas sp. MWU12-2020; assembly: GCF_023100605.1. Classification (NCBI taxonomy): domain Bacteria; kingdom Pseudomonadati; phylum Pseudomonadota; class Gammaproteobacteria; order Pseudomonadales; family Pseudomonadaceae; genus Pseudomonas; species Pseudomonas sp. MWU12-2020. Next base: position 587,486 of record NZ_JALMEX010000002.1, read on the forward strand.
CAGCGGCAGGATGTGTTTCCACGATTCCTCGACACACGGCACCATCAGCGAGACGATCAGCGCGCGATCCGGCCAGTCTTTCTTGACCTGAGTTATCTCGCGCAGGTTGATTTCCAGCGAGCGGTCGGTGATCAGTTCGATGTTGTTGATCCCCAGCACTTCGCGGTTGTTGCCGTAGTGTGCCGAGTAGCGCGACGAGACATTGACCGCTGCCGGGTCCTCGCCGAGGGTTTTCCAGACCACGCCACCCCAACCGGCCTCGAAGGCGCGCACCACGTTGTAGGCCTTGTCGGTCGGCGGCGCGGAAGCCAGCCAGAACGGGTTGGGGGCTTTGATGCCGGCGAAGACTATCGAGAGATCGGCCATTTACGCAGCCTCCACGTTGAGCATCAGTTGCGCGTTGATCGCCTCGGCGGCGAGTTTGCCATGCTGTACGGCTTGCACGGTGAGGTCCTGATCGAGGCTGGTGCAGTCGCCGCCGGCATACACGCCGGGAATGCTGGTGCGCAGGTGGTCATCGACCTGAATCCGCTCGCCTTGACGCTTGAGTTCGCGGGCCAGCGGGTCGGCGAGGGCGCTGCTGTCGAAGGCCTGGCCGATGGCTTTGAAAATCGCATCGGCGGCCAGCTCAAAAGTTTCGCCAGTGCTTTGCAGACGACCGTCGACCAGTTCGGTACGGGCGAAACGCATACCGCGCACTTGGCCCTGATCGTCGAGCAAGACTTCCTCCGGTTGCGCCCAGGTCAGCAGGCGCACCTGATTGGCCTTGGCAATGTCCTGTTCGTGGCCGGTGGCACCCATGTCCGCCGCACCGCGGCGATACACCAGATTCACGTCACGGGCACCGAGGCGGGCCATCTGCACGGCCATGTCGATCGCGGTGTTGCCGGCGCCGAGGACGATGCAGCGCTCGGCCAGTGGCAGTTGCGTCAGGTCATCGGCCTGGCGCAGTTCGCGGATGTAGTCGGTGGCGGCGAGCAGGCCGGGCGCGTCCTCGTGGGGCAGGCCGAGCTGTTTGCTGGCATTGAGGCCGAGGCCGAGGAACACCGCATCGAACTGCTGATGCAGCTCGCTGAGGGTCAGATTCTCGCCGAGTTTCTGCCCGTGACGGATTTCGATGCCGCCGATCTGCAGGAGGAAATCCAGTTCCTTCTGCGCATAGTCGTCGACCAGTTTGTACTTGGCGATCCCGTATTCATTAAGGCCGCCAGCCTTCTCCCGTGCTTCGAAAATCACCACGTCATGCCCGTGCATCGCGCTGCGGTGGGCGCAGGACAACCCCGCTGGCCCGGCGCCGACCACGGCGATGCGTTTGCCGGTAGCGGCGCTGCGCTGAAACGGGTGCTCGGTGAAGTGCGCGTTGTCCACGGCGTAGCGCTGCAGCAGGCCGATCAGCACCGGCGCGCATTCCTGCGCATTGTTGCGTACGCAGGCTTGCTGACAGAGGATTTCCGTTGGGCAGACCCGCGCGCAACTGCCGCCGAGGATGTTCGCCGAAAGGATTTTCTGCGCCGCACCGGGCACGTTGTCCTGATGGATATTGCGGATGAACGACGGAATGTCGATTTCGCTGGGGCACGCGTTGACGCACGGCGCGTCGTAGCAATACAGGCAGCGCGAGGCTTCCAGATGCGCCTGCCGGGCGTTGAGCGGTGGCGCCAGATCAGTGAAATGGCCGGCGAGGGCGGCCGCGCTTTCGTGCGGATGCGGGAGATGGTTCAGGGTCTCGATCACGGTTTTTTGCCTCACGGTTATTGAGGTTCTCTGCCTCTGATGGGCAGTGGTTTTTGTGTCGTTAGGGACGGCCTCTTCGCGAGCAGGCTCGCTCCCACAGGGGAATGCATTTCAAATGTGGGAGCGAGCCTGCTCGCGAAGGCCGAAGGCCTCGATTTCAGCGTTTAACCGCTGTGGGCTTGTGTAATTCAGCCCGCTTGCTCAGCAAATCAAACACCGCCGGATACGCCGGCCGTTCGATATACCGTCCGGCACCGCGCTCGGCACGCAGGTCGCCGTCGGCCCAGACCACTTTGCCCTGGCTGACGGTATGGGTCGGCACGCCGCGCACGGTCTTGCCTTCGAAGATATTGAAGTCCACCTGCTGATGGTGGGTCTTGGCGGAGATGGTGCGGGTGCCTTGCGGATCCCACAGCACCAGGTCGGCATCGGCGCCGACGCGGATCGCGCCTTTGCGCGGGTAGAGGTTGAAGATTTTCGCGGTGTTGGTGGAGGTGAGGGCGACGAAGTCCTGCATCGACAAACGTCCGCTGTTGACCCCTTCATCCCACAGCACCGCCATGCGGTCTTCGATGCCGGCGGTGCCGTTGGGGATCTTGCTGAAGTCGTCGCGACCGGCGGCTTTTTGCTCGGCGCAGAAGCAGCAGTGGTCAGTGGCGGTGGTGTGCAGATTGCCGCTTTGCAGGCCATGCCACAGCGCTTCCTGATGCCCGCGCGGGCGGAACGGCGGGCTCATTACGTAACCGGCGGCGGTCTGCCAGTCCGGGTGTTGGTAGACGCTGTCGTCGAGCAGCAGATGCCCGGCGAGCACTTCGCCGTACACCGGTTGACCCTTGCTGCGGGCGTAAGTGATTTCGTCCAGCGCTTCCTTGGTCGAGACGTGCACCAGATACAACGGCGTGCCGATGGTTTCAGCGATGCGAATCGCCCGGCTCGCCGCTTCGCCTTCCACCTGCGATGGCCGCGACAATGGATGCGCCTCCGGCCCGGTGATGCCCTGGGCCATCAACTTGCGTTGCAGGTGATAGACCAGCTCGCCGTTTTCCGCGTGCACGGTCGGCACCGCGCCGAGTTCCAGACAGCGCTCGAAACTCGCCACCAGCGTGTCGTCGGCGGCCATGATCGCGTTCTTGTAGGCCATGAAATGCTTGAAGCTGTTGATCCCGTGATGGCTGACCAGCTCGGCCATTTCCTCACGCACCTGTTCGCTCCACCAGGTGATCGCGACATGGAAGCCATAGTCGGACGCAGACTTCTCGGCCCAGCCGCGCCACTGGTGAAACGCTTCCATCAGTGACTGCTGCGGATTGGGAATCACGAAGTCGATGATCGACGTGGTGCCCCCGGCCAGACCCGCCGCAGTGCCGCTGTAAAAGTCTTCGCTGGCCACGGTGCCCATGAAGGGCAGTTGCATGTGGGTGTGTGGATCGATGCCGCCGGGCATCAGGTATTGGCCGCTGCCGTCGAGCACTTCGGCGCCGGCGGGAATATCCAGGTTTTGACCAATGGCTTTGATCACGCCGTCAGCGCAATAGACGTCGGCGCGATAACTTTCATCATGGGTAACAACGGTGGCGCCACGGATCAACAGAGACATTCCGAGTTCCTCGCAGGCATGACCGACTTGTGCCGGTTCTAAATGTTTTATTGATGTACAACGCTGATCGGCGTATTCCTGTCAGCGCTGTCAGGAATAGAAGCTAGTCGCAGTTTTGCAATTGATCAAGATTATTTTTTATAAGCTTATTGCTATTTTAAGTGCATGAAAAATAACGATAAAAAACGCAAATCACCAAAATGGTGAGGCTGTTCACCATTTTGACGCACTTGACAGGATGGAAATATGAGCAAGATTTCCTATGTGAAATCAGCCGCTTGAAGTTGAGCTGCGGCTGAGCGCCCGTGATGAAAAAAAGTGCAGTGCACCAGATTGAGTCCTGACCGTTCGAACAACTTGGCAAACGTTTAGCCTGAGCGTGCAGACAAGTTTTCGAGGACGCTTCCGGTGAATAATTAAAACCGTGACATATCAGAAAGTTGCAATGCGTTTGAACCACGGCCCGATGCGTAAGCGGGGCATCCGGCACGTTTATTGATGCCGCCGCTGACACCCTGGCCGGTGCAAGAAAGTTGTCAGTTCCTCCGGCCATCGTCCGGTTCGCACCTTGGTGTGCAGCCGTCTGATGAGCAAAAAAAATAATCAGAAGAACAGTGGAGCGGCCATGCAACAGAACAGATCGCAAGTGACCGAGCGCGACGGCTTGTTCGAACTCGAAGCCGGCAGCGACGTCCTCGACAGTCCCCGTTACAACCACGACATGGCACCGACCAAGGTGCGCGAACGAACCTGGAACAAATGGCACATCACCGCGCTGTGGATCGGCATGTCGGTGTGCGTGCCGACCTACACCCTCGGCGGGGTGCTCACCGCCTATTTCGGCCTTACCGTTGGTGAAGCGCTGATGGCGATTCTGCTGGCCAACGTCATCGTGCTGATCCCGTTGACGCTCAATGCCTTTCCCGGCACCAAGTACGGCATTCCATTCCCGGTGCTGCTGCGCTCGTCGTTCGGCGTGCTTGGCTCCAACGTGCCGTGTCTGATTCGCGCGCTGGTGGCGTGCGGCTGGTTCGGGATTCAGACGATGTTTGGCGGATTGGCGATTCACCTGTTTCTCGGCTCGATCTTCGACGGCTGGAAATCCCTCGGCGGAACCGGCGAGGTGATCGGTTTCATGATTTTCTGGTCGCTGAACCTGTGGGTGGTGATCCGCGGCGCCGAGTCGATCAAGTGGCTGGAAACCCTGTCTGCGCCGTTGTTGGTGGCAGTCGGCATCGGTCTGCTGGTGTGGGCCATGCCCAATGTGTCGATGACCGAGTTGCTGGCGATTCCACCGAAACGTCCGGAAGGCGCCAGTGTGGTCAGTTACTTCGCTGCCGGGCTGACCGCGATGGTTGGTTTCTGGGCCACGCTGTCGCTGAACATTCCCGACTTCAGCCGTTACGCCAAGAGCCAGAAAGACCAGATCCTCGGGCAGATTTTCGGCCTGCCGCTGACCATGTTTCTGTTCGCTTCGCTGGGGGTGGTGATGACCGCCGCTTCGGTGAAACTGGTCGGCATTACGGTGTCGGATCCGGTCAGTCTGATCGGCCATATCCAGAGCCCGATGTGGGTCGCGTTAGCCATGGCGCTGATCATCATCGCCACGCTGTCGACCAACACCGCCGCGAACATCGTTTCGCCGACCAATGATTTCCAGAACATCGCGCCCAAGGTGATCAATCGCACCAAAGCGGTGTTGCTTACAGGCTTCGTCGGGTTGGCGCTGATGGCTCACGAGTTGCTGAAAAAGTTGGGCCTGATCGTTTCCGATGTCAGCCTGGAAACCGTGTATTCCAACTGGCTGCTGGGTTATTCGAGCCTGCTCGGGCCGATTGCCGGGATCATGGTGGTGGACTATTTCCTGATCAAGAAACAGCAACTGGACCTGGCCGGGTTGTATCGCGACGACGTGTATCCGGCGTGGAACTGGGCCGGTTTTACCGCGTTTGGCGTGCCGGTGGTGCTGACCTTGCTGTCGTTGGGCAGCGATGCGTTCAGCTGGTTCTACAGCTATGGCTGGTTTACCGGCTCGGCGCTGGGTGGGGTCATTTATTACGGGTTGTGTTCGATGCGAAGCAGCCCGTCTGTTGTGAAATCTTCGGTGTGAGGGATGGCCCCTTCGCGAGCAAGCCCGCTCCCACAAGGGAGCGCATTCCAAATGTGGGAGCGGGCTTGCTCGCGAAGACGGCCTCAAATACACACAAGAACTGCCTGAAGAAACTCATAAAAACTGCCTGAGGAGATCAACATGAACGCAGCCGTAGACGTTCTGCAATCCACCCATCAGCACATCAACCGCGACCGCCTCTGGGCCTCGCTCATGGAACTGGCCAAGCTCGGCGCCACGGTCAAGGGCGGGGTCTGTCGCCTGGCCCTGACCGACCTCGACCGCCAGGCCCGCGACCTGTTTGTGCAATGGTGCAAGGACGCCGGGTGCAGCGTCACGGTGGATGAAGTCGGCAATATCTTCGCCCGTCGCCCGGGACGCAATCCGAACCTGCCGCCAGTGATGACCGGCAGCCACATCGACACCCAGCCCACCGGCGGCAAGTTCGACGGCTGCTTCGGCGTGCTCGCCGGGGTCGAAGTGCTGCGCACCCTCAATGACCTCGGCGTGGAGACCGAAGCACCGCTGGAAGTGGTGGTCTGGACCAACGAAGAAGGCTCGCGCTTTGCTCCGTGCATGATGGGCTCCGGGGTGTTCGCGGAAAAATTCACCCTCGAAGAAACCCTGGCCAAGGTCGATGCCGAAGGCGTCACCGTCGGCGAAGCCCTGAATGCCATCGGCTATGCCGGACCACGCAAAGTCAGCGGGCACAAGGTGGGTGCCTATTTCGAGGCACACATCGAGCAAGGCCCGATCCTCGAAGACGAGCAGAAAACCATCGGCGTGGTACTCGGCGCTCTCGGGCAAAAATGGTTCGACCTGAAACTGCGCGGCGTCGAAGCCCACGCCGGGCCAACCCCGATGCACCTGCGCAAGGACGCCCTGGTCGGCGCCTCGGTGATCGTCGGTGCGGTCAACCGCGCGGCCCTCGGCCACCAACCCCATGCCTGCGGCACCGTCGGTTGCCTGCAAGCCTATCCCGGCTCGCGCAACGTCATCCCCGGCGAAGTGCGCATGACCCTCGACTTCCGGCATCTGCAACCGGAACGACTCGATTCGATGATCGCCGAGGTGAAGCAAGTCATCGACGCCACTTGCGAAGAGCACGGATTGACCTATGAACTAACGCCGACTGCCGACTTCCCGCCGCTGTACTTCGAAAAAGGCTGCGTCGAAGCCGTGCGCGGCGCGGCGCAAGGCCTGGGCCTGTCGCACATGGACATCGTCAGCGGCGCGGGACACGACGCAATCTTCCTCGCCGAACTCGGCCCGGCGGGAATGATCTTCGTACCGTGCGAGGGCGGGATCAGCCACAACGAAATCGAAAACGCCGCGCCGGACGATCTGGCGGCCGGCTGTGCGGTGTTGTTGCGGGCGATGCTCGCGGCTTCGGCGATGGTGGCCGCTGGTAAAGCCGCGGCCTGAAGATCAAAAGATCGCAGCCTGCGGCAGCTCCTACAGTTGGATTGCATTCAACCTGTAGGAGCTGCCGAAGGCTGCGATCTTTTTATGTCACCCCAATGTCATGGAAATGTGCGACGTTTGTGCCCCATGAAAATCATCACCTCCGGCGCCTCCTATCTGGACATCGACGCCTACGCCTGCTGCATCGCCTACGCAGAATTGCTCAACCTGCAAGGCAGTCCCGCCCGCGCGGTCAGCAGCGCAACGCCCAACAGCAGCGTGTCGCCGACCGTTCTGAGTTGGGGCGCTGCTTTTCAGCGTTACACGCCGCAAGCAAACGACGAATTCGTGTTGGTCGATGTGTCCGACTATCACCACTTCGACCCGCTGGTGGTGCTCGACCAAGTGGTCGAGGTCATCGATCATCATCCCGGTTACGAGCCGTACTGGGCAGAGCGACTGGGTTCCGCCGCCGACATCCGCCCGATTGGTGCAGCGGCGACGCTGGTTTTTCAGCGTTGGCAAGCTGCGGGTCTGCTCTCGCGAATCAGCGAGCAAAGCGCGAAATTGCTGGCCACGGCAATCCTCGATAACACGCTTAACCTCACCGGGCAGATGACCTCTGAGGCGGATATTGAAGCTTATGAGGCATTAATGCAGCGGGCGAATCTGCCGGCAAACTGGCCCGAGCAGTATTTCCTCGAATGTCAGGCCGCCATCGAAGCAGACCTGCAGACCGCGTTGGCGGCGGATCTGAAACGCTTCAAACCGGACAGCAACCTGCCGCAGGTCTTCGCACAGATGACGGTGTGGGACGCCGATGCGTTGCTTCACAAACATCGCAACGAGATCGGCGGCTGGATGGTCGGGCAGGGCGATGACTGGTTGCTGAACGTCATCAGCATCCGTGACGGCAAGAGTTGTTTGCTGGCTGAGCCGCTGCTCAGCCAGCAGAAGCTGGATCGGTTGTTGCCACTGCAATGGCAGGCAGGGATGGCAGTTGTGAAACCGTCGATGCTGCGCAAGGAACTGCTGAAACTGGGGCTGAACCTCAAGCCGCTCTGATGCGCTGATCAACCGGGCCGGTCATTCTTGCCCGCTGTGCCCTGGCGTCTGTCGGGGCCGTTGGGGTTGCCGACATCCAGCAACCTTCGTTCGACCAAAACATTCTCCAGTGCCTGACGCTCGACCGGCGCCATTTGGTGTTCGCGCTTTTTCAACTCCAGCAGGATGGGGCTGGACCAGGTGCGATAAGTCTGTTCGATGTTGCGACGCGACGTCATCAGTCTCTCCTTGATCAAGAGCCCGGTGGAGCTGGCAGGGGCTCAATCCGATGAGGGAGTAACCTTAGTCGACAAACCCCGAGTCCGCGAATGTGGTGTTGTTCCCTGTAGGAGTGAGCCTGCTCGCGATAGCGGTGCGTCAGTAGCGCAAATGACAGCTGACACATCGCTATCGCGAGCAGGCTCACTCCTACAGGTTTTGCATCGCCTGCGGGTCAATCGTCGATATTCATCATCGCCTGCACACCTTCCCACGCCTCGGCGCGCATCCGTTCGATATCCAGCCCCGGAATCACGCCGTTATCGACCACGATCCGGCCACCCACCAGGCTGTACTTCACGCTGATCGGCTCACCCGCCACCACCGGTGCGACCGCACTGTCGTGGAAGCCGAAGAAGCGTGGGTGATCAAGGCTGTAGATCACCAGATCCGCCGCTTGCCCGACCTCCAGCGTACCGACCGCGCCCAATCCCAATACCTGCGCACCGCCCGCCGTGCCCCAGTGGATCACGTCTTCGACGGTGGTCGCTGAGGCGCCCTGTTCGGCGCGGTGGATCAGCCACGCGGTGTTGGTTTCGCCGACCATGCTTCCGGATTCGTTGGACGCCACGCCGTCGACGCCGAGGGAGATCGGCACGCCGGCCTCGTACATTTGCGGCACCGGCGCGACGCCGCTGCCGAGGCGAGCATTACTCACCGGGCAGTGCGAGACGCCGGTGCCGGTCTGGGCGAGCATGCGGATTTCGCCGGGTTGCAGGTGCACGGCATGGGCAAACCAGACGTCGGGGCCGAGCCATTCGTGTTCGGCGACGAATTCCACCGGCAGGCAGTTGTACTTGTCGCGGCAGAAATTCACATAGTTCTGCGTTTCCGACAGGTGCGTGTGCAGACGCAAGCCGAGGCCGCGGGCGGTGTGCGCCAATTCGCGCAGCAGGGTCGGCGGCAGCGAAAAGGTTGGCGTGGTGGGGGCGACGACCACCCGGCGCCGGGCGTCCGGGGTGTCCTGGTGATACAGCGATTTCAGCCGTTCGATGTCGCCGACCATTTGTTCGAGGCTTTCCGGTTGCAGCGCGGTTTTCGAGAAGCCCGGGTGGGCGCTGGCGGACTCCAGTGCGCCACCGCGACACAACACAAAGCGCAGGCCGAACTCGTCGGCCAGATCGAACAGCAAATCCCCAGTCTCGGTGCTGCCGTGGGCGTGGTAGAGATAGTGGTGATCGGCGCACGTCGTCACCCCAGACAGGAGCAACTCGACCATGCCCAGACGGGCGGCGATCCGCGCGAGTTGCGGGGTGAAGCGGTTCAGGCGCGGGTAGGGCACGCTCGCCAGCCAGCCTTGCAGGTCCTGATTCAAGCCTTCGGGCACGGCTTTGAGCAGGTTCTGGAACAGGTGGTGGTGGGTGTTGATCCAGCCCGGATAGACCACGCCGTTGCGCGCATCGATCACCCGCTCGCCGGGTTGCGCTTGGAGGTCGGCGGCCATCTCGGCGATGCGTCCGTTGACCACACGAATGTCCACTGCGCCGGCCCGGGCACGCGGGCCGCGCAGCCCGGTCATCACTGCGACCGGGTTTTTGATCAGGATGTTTTGAAGTCGAGTCATGGGCAGGCTCCAGTCAGAGAATGTGCGAGGCGGATTTGCCGGGTGTGGTTTCTGGCACGCTGACGCCGTTGAGCGCCGCGTTGAGCAGCACCGACACCAGGCAGGCGATGACCACGCTGCTGTGCAGGAACGGCTGTGACCACTCGGGCATTTGTTTGAACAGGGTGGGTGCGAGCACCGGTACCAGCGCGGCGGCGATGGTGAAACCGACGATCAGTACGTTGAAGCGATTGCGCTCGTAATCGACCTTGGCCAGGGTCTGAATCCCCGCCGCCGCGACCACGCCGAACATCGCAATGCCGGCGCCGCCCAACGCCGCGGTCGGCATCGAAGCGATGATCGCCCCGGCCTTGGGCACCAGCGCAATCGAACACATCAGCAGGCCACTGACGGCGACCACCCAGCGGCTGCGCACGCCGGTCAGGATCACCAGACCGACGTTTTCCATGAAGGCGATGAACGGGAATGCGGCGAACATCCCGGCGATGGTGCTGGCCAGGCCATTGGCGCGCAGGCCGTTGATTACCTGCTTGTCTTCCACCGGTTTGTCGACGATGTCGCCGATGGCCACGAACAGCCCCATCGACTCGACCATCTGCACGATCATCACCACCACCATGGTCGCGATGGGGATCAGGCTGAAAGTCGGCAAACCGAAGTAAAACGGGTAGGGCACGGTCAGCCACGGCGCCTCTTCGACGCTGTGAAAGTTGCCCATGCCCAGACCGTAAGCCAGACCGGCGCCGACCAGCATGCCCACCAGCACCGCCATGTTGCGCAGCAGCGGACTGCCATAGCGATTGACCAGCAGAATGGTCAGCAGCACCACCACCGCCACCGCGAGAAATGCCGGGGCGCCGAAGTTGCTCGCGTTGCGTCCGCCACCGACCCATTCATAGGCGATCGGGAACAGCTGCAAACCAATCACCGTGACGATGCAGCCGGTGACCACCGGCGGGAAAAACCGCCGCAATCGGCCCACGAACGGCGCCATCAGCATGGTGAAGATCCCGGCACCGATCACCGCCCCGCAAACCCCGGCAAATCCCACGTCGGGGTTGCTGCCGATGGCAATCACCGGGCCGACGCTGCTGAACGCCACGCCTTGCAGAATCGGCAGACGCACGCCGAATTTCCATAAGCCGACGGTTTGCAAAAGGGTGGCGATGCCGGAGCAGAACAGCGTGGTGCTGATCAGCACTACGGTGTCGGCGTGGGACATTTTCAGGGCACTGGCGACAATCAACGGCACGGCGATGGCGCCGATGTACGAGACGGCCATGTGTTGCAGGCCGAGGGTGAGCATCTGTCGCACCGGCAGAACGCGGTCGACGGGGTGCACGGTGGAGGAAGGAGTGGCTGACGACATGGGGAATCACCTCTAGCTGTTGTTATTCGGTACAGAGGGGTATTCGTCTGATGCTGTCTTAGAGGCACCGCAATCCTTGTGGGAGCGGGCTTGCTCGCGAAAGCGGTGTGTCAGTTGACATCATTGTTCAATGACCCACCGCTTTCGCGAGCAAGCCCGCTCCCACAGGTGTTGTGTTGTTCAAAAAACGGCATCAGTCATTCGTGCTGCGAAGCCGCCATCCACCGGCTCCGATGCCTTGTTCAGCCTGCCAGGCAGGCGGCAAAGCCCTGGTTCAGCGCCGCGCGATCCAGGTCGCGGCCGATGAACACGATCTTGCTCGAGCGAGGCTCCGTGCCCCACGCGGTCGAGGCGCGAAACTCCACCAGGCTGTGCACGCCTTGCAGCACGTAGCGTTGGTCTTCGTTGGCCACGGCGAGCACGCCTTTCATCCGATAGAGGTTGTCGGCCTGCGAGGAGCGCAGCTCGCTGATCCAGCGATGGAACGCCATCAGGTCGACCGCGCCGTCGACGGCGATGCCCACCGATGACACGCTGGGGTCGTGTTCATGGTCGGCTTGTTCATGGTGGTGTTCATGGTCGTGATGCTCAGGTTCAGCGCCGATTTCCATGAGCTTCTGCGTGCACTCGAACGCGCCGATGCCGAGGATTTTCGTCAGGTCGATCTGTGCATGAGTGGAGGTCACCAGATCCGCCGTGGCGTTCAAGCCACGGATCTTGCTGCGCAGGATTTCCACCTCGTCGCTGCTGACCAGATCGACCTTGTTGATGACGATGCGGTCGGCGCAGACGATCTGATCCACCGCCTGATTATCGACGCCATCCAGTTGCAGATCTTCCAGGTGCTGGGCGATGTGCTTGGCGTCGACCATGGTCACGATCGCATCGAGTTCGACTTCCTCGGCAATCGGGTCATTGATGAAAAAGCTCTGCGCCACCGGGTACGGATCGGCCAGACCGCTGGTCTCGATCAGGATGTGATCGAGGCGCACCGGACGCGCCACCAGCTCGCGGACGATGCGCACCAGATCCTCGCGAACTTCGGCGGTACAGCACACGCAGCCGTTGACCATCTCGTAGATTTCTTCGGTCTCGGAGCTGAGCACCAGATCGCCGTCGATCCCGACCTCGCCGAACTCGTTTTCGATCACGGCAATCTTGCGCCCGTGGTTTTCCTTGAGGATGTAGTTGAGCAGGGTGGTTTTGCCGGCACCGAGGAAGCCGGTGAGGATGGTCACGGGGATTTTGGTGTTGGGGGTTGGGGCGTTGAAGGGGGTGTTCATCTGGAGCTCCTTTGATTGGCGTTTGTGGCGAGGGGATTTATCCCCGATGGGTCGCGAAGCGGCCCCAAAATCTGCAATTGCGCTGTGTCAGGAAAACCTCATTCACAGGTTTTGCGACTGCTGCGCAGTCGGTCGGGGATAAATCCCCTCACCACAGGTATTCATTTCCACATTGGGTTCTCGGTGTTCTTTCCAGCGGGTGGCAACCCCGGCATCGAGGCCGAACAGGTCGAGCACTCTGCCGAGGCTGTGATCGACCATCTGTGCAAGGCTTTCGGGCCGGGCATAAAACGCCGGCACTGGCGGGGCGATGATCCCGCCCATCTCGGTGACGGCGGTCATGTTGCGCAGGTGGGCGAGGGTCAGCGGCGTTTCGCGGGCCATCAGCACCAGCGTGCGGCGTTCCTTGAGTGTGACGTCGGCGGCGCGGCCGATCAGCCCGGACGAAGTGCCGGTGGCGATCTCCGCCAGCGTGCGCATCGAACATGGCGCGACCACCATGCCCAGGCAGCGAAACGAACCGCTGGCGATCCCGGCGGCGACGTCATCGGCGCGGTGGTACTGGCTGGCGAGCGCGGTGACCTCGGCCAGTTTGTAGTCGGTTTCATGGGCCATGGTCAGCAGCGCGGCACGGCTGATGATCAGGTGGCTTTCGATGTCCAGTTCGGCGAGCAATTGCAGCAGGCGCACGCCGTAGATGAAGCCGGACGCGCCGCTGATGCCAACCACCAGCCGCTGGCGGTTCACGATGCCAGCCCTTTGAGCAATTGCCGCGCACGTTTGAGCACGTCCTGATCGAGCTGCGCCTTGATCCCGTCGAAGCCCGAGCCACGGGTGGCGTCCAGGCCCATGCGCGAAGTGGTGCCGTTGACCGAGGACGACGGATCCAGTGGGCTGCCGGGCAAACCGTCGATCACGAAAATATCCAGATGCGGCTGGAAATGCGTGGCCAGCGCCCACAACACCTGGCTGTCGTCGGTGATGTCGATATCGCTGTCCACCGCGATCACGCTTTTCAGGTACGGGTCCCAGCCGAGCAGGGCGAGCATGATCTGCCGCGCTTCGCCGTCGCGGCTCTGATCCAGCGCCACATAGCAATGAAAGTGCGTGCCGGAATTCGGGTAATGCACGGCGGTGACGGCAGGGAAGCGCGCCTTGAGTTTTTCGCTCATTTCCGCTTCGCGCGGTAGCCGCGCGAGGGTCAGGTGTTCGGCGTAGCGGCCGCCCATGACGTCCACCAGCCAGGCGTCCTTGCGCCGTAACAGGGTGTCGACGCGCAGCACGTTGTTGGTCGAGCGATCCGAGGAGTAACCGCTGAATTCGCCGAACGGGCCTTCCTCGGCGTAGGCCGTCGGATCGATGGCACCTTCGAGGACGAACTCCGCGTATGCCGGTACGCCAATGCCGTAGCGCGGGGTCTTGACCAGTTCCAGCGGCGCGCCGAACAAGCCGCCGGCGACGGCGCGTTCATCGCTGCCATAAGGCAAGCGAGCCGCCGCCGCGAGCATGAACAGCGGATGTGCGCCGACCACCATCGCCACGCGCAGTTCTTCACCGCGTTCACGGGCGGTCTGCAGCATCCGCCACAGGTGTCCGCGCGAGTGCAGGCTGGTCGCCAGGGACTGCCGGGCGTGGCGCATCGAGCGGTGGTAACTCATGTTGGCGATGCCGGTCAGCGGGTCCTCGGCGATGATGATCGCGTTGGTGATGTACGGCCCGCGATCGCTGTCGAAGTGCTTGAGCATCGGCAGCAGCGCCAGATCCACGGCTTCGCCTTCGAACACTTCATCAAGCACCGGGCCGGTTGCCACGTAGCGCGGGGCGACGGGCTGGTTGGCGCGGCTCTGGAAAGTTTCGTGCAATTGCGCCGGGGTGACGTCGAACAACCGGGCAATACGGGTGCGGGAGGCGAACAGATTGGTCGCCACCGGCACCTTGAGGCCGCCGACGTTTTCGCAGATCAGCAACGGATCGCGGCCCTGTGCGGCGAGGGCATCGACCAGGGCAGTGACGTCCTGATCGGCAGAAAGCGCTTGGGTGATGGTCAGCACATCGTCCGGGTACTCACGGCGATAGGCGTCGATGAAAACGTGAAAATCCTGCGTGTCGCCGAGCGTCGAACGGGTCATGGTTTCACCTCGTAAAAAGCAGGCACGCAGGGGTGAGAGGGCGTTCGATCGAGCAGCCGTTGGCCTGCCGGTCGAGGGAACGACGGGTCATCTTCGTGCCTGTAAAGTCGCTGTGTTGTTGCAGTGTTGCCTTGTGGGTGACATTTGTGGCGAGGGGATTCATCCCCGATCGGCTGCGAAGCAGTCGTAAACCAGTCAGCGCGGTCTGCCTGATACAACGCGGTTGCAGGTTTTGGGGCCGCTGCGCAGCCCATCGGGGATGAATCCCCTCACCACAGGGTTACCTTGTGTCCCAGGGATCAGCGTTGCCTAGAGGTACGTCGTGGTCAGACGAATATCCGCCTCAACCAGATCCTTCGGCGGTGGTGTCGGTTCGATCCCGCACAACCGGGCGATGTTGTTGCCCAGGTAGTCCTCCAGATGATCCTCATCGATGCCCAGCCCTTGCGGTGCCGGTGAGCACAGCACCTCAAGCTCCCTTAGCCACATGCCCGGTTCGTTCGGCGGCGAGTCGGTGCCGAACACGATCTTGTTGCGCGGCAGTTCCTTGGCGAATTCGACGATCCGCGACTGGAAGCACCAGCCGGATTCGCAGTACACGTTCGGCGTGTCCATCGCCATCCAGAACGCCTCGAACGAGTAGTTGCCGCCGGTCTGGATGCCGAAGTGGCCAATGATGAAATTGACCATCGGGAACTCGCGGATGATCGGGTAAAACATCGTCGGAATGGTGTACGGGCCATCGCCCGTATGGATCAGCACCACGATGTTGTACTTGGCACAGACTTTCATTGCCGGGCGCAACCAGTCCAGTGCCCGGTCCGGGCGATAGCCGTGCATGTTGGCGTGCAGCTTGAGCATCTTGAAGCCGTATTCCTTGATGTGGAATTCCAGCTCCGCCGCACCGTTTTCCGGTCCCCAGCGTGGGTTGAAGTTGAAGTTGCCGATGAAGCGATCCGGGTACTTCACGCACAGCTCGGCGACGTACGACATGTAGTCACGCACGCCCTCGCGGCCACGGCGGTTGCCGTCGCGATAGCCGGTGTTGCCCGGTGGCGGCTGGATGAAGCCCATGTCGATGCGGCGCGGTTTGCCGTTGATCATGTACGGGCCGTCCATCAGCTTGAGCATGCGCTCGCCGGTGAACGGTTCGCCGGTGTGGCGCCAGGCCTCGTCGACCAGGTTGGTGGGGTGCAGATGGGTGTCGATGATCATCGGTTCAGCTCCTGGCCAGTTGCGTGGTGACGGGGCGCTTGAGCTGCGCCTCTGCTTCGGAAACGGAACGCGGCGGTGCGGTTGGCTCGAGGCCGATCATCCGCGCGGTGTTGTTGCCCAGGTACTCCTCGAGGGTGTCTTCGTCGAGGTTGAGGCCCTGCGGCGGCTCGTGGCACAACACTTCGAGCAGGCGCAGCCACATGCCCGGTTCGTTCGGCGGAGTGTCGGTGCCGAAGAGAATCTTGTGCGTTGGCAGGACCTTGGCGAACTCGACGATCCGCGATTGCAGGCACCAGCCGGATTCGCAGTAAACGTTGGGCAGTTCCATCGCCCATTGCATCGGTTCGAACACGTAGACCCCGCCGGTCTGCACGCCGAAGTGGGCCATGATGAAATTCACGTTGGGGAATTCCTTGATCATCGGCACCCATTCCGACGGGATGCTGTACGGCCCGTCACCGGTATGCAGCTTGACCGGAATACCCAGCTCGGCGCATTTCTCGAAGCACGGGCGCACCCAGTCCAGTGCACGATCAGGGCGGTAGGCGTGCATGTTGGCCTGCATCTGCACCATCTTGAAACCGTGTTGCTTGACGTAGCGCTCGATCGCCTCGACGCCGTTTTCCACACCGCAGCGCGGGTTGTAGACGAAGCAGCCGATGAAACGATCAGGGTAGGTCTGCACCATTTTCAGGGTGTAGGCCATGTAGGCGTCGATGGATTCACGGCCCGAGAGTTCGCCGTCGGTCCAGGTGTAAATGGTGTTGCCCTGCGGCGGCTGGATGAAGGCTTTGTCGATACGGCGAGGTTTGCCGTTGACCATGTACGGGCCATCCATCATCTCCAGCAGACGCTCGCCGGTGAACGGGTCACCGTCATGCCTCCAGGCGAGGTCCACGAGATCCGTGGGATAGCAGCTGATATCGATGATCATTGAAGTCGATCTCCTGATAGCGGGGAAGGGAGCCTTGCGGCTCTCGGCATCCACGCCCCGGGCTATCGGCCATTTCTATGCGCAGCACTCGCGCATTCCCTCGCCTGTTCGCATCCGGCCCGGGTGGGTGGTTGCTGAGGGCGAGTATTGGAAAGGGCGGAGGGGTTCGTACAATATTAATTGGGCGCGGTGGTGATACTTGGGCGATATGGTTTGGTTTTTGCGGTGGTTGTGCCGACCCCTTCGCTGGCAAGCCAGCTCCCACAGGTTTTGTGTCGTTACAAAGATTGGATTAACAACTCGATCACTGTGGGAGCGGGCTTGCTCGCGAAGGCGTCAGGACTGTGTACGCGCAGCCAACTGCCTGATCACCTCAACCACCGGCGCCACGCGCTCGGCCTGCCCATGCGGCCACACCGCGTAGAGGTTGTAATGCGCAGCAATCTGCGCCTCGTTCAACGCCACCAGCCGTCCACTGCGCAACGCATCGGCAGCCAGCAATCCGCGCACCAGCCCGGCGCCCACCCCGGCTTCGGCAGCCGCAATCAGGTTCGCCGCATTATCGAAAATCACCCGCGCCGCTGGCTCTACCGGCGGCATCCCGGCCGCATCCAGCCACGGAATCCACGACCTTCGCGTATACCCCAACAGTGGCAACTGCAGAATCTGCTCCGGGCTCAGCGGTAACTGCAGACCATAGCGCTCAAGCAGCGCCGGCGAAGCCACGGCCAACACCCGATCGCCGCAGATCTGCGTCATCTCGCAGTCATCCCAATCGCCATAGCCGTAACGCAACGCCAGATCGACCCGCTCGAAGCTGCCGCGATCACTGCGCGGCATCGACAGCAGCGTCACCTCGTAATCCGGCAGTCCGTCGAGCAATTCCGGCAGGCGCGGATTGAGCCAGCTCTGTGCCAGTTCGCTGTCGACGTCCAATGTCAGGCGTTGCGCCACGCTGCGGTTTTTCACCGAGGACAGCGCTCGATCGATTTGCGCCAGACCATCCGCCAGCACGCTGGCAAACAACTGCCCGGCATCGGTCAGGTTGCTGCCGCCGCCTTCACGCACGAACAGTGGCTGGCCGATGAATTCTTCGAGCGCGCGGATTTGCTGGCTGATCGCGCTGTGCGTCAAGTCGAGCTTGCGCGCCGCGCTGGAGAAACTGCCACTGCGCGCTGCGTGGATGAACGCGCTCATGGACTGCACCGACGGGTATCGCTTGTACATGTTGTTAGTCCTGCTTACACCGGTTGGCAGAAATCGTCGCTGGCCGCGTGTTGCGTGGGCTTCCAATAATCGGTCACCAGGCCCGCACAAAGACGGGCCGCTCTTTTGGAGCCTGACAATGATCGCATTCACGGTAAACGGCGAACGACGCGAGCTGGATGAAGCGTCCCCCTCCATGCCCTTGTTATGGGTACTGCGTGATCAACTGAAACTCACCGGCACCAAATTCGGCTGCGGCATGGGCCTGTGCGGTGCCTGCACCGTGCACCTGGACGGCGTCGCGGTGCGTTCCTGCCAGTTGCCGCTGGCCGCCGTTGCGGGCCACAGCATCACCACCATCGAAGGTCTGTCACCGAGCGAAAGTCATCCGCTGCAACTGGCCTGGGTCGCCGAAGATGTGCCGCAATGCGGCTACTGTCAATCCGGGCAGATCATGTCGGCGGCAGCCTTGCTCAACACGGGAGCGGCGGTGACCGACGATTCGATCCGCAATGCGATGTCGGGGAATATCTGCCGTTGCGGCACTTACGGGCGGATCAACAAAGCGATCAAACGTGCGGCGAACGCGCCGAAGGAGGCGTGATGAGCCTGCGCGACGACACCTTGATCGAACCGTCACGCCGGGTGTTTCTCAAGCAGGCAGCGACGGTCGCTTCGGGCCTGGCGATTGCCTTGTACCTGCCATCCGGCAGCGCCGCCAGCGACCCGAAAAACCTGGCGCCGGCCACCGAATTCGAGCCCAACGCCTGGGTGCGGATCTTCCCCGACGGCACGGTAAAACTGGTGGTGCACAAGCACGATTCCGGCACCGGCACGCAAACCGCACTGGCTGCGTGTGTGGCCGAGGAGCTGGATGTGAACCCGATGACCGTGCAGGTGATCACCCCGGAAGATCCGTTCTTCGAGACCTACATTCACCCGATCTGGAAAGTCTTCTCCACCGGCGGCAGCACCAGTGTTTCGCTGGAATACGAGCGCTTGCGCATGGCCGGGGCCACAGCGCGGGCGTTGTTGATCGCCGCTGCGGCGAAGCACTGGACAGTCAGCCCCGACAGCTGCAGCACCGAAGAAGGTCGGGTGGTTCATCTGTCCAGCAAACGCAGCCTCGGCTACGGCGACCTGGTCGGGGTGGCAGCGCGTCTGCCGGCACCGGCCCACGTCAGGCTGAAGGATCCGGCGCAGTTCAAATACATCGGCAAACTGCGGCACAAGCGTGATGCCGCGGCCAAGGTTTGCGGACGGTTCAAGTACAGCATCGACGTGCAGTTGCCGGGGATGCTGGTGGCGGTGATTCAGCGCGCGCCGGTGGTCGGGGCGAAAGTCGTCAGCGTGGATTCGGCGGCGGCATTGCAGGTGCCGGGCGTGCGCAAGGTGATTGCAGTCCCCGGGCGCCCGGACGTGCTCGGCGGCAATCTGGAAGGCGTTGCGGTGCTGGCCGAGACGTTCTGGGCGGCGCAGCAGGGTCGTAAAGTGTTGGAGGTCAAGTGGAGTGATTCGCCACTGGCCGGGTTCGACAGCGCGGAACTGGCCAAGGCTCAAGCGGCTGCTATTACCGATCCGAAAAGCCAGACCATCACGGCCATGACGCATGGCGATGTCGGCGCGCAATGGCCGCACGCGGCGAAGCTGATCGAAGCCGATTACCGCATGCCGTACAAGGTGCAGAACCCGCTGGAACCGATCTGCATCACCGCGCAAGTGCAGGACAACGCAATCACCTATTGGGGCGGCGTGCAGGTGCCGTCGTCAGCGCTGGAAGCCGCGCAAACCGTGTGTGGCATCGCCAAGGACAAAGTCACCATCAATGAACTGGTATCCGGCGGCAGTTTCGGTGCGCGGGAAGCCAAATACTGGTTGTTCGAGGTGGCGTATCTGGCGCAGCAAACCGGGGTACCGGTGAAGTTGCTCAACAGTCGTGAAGACGAGATGCACGCACTGTTCAATCACCCAGCCACACTGCACCGGGTCAAAGGCGCGTTGGATGCCCAGGGCAACCTCGCTGCGCTGCAACTGCACGCGGTATCACCCGCCTCGCCGGAGCAGTGGGAGCCGGGCTACTTCGAACGCCCGGATCACATGGATTACAGCACCACCGAAGCGATCACCGCGTGGGACTTCGCCTATCGTCCGCCGCATCTGGAGCTGAACTGGGTCAAGCACGAAAGCCATGTGCCCAGCGGCTGGTATCGCTCGGTGAGCTTCATCCCCAACGTGTTCGCCGTCGAGAGCTTCATGGACGAGTTGGCGCATGCGGCAGGCGCGGATCCGCTGGCGTTCCGCCTGGCCAACATGCAGGAGCGGCCACGGCATGTGGCGGTGCTCAAACAGGTTGCCGAACGCGCCGGATGGGGCCAGCCGTTACCGCCCGGCACTGCGTTGGGCATTGCGACCCATCAGGGTTACACCAGTTTTATCGCGGTGGTGGCGCGGGTCGCGACGGTCGATGGTAAGTCGAAAGTCGAGAAGCTGACCTGTGTGGTCGATTGCGGTCTGGCGGTGTCGCCGGGCGGGGTCGAGGAGCAGATCTACGGAGGACTGATGTGGGGCCTGGGCCATGCACTGTTTGACCGGCTCGATATCCAGCAGGGCAGGGTGGTGCAGAGCAATTTCCACGACTACCGCGTAACCCGCATGTCGGACATGCCGGCCACCGACATCGTGGTGATGGATGGTGAGCCAGGCAAACCCGGTGGCGTTGGCGAGCTGGGCAGTCCGTCAGTGGCGCCAGCGATTGCCAACGCGTTGTTTGCGCTGACCGGCGTGCGCCAGCGTTCGACACCGCTGAGTCTGGGGTAGGCGCCATGGACCTGCGCCTGCTGCGGTATTTCATGGCCCTGGCCGATGAGCTGCATTTCGGTCGGGCGGCGGAGCGTTTGCACATCTGCCAGCCGCCGCTGAGCCAGCAGATTCGCCTGCTGGAGGAGGAGCTGGGCACGCCGTTGTTCGAGCGCAGCCATCACCGGGTCGAGCTGACAGCGGCGGGGCAGATGCTCAAGGAGCAGGCGCCGCTGGTGTTCGAACAGCTGGAACGGGCGCTGGACCTGACCCGCCAGACCGGGCGCGGGCAGCTCGGCGAGTTGGAAATCGGCATGATCAGTTCGGTGATGGTCGGCGTGCTGCCCACGGCGTTGCATCTGTTTCGTGAGCGCTATCCGCAGGTGAACTGGCGGCTGCATGAAATGACTCCGGCGGCACAGGTCAAGGCGTTGAAGGAAAAGCGTATCGACGCCTGCGTGTTTCGCGTCGGTTATGACGATCCGTTGCTGCGCAATGAGTTGCTGATCTACGAGCCGATCCATGTGGTGATGCCGGCCGATCATCCGCTGGCCGGTCGCGAGGTGCTGGCCCCCGCGGATCTGGCGCAGGAGCCGTTTGTCGCGCTGGAGCTGAAGCAGTCGCGGTTTGCCAATTTCCTTTATCAGTGCTGCATCCAGGCCGGGTTCACCCCGCAGATCCGCCAGCAGGTGATCGAGGTGCAGACGCTGCTCAGCCTGGTGCGCGCGGGTTTCGGGGTGGCGCTGCTGCCGGCCTCGATCGAGCAGTTGGCCCCGGCGGGGCTGGTGTTTCGCAAGCTGACGCCGGCGCTGCCGGAGGTGCCTTTGTATGCGACTTATCGCGCTGACGATGCTTCGCCGGTGCTCAGGTTGTTTCTCGATACGTTGCGCGAGTTGGTGGAAACCTCCGGCCAACGCTAATCCCCCCCGTGGGAGCGGGCTTGCTCGCGAAGGCGGAGTGTCAGTTAAAAATCAGTTGAATGACACACCGCCTTCGCGAGCAAGCCCGCTCCCACAGGGGGGTAGTGGTGGTGCGGGAATTTATGTTCGGCACGATCACGAACGCCTGCGGTCGTAATCTTCACACGCGCATTCCCTGTGGAGATCCAATGAGCCAGGAAGTCCTGACCCGCGAAACCAATCGTCGCCAGTTGCAGCAGATCATTGCCGGGCTGTCCGACGGGGTGATTCTGTTGGAGCTCGATCAGAGCATCCTCTGGGCCAACGAGGCGGCGCTGGCCATGCACGGTGTCAGCCGGATCGGTGAGCTGGGCACTAATGCCGATGAGTACGCCAAGCGCTTCAGCCTGCGCTATCGCAACAATCATACGGTGCCCCCGGAAAATTACCCGATCAGCCGCGCGGCGCGCTGCGAAGCCTTCAACGACGTGCTGATCGAGGTGTCTGCCGTGGACGATCCCGAGCACGTATGGGTGCACAACGTGCGCAGCATGATCCTGACCGACCGCGAAGGGCAGCCGGAGTCGCTGGTGCTGATCATGAGCGACGTCACCGATTGGGCCAATGCCGAGCAGCGCTTTGAAAAAACTTTCAACGCCAACCCGGCGCCGGCGGTGATCTGCCGCCTCAGCGATTTGCGCTACATCAAGGTCAATCCGGGTTTCCTGGAGATGACCGGTTATACCCGCGACCAGGTGATCGGCACCTCGGCCTATGAAATCGATATTTTCGAGCAGGCCGAGCAAAGGGATCTGGCGATTCAGCGCCTGCGCGATGTGGCGACCATTCCGCAAATGCAGGCGCAACTGCGCCTGCCCGATGGCGGCAGCAAGCAAGTGATCGTTGCTGGGCAGCCGTTGGTGCTCAATGATGAGGATTGCATGCTGTTTTCCTTTGTCGATATGGAGCTGCGCCACAAGGCGGAAGTCGCGCTGCGTCAGAGTGAGGAACGCTTCGCCAAGGCGTTCCGCCTGACCCCGGTGCCGATTCTGATCTGCACGGCCGAGGAGCAGAAGGTGATCGATGTCAATCAGGCGTTCCTCGACACCCTCGCCTATGACAGCGATGAGGTGGTGGGCAAAACCGTGACCCAACTGCATTTCATCGACGACGATGGCGCGCGGGCCCGGCTGCTGACTGCCTTGTCGAAAAGCGGTCGGATCGATCGGGTCGACGTCCGGGTGCGCAAGAAGGATGCAGAGCTGCTGGAGTGCGCGGTGTCCGCCGACACCGTGAATATTCAGGACACTCCGTGCTATCTGCTGGTGCTGATGGACATCACCGAGCGCAAGCGCACGGAATTGGAGTTGGTGGCGGCGATTGAAGAGGTGATGAAAGATGCTTCGTGGTTCAGCCGGACGCTGATCGAAAAACTGGCCAACGTGAAGAAGGTCAACTCGCCGCAACTGCCGAGCGTGTCGTTCACTGACCTGACGGCGCGCGAGCGTGACGTGCTGGGGCTGATCTGCGAAGGGTTGGCCGACAAGGAGATTGCCGCACGCCTGAAACTGGCGCCGAATACCGTGCGCAATCATGTGGCGACCGTGTATTCCAAGCTCGATGTGCACAGTCGCAGCGAGGCGATTGTCTGGGCACGGGAGCGTGGTCTGTTTTCTGGCGAGCGCGGCACGAAGGGCCAGCGGTAGGTGCAAATGCACTAGCCGATACGGTGCAAATGCAGGTTCTGGTGCGGTGGGGCAGTTCTTAGTCTGGTGGCGTGCGATACGAGCCTGTTGGCTTGGGATCGTCTCCCTTCGAAACAGCTTAAGGAACAGGCTCCATGATGAATCTTGCGCAGTTGCGCGCCAGCCTCGAACAGAGTTTTTCGCCATTGGCGTGCGAGTGTTCAGTGGATGGGGATCATTCGCTGACGGTGAAGTTGTATCACCCGGGTTCGGGGCAGGTGGATCTGGTGATCAGCGGGTTGAAGCTCAATGCGTTGCGTACGCCGGAGGCTGTGGCGGCGTTGATTGATGAGTTGCGGTATGAGTTGGAGAGTAATTCTTTGCGGGCGGCTCGGGATCCGGATATGGCCTAGGGTTTTGGTGTTGGTTTGTTTTGGGTGTATATCCGTTGCTGCGGTTATGGCTGCTTAGGGTTCCGCCCTTACGGCGGGTCACTTTTGGCAAACGCCCCAAAAGTAACCAAAAGGTCTATGCCCTGACGTTCGGCCCTCGCCTAGGCTCGGGTTCCTTCGCTGCGGGATTCATCCGGGGGGCAGCGCCTACGGTTTGCTTCGCTGCACCTCCTCTCGCTGTGTTTGGCTGCGCCAAACGGTCGCTGCGCTCCCACCCCCGGATAAATCCCTCCACTCAGCCTGCCGACGGGCCCTTAGATCAAAATCAAAAGCGGTACTCGAGCTAACGCTCATTGTGTTGAGTGGGGCGGCTGCGCCGCATGGGGTGCACGCTCTCTGAATTGTAGGAGCCAGCCTGCTGGCGATGGCGGCCTGACAGCCGACCAATCTCTTGCGGATGCACCCGGCGCAACTGTGGGAGCTGGCCTGCCAGCGATGGCGGCCTGACAGCCGGCCAATCTCAAACTGAATGCACTCAGTCCAAATGTGGGAGCGGGCTTGCTCGCGAAGGCGGCCTGACAGCTGACCCATTTCAGTCAGGAGTACTCAACCCCTGTGGGAGCTGGCTTGCCAGCGATGGCGGCCTTCCAGTCAAAAAAAATCTTGTTGATGTACCCCTCCCACACAGATTTTCCTCCCCGCAAAATCGACAGCCAATTCCCTTATCCCCCTCCATTTCACTGGCGCTTACAGGGTGGTCGGCTATAAAGAATGAGTGGTCAGGTCTTCCGTCATGCGTGGTATTCGTGCGCGATTGCGGAAGTGGCTCTTCCATTCATCGCGGGTCGTCCTATGAATAATCCTGGGAAACGCGTGTATCTGCCGTTGTCGCTGGCTTTCTCTGTCGCGCTGTTAAGCGGCTGTGCCAGTCCTCCGCCACCTCCTCCTGCTGCACCGCCGCCACCGCCGGTGCGTACCTGTCAGACTCTGGAAAACACTCAGGTGTCTGGCGATATGTACGTTGACGAGCAGGTTACTCGCCATATCACCACCACTCGTTGTGTCACGCAGTAGTGCTGTGGGGGGCTTGCCGGTGCACTTTGTCAGGCAATTACCCAACGTCACTGTCTTACAGATAACCCCTGTGGGAGCGGGCTTGCTCGCGAAGGCGGTGTGTCATTCAAGGCAATGCTGCCTGACACTCCGCCTTCGCGAGCAAGCCCGCTCCCACAGGGTTAATCATTTGTCAGAGAGATCAGGACAGGAACCCGCCATCCACATTCAGCGAAACCCCGGTGGTGTAGCTTGATGCGTCGCTCGCCAGGTACAGCACCGCACCAGCCATTTCACTCGGGTCGGCCACGCGCTTGAGCGGGATCTGCGTCAGCGCCTGCTTGAGGATTGCGTCGTTCTTCACCAGCGCCGAAGCGAACTTGGTGTCGGTCAGGCCCGGCAGCAGGGCGTTGCAGCGGATGCCGAACTGCGCGCATTCCTTGGCGAAGACCTTGGTCATGTTGATCACCGCTGCTTTGGTCACCGAATAGATGCCCTGGAACACGCCCGGTGAAATCCCGTTGATCGACGCGACGTTGATGATGCTGCCGCCACCGTTTTCGCGCATCAGCTTGCCGGCTTCCACCGACATGAAGAAGTAGCCGCGAATGTTCACATCGACGGTCTTCTGGAATGCGCCCAGATCGGTGTCCAGCACGTTGCAGAACTGCGGGTTGGTCGCAGCGTTGTTCACCAGAATGTCGAGGCGGCCGAACTGTTCCTTGATCCCGGCGAACACCTGGCTGATCTGTTCCATTTCACCGATATGGCAAGCCACGGCGGTGGCTTTGCCGCCGGCGGCGATGATCGCGTCGGCGACGTGCTGGCAGCCTTCGAGCTTGCGGCTCGAGACGATCACGTGGGCGCCTTGCTGGGCCAACAGTTTGGCGATGGCTTCACCGATGCCACGGCTGGCGCCGGAGACGAATGCGATTTTGCCGTCGAGGTCGAACAACTGAGTCTTGGACATAAGGGTTCCTTGGTGTGGGCCGTCAGAGGCTCGATTTCGCAATGACCTGCAGGCTCATCTGCTCCAGCAGTTTGTTCATGTGAATGAACTGCGCGAAGCGTTTGTCCTGGGTCTGGCCGTGGTAGAAGCGGTAGTAGATCTGCTGCACGATGCCGGCCAGGCGGAACAGGCCGTAGGTGTAGTAGAAGTCGAAATTGTCGATCTGGATGCCCGAGCGTTCGGCGTAGTAATCGACGAACTCGCGGCGGGTCAGCATGCCCGGGGCGTGGCTCGGCTGGCGGCGCATCAGTTGCACGGGCGCCGGATCATCAGCCTGAATCCAGTAGGCGAGGGTGTTGCCCAGGTCCATCAGCGGATCGCCGAGGGTGGTCAGTTCCCAGTCGAGCACGCCGATGATCTGCATCGGGTTGTTCGGGTCGAGGATCACGTTGTCGAAGCGATAGTCGTTGTGGACGATGCTCGACGTCGGATGGTCGGCCGGCATCTTGTCGTTGAGCCAGGCTTTGACTTTCTCCCAGTGCGGCGCGTCCGGGGTCAGGGCTTTTTCGTAGCGCTCGCTCCAGCCCTTGATCTGGCGGGCGACGTAGCCTTCCGGCTTGCCCAGATCGCCGAGGCCGCAGGCGTTGTAGTCAACCCGATGCAGCTCAACAAAGCGGTCGATGAAGCTCTTGCACAGCGCTTCGGTTTTCGCCGCATCGAGGCCCAGTTCCGGCGGCAGGTCGGAGCGCAGGATGATGCCCTTGACTCGCTCCATCACATAGAACTCGGCACCGATCACCGACTCGTCGGTGCAGTGCACGTAGGCTTTCGGGCAGTACGGAAAACCGTCGCGCAGTTGATTGAGGATGCGGAATTCGCGGCCCATGTCGTGGGCGGATTTGGCCTTGTGGCCGAACGGCGGCCGGCGCAGGACGAATTCCTGCTGCGGGTATTCCAGAAGGTAGGTCAGGTTCGACGCACCGCCAGGAAACTGGCTGATCTGCGGTGTGCCGGTCAGGCCCGGAATGTGCGCCTTGAGATACGGATCGATCAGGCTGGCATCGAGTTCTTCGCCATCGCGGATCCGGGTGGACTGGTCAGTAAGCGCCATGCTTATCCCTTCTGCTTATTTTGGAGGCCAGACATCATTGGCTAATCTAATGGTGCGCTCGGGTGCTCACAAGCGCGGGTCGGTCTTATAGGTTAGCGTGTTGCAGGATAATCACCTTTGGGAATGTGCGCGGCGGGCTGTGGGCGACTAAGGTTGAGCGGGTATGCCGTGTCCAGCAAGGAGCTTTGAAATGGGCTGCCCGCAAGTCTGTGCCAGTGCCACCCTGCAATGCAGTTTCGGCGCCGCGCCGGCGGTGCTTAACGTGCTGCCGGTCAACCGCACGCTGACCGGCGGGATGCCGGCGGCGAACATCATGGATCACATCCCGCTGGTCAATATCATGCCGTTCGGTGTGTGCATGAGCATGGCCAATCCGATGGTGGCGGCCGCGACCGCCGCCGCACTGGGCGTTTTGACGCCGATGCCGTGCATTCCGGCAACGGCCACACCGTGGATTCCCGGCGGCGCACCGACCCTGTTGCTCGGCGGGATGCCGGCGATCGATGCCAACAGCACCCTGATGTGCAATTGGGCGGGGGTGATCAAGATTGCGATGCCGGGGCAGATGCAGATGCTCATTCCTTGAGTTTTGTGCTGGATGTGCCGGCCTCTTCGCGAGCAAGCCCGCTCCCACAGTGGCCGGTGGTGTTCACACGATTCTATTCACAACACAAAACCCTGTGGGAGCGGGCTTGCTCGCGAAGAGGCCAGTCCTGGCAAAAGAACACCTTCAAGCCTGCTGCGGATCCATCCACCGCTGATACCACCAGCGCACCCGCGAAATCGGCTTGCCATCCGCCCCCAGCGGCCGGCCATCCTCGGCGAACGCGGTTTCCGGCTCCATCAGTTGACCATTCAGATACCGCGCCTCCGCCGCCGGTTTGCCGTTCGGATGAAAGCGCTGATAACGCCCCTCACGCACGCCATCGCGGTAAAACTCGGCCTCGGCCACCTGCCCATCGGGAAAGTAGTTGAACGCCTCGCCATGCAATAACCCGCGCCGATACGTCGCCTTGCGCTGCAACCAACCCTCGGCCGAATAAAAACTCGCCACGCCTTGCAGTTTGTCGCGCACAAACGGCATCTGCGCCGAGACCTTGCCGTTGGGGTGATAGAGCAGTGACATGCCCTGCAGCTCTCCCTGGTGGTAATTCAGATCGGCCTGCTTACGTCCGTCATCCTTGAGCTGCAGCGCGCCGTCGAGCTGACCGTCCTGCAAGCGGCCCTTGAGCTGTTTGTCATCCTCCTGCAAATCCAGCGGTGTGATCGCCATGACGGCTCCTTGTCAGTTGACCTGCACCAGACCGCCCTTGATGGTCAGCATGCCGCCACCGTCCACGGTCTGTGAGGCGGCGCCCTTGTTGGTCAAGCTGATCCCGGCGTCGTTGGTCAGCGTGGTTCCGGCCTTGTTGTCCAGCGACGTACCGGCCTGATTGGTCATGGCCGTGCCGGCCTTTTGCGTGATCGAAGTGCTGGCCGAGGTCGCGAGGTCAGCGCCGCTCTTGATGGTGAAACTGCCACCGCTTTGCAGGGTAAGGGTGCCGCTGACCTTGATCGTCAGGTTGCCGTCCACGGTCAGGCTGTAGTCGCCGGTGACCTTGTCGGTGTAGTTGCCGCCGGTGCTGTGGTTTTGATCGGCACCGACTTTCACCGTACGGCTGTCCTTCACATCGAGGCTGTCGCTGCCGGTCTGAATCGTGACGCTGCGCTTGCCTTTTTCCAGGGTCACGGTTTCGTCGCCGTCCTTGACCGTGCGGGTGCGGGCGTTTTGTACGGTGAGGGTTTCGTCATGGCCGACGGTGGCGGTGGTGTCGTTGAGCACATTGATCTTCAAGTCTTTCTGCGCCTGCAGAAACACTTCTTCGGCATCCTTCTTGTCCTCAAAGCGCAGCTCGTTGAAACCGCCACCACCCTTGGACGATTGAGTCTTGATCCCCGACTGCGTCTGATTGGCCGGCAGCGCATAGGGCAGTGCGTTGTCGCCGTTGTACACGCAACCGGTGACCAGTGGCCGATCCGGGTCGCCGTCGATAAAGGTCACGATGACTTCCTGGCCGATACGCGGCACGAACTGCATGCCGAAGCCTTTGCCGCTCCACGGCAACACCACGCGTACCCAGCAGGAACTGGTTTCGTCATTCTTGCCGTCGCGATCCCACGGGAACTGCAACTTGATCCGGCCGTATTCGTCCGTCCAGATTTCTTCGCCGGACTTGCCGACGACGATGGCAGTCTGCGGATGCATGCGCGGTTTCGGTGTGCTGCGTTGTGGGCGAAACGGCGTGGTTTTGGGAATGGCTTCGAAACGGTTGCGATAGTGCTCGTGGCTGACGTCATGGGTGACTCGCGTCACCACCCAATCGATGTTCAGGCTGGCATCGTCATGGCCCTCGAGGGTGAACCAGTGCCCCGGCACCAGCCAGCGGCAGTCGCTCTCGCCGATAAAGCGTTTCTCCTCGCTGCGCAAGCCATCGACCCGCTGCTTGGTCAGCGTATCGCCACGCGCCTTGGCGTTGTAGCCGCCCGGATGCTCATAGATCGAACGCGGCCCGGCCACGGCTTCGGCCTGGCCGTACAGCGAAGTGGTTGGCGTGGTGAACTCATAATCCGTTGCCTTGTAAACGCCCGCCACGGCTTGTAGGCAGACCTGGCCTGAGCGGATGCCATGCAACTCACGCTCACCCATTTGCTGGCCCAGATACTTGACTTTCGGGCCGTTGGGGATCTGTACGAAGGCGTCATTGCTGTCGCCCAGCACCAGCGTGTGCTTGCCCTCGTCGTGGGTGAAAAACCAGAAGATGCCTTCCTCTTCCAGCAGGCGAGAGACGAAGGCGAAATCGGTTTCGCCGTACTGCACGCAGTATTCGCGGGGGGTGTAGCTGCCGGTCAGAGAGAGTTTGAAATCGGTGAAGCCGTGGGCCTTGAACATCGTGGTGACGATGTCCGAGGTGGTGAGGTTCTGGAATACCCGGTTGTTGCTGGCCAGGGTCAGCCACCAGAGCCACGGACGCAATAAGAGTTGATAGCGCTCGGCGGTGGCGTCAGCAGGGAGTTGGCGGATTTCGGCGACCAAGGCATCGAACGGGCGCAACTTAGCGTCGTTGTGCAATGTGGTGGTGACGTGAGTGGCGACGGCGCTGGTCAGGGTGAGGGGGGGGCCGTCGTTGAGGCCGTTGAGGGTTTGCGAACAGAGCGAGTTGAGGGCTTCTTCACCGGACAACCACTCAGGGTAAAGCGCCGACAGTGCGGCGGCGGTCAACGAAAGCGTTGCGTTACTGTCGGTGGCACGAGGCATTGGGCGGCCTTGATGAGGTGGTTGCAGCGTTCATGAAGCGGATTCGGTTCTAAAGAGAATTAAAGTTCAAATTGGGCATCATCGACATCACTGCCTCCATGTCACTTTGTTTTCGGAACTGCTTCCATAACCCAGGGAAATGGTCGTTGGCAGGCTGTAGCCAATTAAACAGAGGGCTTTTATAAAAGCAGGTGCCGTCACTGACGGCTTGTTGCGGCAGATCCCGAGTCGTGCCCCATACAATGGCGTTGGGCCTTAGGTTCGCCAAGCCTTGAGCAATAGGTTGAAGTTCACCAATACTAATATGTGTTTCTCCAACTTCGCAGGCTGCGAGCACAATAAAGCAACTACCGCAATTGCCGATCATGTTGTGCAAGCCGGTATGTCTGTCCATTTTTACCATGGTGCTGCCGTGGCCAATAATAATTAGCATTCCTCCAAAGGCATCTCTCCAGCCGAGACTCGTCGGGGCAATCAGATCGCAAATGCCAGAGTATTTTGCCCACAGCTTTTTTGCTGCTTTCTTTCCGTCCTCATCGATGTAAGTCAGTAGTGTGTCTTTCATGTTTGCTGGCTCATTGAATTTAATCGCGGGCTGCCATGCTGTTTTAATAGATGGCGTTTTTATGGTCGCTCATACGGTGGTTCTTTTTTTAGTTCGATAAAAGCCAGATTGGCTCGGTCACCCGAGAGTGTTTTCAATGTTCTCTGTGGGGTGTCATTGCCATCCAGTGTTCCGAATTTTTTAAGAAAAACGATGGAGAAAAAGTACTCCGGATGGTTGGCTGCCAGCGTTGCGAATTTGGCAGTGCAACTCAAAGGCCAGCCATGTAGCGAATGACTTGGCTTTCTGTCAGTCGGCGTACATGGGCTGTGTGTGAGGTAAACGGTTACATACTTGACGTCTTCGGCGATGGCGACGGCTGTATCAAAATAATCGATAAGAAACTCTTCCGCGTGTCCTTCGGGCACAACGCCAAGTTCTGCGGGGTCTCCCTCTGCGAGTTCCGCGTTGATAGCGACTTGCCGAGCATCAATGGCTGCCTGCATTTCGTTTCGGGGCACATTGCTGATTTGAAGTTGGACGTAAGCCTTTATCAGTTGCGCGCCAGCGTCCTCCTTTGACTCAAACAGAAAACACGTTTTGCACATTTTGTGGTTGTTGTGCTGGAACGTCAGGAGCGCGTGGACTTTTTTATTTCCAGTGTTGCGTTTGTGCAGCTCTGCAATACCTTCTTGAACGGAATTAAACTGTTCCATGGTCTTCAATCCTCGAAAAGGGGGGCGAAAAAGGGCACGAATCTATTTTTTTCATAAATAAATCTGTCCCCTTTGATTTCGTTCCCTTTGATTCATTGATGTGCCCTCTGTTGGAAAATGCGGGTGAGATTATTTGTGGTAGTTGGTTATAAAGTTGAAAGGTGCAGAAAGTTGTTTTGAGCGATCGATGGGCAGTCCGTGTGGGTACGTGTCAATGTTGCACAGGTAAGCCTTGAATTGACCCTCCACATCTCGAGACCATGAGTCCCCGCGATTCAAGGCGAGATCAAGCAGTTCGCAATTTTTTTGGCTGGTGGCTATGACCACGACCCATCTGTGATCAGCAACAAAACCGCCTAATTTGTAAACGTCACGGGTGATCGATTCCTGTAAGTTTGCGCCGCCGAATAAGCCGTTCGTGCTTTCTACTTTTATTTCAATGGCGTAGGTCTCATCTTGCAGTTCGAAATAGAAATCGACCTTTTCGCTGGAGTAAGGCTCTGGGTAACTGATTTCGCGAATTTTCGTTGTGATGCCGTAACCACGTCGTAGATGGTGAGCTATCTCAACTTGCGCAGCGCTCTCCCAAGGACCTTCAGAAACCCAGCTCTTCGTAAATTGACTTGGTTCATCGGTATCTTGCAGCTTTGGGTGTACACCTGCTGCCTGCAGCACCGCATTCAAAAAATCCGCTTCTGTCATTACTCCGTCTCCTGCGCGGGTGCCATTTTTGTGTTTCGTCAATTCTCGTTGGCGGCGGTCATTCCAACACCCACTCCGCCAACTTCCCCGTCACCTGCGTCATCAACACATTCTCGACATCCCGCGCACCCGCCGCGCTGCACTTGGCGAGCACCGCTTTCACAATTCCCGAATCAAACTCGAACTGTTTGCCCGTCGCCGCCTTGTAGCGGCCACGCAATTTTTCCAGCTTCGCCAACACAATCCCTTCAAGCGTCTGCTCATCCAGCGGCCGATACGCGACCACCGTCATGCGCGCCAGAAACGCCGGGCGGAAGGCTTGCAAAAGGACTTTGTGCAGCGCTTCGTTGAAAGCTTCAGAGCCGATCTGTGACGCGGGAGTGTCGAGCAACAGTTCAGCGCCGACATTGCTGGTGGCGAGCATCACGGTGTTTTTGAAGTCCACCACCAAACCGGTGCCGTCCTCCATCAAGCCTTTGTCGAACACGTTGTAAAACGCTTCCAGCACATCCCGATGCGCCTTCTCGATTTCATCCAACAACACCACCGAATACGGTTTGCGCCGCACGGCTTCGGTGAGCACGCCGCCGCTGCCGTAACCGACGTAGCCAGGCGGTGCGCCCTTGAGCTGGCTGACGGTGTGGGCTTCCTGGTATTCCGAGAGATTGATGCTGATCAGATTGCGTTCACCGCCATACAGTGCGTCGGCCAACGCATACGCGGTTTCGGTTTTGCCCACGCCGGTGGGGCCGACCAGCAGGAACACACCCACCGGTTTTTGCGGATCAGTGAGCCCGGCGCGATAAGCCTGCAAGCGTTGGGCGATGGTGTTGAGCGCGGTGCTTTGCCCCATCACCCGTTGGCCCATGCGCTGGCCGAGGGTGCGTACGGCATGGGCTTCGTCGGCGAGCATTTTGCCGACGGGGATGCCGGTCCATCCGGCTATGACGGCAGCGACGGTTTTGCTGTCGACCTGTTCGGGCACCAGCGGATCGTCCTGGCGGATCGCATCCAGTCCCGCCTCAAGGCGCAGCAGCTCGGCGGCCAGATGATCGATGCGACTGTCGGTGGCTTCGTCGGGCTTGTCGCTGTCGGCGCTTTCGCTCAACGCCAGCAATTCGCGGCGTGTTTCGAGCAGTTCACGCACGGCCACACGCTCTTCACTCCAACGTGTTTCCAGTTCGCGGATCGCTTGCACATTGGTTTTCGATTCATTTTCCAGCAGCGTGATGCGCTCACGATGATCCAGCCCCGTGGCCTGCTCCCGGCGCAGGCGCTCGACTTCATCCTTCAAACTGTTCTGCCGGTGACGCAGGCTTTCCAGCGGTGGCGGCACGTCATGCTGGCCCAGGGCAACCCGGGCGCACGCAGTGTCGAGCACGCTGATGGCCTTGTCCGGCAACTGACGGCCAGAGATATAGCGATGGGAGAGTTTCACCGCTTCGTGGATCGCCGCGTCCAGCACTTGCACGCCGTGGTGCTGTTCGAGTTTGGCGGCCACGCCGCGAAGCATTTCCACAGCGGTGATTTCGTCGGGTTCCTCGACCTGCACCAATTGGAAGCGGCGGGCGAGAGCCGGATCCTTCTCGAAGTATTTCTTGTATTCCATCCAGGTCGTTGCGGCGAGAGTGCGCAATTCACCTCGGGCCAACGCAGGTTTCAGCAGGTTGGCCGCATCGCTGCCGCCCTCGGCTCCGCCTGCGCCGATCAAGGTATGAGCCTCGTCGATGAACAGGATGATCGGTTTGTCGGCACTGCGCACCGCGTCGATCACGCCTTTGAGCCGCTGTTCGAATTCACCTTTGACCCCGGCCCCGGCCTGCAACAGACCGAGGTCGAGCACGCGCAAACTGACTTCCTGCAATGACGGCGGCACGTCGCCGGCAGCGATGCGCAGAGCCAGACCTTCGACCACGGCGGTTTTGCCCACGCCCGGCGCACCGACCAGAATCGGATTGTTCTGCCGGCGCCGCAGCAGAATGTCGATGCACTGACGGATCTCGCCGTCTCGGCCAACGATCGGGTCGATGCGTCCGGCATGTGCATCGGCGGTCAGATCCTGGGTGTATTGATCGAGCACCGAGTCCTGCCGTGGCGCGGCACTTCCCGTTGAAGTGGTTCGCGGACCGACATGCTCACGAGAGTTCTCCGTCCACTCTAATAGATTGGCCCGCAGCGCTTCCTTGGGAATCCGCAGCAACGATGAGGCGCTGTTGAGCAACAGACTGCGGCGCTCGTCGCGATCAATCAACGCCAGCAACAACAGCCCGGATCGAATACTCTCGAGGCCCAGCACACTGGCCTGCACCACCGCGTCTTCCAGCAACCCCAAAGTGTGTGAAGACAACGCCGGCGTGCGCGTGCTCCCCGCCTTGAATAGGTCCAGCGCCTTGTTGATTTCAGCGGTCAGCGCATCCCGTTCCAGGCCGAAACGTGGCAGCAGAAACGCAAAATCGCCGCCCTCGATGTCGAGCAGTTCCAGCAACAGATGCTCGATCTCGACAAAGTGATGCCCGCGCTGCAGACAGCGCTGGGCGGCGCGTTCGAGGGCGCGGCGGTTGTCCGGGTTGAGGCGTCCGATCAGGCTGGCGAGCTCCATGTCAGGCGATCTCCAGCTGACGAAGACGGGTTTCGATGCGCTGCACCGCGAGGCTGGCCTGACGCTGCAAACCACCGTTCCAGCTGAGCAGGGCCGGTGCCTGGCGCCCGAGCTTCAGCGGCCCGGCACCGCGCACCAGCAGCACCAGGGTCACGTCCAGATCCGGGCCGAAGTACAACGCCGCAAGGCTGGCCAATGCCGGGTGCGCTTCGCCGTCCGGCAGAAATCGGCTCGCCTGCGTTGAGGGCAGTGGCCCGAGGGTCAGGCGAATACCGGCGTGTTCATCCCAGACTCGAGTGCCTGCTACCGCCGTACGCCCCAATTGCAGATTGCGCCCACCTGGCTTGATGACGCTGCGGCTGGCAGGCGGAATTTCGCGCCAGGCGCCTTCATAGGCACTGAGTTCCACCGGCATGGCGAACTGCTCGCGGACAATCGCTGCGAACCCGGCCAGCGAGCGCCGGCCATCGGCGAATAACGCGGTGCAGGCCAGCACTGCACAATCGGGAACCGCCTGCCGCTCCTGCAAGGCCTTGGGCAACAGACCGGTAAGGGCGCGCAATTGTGCCTGTACCGGCGAGGCGCCCGGCGTGACAAAGCCAAGCGCGATGCGGTGCTTGCGCATCACCTTGTAGAGCAGGCTGAGCAGCCGATGCTGGAACAGATCGAGGAATTCGGCCGGGGCGTGATCCTTGGCCCGCGCCCGTTGTTGCAGCCACTCCTGATAGGCATAGGGCAGCGGGCCGTCGGGGCCGCCGAGGCCGAACATCGGGGTGTCGAGGATTAACGGCTGGCCCGGTTCTTCGCGCAGGTTTTCGATCTGGCTGGTGGGAAACAGCGGTGTCAGCGGTCCGCGCAATTTCAGCGCTTCGGCCTGGGGCGAGGTGCCGCTGCCCAGGGATTCGGCTTGCGGTTGTTCGCGCTCGAGCAGTAACAATGCCTGCAACAATTCGAACGCCTGCGGATCGCGGCGCAGTCGTTGGCTCAGGGTCAGAGCGACAGGGGCATGCCGGCTTGGGGTTGCCATGCCTTGATCTCCTTGTCGGACTGCATCAACACCGTGCGCACAAAGCGATTGGCTGTGGCGTACACCGAAAAGAACTGCGCCAGCACGGCAGAAAACAACACCGCGCTGCTACCGACGAAGTGCTGCGGATCGAGCTGCAACTGCACCTCCAGTCCATTGCGCCAGCCGCGCCAGGCATCGACGCCGACATGGCCGATCACCCGTTCGCAACGCAGGCTCAGCAGGCCCTCGATCTGGCGCAGTGCACTGGCTTCATCGCGCAGGTTGTGCAGGTGCAGAATTTCTTTCAAGGCGTCGAGTGCCTGCGGGCCTTCGACCAGCGACAAGTGATTGAGGGTCAGTTGCGACACCAGTCGCCAGCGTGAATCACCGTCCAGACGCGGCAGGCTTTGCGGGCTCGGCGGGTTGCGCAGGCGTGCCCAGGCGATTGGCCCGGGACGTTCGAAACCCAGCGGTGTGCCGGCGGGCAGGCTCTGCGCCAGATGCCGGTTGGTACACAGCAGTTCGGCGGTGAGGCTGTAATCCGGCAGTTCGCTCAACGGGTCGAAACGGGTGTCGACCAAACTCACCAACAGGTCGCTGCCGAGCCGGTTCGGGGTCATGCTGCTGACCCGTCGCGCATGCCAGTAGCGTTGCTGATCGCCACCGCTATGCTGGCTGCCGTAATACGCTGGCAGCCGTTGCACGCCGTTGCCGGAGCTGGCGCGCATGCTGCGAATGCTGTGGATCTCGACGCTGTTCTCGCGGTGACTGTCAGCAATCAAACGGTACTCGCTGCGGGTGCCGTCCGGGCGCAGTGGCTCGGAGGTCCGCGGGAACAGGTTGATCGCCGGAGCGCAGCCCAGGGCGATATCACTGGCCTGCAAATGCAGGCGGCTGGCCGGAGCGCGGTCGAAAACGATGTACAGGTACAGCGCCTGGCTGTCACTGCCGACGCCGCTCAACGGCAGATCGAAGAACTGAAATTTGTCCGGGAAAGCAAAGTACTCCGCCAGCAGGCGCATGCCCGGGTGCACGCCGTCCTCGTCCGGCAGCAGGACCTCGTCATCGCTGAAACCGACGATCGTCGGCAAACCGTTCACCGGGGTCGGAATACTTCCTGGCGAACCGGCCAGCACCTGTACCGCGTGAGCACCGAGCAGGTCATACAGACAGGCATTGATCACTGGCGAAGCGGTGAGATGAATGCGCAGTTGGCCGATGCCCAGTTCCGTCCATTGACTCTCGCCCAGGCAACGCAAGCTCAGGCGCAGTGCCGAACGCGCCTGCACGACACCGGTCAGCGCCTGGGCTTCATCGCCGCCGAGCAATAACGCTTCGCTGACCTCTATCGGCCACAAATGCACGGCGGCCGAGGTGCGAAAGTGGATGCTCTCACCCTTGCTGGTGGTGACGAACAATGGGGTGTCACGGGGCAGGGGATAGCCCTCGTCGAGGTTGCCTTTGCTCGGGTCCGGCTCGAACTGCACGATGGCGCAGGAGGGCAATGGCCGCACAGCCAATGGATAAAGCTGTTCAAGCAAGGCATCACTGAACTCTGCATAGTCGTCGTCGAGTCTGCGTTGCAGACGTGCGGCGAGCAGGGCAAAGCCTTCGAGCAAGCGTTCGACATGCGGGTCGGGACACTCGCCCGGTGACAGCTCAAGGCGCCGCGCGACTTTCGGATAACGCTCGGCAAACTGGCTGCCGGCATGGCGCAGCCAGGTCAGCTCGCGCTGGTAGTAGTCGAGCAGTTGCGGGTCAATCGAGTCGCTCATGGCGCACCTCCAACCCTTGGCTGCCAGGTTCGATGACAAACGCCACCGGCCAATATTGCAGGCCGCTGCGCAGCTCGCCGAGCAGACGGATGCTTAAACGTTGCGGCTGGTCGGGCAGGGGATTGACCTGGACCTCGCCCAGTTTCAGGCGCGGCTCGAAATGGTTGATGGCTTCGCGGATCTCCCGCGCCAGTCGACGACGGTCATCGCTGCGCTGTTGTTGCAGGGCGCTCCAATCCGCAATGCCGTAGTCGATAACGCTCGGTGGCTGGGTGAGGGCGCGCGGGCCACGACGGGTGTTGAACAGGCGCGCCAACTCGGCATGCACCGAGTCGAGCAAACCCTGGCGATCGAACGCCTGCACGCTGTCGGCCTCGCCGGATGCGAGGCGTTCGAACAGCGGCGGGAGCATGCCGGTGCCTGCCATGACCAAGGCGCCGGGTTAGCTGACGAGCTTGTTGGCGGCCATGTCCCACGTCGACGCGGCAGTGCCTTCCTTGGTGCCATCGTCTTTCTGTGCGGTGAGTTCCCATTTGATTTTGGTGAAGTTCAGCGACAGGGTTTCTACCGGTTTGCCCCCGGTACCGCCGCTGACACTGACGTTGGAAATCACTACGTTGGTCAGGGTGTAGATGATGAACGGCAACAGTTGCCCGCTGCCTTCGGCGGCGTTGCGGCCGATGGTGATCTTGGCTTCCGGAATCGGTTTGCCGGCACAGCAGTATTCGTTAAGGGACGGCGTCGAGGTATCGACGAATTTGGTCAGGGTGAACTCACCGACGTGGGGTTTGCCCGAGGTTCGCTCCGAGTTGCTGACGTCGTTGGTCACTTGCATGGCCACGTTGTGGCTGTAGGACATGACTTCGATTTTGTCCGTGTAACCTTCGAGCAGGCTGTCACCTTTGATGTCGCCGCCAAGGTCGAGAATGATTGCATCCATCGCTTGAAACTCCTGAAGAAATTCACAAATAGACTGAGCTCAGAACCTGTGGCGAGGGAGCTTGCTCCCGCTGGCTTGCGTAGCAGGCCTCGCTTCCCAAAAAGAGCGGGCCGCTTCGCAGCCCAGCGGGAGCAAGCTCCCTCGCCACAGAGGTTTCATCAACTTCAAGCCGCTACCGGTGGCGGCAGGGTCGCCACCAGACGGATCGATGCAGTCAACTCCTCCAGCTGGAAGTGCGGCCGCAGGAACACCGTCGCCCGGTAGGCGCCCGGCTTGCCGGCCACTTCGGTAACGTCCACCCGCGCTTCACGCAGCGGGTACTGCGCCTTGATTTCCTGCGGCGCGTTGTCGTTGATCAGCACGTAGTCGGCGATCCAGTTGTTGAGATAGGTCTGCACGTTGTCGCGGGTCATGAAGCTGCCGACCTTGTCGCGCATGATGACCTTCAGGTAGTGAGCGAAACGCGAGGCCGCCAGCACGTACGGCAACATCGCCGAGATCCGTGCGTTGGCGTTGGCCTCGTTGGTGTTGTAGACCTTGGATTTGTTGGTGGTCTGACCGCCGAAGAACACGGCGACGTCGCTGTTCTTCTTGTGGCACAGCGCGATGAAACCGAGGTCGTTGAGTTCTTTTTCGCGGCGGTCGGTGATTGCCACTTCGGTCGGGCACTTCAGTGACAGATCGCCGGAACTGGTGCGGAAAGTGTGCGCCGGCAGGCCCTCGACCGCGCCGCCGCCTTCAGCACCACGGATCGCCGCGCACCAGCCGTACTTGGCAAAGGCTTCGGTGATGCGTTGCGACAGCGCCCACGCCGCGTTACCCCACAGGTATTTGCTGTGGTCGGTGCCGTTGACGTCTTCAACGTAGGTGATGCCTTCCACGGGGGAGGTGTCCGGGCCGTAAGGCAGGCGCAGCAGGAAGTGCGGCAGCACCAGCGACACGTAGCGCGAGTCTTCACTTTCGCGGAACGAGCGCCACTTGATCAGCTCCTGGCTCTCGAAGACTTTCGACAGGTCACGTGGCACCGCCAGTTCGGTGAAGCTGTTCATGTCGAACAGGCGAGGGCTGGCGGCGGCAATGAACGGTGCGTGCGCGGCAGCGGCGACGTTCGAGAGTTTTTCCAGCAGACCGATGTCCTGCGGGTGTCGACCGAAGGTGTAGTCGCCCACCAGCAGGCTGAACGGATGCCCACCGAAGGTGCCGTATTCCTCTTCGTAGATCTTTTTGAACAGCGCGCTCTGGTCGAATTCGACGGCTTTTTCCAGGTCGTTCTGCAGTTCTTTCTGTGTGACGTTGAGCAGGCGCAATTTCAGCCGGGTGCTGGTTTCAGTGTTCTGCACCAGCATGTGCAGGCCGCGCCACGAGGCTTCGAGTTTCTGAAAGTCGGTGTGGTGCAGCACCTCGTTGAGCTGGGCGCTGATCAGTTGGTCGATCTGGCTGATGCGATCATTGATCATCGCCACAGTGTCCTTGTCGATGGCCATGCCTTCGTCAAGCACCTGGGTGGCAAACTCCGCGAGCATGTCGCGGGCGTAATCCTGCTGACTGTCATCGTGAGCCATGCGGCCCTCGGCGATGATCCGGTCGAGCAGGGATAAGGTTTCGGCTGCAGCATTCTCGCTGGCTTGATTCTGGGCGGCGGCGGGCATGACGGATGCTCCCTCGGTTAAATGGATGATCAGGCTTGCGGTTCGGCCGGGGCCTCGGCGTCAGCGGCCGGGGTAGCGGTGTCTGGGCGAGCCGATTTGATCTCTTGCAAGCCTTCGGTGTTGGCGATGACGTCGCGCAACAGCTTGTCCAGATCATCATTGCCATCGAGTTTGGTCAGCAGGTCGCGCAGACGCTGGCGAGCCTCGAACAGGCGGCGCAGGGGAGTGATTTGTTCCACCACCTTGACCGGATCGAAGTCGTCGATGTGTTTGAAGTTCAGCTCGATATTGAGCTTGCTGTCGTCGCCGGTGATGGTGTTGTTGACCTGCAGGGTGGCGCGGGGAGCGATCGAGGCGAGCACTTCGTTGAAGTTGTCGCGGTCGATTTCGGTAAAACGCCGTTCAGTCAGTTTTGCCAATGGTTTAAGTGGCTTGCCGGAGAGGTCAGCCAGAATTCCGACCACCAGAGGCAATTCCTTTTTTTCGATGGCGTTGCCGATTTCGACGTCGTAGGTAATTTGCACTCGGGGCGGGCGGACCCGGTCGAGCTTGTGCTGAGTACTTTCTGCCATGGTGGCTGACTCCGATGCGAAGGCGGGCGCAATGCATCGGGGAGGCCCGTTCATCGCTTTCCCTTACTGGACCGTAGGTTAGAAAGGGTGGCAGATGACCTGTCGTTCCTTTGACAAACCTTCCTCATTCGGCTCTGGGAACCGAACTACCCAAGACGCTAGAACAGGTCTATAAAAATGCAAGCGAAAAGCTTTTTTGGACTGTCTCGGGAAAAGGAAAATTCATTTTGTGCAGACGATTTTTGAGTGTTGTTTTGTTTGCGCTGCTCGCCGGTTGTTCTTTTTTCGGGCCGAAAGTCGATCTGGACAGCCTGACCCTCGACGTCGCGCCCAAGGCCAATGACGACACGCCCATTGCCGTGGATTTCGTTGCAGTCAACGATCCGGATCTGCTCAAGCAGCTGTCGGGCATCAGTGCCAGCCAGTGGTTTGCAGGGCGCGACCAGTACCAACGCGACTATCGTCAACTGATGAGCGTGTGGGGGCTGGAGCTGGTGCCGGGGCAATTCATCGACCGCCAGACCTTCCCGCTGGGGGGCAAGAAGGCGGCTGGACTTTTGGTCTTCGCCAGCTATAACACACCCGGAGCGCACCGCTTGCGGCTCGACGATCAGCGCGAAGCCTGGCTCAAGTTCGACAGCCGCGAGATGAGCCTGGTCAGCAAGGAAAACTGAAACACACCGCTCGCCGCCGGGTTGCGGCATGGTCGAAGGGAGTCGTATGAGTCTGCTACCTGACGCGGTCTGCTGGCATGAAGGCATGCAATTGCTGCCGCAGCATTTTCAGTTGCAGGGCCTGCGTGCCGAAGCCCTCGGTGCGCATATGGCGCAAGCGTGCAACCCGTGGTTCTGGGGCGTCAGTCGCATGGAGTTCGATCCCTCGGCGTTGAGCGCCGGGGTGGTTCGCGTACTGGCGTTGCAAGGCACCATGCCTGACGGTCTGCCGGTGGATCTGCAAGCCGGTATCGGCCCGATTCTGGAACTCGATATTGGCCCGGCCATCAACGCCACCGACGATGCCACCGTCACCGTTTACCTGGCGATCAGTCCGTTGTGGCGCGCCGGGCAACTGCTGCCGCTGAAGGGACGCCTGCAATCCGTGGTCGGTGAAGCGCTGCCGGATCTGACCAGTGGCGAGTTCCCTGAATCGATCACCGTGTGGCGACCCAACCCACGCCTGTGCACGCAATTGAACAAGGCCGACTCGATCTGCCTGCCGCTGCTGAAAATCCGCAAGGAAGGCGGAGGGTTTCTGCCGCTGGCCTATACGCCGCCGACTCCGATCCTGTTGCCCGATTCGCCGCTGGGCCGGCGCGTCGCCGGCTTGTGTGCACGGGCGCGGGAAAAGTGCATGTTCCTCGGCGGTCGATTGCGTCAGGCGCAACAGGCGGGCAATCAGGACGATGCGCTGGAGATTCGCCGGCAATTGACCGCGTTGTGGGCACGGCTGCCGGAAGTCGAAGGCACACTCAACAGTCGCATCGCCCATCCGCAGAGTTTGTATGTGCAGCTACTCGGACTGGCCGGCGCCTGGTCGGCACTCGATCCGCTGGCCGGGGTGCCGGCGTTCGCGCCGCTGGATTTTCTTGAGTTGCAGCGCGGTTACGACGCGGTGCTGCAATGGCTGGAAATCACCCTCGAACTGATCCGCGCCGGCTATCGCAGCCTGCCGTTCGAGCGCGGCGAACAGAGCTTTTCAATTCAGTTGCCCGATGAGCAACCGAGCCAGCGGCTGGTCATTGGCCTGCGCATGCCCAACGGGGCCAGCGAGCAGGCGGCCAGTGAATGGCTGCGCAGTGCAATCATCGCCTCGGCGCCGCACGTTGCCTTGCTCAGCCGCCAGCGCATGAGCGGATTGAGCCACCAGGCCATGAGCCGCAGTGAACAAGTGGCCTACAGCGTCGGCGATGACACGCGGCTGTTTGTGGTCACGGCCGAAGGCGCGTGGTTCGACGCACAACTGCCACTGATGATCGCCGCGCCAGCAGCGAAGTTGACCAGCAGTCCGTGGCAGGTGGTGCTGTTTGTTGCGCAGACGAGTGAAAGTGCCTGATCACACAAGGAACGCAGCATGTCGGAAGGGACTGCCGGGGCCGGAACGAGAAATCTGAGTTTGCAGGACGCGCCGCTCAGCAGCGCATTTCGGCAGACGTGGCAGCAATGGTCGCTGGACTGGAGCCAGTTGCCCAAGGACCGCGAGGACGAGGCGGCTCTGGTCGAAACCGTGGTCGAACTCTCGACTCAGGCCTCGCAACGATTGTGGCGCACGGCGTACTCACGGGTAGGGGATTCGGCCACTGAGCAAGTCAAGGCGCTGGTCTATGCCTTTGTCGCGCTGGTTGATGAAACCCTGTTGTTCAGCCCGTGGCCGGGGCAATCGGCCTGGCAGAGCAAACCTCTGGAGTCGCGTCTGTATTCGACGCGCCAGGCCGGCGAGCAACTGCCGGCGGCGATTCAAACAGTGCTCGATGAACAACAACCGACCGCTCGCGATCTGGGCAACGTCTACCTGCAGTGCCTGATCCTCGGTTTTCATGGGCGACTGCGCGGCGAACACAGCCAGGCGCAGTTGGAGAAGTGGCGGTTGGCGTTGTTCAACTTCGCCTGGCAAGACGAGGCCGACTATGCCGATGTCAGTCAGCGCCTGGTGCAACCCTCGCAGGTACCGCCGTTGCAGCTACCGGTACGCACGGCGTTGCCGGACGGCTTTCGCCTGGCGCTGGGGATTGTGGCGATGGTTCTGTTGCTGACCGGGATCGGCCAGTTTCTGTGGCGTGACATTCGTTCGGAACTGGAGCCGGTGCTGCAGATGAGCGATTCAGTGGCGGCCCCGGAGCAAGACTCATGAGCACTTTGACGATTGTCGCGTGGGTGGTCGCGCTGTTGTTGCTGCTGGTGATCATCGCGGTCGCGGTGTGGTGGCTGCGCACCCAGAGCGGCGCGGCGATCCGCAGTTTCTACGCTTCGGTGCGGCACATGGAGCAAGAGCAGGGCACCCATGATCGTTATCAAATGCCGTGGTTGTTGATGCTCGGGGATGAAATCCAGGGCACGCAACTGGTCAACGAATGGCACCTGCAACCCACCGACAAACCGGCGTGGTTCGGCCGCTGGTGGTCGGACCCCGAGGGCGCGGTGCTGGTGGTGCCGCAAGCATTGTTCTTGCCCGAGGACGGCATGCACCTGCAACGCGGCGGCTGGTGGCGTCTGCTCGGGCTGATTTTACGCCTGCGCAGCAAACGTCCGCTGGACGGGGTGATCTGGACGGTGCCGGTCAGTCGTCTGGACAACCTGGAGCAGGCCACCCAACTCGGTCTGGCGGCGCGTCGGCGCTTCATCGATCTGCTGCAACGGTTCGGTTTGAGTGTGCCGGTGTATGTGATCGTCACGGGTCTTGAAGAACTGCCCGGGTTTCAGGAACTGATCAGTGCACTGCCGGATGAGG
This sequence comes from Pseudomonas sp. MWU12-2020, assembly GCF_023100605.1. Taxonomy (NCBI): domain Bacteria; kingdom Pseudomonadati; phylum Pseudomonadota; class Gammaproteobacteria; order Pseudomonadales; family Pseudomonadaceae; genus Pseudomonas; species Pseudomonas sp. MWU12-2020. Next base: position 631,484 of record NZ_JALMEX010000002.1, read on the forward strand.
CCCGTGATCGCACCCTGGGCTGGTCATCGCCCTACGCGCGCGATGCGGTCTGGCAGGGGCAATGGAGCGACCAGGCGCTGGACAGCTTGCACCGGGCTCTGGCCGAGGCGGTGATCGAAATCGGTACTTTGTCCGGGCACCTGAGCGCGGACCTGTACGCGTTGCCGGAACGTCTGGAAAGCCTGCGCCGTGGCCTGCAGAACGTATTGGAGCCGGTATTTCAGGGCAACGCGCAGGGTGAGGCGCCGTGTTTTCGCGGCGTGTATTTCAGCGCGAATCAGCCGGCCGATGATGCGCTCGACGGGTTTTCCGCCGATGACAGCGGCTTGCAGCGCAGTGCGTTCGTGCGCCAGTTGTGGCGCCAGCGCCTGGTCGGCGAACGAGGGCTGGCCCAGGGTGTGCCGCGCCTGTTGCGCTTGCGTCAGCGCTGGCAACGAATCACTGCCGGCGTCGCGCTGGTGGTCGGAGTGCTGTGGGCGGTGGCGATGATCTGGGTCTGGCACGATTCGGTACGCGATGCTCACGAACTGGCGCGGCTGATGCAGGGCGCGCAGAAGAGCTATGTCGCCGTCACCGACGAAGCGCATCGCATCGAGCCGACGCGGCGCAATGTGCAGAGCTTCTGGCGCGTGCTGGAAAAAGCGCCGCACTGGCACTACGTGTCGTTGGTGTTTCCGACCTCGTGGTTCTCCTCTTTCGATACCCGGATCGAACAGGAACTGTTCCGCTCGACCCAGCGCCATATGCTGGTGCCGCTGCACGATCTGCTGGTGGCGGAGCTGGCGAAAATCAAGGCGATTCGCAGCACTGATCGGCGCTCCAGCGTCGAAAGCGAAGACCCGGCGCAATGGCAGAACTACCAGAAGGCCACGGATCTGGTGGATCGCGCATTGCGTCTGGAGCAACAGAATCAGTTGTTCGGTGAAGTGCAGAACAACCAGCGAGTGCCACTCGATGACCTGGTGCAACTGAGCAACAGCGCGCTGTCACTGAATCTCAACGCCGCCACCTTGCCCCATGCCGCTTATTACAACCGACTGCTGGCGGCAGGGGATGGCGGTGATCTGCAGGCGCTGGACCTGAGCGTCGAGCGGCCGCTGATTGTCAGCAACTTCACCGGGCTGATGGAACGCTGGCTCGATCAGTACTTCCTCGCCGACAACTTTGTCAGCAAGGCAGGTTATCTCAAGCTGCATCTGGAGCAACTGGAGGCGGGCAGCGGCAACAGCCTGAGCGAGCTGGAAGATCTGCGGGCACTGATTGATGATCTGCAAGCGGCGATCGCCCTGACCAACTCGACCTGGAGTCGCGGCAAGGGCCAGGAACTGGTACCGGGCTACCGCGACTTTCTCGACAAGGTACGCAAGAGCACATTGCTCGGGCCTGCCGTTGAACAACAACTCGACGCCCAGGCGAGCAAGTTGCAGCAGAGTTTTCGCGATCAGTGGATCGCCCAGGTCGGTTCTCGCGGCAACCTGCTGGTGCAGCAGGGCAGCGGGCAACTGGCGTTGCAGGATCAGGTGGTGAAACTCAACAACGCCGTGCAGGCGCTGTTCAGGCGCGACTTCGTTTCGATCGCGATGCGCGCCACGCAGGACAACGTCAATATGCAGGGCCAGACCGTCGACGGCGATGACCTTAATACCTCGTTGAGCTATTTCGCCAGCTACAAAAGTTATGTCGCCGAAGAGCTGCCGCGCATCCCGCCGGTGTATCGCGATGCCTTGCTGCAAGCGGCCGAAACTGCCGCCGCCCAGGCGATGTGGCTGAGCCTCAAGGATCACAACGACCAGACTCAGCCGTACGCGGTATTCAACGTTCAGGCCGAACAGGCGATGGCCCTGCAAAAAGCCTTTGTCGAGGTGCACCGCAGCGACCTCGCCGCGCGTCTGCAAGGCGCATTGAACCGGCGGGCGCTGGCGCAGATCGTCAGCGGTCTTGAAGAAATCACCGCGCAACCGTTGTTCGGTGGCCGTGCCGAAATCAGTCAGTGGAACGGTTCGAAAAACCTCGGCCTGCAGCTGTTCGGTGCCAGTGATGTGCAGGATCTGAAACTGAGTCTCAAACAGCAGTTCAACACCATGCTCGGCATCACCGAACGTCGCGCGCCGGCCCTGCAGTGGCTGATGACCCAGCAGGGCAACCTGTCGGCGCTGGATTACGAGCGAGTGACCCAGTTCAGCGCGCTCAACGATGAATTGCTCAAGTACAAGGACGCCAACCCGGCGAGTTCCCCGGCGCAGATCGAGCAACTGGTCAGTCGTGATTTCATCGAGATGGACACCGGTTCCTGCCAGCAGGTTCTGCAAACGGCCAACCTGGCGGGTGGGCGTGGCACGCTGGCGATGCGTGCGGTGGAGTTGCAGCAGTCGGCGATGCAGCGTTGCCAGTTCCTGCAACAGCAAGAAGCGGCCACGGCCTGGAATGAACTGGCCAACTATTTCAATCAATACCTGGCCGACCGCTTCCCGTTTGCCAACGGGGTGCAGGCGCAGGACGCCGACCCGTCACGGGTCCAGCATTTTCTGGAAATCATCGACAAGCGCCTGCCGGTGGCGCAGGCCGGACTGGTCTTGAGCCAGACTCCGGAGCGCTTGGCCGCCGAAGACTTTCTCAACCGCCTGAAGCAGGCCAGCGTGTGGCTGACTCCGCTGTTCGTGCGCGACAAGAGCGGCATCCTCGGGGTGGAACTCGACGTGCGCTGGCGCACCGACCGCGAGGAAGAAAGGGGCGCCGATCAGGTGATTGCCTGGGGCTTGCTGGCGGGTAACCAGCAGATCAACTACCCCGGCGTCGAACAGCCGAACCTGCGCTGGATGGTCGGCCAACCGATCCGCCTGACCCTGCGCTGGGCACGCAACGGCAAGGAGCGCCCGGTCAACGATCCGCTGCAACCGAACCTGGTGGTGCGCGACATGGAGGCCGGTTGGGAGTACGGCGGGCCGTGGTCGCTGCTGCGCTTGATGCGTGCGCACTTCTCGGTGCAGCGTCAGCCGAATATGGATTACACCGATTTTCCGCTGGCGTTGCGCCTGCCGGTTACGGCGGCGACCGACAGCGTCACCAGCGAATTCACGCGGATGTTCGTGCGCCTGTCGCTGATGAGCCAGGGCTCAAAATTGCCGCTGTCGATCTCGCCATTGCCTACCCGCGCACCGCGTTCACCCTTTCAGATGACCAACACGACCGCTGCCCTCGAAGCCTCCAAGGAGAATCTGTGAGCCTGCCTTTGACAACCTTGCCAGAGCTGATCGACCAGTTGCTCGCGCCGATCAGCGCCGAGGCGCCGTGTGGTGTCGATCTGCGTTATGAACGCGAGTTCGACCAGTTGCGCGATCTGCGCCGCGAAGACGATGCGAGCCTGCCGACCGGGGTCTGGCAATCGACGCTCAAGCGCGCTAACTGGCCGGAAGTCGAGAAACTGACCACCTGCCTGCTGCTGGAGCGCAGCAAGGATTTGATGCTCAGCGCCTGGCTCGGCGAAGCGTGGCTGCACCTGCAAGCGCTGGACGGGTTGCCCGGCAGTCTGGCGCTGATCGCCGGATTGTGTGAACGTTTTCCCGAGCACCTGCACCCGCAAGCCGAGGACGGCGATCAGTCGTGGCGGGTGATTCCGCTGGAATGGCTGGTGCGCCGGTACTGTGAAATTTTGCTGACCCGGGTGCCGTTGTTCGGCGCGAACAACAGTGATTTCGAGGTTTATACCCTTGAAGTCTGGCGTCGCCTGAAAGTGCAGCAGGTTCAGGCCAATGACAGTAAAGGCGCAAAGACTTCGGCGGAAAATGCGCGCAACGAACAGAAACGGCTCAGTGAGCAGATCCGCGCGACGCCGCTGGCATTCTGGCTGCGCACGCAGGGCAGTCTGCTGTTGAGTCTGCAACACCTGCAACGTCTCGATGCGTGGAGCGATGCTTATCTGGGCGGTCAAGGGCCGGGCTTCGGGCCATTGCAGCAAACCATTGAGGCGCTACTGACGCTGGTTCAGGAGTTCATCGCCATGCACCCACAACAACCGACGCCCGCGCCTGCAACACTCGAGACGCCTGTTGCCGTGGCGCAGGTTGTCGAAGAGGCGCCGGTGGCTCAGGTGTTACGCGAGCCGGCCAGTCGTGAAGAGGCTTACCGCCAATTGCTGCTGATCGCCGAATACCTGGCGCGCACCGAGCCTCACAGCCCGGTGCCGTACCTGATTCGACGCGGAGTCGAGTGGGGTAATAAACCATTGAGCGAATTGCTCGGCGAGCTGATCAGCGCCGACGCTGAATCGCGGCGTTTGTGGACGTTGCTTGGCGTGCTTTAGCGCACGCGTTGATGGCCTGTTTTCGGCGGTAACTGAATTGGCGTCAGCACGGGTTGCCCCGAGAAGAATGCCGTAAGGTTTTTCCCCACCAGTTCCACCGTGCCTTGCGTAGCCTCCGGCGACAGACCGGCGACATGCGGGGTCAGTATCACGTTGCCGAGCGTTTTCAATGCGTCCGGTACTTGTGGTTCGTGGTCGAATACATCCAGCGCGGCGCCGGCGATTCGCCGTTGTTCCAGTGCCGTGATCAGCTCGGCGGTGGCGATCACACTGGCGCGAGCAATATTGACAATGAATCCCGCAGGCCCGAGCGCGTCGAGCACCGGACGCGTCACCAGATGCTGAGTGCCAATTCCGCCCGGCGTGGCGACGATCAGAAAGTCCGAGGCCCGCGCCAGTTCGGTCGGCGTCGAGCAGAAGGTGTAGGGCACATCGCTGCGCACCTGGCGGTTGTGGTAGCTGATCTGCATGTCAAAACCGAGGTGCGCGCGCTTGGCGATCGCCATGCCCACCGCGCCGAGCCCGAGAATCCCCAGGCGTTTGCCGGCCAGCGACGGGCGCATGATCTTCGGCCATTCCCCGCGACGCACGGCGGCGTCGCAGCGCGGAATGTCGCGCACCAGCGCCAGCAGCATCGCCATCGCGTGGTCGGCCACCGACGAGGCGTTGACCCCGGCACCGTTGGTCACGGTGATGCCGCGATCACTGGCAGCCTGCAGGTCGACATGCTCGTATCCGGCGCCGATCACGGTAATGATTTTCAGCGCGGGCAGGGCCGCGATTTCGTCGGCGGTCAGGCCCAACGGGCCACGGGTCAATACCGCATCGATGCGGCTACCGTGGCTGGCGATGGCTTGCGCACGTTCGGCAGGCGTGGGGGCGAGGATCAGGTGAAAGCCCTGATGCTCGAGAATCGGCAAATAGTCATTGATGGTTTCAACCAGTACCAGAACGGTTGCGGGCATTGCGCGGCTCCTGTGATCGTCGGCGGGGCAGGTTGCGAAATTCGGTTCAGAGTGCTGAATGCGGAGCGGCTTGGCAATCATGCTGATTCGCGTTGTGGTGTTCTGATTCTGGACGGCTTCGCGCAAGAAGCAAGGGCGGCAGCACACCGGCTATCCAGTGTGCTGACGGGATCATTGCGCTGTTTGGGCTTTGGTTTGTTCGGCCAGGGCAATCGGTTTGAAATCGTAGGTGGGATAGAACTCGGTTCGGTAACTGCCCCACGCGGTGTTTTCCAGTGCGAGGTTGACTTCGGCCAGGCGCGATGCCGGGAAGCGCACGGTGACCACTTGGCCGATGCCCATCATGATGTTCCAGCTCACCACTTCCACCCCGGCCGGGGGAAAGGTTTTATAGAACCCCTGTTGCGCGAGCTGGGCCTTGAGTTCGCTCAGCGGTCGCGACTGATCGTGTTTCAGGAACACGGTCAACATCATCGCGTTGTCTGCTGTAGCGACAGCATCCTTGACCGGCGGGGTGGCAGCTTGCGCACTGACGCCTGCGCAATAGGCCGAGGAGATCAATAGCGTCGACATCAGCAATGCTTTCATTGTTTTTTGCATGGTGGACTCCTGGTTTATTGTTGGGTGGCGGACTTTGTCTGGACCGTTCCGATATAAGGCGCAAGAACAACGTAGATCCGTACAGGCGGATTCTCATTGCGCATGTCGCGTGGCACTTCCCGGGAATAAAGAAATAACCACCACCGCCGTTGTTGTATTTTGATTCGCCCGTGTCGGTGTGGAAGAACTCATAACGATTGCGTTCGGGATCCCATGTCGAAATTCCCACTACGCCCGGGTAATTCGCTTTGCGTTCTTTGATTCCCTGAACTCAATGCCAGAAAAATATAGGCCCGTAGTTGTGAATTGTTCAATGGCTGAGTATTCGCTTGTAACAAAGAGTTGTTATTTTGCCTTGCGTAACGTTTTGTTCGATTTGTTTTTGCTGGTTTAGGTTGTAGGAGTTATCTGAAATCCCGAAATGAATTTAATTCGGGATGGGCGTTAGATGAAATCAATGCCCAGAACTATGGGCAGTCGTCGGTTATTGACTTCGGTGAACGCGGATCAACATTAAACATCCTTGTAGGAACGCCGATGCAGTTACAAATGCTGCATTGACGTAACCGCACTACAGTGCAGCGACGTCAATTCGCAGGGCGGCGGGTCAGAACGTCACGTCGGCACTGTTGATCAACCGGGCGAAGGCAGCGCCGAGGGTTGCGTTGTGGTGATCGATGATCGCCTGCGCAGCGAGCGCGGGGGTGTCCATGCACGTGTGAGCGTCGGCCACGAGCACGGGTTTGAAACCGAGGTCGGCAGCGGCGCGGCAGGTGCTGTCGATGCAGAACTGGCTTTTCATTCCGACGATATAGAGGTCATTGATCTGCGCCGATTCGAGTCGGCGCGCCAGGTCCGTGCCGTGGAAAGCATTGGGGCGGGATTTGTTGAAGAGGGTATCGACTTCTGCATCCAGCTCCAGTGCCGGCAGCAATTGCCAGAATGGGCTGCCCGCAGCAATCGGCGAACCTTCCGGCCCGGTGTGGCGCACGGCGAAGATTGGCACGTGTTGTTGGCGAGCCAGAGCAATCAGGCGTTGGATATTGGCGAGGAGGCGTTCGCCGTCATGGGGTTGTTCCGGGCCATGGAACAGACCGACCTGCATATCGATGATCAACAGTGCTGCGGACATGGTGTTTCTCCTTGAGTGACTCACTGGTTTGCAACAGCAGCCGCACGGACGGGAGAAACAACAAGGCCCCGTCCATTGCTGGCGGGGCCTTGGGTTTGCTGCGCGGGTTTTACCTCATGCACAAACACCACGACCCGCCGGTGGCGGTCGTGGTGGTACGGGTGAGGTGCAGCGCGCAAACGTTCATGTGGCCGATGATGCGGGGGCCCGTGGCGGGCTGTCAACTGGCGTATTGGGCGATGCCGTTGCCGAACGACCAGTTCTCTTTTTTGACCTCAACCAGATTGATGAACACGTCCTCCAGACGAATGCCCAGATGGGTGTTCAGGTTCTGGGCGATGGCCTGGTACAGGGGCTTTTTTCTGCTCCAGGGTCCGGCCTTCATTGAGGGTGATCTGGATGATCACCAACTGATCGGTGCGCTGGATGCCCAGATATTGCGGGTCGAAGATGAAATGCTCGCCGTCGTGTTCGTTGAGGACCTGGAAGTTATCGTACTCCGGGACGTTGATGGCGCTGCGCATGGCGGCGTAGATCTGCTCGCCGATGCGTTTGGCGAAGGTGGGATCGGCGTGTTTTTTGATTTCGACGCGGACGAGGGGCATGGGCAGAGACTCCGTGGGGGCAGGGGACTCCTCTCACGCTAGAGCATGTCGGCCAAATTGAAAGTGTGGAGTGATGAATTCGCCGCTGTTTTTGTATGAGGCTGCCTACAATTTTCGCGGATTTTGCCTACGAACTTGGCAGATGCATCTGCTATCGGAATGGTGATGAACGCGAAATCATGTGGGCACAAAGCAGCCCGGGCAATGACTGCCAATCGCCAAGGAAGGCAAATGCTTCAAAACAATCGAGAACACCTGGAACTCGAAAGGCTCCGAAATGAAACACGCAAACTCATCGCCGAAAGAAAAAAACTTCTGGCGGAAGAAAAGAAGCTAAGCAGGGAAACGTATTTATATCCGCTCGCCGTATTAGGTGCCCTGGTGACTGCAATCACTGCGGTAGCAAGTGTTTTTTTCAAGTTTTGAGTGTTTTTGTTTCACCACCGTCAGACCCATAAGCCAAAAAGGAAAAACGTACATGAACACCTATGACCTCAAAGCCAGAATGGAAGAACTGGAACGTGAGCACGATGAGTGGGAAGAAAGAATGCGTATTAAAAACAAGGGCGATATTTACCCAATCCTGGGAATGTTGGCGTTCGGCCTGTTTTGCATGTCGCTCGGATTTCTCCTGGCTCGATCGATCTGATCAAGTCCTGTCGTTCGAATTGGCGTTGAAACTTGCCGGAAAACGACATCTCGCGTATCCGCAGCCGACAGGATTTTTCCCGAAAACGACAACCCGCTGATCTGCTCCGTACAACCATTCCTCAGCTAAGTCTTTGCTTCTGCTCATTTATCGCGGAGAATCGCGCCCCTGTTTCGGCCGGAGCATGTCTGTCGGTTTTTTCCGACGCGTCCTGACCGAGTGGCAAGTGACCGGAATGCGGAGATCCGACCGGATGAATGATCAGGCCAATAGCGTCGACGAACGCTATGAAGCGGCAGCACCAGCTGAACTGTCGAGCTGGAATCGCCATGACACCACGTGGATGTTGGGACTGTTCGGGACGGCCATTGGCGCCGGTACCCTGTTTTTGCCGATCAACGCCGGTCTGGGTGGCTTCTGGCCGCTGGTGATCCTCGCGCTGCTGGCCTTCCCGATGACCTTCTTCGCCCACCGAGGCCTGACCCGCTTCGTACTCTCCGGTCGCGAAGGCGCGGACATCACCGATGTGGTCGAGCAGCATTTCGGCATCAAGGCCGGCGCGCTGATCACCTTGCTGTACTTCTTCGCCATTTTCCCGATCCTGCTGATCTACAGCGTCGGTCTGACCAACACGGTCGCCAGTTTCCTCGACCATCAACTGCACATCACGCCGCCACCGCGCGCGCTGCTGTCGTTCGTGCTGATCCTCGGCCTGCTGGCCGTTGTGCGTTGCGGCGAGCAGGTGATCGTCAAGGCGATGAGCCTGATGGTGTACCCGTTCATCGTTGCGTTGCTGTTCCTCGCGGTGTACCTGATTCCGCACTGGAATGGCGGCATTCTCACCACCGCTTCGCAAGTACCGGCGCCGTCGGCGCTGCTGCACACGCTGTGGCTGGCGATTCCGGTGATGGTGTTCTCGTTCAACCACTCGCCGATCATCTCGGCGTTTGCGGTGGACCAGAAGCGTCGTTACGGGGTCAACGCTGACCAGCGCAGCTCGCAGATCCTGTGCCGCGCCCACCTGCTGATGGTGGTGATGGTGCTGTTCTTCGTCTTCAGTTGCGTGCTGACCCTGTCGCCGGAACAACTGGCCGAAGCCAAGGCGCAGAACCTGTCGATCCTGTCGTACCTGGCCAACCACTTCAGCAATCCGACCATCGCTTTCGCGGCGCCGTTGATTGCGTTCGTGGCAATCTCCAAGTCGTTCCTCGGCCACTACATCGGTGCCAGCGAAGGCCTCAAGGGCCTGATCGTCAAGAGCGGCAAGCGTCCGGGCGCCAAGGCGCTGGATCGCATCGTGGCGGCGTTCATGCTGGTGGTGTGCTGGATCGTCGCGACCCTGAACCCGAGCATCCTCGGCATGATCGAGACCATCGGTGGCCCGGTGATCGCCGCGATTCTGTTCCTGATGCCGATGTACGCCATCCGTAAAGTCCCGGCGATGGCACGCTATCGCGGTCAGGCGTCGAACGTGTTTGTCACCGCCGTAGGTCTGGTGGCGATTTCGGCGTTGATTTATTCGCTGACGGCGTAAGCCAAAGCTCCAGATACTCAGCTACAGTGGCCGCTGTGCGTGATGCGCACAGCGGCTTTTTTTCGTCTGGAGACAGTGGATTGTCGAGCGCGCCCCAACCTGTAGAACCACCCAATCGCTGGCAGGACATCCTCGCCGGTCTGTCGATTGCTGGTCTGTTGTTGCCCGAAGCAGTCGCTTATTCCACCATCGCCGCGCTGGCGCCCCAGGCCGGGGTGATCGCCTTGTTTGCCGGGTTACTCTGTTATGGGCTGTTTGGCACCAGCCGTTTTGCGATTGTTTCGGCCACTTCTTCCTCGGCGGCGGTGTTGGCGGCGGCGACTGCAACCCTGGCCAATGGCGATCCGCAGCTGCGTTCTACGCTGGCCATCGGGCTGGTATTGGTCAGCGGTGGGTTGTTCTTGCTGGCCGGAGTATTCCGCTTGGGCACTGTCACGTCGTTTATCGCCAAGCCGGTGCTGCGTGGGTTTGCCTTCGGCTTGGCCCTGACCATCATCCTCAAGCAGGTCGCCAGCGTGGTCGGCGTGCATCTGACCGACGCCAATCTGGTGCGCTTCGCCCCGCAATTACTCGAACAACTGCCGCAATGGAACTGGCCGGCGGCGGCTGTCGCAGCGGTGGCGTTGCTGCTGTTGGGACTGTTTTCGCGCTTTCCACGGGTCCCCGGTGGTTTGCTGGTGGTGGTGATCGGCATTGTCGCCGGGCAATGGCTGAACCTGCCGGCTCATGGCGTGAGCATGATCGGTTTAATCGACCTGAGCCTTGAAGTGCCGAGCCTGCCGGTGTTGCCGTTTGCCGACTGGCTGCGGCTGGGTGAGGTCGGGTTCGCGCTGGTAATGATTCTGTACGCCGAGTCTTACGGTTCGATCAGCTCTTACGCGCTTAAGCACGGTGATCGTGTGACCTCCAACCGTGATCTGCTGGCGCTGGGTGCCTCGAATCTGTTGTCGGGATTGTTCCATGGCATGCCGGCGGGGGCCGGGTATTCGGCAACGTCGGCGAACGAGGCTGCCGGGGCGACTTCCCGCTGGGCCGGTGGGGTGGCGGCGCTGGTGGTACTGGTGATCGTGCTGACGGTACTGCCGTGGATCGCTCTGACGCCGGAGCCGATTCTGGCGGCCATCGTGATTCATGCGCTGGCGCGGGGCTTGAGTCTGCAGCCGCTGGGGCGCTATTTCGTCTGGCGCCGGGATCGGGTGCTGGTGCTGTGCGCGGTGGGGGCGGTGCTGGTACTGGGCATTCTCGACGGGTTGCTGGTGTCGGTGGCCATCAGCGTGCTGCTGATGCTCAAACAGATGTCGGCGGCGGACATTCAGGTGCTCGGGCGGATCGACGGCGGGCATGATTTTGTCGATCTGCAACGTCATCCAACGGCGACAACCGAGCCGGGAGTGTTGATTGTGCGGCCCAGTGAGGCGTTGTTCTTTGCCAACGTCGAGCGGATTCTCGGTGCAGCGTTGCGCCTGATTCGCCATTCGGAGGCGCCGGTGCACACGGTGATCCTGAGTCTGGAGGAAACCCCGGACCTGGACGGCACCAGCATCGAGGCGATGCAGGAGTTTTTCCTGCGGGTGCATCAGGAAGGCAAACGGTTGATTCTGGCGCGGCTCAAGCATGAGGCACTGGCGGTGCTGGAGGCGTTGCCTGAAGTGCAAGCAAATGGCGTGACGCTTAGCGGGCTGAGCGTTGATGGCGCGGTCCGGCAAGCCCTCAAACTCAACACTTAACCCCCGGTATTCCAAGGCATAAAAAAACGCCGCGCATCTCACGATGGGCGGCGTTTTCTATTGCTTTGTAACGTTAGGCTTGAACGACCGGAATCTTGGCGTTCGCAGCTGCTTCACGGAACTCGGCGATCTGGTCGAAGGACAGGTAGCGGTAGACATCGGCCGCCATGCTGTCGATCTTGCCAGCGTATTCCATGTACTCCTCGACGGTCGGCAGGCGACCCAGGATCGAAGCCACGGACGCCAGCTCGGCCGAAGCCAGGTAGACGTTCGCGCCGTCGCCCAGACGGTTCGGGAAGTTACGGGTCGAAGTCGAGACCACGGTGCTGTTCGGCTCAACGCGTGCCTGGTTACCCATGCACAGCGAGCAGCCTGGCATTTCCATGCGCGCGCCGGCCTTGCCGTAGATGCCGTAGTAGCCTTCTTCGGTCAGTTGGTGAGCGTCCATCTTGGTCGGCGGCGACAGCCACAGACGGGTAGGCAGCTGACCCTTGACCTGATCCAGCAGTTTACCGGCAGCGCGGAAGTGACCGATGTTGGTCATGCACGAACCGATGAACACTTCGTCGATCTTCTCGCCAGCAACGCTGGACAGCAGACGGGCGTCGTCCGGATCGTTCGGTGCGCACAGTACCGGCTCGTTGATGTCGGCCAGATCGATTTCGATGACTTCGGCGTATTCGGCGTCGGCATCGGCTTCCATCAGCTCAGGGTTGGCGATCCAGGCTTCCATCGCTTGCGCGCGACGTTCCAGGGTACGTGCATCGCCGTAGCCTTCGCCGATCATCCAGCGCAGCAGGGTGATGTTGGACTGCAGGTACTCGGTGATCGACTCTTTCGACAGCTTGATGGTGCAACCGGCAGCCGAACGTTCGGCCGAGGCGTCGGACAGTTCGAACGCCTGCTCCAGTGTCAGACCTTCCAGGCCTTCGATTTCCAGGATGCGGCCGGAGAAGGCGTTTTTCTTGCCTTTCTTCTCGACGGTCAGCAGACCGTTCTGGATGGCGAAGTAAGGAATGGCATGAACCAGGTCACGCAGGGTGATGCCAGGTTTCATTTTGCCTTTGAAGCGCACCAGGATCGATTCCGGCATGTCCAGCGGCATGACGCCGGTGGCAGCGGCGAACGCGACCAGGCCGGAACCGGCCGGGAACGAGATGCCCATCGGGAAACGGGTGTGCGAGTCACCACCGGTACCCACGGTGTCCGGCAGCAGCATGCGGTTCAGCCACGAGTGGATGATGCCGTCGCCAGGACGCAGGGAAACGCCGCCGCGGGTCATGATGAAGTCAGGCAGGGTGTGGTGGGTGGTCACGTCGATCGGCTTCGGATACGCCGCGGTGTGGCAGAAAGACTGCATCACCAGGTCAGCGGAGAAGCCCAGGCACGCCAGGTCTTTCAGTTCGTCACGGGTCATTGGACCGGTGGTGTCCTGAGAGCCCACGGTGGTCATCTTCGGTTCGCAGTAGGTGCCAGGACGAACGCCTTGGCCTTCTGCCAGACCGCAAGCCTTGCCGACCATTTTCTGCGCCAGGGTGAAGCCCTTGGTGCTTTCAGCCGGTGCTTCAGGCTTCTTGAACAGATCGAATGCTGGCAGACCCAGTTCGGCGCGAGCCTTCTCGGTCAGGCCACGGCCGATAATCAGCGGAATACGACCGCCGGCACGGACTTCGTCCAGCAGCACAGGGGTCTTCATTTCGAAGGTGGTGATGACTTCGTCGGTACCGTGCTTGCAGACTTTGCCTGCGTGCGGGTACAGGTCGATCACGTCGCCCATGTTCATGTTCGACACGTCGAACTCGATTGGCAGTGCGCCGGCATCTTCCATGGTGTTGTAGAAGATCGGAGCGATTTTGCTGCCGAAGCAGAAACCGCCAGCGCGCTTGTTCGGCACGTAAGGGATGTCGTCGCCGAAGAACCACAGGACCGAGTTGGTCGCGGATTTACGCGAGGAACCGGTACCGACCACGTCACCGACGTAGGCGATCGGGAAGCCTTGGCCGCGCATCTCTTCGATCTGCTTCATCGGGCCGGTCTTGCCTTGCTCGTCCGGAACGATGCCGTCACGAGCCATTTTCAGCATGGCCAGGGCGTGCAGCGGGATATCAGGACGCGACCAGGCGTCTGGCGCAGGGGACAGGTCGTCGGTGTTGGTTTCGCCGGTGACCTTGAACACGCGCAGGCTGATCTTGTCGGCCAGTACCGGGCGCTTCTTGAACCACTCGCCGTCAGCCCAGGATTGCAGCACGGCTTTGGCGTGAACGTTGCCGTTCTTGGCTTTTTCAGCCACGTCGTGGAAGGCATCGAACATCAGCAGGGTGTGCTTGAGTTCTTCGGCAGCCACTGGCGCCAGTTCGGCGTTGTCCAGCAGTTCAACCAGGGTCACGATGTTGTAGCCGCCCTGCATGGTGCCGAGCAGTTCTACAGCGCGCTTCTTGTCCAGCAGAGGGGAGGAGACTTCGCCTTTGGCCAGGGCCGACAGGAAACCGGCTTTGACGTAAGCGGCTTCGTCCACGCCTGGTGGTACGCGATTGGTGATCAGGTCAACGAGGAAAGCTTCTTCGCCAGCCGGAGGATTCTTCAGCAGCTCGACCAGGCCTGCAGTTTGTTCGGCGTTAAGCGGCTGGGGAACGATACCCAGGGCTGCACGCTCTTCGATATGTTTGCGGTAGGCTTCAAGCACAGTTATTACCCTCATCAGTGGTCCCAAATGGGTGTCCGGGACGCTCGTCGCGAAATGCTCGTACTCATGCGCTGCGCGGCGTTGTGGGCCGCTTAGCCAGAATTACCGACCATTCCTTACAGAAGCTGCTTTCAAAGTTTTACGCCTGCAGAACGGGGAGCTGATGAGGGTTGGCGTTGGGCTTTTCCCCGCTGGAAAAACCCTTCGCCAACACCGCTCTGAAGGAACGACTGTGCTCGTGACGCTTTGAAAACAGCTTCTAACGGACATTGGCGCCTTAAAAGGCTGGCTGATTCTACGGCAAAAAAAATTTAAAGGTAAGTCGCGCTCTATTGGACTTTGGTGGCGTTGTGCGCAGGTGAGGCAAACCGCGAGCCAGCGCTTGCCCCTGACGTTTGAGGGGTGATCAATGCCCGACAAAGGGCTAACATGCCGGCCTGTTCCGCGTTTCAGTGTTTTGCCAATTTATGCCCAATCAGACCATCAAGACCCCCTGCGTCGGCCTCTGCTCCACTGTTTACGGAGACCTGGTGTGCCGTGGCTGCAAGCGTTTCCACCACGAAGTGATCCACTGGAATGGTTACGGCGAGGAGGAAAAGCGTGCGGTGTGGTTGCGGCTGGAGCAATTGCTGTCACAAGTGATGGCCAGCAAGGTCGAGATCTTCGATCCGGCGCGTCTGCGCCTGCAACTGGAACAGCGCAAGATCCGCTTCGTGCCGCATCAGTCGGAATATTGCTGGGCCTATCAGCTGATTGCTCGCGGGGCGCGGGTGATCATTAATCTGGAAGCCTACGGGATGGTGTTGCTGCCGGAGTTCCGCGACTGGAACCTGCCGGAGTTGCGCGATGCCATTGATCGGGAATTCTTCCTGCTGTCGGAAGCGCATTATCAGCGTTACATCGCTCCCGGTTTCCTCAAGGACGCCTTCGGCGCCTGAAGATCAAAAGCTTCGCGAGCAAGCCCGCTCCCACAGGGATTTTGTGTTCGACATCAATCCACTGTGGGAGCGGGCTTGCTCGCGAAGAGGCCGTTTCAGGCACCGCAACGCTTAATGCTTCACCGCCAACTCCACCAGATGATCCTCAACCTCCTGCGGCTTGAGCACCAGCACATCGCTTTCCAGCGCATCCAGCACCACTTCGGCGGTATTGCCGATCAATGCGCCTGACAACCCGGTTCGCGCCACGGTGCCGATCACCGTCACCGCCGCCTGCAGCTTGTGCGCCATGAACGGAATCAGCACGTCCGCCGGGCCTTCCTCGATGTGCAGATGCTCGTCATCCACATCGAATTCAGCCTGAAACGCCTTGCACTGCTCGCGGTACTTCGCCTCGATCGTCGACTTGAGTTGGAACACCGGATCCGCCGAGGACAGCATCGGCGACGGATGGGCCGTGATGACATGCAGATGCCCCTTGGCGAGGCTCGCGATGTCGTAGCCGTGATCGATGATCGTGGTGTGCAAATGCCGGTGCTCGCCATCGGCATTGCCGACATCGACGGCCGCCAGAATCACCCGGTCTTTCCACGGTGTGCTGGTTTTCACCAGCAGTACCGGGGTCGGGCAGTGCCGCAGCAGTTTCCAGTCGGCCGGGGTCAGCAGGGCTTTTTTCAGGGCGCTGTCGGGGAAGTGCTGTTTGACCACCAGTCCGCAGCCTTCGGCCTGCTGCACATCGATGATGGTTTCGTGCAGGCTCTCGTTCCACGCCTGTTCGGTGGTCACGCTGTAGCCATCGGCGATCAGCGCGGCTTTGAGTACACCGAGCATGGCCGCGTGGTCGTGCTTGCGGTCGCACACCAGCAGGTGCAGATGGGCCTGCGTCACACCGGCGATCAACTTGGCGCGCTTGAGCGCCAGGCTTTCCGAATGTTCGGGGTCGATGACCACCAGAATGCTGCGAATGGCTTGCATGAGCGGAGTCTCCAGCAAAGAAAAGGCACGGCGTAGCACAACTATAGTTGCTGCTCATGTGCCTGCGACTTGATGCATATCAACGCCTGCGACTGGTGGTCTGCGGGCAGGCCGGTATAATCGGCGGCCTTTGCTCGTACACCTTTTACCGTGAGCCCCATGATCCTTCCCGAAATCCACGAATTCCTTGGCTGCCGCACGCCTGACGCCTGGGTCCAGGCGGCACTGGCCGATCAGGAAACCCTGCTGATCGACCACAAGAACTGCGAGTTCAAGGCCGCCAGCACCGCGCTGAGCCTGATAGCCAAGTACCATTCCCACGTCGACCTGATCAACATGATGTCGCGTCTGGCCCGGGAAGAACTGGTGCACCACGAACAAGTCATGCGCATCATGAAGCGCCGCAAGATCGAGCTGCGCCAGCTGCACGCCGGGCGTTACGCGTCGAGTCTGCGCAAAGTGGTGCGCAGTCACGAACCAGTGAAACTGGTGGATACGCTGGTGGTCGGTGCATTTATCGAAGCGCGCAGTTGCGAGCGTTTCGAAGCACTGGTGCCGCATCTCGACGAAGAACTCGGCAAGTTCTATTTCGGCCTGTTGAAAAGCGAGGCGCGGCATTTTCAGGGTTATCTGAAACTGGCTTACCAGTACGGCGACGCGAAGGACATCGCTCAGGTGATCGACAAGGTGCGTGCTGCCGAGCAGGAGCTGATCGAGTCGCCGGATGAAGAGTTCCGCTTTCACAGTGGTGTGCCGGCTGCGGCCTGAGACACAAACTGTTAAAAACTCTTAAGAGTATGAAATATCACCGAAAACCGGCCCCTGCGGCCGGTTTTTGCTGCCCGAAACAACGCCTCGGCGGCGATTGCCGCCATACTGTCGCCCACTTCACACATGGGTTGGCAGACGGTCGTTATGGATAACCTGGGTTTTGGCAAAGTCCTGCTGGTCGAAGACGACGAGCGTCTGGCCACGCTGATTGCGCACTTTCTCGAACAGCATGGCTACGAAGTGCGCGCGGTGCATCGCGGCGATCTGGCGGTGGCCGCGTTTCTCGAGTTCCAGCCCAAAGTGGTGGTGCTCGACCTGATGCTGCCGGGGCAGAGCGGCTTGCATGTGTGCCGGGAAATTCGCAGTGTGGCGGACACGCCGATTGTCATCCTCACCGCCAAGGAAGACGATCTCGACCACATTCTCGGTCTGGAATCCGGCGCCGATGACTACGTAATCAAACCGATCAAACCGCCGGTATTGCTCGCTCGGTTGCGCGCCTTGCAGCGGCGCCAGGTGCCGGACAGCGGCGTGGTCAGCTCGCTGGAGTTCGGACGGTTGAGCATCGATCGCAGCTGCCGCGAAGTGCGTCTGGCCGGCGAGATCATCGAAATGACCACCATGGAATTCGAGCTGCTGTGGCTGCTGGCCAGCGCCGCCGGCAAGACCCTGTCCCGCGATGACATCCTCAATCGCATGCGCGGTATCGCTTTTGACGGGCTCAACCGCAGCGTCGACGTGTACATCAGCAAATTGCGCAACAAACTCAAAGACAATCCCCGCGAGCCGGTGTGCATCAAGACCGTGTGGGGCAAGGGTTACCTGTTCAATCCGTTCGCGTGGGAGCTGTAAATGCTGCGGTTATTCCTCGGGCTGTTTCTGGTGATGACGGTGGGGCTGGTTCTGGCCCTGCAAACCGTCGAGCACACCTTTAACGCGTTGCTCGACAATCAGATGCAGGCCTACAACCGTGAAGCAGTGCGCGGTCAGGCGTGGTCACTGGTCGAACACATGCGCGATCAGCAGGGAGCGGCGCGTGAGCAACAACTGGAAGCGTTGCGTCCGCACTACGGTCTGTCGCTGAAACTGGTCGAGGCCGATCAACTGGCGCTCAGCGCTGAGGAAAAGGCCGAACTGGCGCAGAACCTGCTGGTGATTCGCGACAACTACACCCAGTTCATCAGCAACATCGACGGTGGCTCGCAACTGCTCAGCATCAAGCTGCCGCCCGAGCCGAGCCTGATGCCGTTCTACATCGCGGTGGCTTACGCGATGCTCGCAGTGCTGATCGGCATCGTCCTGTTCTTCTGGGTGCGCCCGCACTGGCGTGATCTGGAAAAACTGCGTCTGGCCGCCGAACGCTTTGGCGACAACGACCTGTCGGTGCGCATTCAACTGTCGAAACGCTCGAACATTCGCGATCTGGCCGAGCACTTCAACCTGATGGCGGCGCGGATCGAAAGCCTGATCGCCAATCAGCGCGAGCTGACCAACGCGGTGTCCCACGAACTGCGTACGCCGATTGCGCGATTGTCGTTCGAACTCGACCAACTCAAGCAACAGCCGGACGCCAGTCAGAACCGCGAACTGATCGCCGACATGTACGCCGACCTTGGCGAGCTGGAAGAAATGGTCTCCGAGCTGCTGACCTACGCCAGCCTCGAACGTGGCGCGACGGTGATCAAGCGTGAAAACATCCAGGCCGCCAACTGGCTCGACAGCGTGGTTGGCAGCGTCGCGCTGGAGGCGGAAGCGGCGGGGGTGCAGTTGCTGATCGGTGATTGTCGGCTCGACACCGTGCGCATCGAGCCGCGCTTCATGGCGCGGGCGGTGATCAATCTGCTGCGCAACGCCATTCGTTATGCCGAGCAGCGAGTCGAAGTGACGCTGGTGCGCAGCGGCGATTACTACGAAGTGCGGGTCAACGACGACGGTCCGGGTGTGCCGGTGGAAGGTCGGGAGAAGATCTTCGAACCGTTCTCGCGGCTGGATGCCAGTCGCGATCGGCGAACCGGTGGATTCGGGCTCGGGTTGGCGCTGGTGCGGCGGGTGTCGCAGTCCCATGGCGGGCAGGTCGAGGTCGGGGAATCGGCTTGGGGTGGGGCGTCGTTCCGGATGACCTGGGCGCATCTGGACTGATTTGTGCTGTCAGTTCCGGCCCTATCGCTGGCAAGCCAGCTCCCACAGGCTTTGTGTACGCCCCGGAACCTGTGGGAGCTGGCTTGCCAGCGATAGGGCCATCAATCACACCACAAAACTGTACTTATTTGACCAACCCCAATCGCTCATGCCACTGCGCAATCGACTCCTCGGGATACACCGCAAACTGTTTGTCCTTGGGCTTCGCATCTACCTCGACCCAAGGCGCCTTCGACCCCAGCATCAAATGCGTGTGCTCCGGCGGCACCGGCAGCGGCGTATCGATGGCCGAAGCGAACGGGTGAATCAGCTCCGGCCATTCCGGGCTGAACAGCCACAAGCCACTGCCGCACTGAGAACAGAAATGCCGCTCGGCTGTGCTGCGATGGGCACGCTTTTCGCCTTCTTCCTTCATCTTCGCGTGGTAGATGCTGATGTGCTTGCGACCCTGGACTTTGAGACTGGCCGCATCGCCGCCGAGGTTGATCGCGTAACCGCCACCGCCCTGGGTCTTGCGGCAGATCGAGCAGTAGCAGCGTTGATAAGGGTAGGGGTGGGCGCTGGTCAGACTGAAGGTGACGGCGCCGCAGTGGCAGGAGCCTTCGAGGTGCATGGGGGGCCTCCGGTTGGCTGGATGGGTGCGGTTGAGCCTAGAAGATTTGTGGTGATCATGTTGACGCCTTCGCGAGCAAGCCCGCTCCCACAGGGGAGCGCGTTCGAGAATGTGGGAGCGAGCCTGCTCGCGAAGAACGATAACGCGGTGCCACTGGACGCCTGCTCAAGGCCCGGTCAGCATGTCCCCAAAAAAGGCCCCCCAATCCATGCGAAGACTCCCCTCACTGGCCGCCCTGCGAACCTTCGAATGCGCCGCCCGCCACGCGCATTTCGGTCGGGCCGCCGCCGAGTTGTGCGTCACCGACAGCGCGGTCAGTCACCAGATCCGGCAACTTGAAGAACAACTCGGCGTCTCGCTGTTCATCCGCGAAGGCCGGCAGATCCGCCCGACCATCGCCGCCGGGCGCTTGATGCAGAGCCTGCAGCAGGCCTTCGAACTGATCGGCGAGGCCTGTGATGAACTGCGCGATCCATCCTCGCTGGCGGTGTTGCGCCTGGCGGTCACCGCAGAACTGGCGCAGAAGTGGCTGATGAACCGCCTCACCGATTTTTACGCACGCTATCCGCACATCACCCTGCATCTCTACGAGCAGCCGATTGACGCCAGTGCCCCCGGCGAAGATATCGATCTGGCGATCACCTACGGCACCGGCCCGGTGGACAGCAGCGCCTACTTCGTAAGGCCGTTGCCGGCGCTGCAATTCTTCCCGGTGTGCAGCCCCGGACTGTTCAACCAGGGCTCTCTGAAAGCCCCGAAGGACCTGGCCCGTCATTGCTTGCTGCACGACGATCAGGACGGCAAGACCTGGACCGCCTGGCTCACCAGTCACGCCGGCGATCTGCGCCCGCAGCGCCAGTTGTATTTCGCCCACGCCGGTCTGGCGCTGGAAGCGGCGGCGCAGGGGCAGGGCGTGGCGATGGGCGACAACCTCACCGCGCAGGAGGACTTGCTGAGCGGGCGCCTGGTGCGGCCGTTCGCGTCAAGCATGACCGCGCTTGGCCAATACGCGCTGGTCTGCGAGCGACTGCGCCTGGAGCGTCCGGCAGTGGCGCAGATGCTCGAATGGTTCAACGATCAACTGGCCGATTGATGAGTTGAATTCAACTGTTCCGCAATAATCATCGTTGGCGGGCCAGCCGTCCGCGACCGTAGCCTGTGGTCATTCCCAACCCCAAGACGAGGTTTGACCATGGCACGTTTGCTCGACTCCACCCCCAAACACGACGGCTTTCGTCTGCCCGGCGAATTCGAAGCCAAATCCGGTTGCTGGCTCGGCTGGCCGGAGCGCACCGACGTGTGGCGCAACGGTGCGAAACCGGCGCAGAAAGTGTGGGTACAGATTGTCAGCGCCATCGCGCAGAGCGAACCGGTCACCGTGTGCGCCTCCGCTGCGCAATTCGCCACTGCCCGCCGCCAGTTGCCGCCGCAGGTGCGCGTGGTCGAGATGACCTGTAACGACACCTGGTTCCGCGACAGCGGTCCGTGTTTCGTGGTCAACGACCAGAGCGGCGAAGTGCGTGGCGTCGACTTCGAATTCAACGCTTACGGCGGGCTCGACGGCGGGCTGTACTACCCGTGGGACAAGGACGACCAGATCGCCAGCAAGATCCTCGAAATCGAACGTTTCGACCGTTACCGCGCACCGCTGATTGCCGAACTCGGCGGCATCCAGAGTGACGGCCAGGGCAGCATCCTCACCACCGAACAGTGCCTGCTCAACCGCAATCGCAACCAGCATCTGGGCAAGGACGAGGTCACTCGACGCCTGACCGATTACCTCGGCGCCGAGCAGGTGATCTGGCTGCCACGGGGCTGCAAGTTCGACGAGACCGATGGCCATGTCGATGATCTGGCGTGCTTCGTACGCCCGGGCGAAGTGGTGCTGCAATGGACCGACAACCGCGATGATCCGCAGTGGGAAATCTATCAGGAGGCCTACGACATCCTGCGCAGCACCCGCGACAGCCGTGGTCGCGAGTTGATCGTGCATAAACTGCCGCAACCGGACGTGCTGGAGTGGACTGCCGAAGAAGCCGAAGGCCTCGATCAGCAGGACAGCACGCACACCCGTCAGGCCGGCACCAAAATCTGCGCGTCGTACATCAATTACTACGCCGGCAACAGCTCGATCGTGGTGCCGCTGTTCGGTGATCGCAACGACCAGGTGGCCCTGGCGACCCTCGCCGAACTGTTCCCGCAGCACAAGATTGTCGGCATCGAAAACTCCCGGGAAATCCTCCTCGGTGGCGGTAACGTTGCGTGCATCACCATGCCGCAATACGCCGGCGCGCCTCACAAGAAGGGGGTGTGATGATGGGCCTGCACAAACTGACTCAAGCGTTACTGCTGGTGCTTGCACCCCTGTGTGTGCAGGCCGCCGACACCGCCAGACCGGTGGTCAACCTGTACATCTGGGGTGAGTATCTGGCCCCGGATACGCTGAAGAATTTCGAGGCGCAGACCGGCATTCATGTGGTCGCCGATCACTTTGATTCGCTGGAAACCGTGGAGACCAAACTGCTCACCGGGCGCAGCGGTTATGACCTGGTGCTGACTGCCGGCCAGCACCTGTCGCGGGCCATCGAGAGCGGTGCGATCCAGCCGCTGGACAAGGCGCGGGTGCCGCATTTTTCCGGCGTCGGTGAAGAGTTCCGTCAGCACATGGCGGTGTTCGATCCGGGCAACCGCTTTGCTGGAATCTACGCTTGGGGCACGACCGGCGTCGGTTATCAGGAGCAGGCGATCAAGCAGCGTCTGCCGGAGGCGCCAACGGACAGTTGGGCGATGCTGTTCGATCCGGCCGTGGTCTCTAAATTTGCCGATTGCGGGGTGAGTCTGCTCAACGATCCAAACGAAGTGTTCGCCGCAGTCATGAAGTACCTGGGCCTGGACATCAACCGGCAGAACCTTGATGACCTGAAGCTCGCCGAGCAGCAACTGGCGAAGATCCGCCCGTACATTCGCTACTTCGACAACGACCTGAACATCAGCGACCTGGCTAACGGCAACACCTGCGTGGCGATGTCGTGGAACGGCAACGTGGCGATTGCAGCAGGGCAGGCGCAAGCGGCGAGCAAGCCGTTCCAGCTCAGTTACCGCATCCCGAAGGAGGGCACGCTGATCTGGTTCGACGCCATGGTCATTCCCAAGGACGCGCCGCATCCGCAGGCCGGGCTGGCGTTGATGGATTACCTGATGACTCCCGAGGTGATCGCGCCGATCACGGACACCATCCATTACGCCAATGCGATCACGGCGGCGGATGCTTTGGTCGATGCCTCGATCCGAAATGATCCGGGGACGTATCCGTCGGAGGCGGTGCGGGCTTCGCTGTACAGCAAGAATGACAATGGCAAGGCGTTCAATCGGGCTTTGATTCGGGCGTTCAGCCGGTTGAAGTCTGGTCTCTGATTTGAGGTTGAATCGACTGGCGCCTTCGCGAGCAAGCCCGCTCCCACAGGGGGAACGCATTTCAAAATGTGGGGGCAAGCATGACAATGGCAAGGCGTTCAATCGGGCTTTGATTCGGGCGTTCAGCCGGTTGAAGTCTGGTCTCTGATTTGAGGTTGAATCGACTGGCGCCTTCGCGAGCAAGCCCGCTCCCACAGGGGAACGCATTTCAAAATGTGGGGCAAGCATGACAATGGCAAGGCGTTCAATCGGGCTTTGATTCGGGCGTTCAGCCGGTTGAAGTCTGGTCTCTGATTTGAGGTTGAATCGACTGACGCCTTCGCGAGCAAGCCCGCTCCCACAGGGGAACGCATTTCAAAATGTGGGGGCAAGCATGACAATGGCAAGGCGTTCAATCGGGCTTTGATTCGGGCGTTCAGCCGGTTGAAATCGGGCCTCTGAAAAGCCAACCCTCACCCCAGCCCTCTCCCGGAGGGAGAGGGAGCCGACCGAGGAGTCTTGCGTAATACATCGACCTGAAAATCCGGGGTGACTATGGATTCACAGCCGCTATTTCAGGTCGGCGGATATCTCAAGTCTCCCCCAGTCAGTTCCCTCTCCCTCCGGGAGAGGGCTAGGGTGAGGGCAGCGGTTTTGGCATGCGCCACAAATACCACGCCGCCACCGTCCGATACGGACTCCACGCCAAGCCGATCTCGATCATCTGCTTGCGCGTCGGCTGCACCTCCAGCCCCTTCAAGCGCCGATAGCCCTCGCGCACGCCAAAGTCATCCGCCGGCAAAATATCCATGCGTTCGAGGCTGTAGATCAACAACATCTCCACCGTCCAGCGGCCAACCCCGCGCAGGCTGACCAGGCGTTCGATCAACGCCTCGTCGTCCATCGCCAGCGCGGTGGGGTAATCCGGCACCACGCCGTCCAGCGTCGCCTGGGCGATGCCCTGAATAGTCGCAATCTTGCCCGCCGAAAAGCCGCAGCCGCGCAACTGATCGAAGTCGGTCGCGAGAATCTGCTCAGGCCGGGGAAACGTCTGCCCAGGAAACAACGCCACCAGGCGCCCGACAATCGCATCCCCAGCCTTGGCGTGCAGTTGCTGATAGGCGATTGCCCGTACCAGCGACTCATACGGATCACGCGCCGGGTGTGGTTGATGCAGACAAGGGCCGATGGCTGCAATGTGTCGCTGCCAGTCCTCGTCGAGTGCGGCCAGAAACTCGCTGGCCGCCTGATAACGATCCAGCATGCTATTTCAGCAGGCCGTTGACTTCGCCGTAGGTCAGCGCCTTCAGGTCGTGGGTGTCGAGCTTGCCACTGGCGAGGAAGCTCTTCACCAGCGAACCCATCGCGCCATAAAGGAATTCGGCGATGCCGGAACCGGCACTCAAGCGGCGCACGCCCAGGGCTTGCAGCTCAGTCGGCGAGGGCAGGCAGGCGAAGCCGAGCACGTTCACCGGCAGTGACGTGCCCTTGCAGATTGCCTCGATTTCATACGCGGCAGTCACGCCGGCAGCAAACAAGCCATCGGCCCCGGCCGCCTGGTACAACGCCGAACGGCGCAGGGTTTCGGCGACGCGATCCTCGGCCGGTACCAGACTCTTGAGGTAGACGTCGGTGCGCGCGTTGATGAACAGCTTCACCTCGCGCTTGCGGGCGACTTCGCGTGCCACTTCGATCTTGCGCACCAACAGTTCCGGGGCGCCGCTACCGTCCTCGATATTGATCCCGACCGCACCGGCAGCGAGCACCGCGTCGATGACTTCGGCCACGCGCCCGAGGTCATCGGAATAACCGGCCTCGATGTCCACGCTCAACGGCACCTTGATCACCCGGGCGATGGATTCCACGGTCGAAATCAGCCGTTCGAGGGGCAGGGTATTGCCATCCGCATAGCCGTGCGCCCACGCGACCGCCGCGCTGCTGGTAGCGACAGCCTTGCCGCCCGCTTGCTCGACCAGCCTCGCACCGGTGGCGTCGGCGACGTTGGTCAGGATCAGCAGGCCATCCTGGTGTAACTGGTGAAACCGAGTGTCGAGCGCGTTCATCGAAATCCCTTCTAGTGAGTGGTGCAAATCTTCAGAAAGCCAGTGGTTGCGTGAGCTGCACCGCAGCGTTTTCCAGCCGCAGCAGAAACGCCTTGCGCGGCTGCCCACCACCATAGCCGGTCAGTGAACCGTCCGCACCGATCACTCGATGGCACGGCACCACGATCGCCAACCGATTGTGCCCGTTGGCCAGCCCCACCGCACGACTGGCGCCGGGTTTGCCCAAACGTGCGGCGAGGGTGCCGTAGGTGCTGGTGTGTCCATAAGGAATGTGCAGCAGTTGCTCCCAGACCTGCCGGTCGAATGCGCTGCCGGGCAGGTGCAGCGGCACGCTGAACAGAGTGCGCGTCCCGGCAAAATATTCGTTGAGCTGCTCTTCGATCTGCTGCAAATGCGCGTTGTGCCCAGGCGCGACCACGTAGCCATGGCGGGTCTGTAACGCTTCGACTTCGCGGGTCAGCGCCGGGCGATCGAGAAACTCCAGCAACACCAGTCCGCGCCGTTCGGCCATGGCGATCATCGGCCCCAGCGGCGTGGTCAGACGGGTGAACAGCAGCGGCTCACTGTTGGCCGCGCGCCCCGGGGTGATGTGGAACGACTTTTGGAACGCATCGCGAAAACCGCTGAGCGATTCGTAGCCTGAGTCGAACGCCGCATGGTCAATCGAGGTGCCCTGGCGAATCCCGCCCAGCGCCATGCCGAGTCGGCGGGTGCGCAGCCACGCATGGAAGGTCATGCCGAAATGCTGCTTGAACCAGCGCCGCAGTTTCAGCGGTTCAATACCTTCGGCCAGCAACTGTGCATCACTCCAGCGCACCTCCGGGTCGGCATCGACGGCTTTCAGCAGGCGCTGCACCCAGTCGGGGGCGATGGCTGCGGCGTCCAGCGGTTTGCAGCGCAGACAGGCGCGATAACCGGCCGACAGGCACTCATCGGCATGGGCGAAGAACTCGACGTTCTCCGGTTTCGGCTTGCGCGCCGTGCAACTGGGGCGGCAGAAGATCCCGGTGGTTTTCACGGCCGTGAAGAACACCCCTTCGTAGGCGGTGTCGCGTTCGAGCATGGCGCGAACCATCTCGGCGTGGGGCGGCAGCAGTGCGGTTTGTATGTTCATGGCCTGAGCTTAAATCCAGGATTTCGATGGCTCCACCGAAAAATCGACAGTGAATTTTTTCGATTCTGCACCACAATCAGCGGGTCGCCGATTCGATGGAGCCAACCCATGCAGCCGTTCATCATTCAACACCTCGATCACATCGTCCTGCGGGTCGCCGATCTGCAACGCAGTATCGATTTTTACGGTCAGGTATTCGGTGCCGAGGTGGTCAAGCACAACGACAAAATGGGCCTGGTGCATTTGCGCGCCGGGACCTCGATGATCGACCTTGTCGACCTGCAGGGTGAGCTGGGCAAGAAGGGCGGCGGGGCGGCCGGCACTGAGCGACGCAACGTCGATCACTTCTGCCTGCGTATCGAACCCTTCGACGAACCGGCGCTGACCCAACACTTGCAGGCACACGGCCTGAGCGTGGAAAAAGCCGCCAGACGCTTCGGCGCCGAGGGCTACGGTCTGTCGCTGTATTGTTTCGACCCGGACGGCAATCAGGTCGAACTCAAAGGGCCGTCAGAGGCCTAGGCCTCACGCCCGTTTGGCCATCAACAGCACCGAAGCCGCCGCCGACAACAGCCCCGCGCAGCAACGGTTGAAGATCCGCTTGCCGCGCGGCTCGGCGAACCAGAGGCGCATGTGCAGGCCCATCCAGGCGTAGGCGCCGATGGCGATCCATTCCAGCAGCAGGAACAGCGCGCCGAGCACGGCGAATTGCGCCGGTACCGGACGGCTCGGGTCAACGAATTGCGGCAGGAATGCCGTGAACAGCAGGATTGCTTTCGGATTGCCCGCCGCCACCAGGAACTCCTGACGCGCCAACCGCCAGAACCCCACCGACGCTCCCGCCACCTGCTGCTCAGCCTCGGGGTTGGCACGCCACAGTTGCCAGGCGAGGTACAGCAGGTACGCCGCGCCAATGATCTTGATCGCATGGAACAGCCATTCCGAGGTTTGCAGCACCACCGACAACCCGGCGCCGGCGAGGGCGATCATCCCGGCGAACGCGATAATCCGCCCGACGCCGGCCGCGCAGGCCCGGCGATAGCCATAGCGGGTGGCATTGCTGACCGACAGCAGGTTGTTCGGGCCGGGGGCCATGTTCAGGGCGAAACAGGCCGGGAGAAACAGCGAAAGCGTTGCGAGATCCATGGGCTTGGGCTCCAGAAGCGATGACGCTTTTTTATCACAGGCTGCGGGCGCGCTGACCCGTACAGTCACGCGGTGCTGTCGCGGTACAGCCTCGATAACCTCTTTAATCGAGTCGAACTTTTCCGATTTTGCGGAACTCTGAAAGGTCAGAACGCGATGGTTTCGTCCGAAAAAAACTGTGCGCCAGGTCAGAAAAGGTATTTGCCGTGTAGTATCCGTCCAACGTTGCAAGCACCCCGCATGGCCCCGAAGCGGCCCCACCAAGAGCGATTTACATGCAAGCAAAGGCCCGTGAAGTTTATGTGCCACTGGTGCTGCAAGATCTGCGAGCCGGTACTGCCGAGCTGCATATCGCACTGGAAAAACGTCTTCCTTTTTTCTCCGATTCCCTCGATGCGAACGCCTTTGAACGTCTGATGCAGGCTTACTACGGCTTTTATCTGCCGCTGGAAAGCGCATTGCTCGACAGCGGCTCGATCCCTGCCGATTTCGATCTGACACCACGTCTCAAGTCGCAGACCCTGTTAAATGATCTGCAGGCTCTGGGCCTGGCGGCCGAGACCATCGCCCGTCTGCCGCTGTGTCAGTCGTTGCCAGTGATCGACTCCAGCGCGACCTGCCTGGGGGTGTTGTATGTGCTGGAAGGGGCAACCCTTGGCGGGCAGATCCTGCGCCGCGAAATCGCCTCGAGGTTGCGCCTGAACGCCGACAATGGCGCGGCATTCCTCGACATTTATGGCGCCGCCACCGGTCGCCGCTGGCGCGATTTCATTGAATACCTGGGCAGTCGGTCGCTGGATGCGGGCGAACGTGAGGCCGTGGTTGCGGCAGCCCAAACCACATTCAGCTGTTTCGAGCGTTGGCTCGAAAGCCGGGAGGTACTGGCATGACTCCGCAAGACAAAGAAGCCTTTGAAGAACTGCTGGCCAACTGTGCCGACGAGCCGATCCGCTTTCCCGGGGCGATCCAGCCCCACGGTTTGCTGCTGACTCTGAGCGAGCCGGCGCTGGAGATCATTCAGATCAGCGCCAACGTCGAGACCCTGCTGGCACGTCCGGCGCAGGAACTGATCGGCCAGCCGCTGCACAAGTTGCTGGGTGAGGCACATGCGGCGGCCGTTAGCGACGCGTTGCTGCATCCGGTGTTTGCCGATGCCGGACCGCTGCATTTTTGGCTCAACGGCACTGCGTTCGAAGGGCTGCTGCACCGTCATCAGGGCGTATTGATTCTGGAACTGGAAATCCACGTCGAGAATTTCCAGCCGCGTAACGTCGCCAGCAATCCAACCAATCTGGGACGTATGCTCCAGCGTCTGCAAGCGGCCACCACGTTGCAGGCGCTGTATGAAATCAGCGTCAAGGAAATCCAGGCGATGACCGGTTACGACCGGGTGCTGATCTACCGCTTCGAGGAGGAGGGTCACGGTCAGGTCATCGCCGAGGCGTCCGATCCGTCGATGGAAGTGTTCAATGGCCTGTTCTTCCCGGCCTCGGACATCCCCGAGCAGGCGCGCGAGCTGTACCGCACCAACTGGCTGCGGATCATCCCGAATGCCGATTACCAGCCAGTGCCGCTGGTGCCCAAGCTGCGCCCGGACACCCAGACCCCGCTGGACCTGAGTTTCGCCACCCTGCGCAGCGTGTCGCCGATTCACTGCCAGTACATGAAGAACATGGGCGTGCTGTCGTCGATGAGTATTTCCCTGCTCAAGGGCGACAAGCTCTGGGGCCTGATCAGTTGCGGCAACCGTCAGCCGCTGCATGTGCCGCACGAGCTGCGCAGCGCGTGCCAGACCATCGGCCAGGTGCTGTCGCTGCAAATCAGTGCGATGGAGTCGCTGGAAATCAGCCGCCAGCGCGAAGAAAAAGTCGAGGCGTTGGCGCTGCTCAATCAGGCAATGGTCGACTCGCCGCAAAACGTCTTTGACGGACTGGCCGGGCAACCCGAGGTGCTGATGGCGCTGACGGGGGCCGGCGGTATCGCGATCATCGAAGACAAACAGCTGCACCGTTACGGCAACTGCCCGGAGCCGGAAGAGATTCGCGCGCTGCACAAATGGTTGCAGGAAACCGGCGAACCGGTGTTCGCCAGTCATCACTTGGCGAGCGTCTATCCGCCGGCCGCGCAGTTTCAGCCAGTGGCCAGCGGCGTGCTCGCCATGAGCCTGCCCAAACCGGTGGACAACGGCGTGTTGTGGTTCCGCCCCGAGGTCAAGGAGAACATCAACTGGAGCGGTGACCCGCGCAAGCCGCTGGACCTGGAAAACTCCGACGCCGGCCTGCGTCTGCGTCCGCGCACCTCGTTCGAAATCTGGAAAGTCGAGATGGCCGGGATCTCCACCAAATGGAGCCATGGCGATCTGTTTGCCGCCAACGATCTGCGCCGTTCGGCACTGGAAAATGACCTGGCCCGCCAAGTGTGCCGCGAGCAGGAAGCGGTGCGCGCCCGTGATGAACTGGTGGCGGTGGTCTCGCATGATCTGCGCAATCCGATGACGGTGATTTCGATGCTCTGCGGCATGCTGCACAAGGCCTTCAGCTCCGATGGGCCGCACACTTCGCGGCGCATCTCCACGGCCATCGACACCATGCAGCAGGCAGCCGGGCGGATGAACACGCTGCTGGAAGACTTGCTCGATACCTCGAAGATCGATGCCGGGCGCTACACCATTGCGCCACAGACCCTGGATGTCGGGCAGATGTTCG
This sequence comes from Pseudomonas sp. MWU12-2020, assembly GCF_023100605.1. Taxonomy (NCBI): domain Bacteria; kingdom Pseudomonadati; phylum Pseudomonadota; class Gammaproteobacteria; order Pseudomonadales; family Pseudomonadaceae; genus Pseudomonas; species Pseudomonas sp. MWU12-2020. Next base: position 661,536 of record NZ_JALMEX010000002.1, read on the forward strand.
AAGAAACCCAGTCACTGCTCGGGCCACTGGCGCTGGACAAGGACATCAGCATCTCGTTCGAAGCCGATCCCGACCTGAAAATCCATGCCGACCCGGAACGCCTGTTTCAGGTGTTATCGAACCTGATCGGCAACGCGATCAAGTTCACCCCGCGCAAAGGCTCGGTGGGCGTGCTGGCCAAGTCTGACGGTAAAGAGATCGTGTTTACTGTGCGTGACACTGGCGAAGGCATTCCCAAGGAAAACCTGGCGCGGGTGTTTGATCGTTACTGGACGGTGAAGGAAGGCAATCCGACCGGAACCGGCCTGGGTTTGTACATCACCCAAGGCATCGTCGAGGCCCACGGCGGGCGGATCGAGGCCAGCAGTGAGCCGGGGCAGGGCACGGAGTTTCGGTTTACGGTGCCGGTGATGCTTGCGGGCGAATGATGAAATAGCCCGGTCGGTAGATACCGGCCGGGCCACAGGTCTACTCGGGATTACAAATCGCCGTCGAGGCCATGGAGCGCGCTGATCGATTCTTTTGACAGCGGACTGAAACGGTTGTGTCGCAGCTCGTGGATCGCATACAGGGCGCGACCCGTGCGGCCGTTGCCGTCACCGAACACATGAAAGCCCGCGACCGTAGCGAACATTTGCTTGCCGAAGTGTTCATGGGCGGGGTCGAGAAGCTTCAGATGATCCTGCATCAAGGAAAAGCCACTGATGTTGCTGCCATATTTTGTAGGGTGCGTGCCTACACGAATGATGTCAGCGGTCGCCGGCGCGATACTGACGTGTAACTGGCGGATCAGATCCGGGTCAGTGAGGGGCTTGTTGCTGTCGGCGTACTCTCTCAGTATGGCTACGATACTGTCGAGGTCGTTGCCCGGTGAGTTCGAAGCATGAACGATCCACGCTCCGGCTCGCTGGGCGTTATCGGTAAAGCCTTTAGGGTTGTAACGTGACTCGGGCACTACGCCGTTGTAAGGGGCTGCCCCCAGATCCTGTTTCAGCACATTCTGCTGATGGTTTTTCATGTAGATAACCTTGCGCGCCTCCAACTCGCTGAACGACTCCAGCAAATCAGAATATTCGCTGCCGGCTGAGCGCGCGGCGCTGTATTCGTGGCGGTTCTTTGTCATGAACGTTGTCAACAGATCATCGAGTGCCGTCTGGCCGATCAGGGCCTCCAGCTCCTGAGTCTTTTGCAGTTTGCGTGTGGTACTCACCTGTGCATTTTTGTACAGCTGGTCCAGCTCCGCGTAGCTGGCACCTTTGGGTAGCGCAGTGTTCTGGTCCAGCAGGCGCTTGAGGACCTGGCTGGCGGTTTCAATGCTGTCATCCTGAAACAGTGCTCGCCCGTGCGCCACCGTCGGTAATGTCATGCGAATCTCCGCCGCCGCCCCGGACTTGCCCAGCGCTTTGACCAGGTCATAAGAACCGCTGCTGGTGCTGGTCAGCCGCCGGAGTTGACGAGCACTGATACGGCTGACGGTGTTGCCGTAATGAGTGAGCTTCAGCGCACTTTTACCCAGCAGTTTGCCGGTGCCGACCAGCAGTTGTGGAACGCCGTCCAGCGGGTTGAACAGCGATACCAGAACATTGCCGGCCACGCGGCTGAAGCTTAACAGCCGCGTGCTGCTGGCCGCGGCTTTGGCCAGGGCTCCGGCCGCCCCGATAAAGACAAAGGCCACGGCGAGGGCGTCGATGACACAGCTGAAAGCCGCCCCGCTGCGTTGATCCGGATCATCCGACGTCAGTTGCTGGATACAGCCCCGGAACGGAATGAAGATATTCAGAATGATGTTGGCAACACGTTCGTACTCCTCCTGCTGCTCTTCGTATTCAGTCTGGTCATAGCCCATCCGGTAATACTCGTCATAGGTGATGGCCGGGTTCTTGTGTGCAATGAAGTCGGCCATGTCCTTGAGCCTGGCGGAGCGAAAGCTGTCCATCGGCGAGACATGCCAGGCGGAAGGTTCGTTGTGCTCGGCAAATTCCCCCAGCCGATCAAGCAGCATGCCGAACTCGCGAATCTGCGCATACTCTTCAAGTTGCCAATGGTGGCGCGGCAGTAACCGGTTGATGTCCGCCTGTTCGGTTGGCCGAGGCGTTGCGCCCTCGAAGTAAGCCTTGTGCTCGCTCACGATGTTTTCGAGGTAGGTGAGGCGCGGGAAAACTCCTGTTTCCTCATTGGTCGCTTCGTCGAAGCTGCCGGTGTCTTCGTTGAACGCTGACGCCTTGAAGTAAGCCTCTGCCAGACGTTCGCTGGTACGGCACAGCCCCTGTAGCGGGAACAGCTCGAAGCAATGGTGCTTCGATTTGTGACGACACAGGATGACCACGCCGTGCGGGGAGAAGTGGTCGGCGCTGTGACCGGGAATGTTGCGGTTGCCGCGCACCAGGTACACGGTTGACGCGCCCTGGGTCAGCGCTTGCCGTTCACTCAGGCTCAGGTTGGAAAACGCCAGCCGGATCATCGTGCTGATACCCGCCTTGAAGCGTTCGTGCTGCGGTTTGAGCTGCTCGGCGTACAACCCGTTGACGGGCGCAAGATCCGCCAGGCCGGGATGCACATCGTGCAGATTGCGTTTGCTCGATTTGCTGGTGAGGTTCTTCCGATGCAGCTGGTTGGCGAGGTAAAGATTGATCACCGTGTCGCGGATCAAACCACCCTTGTTGTGCGGTGAAGCGAACATTTCTCCCTGATTAGCAATGCCGGCGTCCAGCAGCGTTTGTCTTGCCAGTTTGCGGCGGCTGACCGGGGCCGCCGTAATGGCGTGCAGTGCGTCTTCCAGTTCCTTGGCATAAGCGCTGTAGTGATTCATCGCTGCTGTTGCAACGCCTTCTGGCGTCAGTGCCGCTTTTTCATCGGGGAGCATTTCGTTGATGGCTGCCCAGTCCATCACGCATTGCAGATTGAGGACTTGATGCACGGTCCTTTGAGCATCGCTGAGCGGTGCAAGCGCGGCGAATTTGATCAGTTTGGCGTAGGACAGTGTCAGGGACAGCCCGGGCGCGATACGTTCCGTCAGCAACACCGCTTTGCGCAACAATACCCAACCGGGCGAACCGATCAACAGCGTCTGCGGGGTCAGCACCAGGAACTCCGGGGACTGGCCCGCCAGCACCAATTCCACCGCCAGGTGCGCGGCGAACGGATCGGCACGGTTGATCTGCTCGAACTGCTGTTTCAGCCGAGCACGGGCGTGGGCCGAGGTTTCGTGCACGTGCAACGGCGCGTAACGCAAGCCACGATGCGTCGCGACCCGTTCTTCCGAACCCATGTCCAGATCCAGCACGACAGCGGCGAGCAGCAACCGACTGCGCGTGATTTCGGTCATTGCCGGTGCCGGATTCGGGCCATGCAGGACTTCGAGACAGGTTTGCGCAAACTCCCGGGCTTCACGTGTTTCCAGCAGGTGTTCCCACGCCAGGCGCGGATCCTCCATCACCAGCGCGCCACTTTTCTTCACCAGCAGCGCATCTGTCAGATAGTTGATCAACGGTTCGGCATCCCGGCCAGCATCGGCCATGCGCTTGCGCACCTGCTGCAGGATCAGCGGGTATTGCTCGGGTTCGACAATCAGCGCAGCGTCGTCGGCTTCTTCGCTGATGCCCCAGTAGTTGCCGAACTTCGGCGCGGGCGGCAGGGTGAATTTCAGGCAGTCGATCAGGTTGGCGATGGCGGCTTCGTCTTCAGGTCGGTCGATATCCTGAAAGATCAACCAGTTGCGCAAGGGGACTTTGTTGCCGGAAGAAATGATGCCGCCAGTACGCCGGGCGCCATTGGCCAGAAGTTCAACATCGGCGCGCAGCGCTTCGACTTCATAAAGTTGATCGGTAATGATGCTGTAATGAATGTAAGTACCGGTAGAACCTGTTTCTTCATGGGCGGCATAAACTTCGCCATTGCTCAACACCATGAACCAATGGTTCTTGTCGATGCTCAGTTTTTCAGTGAAGCTGGCGAATTCCGGATGGTGTATTACCGTGCGTAGCAATAGTTTGCCGGCGTGATGTGCATGGTCGAAATCGCTACCCGCAATCACCTCGGTGACGAGTTGCAGGGCATCATCGCTGGTGCTGGAGTTTTGCAGAAGGAAGTGTCTGTTTTCCAGGGCTTTGGCAATGTTCAGGCGCTCTTGCTCATCGGCGGAAGCGGGGGCGGCGCTGAACAGGTTGCGGGTAATATCCATATAGAATTCTTCTGTTTCCAGGTTGATGTAATACAGCGATCAGTCACCGGTGGAGTGGCTGTTTGTGAAGTTGCCGGGGAATATAAAACATTGCCCGTCGTGATTTATCTGTTTTGAGTTTCAGACTGTTTTTAAAAGTATCTGGATATTTGTCAGTTGGATTAACGTTAAGAGTTGGTTGGGGATGGGCAGGTGATATGCCGTTCCAGGATGCTGTAGATTAATCGGGGTAATTTTGTTCAATACACCCAAGGGTGGCGCTGGTTAGTGTTGCGATCTTGTTCCTTGAATTGAAACAGGTGTGCGATGAGTCTGATTGTGTCGATGGCGGCGTTTGCATTGGTGGCGTCCATTACCCCGGGACCGGTGAATATCGTGGCGTTGAGTTCCGGCGCGCAATTCGGCTTTCGGGCCAGTCAGCGGCATGTGGCGGGGGCGACGTTGGGGTTTGTGTTGCTGCTGGTGCTGATGGGCCTGGGGCTGCATGAAGTGCTGACGTTGTGGCCGGCCCTGACCCGGGTGGTGCAACTGGCCGGGGTGGCGTTTCTGTTGTTCATGGCCTGGAAACTGGCGGCTGATGACGGTCAGTTGAATGCCGGCGAGGCAGCGCGTGCGCCGTCGATGTTGTACGGCGCGGTGATGCAATGGCTCAACCCGAAAGCCTGGCTGGCTTGCGTGGCGGGGATGGGCGCGTTTGTCGCCGATGGCGAGGCGCGGCTGGTCTGGCAGTTTGCGGCGGTGTATCTGGTGATCTGTTACTTGTCAGTGGGTTGCTGGGTGTATGCCGGGACGTTTTTACGTGGGTATCTGGGCAATCCGGCGGGGATGCGCCTGTTCAATCGGTTCATGGCTTTGTTGCTGGCGGCGAGTGCGATTTATCTGCTGTTGCCATAAGTCTCGTGTCATTCACCCAGCCGATCGTGCTTGCAGCATGGCGACCCATTCTTTGGCGAAGCGATGGCAATCACCGGGCCAGCGCGCCGTCAGCAGATTGCCGTCGCGCACCACGAACCCTTTTTGCGGCACTTTTGCGCTATCACGCCTGGCGATGAGGGGACCGCGTACAAAGTCGGATTGGCGCGACAGTGCGGCAGTCACCTCTGCCTCGACGGTCTGCGGGTAAGTGCGGAAGTAACGCCCCAGCCAGGCGCAGGTCATCAGCCAGGCCGGTAACTCCATGGTGGCCGCCAGCAACGCTGTGACCTTGCGCCCGAACAACACCGAACGTCCGGTGTCAGGGTCAAGGGTGCGGGCCAGTAACAGCACGCCATGACACACCGCCGCCACGGGTTTTTGTGCTTTGAAAAACTGCAGGGCGATTTGCCGTGCCTGTCCGGACTCCAGCAGGCTGCGCATGCCTTTGGCATGACCGCCGGGAATCAGCAGACCGTCGAACTGAGACGGGTCGACATCGGCATACGCCAGCGGTTGAAGAAATGCCGCGCTGTCGATCATCCGGGCGTAACTGTCCAGGTCGGCGTTGCGCGTCATCAGCATCGGGTTCAGCGGCCCGAACCCAACGCTCACCAACCGTGAATCGGCGTAGGCAGGCAGGCCTTGCGGCGTGGCAAAACGGGCTTCGATGCCCGCGTTGTGCAGCGCCTGCCACGGCACGCTGCTTTCAGTCGGGTCGTAATCGGCGGACGGCAACAGAATCAGAATCATCCAGAGCAAACTCCCGGGCCGGGATTGGCCGCTGATCTGGAGCGTAGTCGATTTTGGCTGTCAGCCGCGATATTGGCCGGGTGTCGCGGCCAGATGCTGTTTGAACGCGCGCTGGAAGTGCGCTTGATCGGCAAACCCTGCTTCAAGGGCGACATCGGCAATCAACTGGCCGCTGCGCAGGCGTTCGCGGGCGAACTGGATGCGCTGGTTGACCACGAACGCGTGCGGGGTCATGCCGTAATGCTGCTTGAAGGCGCGGATCAGGTACGAGGGCGACAGCTGCGCCGCCGTGCAGATGTCCTCCAGGCTGAGCAGATCGGTGCAGTGTTCACGAATGAAATCGGCGGCGCGTTCGAGCTTGAAATTCGGCTCGCGCAACGGTTGTTCCGCCGGGTTCAGGCGCAGCTGCAGGTCGCTGAAAAACTCCACCGCTGCGCTCTGTTTACGCAGTACATCCTGCTGCTCATCGACCAGTGTGGCGTACAACCCTTGCAGCGCCCGGAACAGCCGAGCGTCATTCAAATGCGTGGTGGAAAATCGGCGGAACTCAAGCTCGGTACTGAACCCCAGCTGATGCTGCAAGTCCGTCAGCCACGGCGTTTCCACGTACAACATCAGATACGACCACGGCTGATCATCGATCGGATTGCAGGCGTGCACATCGCCCGGATTCATCAGCACCACGGTGCCGGCGGCGACGTCGAACGTCGATTGCTCATGCACGTAAATGCTGCGCCCGGCGGTGATCGCACCGATGGAAAAATGCGCATGGGAATGGCGCGAGTAGCAGACCTCACGGCCATCGGCGATAGCCCGCGCTTCGATGAAGGGCAGGGCGTCGTCACGCCAGAAGTGTGGCGCTTTTTCAGGGCTTTTGGCGGCGGCGTGTTTCATCGTTATTGTTCCCGGCAGGCCAGAACCGGAGTGTATTAGCTCTGGCCGGCAAAGGCCCGCTCAAGTTCGGCGATGTCGAGTTTTTTCATCTTGAACATGGCCTGCATCGCCCTTTGCGACTTAGTGGTGTCGGCGTCTTGCATCATGTGCATGAAGGCCACCGGTACAATTTGCCACGACACCCCGAACTTGTCCTTGAGCCAACCGCATTGCTGGGCCTCAACCGGGCCGCCGGCCGACAGGTTGCCCCAGAAGTGGTCGACTTCTTCCTGATTCTGGCAATTGACCTGAAACGATATGGCTTCACTGAACTTGAACATCGGCCCGCCGTTGAGGCCGGTGAAGGTCTGGCCGTCGAGTTCGAAACTGACGGTCATCACCGCACCCTCCGGCTTGCCGTGAAATTCCTGGCCGACCTTGCTGTAGTGGGTCAGGCCGGTGATTTTCGAATGATCGAAAACCGAGCAATAGAACTTCGCAGCAGCTTCGGCCTGATCATCGAACCACAGGCACGGTGTGAGTTTTTGAAAGCGTTGCATGGCAGTCATCCTCGGCAGGTTAGACACGCAGGATAATCAGCGTAGTCAGTCCTTGGTCGAGTGGCGGTGCCGTAGATCGACAAGTGCTTCGCGGTCGAACACAAACCCCTGTAGGAGTGAGCCTGCTCGCGATGGCGTCGGTACAGGCGTTGGTGTTGCCTGAGCCTACGCCATCGCGAGCAGGCTCACTCCTACAAGGGGCGCTGCTCGGCAATCATCAACAGGGACTGCGGCACCGCACTTTGCGGATGCTGCGGTTCGTTCAGGCCGACCAGTCTGAACCCCGCCATGTCCAAGGCATTCAGCCAACTCGACAGCGTGCGGAAATACCACGGCATCGGCTGCCACCGGCCCTTGAACCCGGCGAAGGATTCTTCACGCCAGCCATCCTGATAATCGCCCGCCGCCACGGCCCACGGATGCAGGGTCTGGATGATCAAGGAGCCGCCGGGAACCAGCAACGCATTCATCGCGGCGAGCAGCGCAATGATGTCCTGATGCAGCAGCGAGAAGTTGGCGCAGATCAAATCGTAATCGCGCCCGACATCGACCCTGGCCTCGACCAGCGCCTCATAACTGGCGACATGCACCTTGGCCGAACCGGCCTCGCGTGCCGCCTCGATCAGCTTCGCATCGCCATCGACACCCGCCGCATCGATGTCCCGGTCTGCCAGCGCCCGCAACAACCAGCCTTCACCGCATCCCAGATCCAGCACTCGCTCGGGTTGACGGCTCATGATCGCCAGCAGGATCGCCTGATCGGTGACCTGCTGACGGCTTTCGATGGCACCGCTGCGGATCACTTCGATCCAGGCATCGGCGTTCTCGTGCCAGCTCTGCAGAAGGGTGGATTCGGGTGAAGGCATGGCGCTGTCTCCGGTAAAAGGCAGATTGTGAGCGTTCGCTGGTGCGCCTGCTATGTTCAAAGGCTGAACAGAGTCTGGCAGAGGATAGACACCATGAGCCCATTAACTGGCGGCTGCCTGTGCGGTGATGTGCGTTTCGCAGCATCGGGCCAACCTTACCGCGTCGGCATCTGCCACTGTCTCGATTGCCGCAAACATCACGGTGCGTTGTTCCATGCCTCGGCGATATTCCCCGAGAATGCGGTGACCGTCAGCGGCAAAACCGGCGAGTATCAAGGGCGAGTTTTCTGCCCGCGCTGTGGTTCACCGGTACTTGCGCGTTCGGGGGATGAAATTGAAGTCAATGTCGGCTCGCTGGACGAGCCTGACCAGTTCAAGCCGACTTATGAGTTGTGGACTATCCGTCGTGAGGCCTGGCTGCCGGCGCTGCCATTGGCTCACCACTACGAACGTGATCGAGAGCGTACGAGTCGTTCCGAGGAGTAGTGCACTTCAGGCCAATCAAGTCCCCTTGTAGGAGTGAGCCTGCTCGCGATAGCGTCAGCAAAGCTTCAACATTTGTTGCCTGATACATCGCCATCGCGAGCAGGCTCGCTCCTACAGGAGATAGGCGGCACTCTCCTCAGCCGCGAATAAAGGCCAGCAAATCCGCATTGATCGTAGCTGCCTCAGTCGTCGGCATCCCGTGCGGAAACCCCGGATACGACTTCAATGTGCCATTTGGCAGCAATTTCGCCGACAAAGGCCCCGAGTTCGCATACGGCACAATCTGATCATCCTCGCCATGCATCACCAGCACCGGCACGGTGACCTTCTTCAAATCTTCGGTGAAATCGGTCTGTGAGAACGCGACGATCCCGTCGTAATGCGCCTTGGCGCCGCCGATCATGCCCTGACGCCACCAGTTGCCGATGATCCCCTCGGAGGGCTTGGCCCCCGGGCGGTTGTAGCCGTAGAACGGCCCGCTGGGAACATCGCGATAGAACTGCGCGCGATTGGCCGCCAGCTGCGCTTGCAAGTCATCGAACACTGATTTCGGCAAGCCACCGGGATTGCTTTCGGTCTTGACCATCAGCGGCGGTACCGCGCTGATCAGCACGCCTTTGGCGACGTTGTCCTGACCATGCCGGGCAATGTAGTGGATGACCTCGCCGCCGCCGGTGGAGTGGCCGACATGCACCACGTTCTTCACCCCCAGATGCTGAACCACCGCCAGCGCATCGTCGGCGTAATGGTCCATGTCGTGGCCGTCCCAGACCTGGCTCGAGCGTCCGTGCCCGCGACGGTCATGGGCAATCACCCGAAAGCCCTGGGCCAGAAAGAACAGCATCTGCGCGTCCCAGTCATCCGAACTGAGCGGCCAGCCGTGGTGGAAGTGGATCACCGGGGCGTCTTTCGGGCCCCAGTCCTTGTAGAAAATATCGACGCCGTCTTGGGTGGTGACAAATCCCATGTTCGCGACTCCTGACCATTGTGATGGGTTACCGCGCTCGTCGCAGACCGGTCGTGATGGTTCGGATGAGCGCCGTTATCAGCCACAGGATTAAAGTCGACATTTTCGGGGGCAGGCATGACCGGTGGTCGCAACGTCTGGCTTCACGCGCAAATTAGGCTTTGCTGAAAGGGATAAGCCGAGGCGCGCACAGGCTTCGATGGCCGTAGCGACGCCCCTTCAGAACACCGTGAGTCTGAGGAAAATCCCCGATGCTGACCTTGAATATCAATGGCAAGGATCAGGAACTCGATGTGCCGGCCGACATGCCGTTGCTCTGGGTCCTGCGCGATGTCGCGCACCTGACCGGTACCAAATTCGGCTGTGGTATGGCCCAGTGTGGCGCATGCACCGTACACGTCGATGGCGCACCGTTGCGTGCCTGTATCACGCCCGCCACCGCCGTGGCCCACGGCCAGAAAATTCTCACCATCGAAGGCCTTTCGACCGACGGCTCGCACCCGGTGCAGCAGGCCTGGGCCGAACTCGATGTGGTGCAGTGCGGTTACTGCCAGTCGGGGCAGATCATGTCTGCCGCCGCGCTGCTGGCGAAAATCCCCAAACCCACCGACAGCGATATCGATCAGGCGCTCTCCGGCAACATTTGCCGCTGCGGCACCTATCCACGGATCCGTGCGGCGGTTAAGCGCGCGTCCGAAATCGGTTGATGCATGTTGGGAGAAGGGTGATGAACAGTCCTGTATCGCGTCGCGGATTTCTCAAGGGCAGTGCCGTGCTGGGTGGCGGTCTGGTGGTGGCGTTTGTCGTCCCCGGTGCCCATCGATTTGCCCTGGCAGCGGAGAATGAAGGCAAGGTCTTCGCGCCGAATGCGTTTTTGCGCATTGCCGCTGACAACAGCGTGACGGTGTTGCTCGGGCATTCGGAAATGGGCCAGGGCATCTGGACCGGCCTGACCATGCTGATCGCCGAAGAGCTGGACGCCGACTGGTCGACGATCCGCGTCGAACACTCGCCGGCCTCGGCGGCCAATTACGGCATGCCGGCGTTTGGCGGGATGCAGATTACCGGCGGCTCGACCTCGACCTGGATGGAGTTCGACCGTTACCGACTCGCCGGGGCCACGGCGCGACAGATGCTGGTGGAGGCGGCGGCCAAGCGTTTCGACGTGGCGCCTTCAGCCATTCGTACTGAATCGGGCGTGGTGATCGCCGGCGATAAACGCGCGACTTACGGCGAACTGGCGGACGCCGCCGGGCAACTGCCTGTGCCGGATCCCAAGTCGATCACCTTCAAGGAGGCCAAAGACTGGAAGGTCATCGGCAAGCCGACCAAACGCCTCGATACCCCGGAGAAAATCACCGGCCGCGCCAAATTCGGCATGGACGTGCAGTTCGACGGTTTGATGACCGCGATGGTCGCCCGTGCGCCGGTGTTCGGCGCGACGGTCAAATCCTTCGAAGGCGCCGAGGCGCTGGCGGTCCCCGGCGTGCACAAAGTGGTGCAAGTACCGACGGGCGTGGCGGTGATCGCTGATCATTACTGGGCGGCGAAACTCGGTCGTGATGCATTAAAAGTCGATTGGAATCTGGGACCGCATACGGATCTGAGCAGCCAGGGCCTGCTCGACAGCTTCCGCAAACTGGCGGCGACACCGGGCACTTCCGCCAGTCAGGCTGGGGATCCGAAAGGCAACTTCGACAAGGCGGCGAAGAAAATCGACGTCGAGTACAGCGTGCCCTATCTGGCGCATGCACCGATGGAACCGCTGAACTGTACGGTGAAGATCAGCGCCGAAAAATGCGAGATCTGGACCGGCACGCAATTCCAGACCCTCGATCAAATGGTCGCCGGCAAGATCACCGGACTCAAACCCGAGCAAGTGGAGATTCACACCGAGTTTCTTGGCGGCGGTTTCGGGCGCCGGGCCAATCCGACCTCGGACTTTGTCGCCGAAGCGGTGCAAGTGGCGAAGGCTGCCGGGATGGCGGTGAAAACCGTTTGGTCCCGCGAAGATGACATTCGTGGTGGTTATTACCGCTCGATGTTCCTGCACCAGGCGCGCATCGGCCTGGACGGGCAGGGCCTGCCGCTGAGCTGGCAGCATGTCCTGGTCGGCCAGTCGATCATGACCGGCACTCTGCTGGAAGCGACCATGGTCAAGAACGGCATCGACCCGACGTCGGTCGAAGGCGTGGCCGACAGTCCGTATATCAAAGGCCTGGCCCATCAACAGGTCGAGCTGCATTCGCCGCAGACCGGGATCAATGTGCTGTGGCTGCGTTCGGTGGGGCACAGCCACACCGCGTTCGTCATGGAGTCGCTGATCGATGAAATGGCCGCCGCAGCGAACAAGGATCCGGTCGAATACCGACGCACTTTGCTCAAGGATCATGCGCGGCATCTAGGGGTGCTGAATCTGGCGGTGGAGAAGGCCAACTGGCAAGCGCCATTGCCGGACGGGCATGCGTTGGGCGTGGCGGTGCATGAGTCGTTCGGCAGTTATGTGGCGCAGGTGGCCGAGGTCTCGCAGGACAATCTGGCGATTCGCGTGCACCGCGTGGTCTGTGCGGTGGACTGCGGGATCGCGGTCAACCCGCAGAGCATCGCCGCGCAGATGGAATCGTGCATCACCTTTGGCCTGGGCATGGCGCTGCACAGCAAACTGACGGTCAAGGACGGCGCGGTGGTGCAATCCAATTATCACGACTATCAGGTGCTGCGGCTCAACGAGATGCCGCTGGTCGAGGTGCATATCGTGCCCAGCATCGACAAACCCGGCGGCATCGGCGAGGCCGGGGTGCCGCCCACCGCGCCGGCGGTGGCCAACGCGGTGTATGCGCTGACCGGGCAACGGTTGCGTGAACTGCCGCTGCAACTGTCGGGGGTGTGAGATGAAACGACATCTGCTGTTGGGCACGGTGATGTTGCTGGGGCTGGGCGGCTACGCCTCGGACCTGTTTGCCGATGATCAGGAGGCGCTCAAGGCGTTCGGTACGGTGCAGAAGGTGTTCCAGAGCCCGCGCTGCCAGAACTGTCACATTCCCGGCGACTCGCCGCTGCAGTTCGATGCGGGCAAACCGCACGCGATGAACGTGGTGCGCGGCATGGACGGCAAGGGCGCCGCCGGTTTGCCCTGCGCCACCTGCCACGCTGAGAGCAACCCGCCCGACAGTTATGGCCCGCATGCGCCACCGGGGGCGCCGCACTGGAGCCTGCCGCCGGCGGCGCACAAAATGGCGTGGATCGGCCTGCCACCGGACAAGTTGTGCGCAATGATCAAGGATCGCTCGAGCAACGGCGACCGGGATTTCGCCGCGCTGATCAAACATGTCAGCGATGACAAGTTGGTGCTGTGGGGCTGGAACCCCGGAGCAGGGCGCACGCCGGTGCCGGTGCCGCATGACATTTTTGTGGCTCAGTTCAAGCTTTGGGCCGACGCGGGTGGCCCGTGTCCGGTGGCGGGCGGTTGAGTATGTGAGTCGTCGGCGAATCAAGCTACTCTAGCGGTCGTTGACCCTGATGGAGTGCGTGATGCTGGCCCCGATCAAACCCGCCAATGAAGCAACCCGAATTCAAGCGCTGCACGGCTTGAATGTCCTCGACTCCGCGCCGGAGGAGCGTTTCGACCGGCTTACGCGGCTGGCCAAGCGCCTGTTCAACGTGCCGATTGCCTTGGTGACGTTGGTGGATAGCGATCGTCAGTGGTTCAAGTCTTGCGTGGGGCTGGGCGTCAGTGAAACGCCGAGGGATGTGTCATTCTGCGGTCATGCGATCCTTCAGAACGAACTGCTGTTGGTGGCTGATGCCAAGGAGGACGCGCGCTTTCACGACAATCCGCTGGTCACCGGCGAGCCGAAGATTCGTTTCTATGCCGGCTACCCGCTGACGGTGCCCAATGGCAACAAAATGGGCACGCTGTGCCTGATCGACACCAGACCGCGCGAACTCGACGACGAGGAGCGCGCCCTGTTGCGCGATCTCGCCGGCATGGCCGAGCAGGAATTGATGGCGGTGCAGATGGCGAGCATGGATGAGCTGACGCTGCTGTCCAACCGCCGTGGCTTCAAGACCCTGGCCCAGCATGCGCTGGACGCCTGCAAACACCGGGACAAACCGGCGACACTGCTGTTTTTCGATCTCAATGATTTCAAGCAGATCAACGATCGCTACGGCCATGCCGAGGGCGACAGTGCGCTGAAGACCTTTGCCGATGTGCTGCGCATCGCTTTTCGCGAGAGCGATGTGGTCGGGCGCTTGGGCGGCGATGAGTTCGTGGCGCTGCTGACCGGCTCCAGTCACGTCGAAACCACAGCGATCATGGCGCGGCTCAAGGAAATCCTCGATGAGCGCAATGCGATGTTGCAGCGCGGCTACGACATTCGCTTCAGCGTCGGCCAGATCGAATACGATTCCCGACGGCATGACACAGTGGATCGGCTGCTGGCCGATGCCGACGAGGCCATGTATGCGCACAAGCAGGCGTTGAAGCGGCGCTGATTCGGGCCTCATCGCTGGCAAGCCCACTCCCACAAGTTTCTCGGGTGTTCACGAAATCCCGGTGCTGCGCGCAACCCTGTGGGAGCGGGCTTGCTCGCGAAAGCGTCTGGTCAGGCGATATCGATGTTGAATGTGCCGGCCTCTTCGTGAGCAAGCCCACTCCCACAAGTTTCTCGGGTGTTCACGAAATCCCGGTACTGCGCAGGACCCTGTGGGAGCGGGCTTGCTCGCGAAAGCGTCTGGTCAGGCGATATCGATGTTGAATGTGCCGGCCTCTTCGTGAGCAAGCCCACTCCCACAAGTTTCTCGGGTGTTCACGAAATCCCGGTGCTGCGCAGGACCCTGTGGGAGCGGGCTTGCTCGCGAAAGCGCCTGGTCAGGCGATATCGATGTTGAATGTGCCGGCCTCTTCGTGAGCAAGCCCACTCCTACAAGTTTCTCGGGTGTTCACGAAATCCCGGTGCTGCGCGCAACCCTGTGGGAGCGGGCTTGCTCGCGAAGGCGTCCGGTCAGGTGGTATCCATGTTGAATGTACCGGCCTCTTAGTGAGCAAGCCCACTCCCACAAGTGTCTCGGGTGTTCACGAAATCCCGGTGCTGCGCAGGCCCCCTGTGGGAGCGGGCTTGCTCGCGAAAGCGTCTGGTCAGGTGGGATCCATGTTGAATGTGCCGGCCTCTTCGTGAGCAAGCCCACTCCCACAGGCTTCTCGGGTGTTCACGAAATCCCGGTGCTGCGCAGGACCCTGTGGGAGCGGGCTTGCTCGCGAAAGCGCCTGGTCAGGCGATATCGATGTTGAATGTGCCGGCCTCTTCGTGAGCAAGCCCACTCCTACAAGTTTCTCGGGTGTTCACGAAATCCCGGTGCTGCGCGCAACCCTGTGGGAGTGAGCTTGCTCGCGAAAGCGGTGTGTCAGGCCATGAGTAATTGCCTGAAGGAATGCCTTCGCGAGCAAGCCCGCTCCCACAGGGGGACAGTGTTCCAGGCACAAAAAACCCGCCGATTGGCGGGTTTTTTATTGGCAGGCCGAAGATTACTCTTCGATATTGCCCATCGCGGTGGTGTTGAAGCCGCCGTCGACGTACATGATTTCACCGCTGATGCCCGACGCCAGGTCGGAGCACAGGAAGGCGCCGGCGTTGCCGACTTCTTCGATGGTGACGTTGCGGCGCAGTGGGGTTTGCGCTTCGTTGGCGGCCAGCATCTTGCGGAAGTTTTTGATGCCCGAGGCTGCCAGGGTACGGATCGGGCCAGCCGATACGCAGTTGACGCGGGTGCCGTCCGGGCCCAGGGAGCCGGCCAGGTAACGCACGCCAGCTTCCAGCGAAGCCTTGGCCATGCCCATCACGTTGTAGTTCGGCATGGTGCGCTCGGCGCCCAGGTACGACAGGGTCAGCAGGCTGCCGTTGCGGCCTTTCATCATTTCGCGGCCAGCCTTGGCCAGGGCCACGAAGCTGTAGGCGCTGATGTCGTGAGCGATGCGGAAACCTTCACGGGTGGTGGCTTCGGTGAAGTCGCCGTCCAGTTGGTCGCCCGGGGCGAAGCCGACGGAGTGCACGATGCAGTCCAGGCCGTCCCACTTCTTGCTCAACTCTTCGAAGACCTTGGCGATTTCTTCATCGCTGGCCACGTCGCACGGGAAGCACAGCTCAGGGCTCGAACCCCAGCCCTGTGCGAACTCTTCAACGCGACCCTTGAGTTTGTCGTTCTGATAAGTGAAGGCAAGCTCAGCGCCCTCGCGATGCATGGCGGCAGCGATGCCGGATGCGATGGACAGCTTGCTGGCGACACCGACGATCAGTACGCGCTTACCGGCGAGAAAACCCATGTGTTGCTCCTCTTTCAGGTTATTGCGCAGTGGCTGGTGCCAAAAAAGCGGCTTCCAGCAACTGCTGTGTATACGGATGTTTGGGGGCGGCAAAAATATCTTGCGCAGCTCCCTGTTCGACCACTTGGCCATGCTTGACCACCATCAACTGGTGGCTCAGCGCTTTGACGACAGCCAGGTCATGGCTGATGAACAAATACGTCAGGTTGTACTTGGCTTGCAGTGAACGCAACAGCTCCACCACTTGCCGCTGCACCGTGCGGTCGAGCGCAGAAGTCGGCTCGTCCAGCAGGATCAGCGCCGGTTTGAGCACTAACGCTCGGGCAATGGCGATACGTTGCCGTTGCCCACCGGAAAATTCGTGGGGGTAGCGGTGCCGGGTTTCCGGATCCAGACCTACCTCCTTCAATGCCGCAATGATCGCCGCTTCCTGCTCGGCGGCGGTGCCCATCTTGTGAATCCGCAGGCCTTCGCCAACGATGTCACTGACGCACATCCGCGGACTCAGACTGCCGAACGGATCCTGAAACACCACCTGCATCTCCCGACGCAACGGACGAACCTCGTTCTGCGTCAGGCAGTCTAGCTGTTTGCCCTCAAAGCGAATGGCGCCTTTGCTGCCGATCAGCCGCAAAATCGCCAGACCCAGCGTGGATTTGCCGGAACCGCTTTCCCCCACGATCCCCAGAGTCTGTCCCTGAGGCAGGCTGAAATTGATGCCGTCCACTGCCTTGACGTAATCCACCGTGCGCTTGAGCAGGCCTTTCTTGATCGGGAACCAGACTTTCAGGTTCTCGACTTCGAGCAGCGGCGCCCCGATTTTATTGGTCGCCGGGCCTCCGCTGGGCTCCGCGCCGAGCAATTCCCGAGTGTACGGATGCTGCGGCGAACGGAACAGCTCTGCGCACGATGCCTGTTCGACGATGCAACCGCGCTGCATGACACATACGCGATGCGCAATTCTTCGCACCAGGTTCAAATCGTGACTGATCAGTAGCAGCGACATGCCCAATCGAGCCTGAAGTTCCTTGAGCAAATCGAGGATTTTCAGCTGAACGGTCACGTCCAGTGCGGTGGTCGGTTCGTCGGCGATCAGCAACTCCGGCTCGTTGGCCAGGGCCATGGCGATCATCACTCGCTGGCGCTGGCCACCGGACAATTCGTGGGGCAGGGCCTTGAGGCGCTTGTGCGGCTCGGGGATGCCGACCATCTCCAGCAACTCCAGCGTGCGCTTGGTTGCGACTTTACCGGTCAGGCCCTTATGGATGCCCAGCACCTCGTTGATCTGCTTCTCGATCGAATGCAGCGGGTTGAGCGAAGTCATCGGTTCCTGAAAAATCATCGCGATCCGGTTACCGCGGATGTGGCGGATGGTTTTTTCGCTCAGGCCGAGCAGATTCTGCCCCGCATAGTTGATGCTGCCGGCCGGATGTCGGGCCAGCGGGTAGGGCAGCAGGCGCAGGATGGAGTGCGCCGTCACCGATTTGCCCGAGCCGGACTCGCCGACCAGCGCCAGGGTTTCACCGCGCTTGATGTCGAAACTCACGCCCTCGACCACCCGGTGCCGCCGCTCGTTCAAGCCGAACTCGACGGCGAGGTCGCGCACTTCGATCAGATTGTCCTGATTCATTTCACTTCCTTGGGTCGAAGGCATCGCGAGCGGACTCGCCGATAAACACCAGCAGACTCAACATCAGCGCCAGCACGGCGAACGCGCTAATGCCCAGCCACGGGGCCTGGAGGTTGGATTTGCCCTGCGCCACCAGTTCACCCAGCGACGGGCTGCCGGCCGGCAAACCGAAGCCGAGGAAATCCAGCGCAGTCAAGGTGCCGATGGCGCCGGTGAGGATGAACGGCATGAAGGTCATGGTCGAAACCATGGCGTTGGGCAGAATATGGCGGAACATGATCGCACCGTTCTGCATGCCCAGCGCCCGCGCGGCGCGCACGTATTCGAGGTTGCGCCCGCGCAGGAACTCGGCGCGCACCACGTCGACCAGGCTCATCCACGAGAACAACAGCATGATCCCCAGCAGCCACCAGAAATTCGGCTGGACGAAACTGGCGAGGATGATCAGCAGATACAGCACTGGCAATCCCGACCAGATCTCCAGAAAGCGTTGCCCGGCCAGATCGACCCAGCCGCCATAGAAACCCTGCAGCGCACCGGCAATCACGCCGATGATCGAGCTGAGCACGGTCAGCGTCAGGGCAAACAGCACGGAAATGCGGAAGCCGTAGATCACCCGTGCCAGCACATCGCGGCCCTGATCGTCAGTGCCCAGCAGGTTGTCCGCCGACGGCGGGGCCGGGGCCGGGACTTTCAGGTCGTAGTTGATGCTCTGGTAGCTGTAGGGGATCGGCGCCCACAACACCCACGCATCCTTGGCCTTGAGCAGTTCGCGGATGTACGGGCTCTTGTAGTTGGCTTCCAGCGGGAATTCGCCGCCGAAGGTGGTTTCCGGGTAGCGCTTGATCGCCGGGAAGTACCAGTTGTTGTCGTAATGCACCACCAGCGGCTTGTCGTTGGCGATCAGCTCGGCACCGAGGCTCAGGCCGAACAGGATCAGGAACAGCCACAGCGACCACCAGCCACGCTTGTTGGCCTTGAACAGTTCGAACCGGCGGCGGTTGAGAGGGGACAGGTTCATCTCAATGCTCCCGGCTGGCGAAGTCGATGCGCGGATCGACCAGGGTGTAGGTGAGGTCGCCGATCAGTTTCACCACTAGACCGAGCAGGGTGAAGATGAACAGGGTGCCGAACACCACCGGGTAATCGCGGTTGATCGCCGCTTCGAAGCTCATCAGGCCGAGGCCGTCGAGGGAGAAGATCACCTCCACCAGCAACGAGCCGGTGAAGAAGATGCCGATGAACGCTGACGGGAACCCGGCAATCACCAGCAGCATCGCGTTGCGGAACACGTGGCCGTAAAGCACGCGATTACGCGTCAGGCCCTTGGCCTTGGCGGTGACCACGTACTGCTTGTTGATCTCGTCGAGGAAGCTGTTTTTGGTCAGCAGGGTCATGGTCGCGAAGTTGCCGATCACCAGTGCCGTCACCGGCAGCGCGAGGTGCCAGAAGTAGTCGAGGATCTTGCCGCCCAGGCTCAGTTCATCGAAGTTGTTCGAGGTCAGCCCGCGTAGCGGGAACCAGTCCAGATAACTGCCGCCGGCAAACACCACGATCAGCAGAATCGCAAACAGGAACGCCGGAATCGCATAGCCGATGATGATCGCCGAACTGGTCCACACGTCGAAGTGGCTGCCGTGCCGCGTGGCCTTGGCGATCCCCAGCGGGATCGACACCAGGTACATGATCAGCGTGCTCCACAGCCCGAGCGAGATCGATACCGGCATCTTTTCCTTGATCAGGTCGATAACCTTGGCGTCGCGGAAAAAACTGTCGCCGAAATCCAGCTTCGCGTAGTTCTTGACCATGATCCACAGGCGTTCCGGGGCCGACTTGTCGAACCCGTACATGTGCTCGATTTCCTTGATCAGCGCCGGGTCCAGACCTTGCGCGCCGCGATAGGCGGAGCCGGCCACCGACACTTCGGCACCGCCACCGGCGATGCGGCTGGTGGCGCCTTCGAAGCCTTCGAGCTTGGCGATCATCTGCTCCACCGGGCCGCCGGGCGCGGCCTGGATGATCACGAAGTTGATCAGCAGAATCCCGAACAGGGTAGGGATGATCAGCAGCAGTCGCCGAAAAATATACGCCAGCATCTGATTACTCCGTGCCCACAGGGTCGGCTTGCAGTTTGGTTTCGACTTCTATGGCGGGTTTCGCGTCAGGCTTGACCCACCAGGTGTTAATCCCGATGTCGTATTTGGGCGAGACTTTCGGGTGGCCAATGTGATTCCAGTAGGCCACGCGCCAGGTCTTGATGTGCCAGTTGGGGATCACGTAATAGCCCCATTGCAGCACCCGATCCAGCGCCCGGGCGTGAGCCACGAGGCTGCTGCGCGAGTCGGCGTTGATCAGGTTTTCCACCAGGTGATCGACGATCGGGTCCTTCAGGCCCATGGTATTGCGGCTGCTCGGTTTGTCGGCGGCGGCGCTCATCCAGAATTCGCGTTGCTCGTTACCCGGCGAGTTGGACTGCGGGAAGCTGCCGACGATCATGTCGAAGTCCCGCGAGCGCACACGGTTGATGTACTGCGAAACATCGACACGGCGGATCACCAGATCGATGCCGAGGTCGGCCAGGTTGCGCTTGAACGGCAGCAGCACGCGTTCGAATTCGGTCTGCGCGAGGAGGAATTCGATGACCACCGGTTTGCCGTTGGCGTCGACCATTTTGTCGTCGACGATCTTCCAGCCCGCCTCTTGCAACAGCTGATAGGCCTCGCGCTGCTGGGCGCGGATCATGCCGCTGGCGTCGGTCTTGGGGTTTTCGAAAGCTTCGCTGAACACCTGGGCCGGGAGCTTGCTGCGAAACGGTTCGAGAATCGCCCGTTGCTCGGCGTCGGGCAGGCCGGTGGCGGCCATTTCCGAGTTCTCGAAATAACTGCGGGTGCGGAAGTAGGCACCGTTGAACAGCTGTTTATTGGTCCATTCGAAATCAAACAGCAGGCCGAGCGCCTGACGCACCCGTACATCCTGAAACACCGGACGGCGCAGGTTGTAAACGAAGCCCTGCATGCCGGTCGGGTTGCTGTTGGCGATCTGTTCCTTGATCAAGCGACCTTCGGTGACCGCCGGGATGTTGTAAGCGTTGGCCCAGTTCTTCGCGGTCATTTCCAGCCAGTAATCGAACTGGCCGGCCTTCAGCGCTTCGACGGCGACGGTGTTGTCTCGGTAGTAATCGGTGGTCATCACGTCGAAGTTGTAGAACCCGCGATTGACCGGCAGGTCCTTGCCCCAGTAGTCCTTGACCCGTTCATAGCGCACCGAGCGCCCGGCTTTCACTTCGGCGACCTTGTACGGGCCGCTGCCCAGCGGAATCTCCAGATTGCCTTTGGTGAAATCGCGATTGGCCCACCAGTGTTTCGGCAGCACCGGGAGCTGACCGAGGATCAGCGGCAACTCGCGATTGTTGTTGTGCTTGAACTTGAACAGCACCTTGAGCGGGTCTTCGGCGATGGCTTCGTCGACATCGCTGTAGTAGCCACGAAACAGCGGCGAGCCGTCCTTGGTCAGGGTCTGGAAGCTGAACACCACGTCTTCGGCGCGCACCGGGTGGCCGTCGTTGAAGCGGGCTTCCGGGCGCAGGTAGAAACGCACCCAACTGTTGTCCGGGGCTTTTTCGATTTTGGCGGCAATCAGGCCGTATTCGGTGAACGGTTCGTCGAGGCTGTGCTTGGTCAGGGTGTCGTAGATCTGCCCGACGTCATCGGCCGGCACGCCTTTGCTGATGAACGGGTTGAGGCTGTCGAAGCCGCCAAATCCGGCCTGGCGGAAGATCCCGCCCTTGGGCGCGTCGGGGTTCACGTAGTCGAAGTTCTTGAAGTCGGCCGGGTACTTCGGCGGCTCGTTGTACAGGGTCACGGCGTGTTGCTGGGCGGCGCAGGCCAGCCCGGCGAACAGCAGACCGCTGGCCTGCACAAGCAGGGCGCGGATGGCGTTCATTGAGCTTTCTCCGAAGATTTCAGCCACCACGTGTTCAGACCCAGGGTGTAGGGCGGCGTGGTGACGAAGGCCAACCGGTTGCGGTAGGCCAGTCGGTGATAATTGAGGTACCAGTTGGGAATGCTGTAGTGCTGCCACAACAGCACGCGGTCCAGCGCCTTGCCGGCGGCAACTTGTTCGTCGCGGGTTTGCGCGGCGAGCAACTGTTCGAGCAGGTGATCGACCACCGGGTTGGCGATGCCCGCGTAATTCTTGCTGCCCTTGACCCCGACCTGACTGGAATGGAAGTACTGCCATTGCTCCAGGCCCGGGCTGAGAGTCTGGTTGAGCGTCATCAGGATCATGTCGAAATCGAACTGGTCCAGGCGCTGTTTGTACTGCGCGCGATCCACTGTGCGCAGGCGCGCGTCGATGCCGATGCTGTTGAGGTTCTCGATGTACGGCTGGAGGACCCGCTCAAGGTTCGGGTTGACCAGCAGCAGTTCGAAGCTCAGTGGCTGGCCCTTGGTGTTTTGCAGGCGCTGGCCATTGAGTTTCCAGCCGGCCTCGGCGAGCAGCGCCAGGGCCTTGCGCATGGTTTCCCGGGGGATGCCGCGGCCATCGGTCTGCGGCAGGCTGAACGGTTCAGTGAGCAGCTTCGCCGGCAATTGATCCTTGTACGGCTTGAGCATCAGCCATTCATGGCCGATCGGCAGGCCGCTGGCGCTGAACTCGCTGTTGGGGTAGTAGCTGGTGGAGCGTTGGTAGGCGTCGCTGAAGAGTGCCCGGTTGGTCCACTCGAAGTCGAACATCAGGCCCATGGCTTCGCGGACTTTGACGTCGGCAAAGGTCGGGCGCCGGGTGTTCATGAACAGCCCCTGGCTCTGCGTCGGGATCTGGTGCGGGATCTGCGCCTTGATCACCTCGCCACGGCGCACCGCCGGGAAGTTGTAGCCGTTGGCCCAGTTCTTCGCCTGATGCTCGATGTAGATGTCGAATTCGCCGGCCTTGAACGCTTCGAACGCCACGTCGCTGTCGCGGTAGAACTCGACTTCCATGCGATCGAAGTTGTACTTGCCGCGATTGACCGGCAGATCCTTGCCCCAGTAATCCTTGACCCGCTCGAAAATCAGCTGCCGCCCCGGCGTCACCGAGGTGATGCGGTACGGGCCGCTGCCCAGCGGTGGCTCGAAGGTAGTGGCCTTGAAGTCGCGATCCTTCCAGTAATGCTGCGGCAGCACTGGCAACTCACCGAGGCGCAGGATCAGCAGCGGATTGCCGGCGCGCTTCATCACGAAGCGGATGCGCTGCGGGTTGAGGATGTCCACGCGTGCGACTTCCTGCAAAGCGGTGCGGTACAGCGGGTGACCTTCCTTGAGCAGCAAGCGATAGGAGAACGCTACGTCGTACGCGGTGATCGGCGTGCCATCGTGAAAACGTGCTTCCGGGCGCAGATTGAACACCACCCAGCTGCGATCTTCGCTGTACTCCACCGATTGCGCGATCAAGCCATAGCTCGACGCCGGTTCGTCACCGGAGGGCGAATACTGGCCGGTGCCGATCATCAGCGGTTCGTTCAGTTCATTGATGCCGTACTGCAGGAAATTCGGGGTGGTCACCGGGCTGGTGCCCTTGAAGGTGTACGGATTGACCGTATCGAAGGTGCCGAACGCCATCACCCGCAACGTACCGCCCTTGGGCGCTTGCGGGTTGACCCAGTCGAAGTGGGTAAATCTGGCCGGGTACTTGAGCGTGCCGAACTGCGCATAACCGTGACTCTCGGTAATCGTCGCGCTTGCGGGTGAGCTCAAGGCCAGGCTGATCAGGAGCAGGAGGAGGGGACGCTTCAAGTCAGATCCGATCCAGGCGGCTTGGGCTTTGTGGGCCGTACAGTAACAGCTTGTCTGGACAGGAAAAAGATGCGGGTTAATGCGGGCTTAATCGCCTTCGATTGCGTTTGCTTTTGGTGGGAGCGGGCTTGCTCGCGAATGCGGCCTGTCAGCCGCATATGAAGGTCACTGATACGCCGCATTCGCGAGCAAGCTCGCTCCCACAAAAGCAAAAAAGCCCCTGAAATTCAGGGGCTCTTCTGTCAATGCGGCTGGTAAACCGTGAGCATCTGCCCAGGCTTGAGGGCCTTGCCCGCACCCGGGTTCCAGCGCTTGAGATGCTGCATCTCGACGTTGAAGCGCTTGGCCACCACATACAAGGTGTCGCCACGCTTGACCTTGTACTGGGTCTGCTGCTGGCTGTCAGCCTTGCCTTTGGTCTTGCTGTTGGCCGCGATGACGGTATTGACCCGGCCACTGTTGCGAGCCGGGGCGCGCTTGGTGGTGTCTTGCATCACCAGGGTCTGGCCGACCTTGAGGTTTTTGCCGGACAACTTGTTCCAGCGTTGCAGATCCTTGACTTCGACCTTGTTGGCCTTGGCAATGGAACCGAGGTTGTCACCGCGCTTGACCCGATAGGCGCGCTTGAGCTTCGCCACTTCACTTGGGTCGGCCCCGTCGAACACCGGTTTCAGCGAGCGCGGGCTGATCAGTTCTTCAGGTCGCATGGTCTGCAGGCTGGCGGTCAGCAGTTGCGCCTTGGAGGTCGGCACCAGCAGGTGCTGGGGGCCGTCGATGGTGGTGCGCTGCTTGAATGCCGGGTTGAGCTGGAACAGTTCGTCTTCGTCGATGTTGGCCACCGCCGCGACCTTGGACAGGTCCATGCGCTGGTTGATTTCGACGACCTGGAAATACGGTTCGTTGGCGATCGGGTTGAGGTTCACCCCGTACGCTTCCGGGGCCAGTACCACTTGCGACAAGGCCAGCAGTTTGGGCACGTAGGCCTGGGTTTCCGCCGGCAGCGACGACAGGTTCCAGTAGTCGGTTGGCAGACCGAGCTTTTCGTTACGCTCGATGGCGCGGCTGACGGTGCCTTCACCGGCGTTATAGGCGGCCAGGGCCAGCAGCCAGTCACCGTTGAACATGTCATGCAGGCGGGTCAGGTAGTCCATCGCTGCGGTGGTCGAGGCAGTGATATCGCGACGGCCATCATAAAAGCGGGTCTGGCGCAGGTTGTAGTAGCGGCCGGTGGACGGAATGAATTGCCACAGGCCCGAAGCATCGGCCCGGGAGTAGGCCATCGGGTTGTAGGCGCTCTCGATCACTGGCAGCAGGGCCAGTTCCAGCGGCATGTTGCGCTCTTCGAGACGCTCGACGATGTAATGAATGTAGAGACTGCCGCGTTCGCCGGCGTTTTCCAGAAAGGACGGGTTACTGGCAAACCACAGGCGCTGCTGCTCGATGCGCGGGTTGACGCCCAGGCCGTCCTGCAACTGGAAACCACCGCGCATGCGCTCCCAGATGTCCTGAGGCACCTGCGGACTTGGCTTTTCGCTCAGCCAGATCGGCTTCTGCTTGGCTCGCGCAGCAATGTTCGGCGTATGGCTCGCCTCGGACTGCGGAGCATGGCTGGAGCAGCCCGCCAAAGTGGCGGACACAGCGACCGCGATGGCTTGAGCCAGGCGGGTCAACGTGTCTGAATTGACGGACTTACGTATGGATGACGACATTGGCTGGAAGTAAGTTCCGGGCAAAAATGTCGGGCGATTCTAGAAAGCGCACCCCCTGCGGTCAACCATTCAGAATTTTTGTACCAAGTGGTGAGTCACTTAGAACGTATCTTTCCACGCCCGCAGAGCCGCAAAAACCTCACTCGGCGCCCGGTTTTGAGCGCCTGCCCGTTCGTCCACTTTTTGTGTAACTAATGTTTCAGTGGTACGCAAAAACGGATTGGTGAGCTTTTCCAGGGCCAGGGTCGAGGGCAGGGTCATCACGCCTTTTTCCCGTTGTTGGGTGACTTTTTCCAGACGGGCGGCAATGTCCGGGTTACTCGGTTCGACGGCCGCGGCAAATTTCAGATTGCTCAGGGTGTATTCATGGGTGCAATACACCAGCGTATCCTCGGGCAAGCTGGCGAGGCGGCTGAGCGAGTGGTGCATTTGCTCCGGCGTGCCTTCGAACAGGCGTCCGCAACCGGCGGCGAACAGGGTGTCGCCGCAAAACAGCAGGCCGTGGTGGTAATAGGCGATGTGGCCGAGGGTGTGACCGGGCACCGCATAGACATCGAAGTCCCAGCCGAGGACGCTGACCTTGTCGTTGTCCTTGAGCGCCACGTCGCGCCCCGGGATGTTTTCGCTGGCCGGGCCGTAGACTTTGGCGCCGCTCGCCGCTTTCAGGCGTTCGACGCCGCCGACGTGATCGTGATGGTGATGGGTGATCAGAATGTCGCTCAACACCCAGCCCGGGTGCGCGGCCAGCCAGGCCTGCACCGGCGCGGCATCGCCCGGGTCGACCACGGCGCAGCGCTGGGTGCGGTGATCCTGTAACAACCAGATGTAGTTGTCGGTGAACGCGGGCAGGGCACTGATCTGTATCATCGTCGGAATTCGCCAAGCGGAAAACATTGGCGCATCTTAGAGCTTCTAGCGGCGTTGGAGAATGACATGACCGATAAAGCGTTCGCTCAGGCCGATCCCGACTGGCTGGCGTTGATCGGCGCGGCCCGAGAATGGCTGGCCGGCCCGCTCGGGCAATTTCTGCTGGATGAAGAACGACGCATGCTCGAAGACGAGTTGGGGCGGTTCTTCGGCGGCTACCTGGTGCATTACGGGCCGTCGGCCCAGACTCCGCCGTCGGCGCCGCAGGTGCAGCGCAACGTGCGGCTCGGCGCGCCATTGCCGGGGGTCGAGATCGTCTGCGAGGAACAGGCCTGGCCATTGAGTGAGCACGCTGCCGACGTGGTGGTGTTGCAGCACGGTCTGGATTTCTGTCTGTCGCCCCACGGTTTGCTGCGCGAAGCGGCAAGCAGCGTGCGCCCCGGCGGGCATCTGCTGATCATCGGCATCAACCCCTGGAGCACCTGGGGCTTGCGCCATGTATTCGCCCACGATGCGTTGCGTCAGGCACGCTGCATCTCGCCATCGCGGGTGGCCGACTGGCTCAATCTGCTGGGCTTTGCGCTGGAGAAACGCCGCTTCGGGTGCTATCGTCCGCCGCTCGCTTCGCCCAAGTGGCAGGCCCGACTGGCCGGCTGGGAACGCAAGGCCGGCGACTGGCAACTGTCGGGCGGTGGCTTCTATTTATTGGTCGCGCGCAAGATCGTGGTTGGCCTGCGTCCGGTGCGTCAGGAGCGCCGCGAGCCAATGGGCAAGCTGATTCCGCTGCCGATGGCCAAGGTCAACCGCCGTCGTATCGAACCGTAAACCTTCTTTTTATAGTGGCCGGACTTGTTCCGGCCGCGGCCATCGTCGATCCGCGATTGACGGGGCCAGGCATTTTTCTGGATAGAGTGGCATGAGCGAAAACGTCGATAGCGTAGAACTGTTCACCGACGGTGCCTGCAAGGGCAATCCCGGCCCGGGCGGCTGGGGCGCCCTGCTGGTGTGCAAGGGCGTCGAAAAGGAACTGTGGGGCGGCGAAGCCAACACCACCAACAACCGCATGGAACTGCTCGGCGCCATCCGTGGCCTCGAAGCCTTGAAGCGGCCGTGCGAAGTGCTGCTGGTCACCGACTCGCAATACGTGATGAAGGGCATCAACGAGTGGATGGCCAACTGGAAAAAACGCGGCTGGAAGACAGCGGCGAAAGAGCCGGTGAAAAACGCCGACCTGTGGAAAGAGCTGGACGAGCAGGTCAACCGGCACAAGGTCACCTGGAAGTGGGTGCGCGGGCACATTGGTCACCACGGTAACGAACGGGCTGACCAGTTGGCCAACCGTGGGGTGGATGAAGTTCGCGGGTACAAGCAGAGCTGATTCCCTCCGTTGCACCGAGTCGTGGCCTTCGCGAGCAAGCCCGCTTCCACACTGGATCTCCTGCGTACATCAACATTGTGACCACCGCAGATCCTGTGTGGGAGCGGGCTTGCTCGCGAATGGGCGCGACACGGTCTGACTGAAACACCCCCACCGAGCGTGTTAACATCGCCGCTTTTGCACGATTGACCCCGTTGAGAATTGAACACTGATGGCCACCAGATCCGTTGTACTCGATACCGAAACCACCGGCATGCCGGTGACCGATGGTCACCGGATCATTGAAATCGGCTGTGTCGAACTGATCGGTCGGCGCCTGACGGGCCGGCACTTTCACGTCTATCTGCAACCGGATCGCGAGAGTGACGAGGGCGCGATCGGCGTCCACGGCATCACCAACGAATTCCTCGTCGGCAAGCCCCGTTTCGCCGAAGTCGCCGACGAGTTCTTCGAGTTCATCAACGGCGCGCAGCTGATCATCCATAACGCGGCGTTCGACGTTGGCTTCATCAACAACGAATTCGCCTTGATGGGGCAGCACGATCGCGCTGACATCACCCAGCATTGCACCATCCTCGACACCCTGATGATGGCCCGGGAACGTCACCCGGGGCAGCGCAACAGCCTTGACGCGTTGTGCAAACGTTATGGCGTCGACAACTCCGGCCGTGAATTGCACGGCGCCTTGCTCGACTCGGAGATTCTCGCCGACGTCTACCTGACCATGACCGGTGGCCAGACCAGCCTGTCGCTGGCCGGCAACGCTTCCGACGGCAATGGTACGGGTGAGGGCGCGGACAACTCCGCCACGGAAATCCGCCGTCTGCCGGCGGATCGTCAGCCTGCGCGGATCATTCGGGCGACGGAAGAGGAACTGGCGGCGCATATGGCGCGACTCGAAATCATCGCCAAGTCTGCGGGTGGCCCGGCGTTGTGGACGCAGATTGCCGAGGCTGATGCTCAGGCCTGAACACATTTTGTGGCGAGGGAGCTTGCTCCCGCTGGGGCGCGAAGCGACCCCCGGCGTACGTTCAGCTAAATTGAATTGACCTGTTTTGCGACTGCTGCGCAGCCGAGCGGGAGCAAGCTCCCTCGCCACAAAAGCCGAGTCAGGCTGAGTGAAGCCAACTGGCCACCCTCGCCACTTTCGCTGCAACCCTCTACCCTGAGTGCATTGGCAGACTTTGATCCGCCGCCTCGGGACACTGAGCCTCATGTACAAAGATTTGAAGTTTCCGGTGTTGATCGTCCACCGCGACATCAAGGCCGACACGGTCGCCGGTGACCGTATCCGTGGCATCGCCCGGGAGTTGGAGCAGGAAGGTTTCAATATCGTTTCGGCCATCGACTACACCGAAGGTCGGTTGGTGGCCTCGACCCATCACGGCCTGGCGTGCATGCTGATCGCAGCCGAAGACGCCAGCACCCATTCCCATCTCTTACAAAACATGGCCGAACTGATCGGTCTGGCCCGGGTGCGCGCGCCGGATCTGCCGATCTTCGCCCTGGGCGAACAGGTGACTCTGGAAAACGCCCCGGCCGATGCCATGGCCGAGCTCAATCAACTGCGCGGCATTCTCTATCTGTTCGAAGACACCGTGCCGTTTCTCGCCCGGCAAGTGGCGCGGGCGGCGCGCAAATATCTGGATGGTCTGCTGCCGCCGTTCTTCAAGGCACTGGTGCAGCACACCGCCGATTCCAACTATTCCTGGCACACCCCCGGTCATGGCGGTGGCGTGGCCTATCACAAGAGCCCGGTGGGGCAGGCGTTTCATCAGTTCTTTGGTGAAAACACCCTGCGTTCGGACTTGTCGGTATCGGTGCCGGAGCTGGGTTCGCTGCTCGATCACACCGGCCCGCTCGCTGAAGCGGAAGAGCGTGCGGCGCGCAACTTCGGTGCCGATCACACGTTTTTCGTGATCAATGGCACCTCGACTGCCAACAAGATCGTCTGGCACTCAATGGTCGGTCGCGATGATCTGGTGCTGGTGGATCGCAACTGCCACAAGTCGGTGTTGCACGCGATCATCATGACCGGCGCGATCCCGTTGTACCTGTGCCCGGAGCGCAATGAGCTGGGGATCATCGGCCCGATTCCGCTGAGCGAATTCAGCCGCGAATCGATCCAGGCCAAAATCGATGCCAGCCCGTTGACCAAGGGCCGTGCGCCGAAAGTCAAACTGGCGGTGGTGACCAACTCGACCTACGACGGCTTGTGCTACAACGCCGAGCTGATCAAACAGAGCCTGGGCAACAGCGTGGAAGTCCTGCATTTCGACGAGGCGTGGTACGCCTACGCGGCGTTTCACGAGTTCTTCGCCGGGCGTTATGGCATGGCCACCTCGCGCACAGAAGACAGCCCGCTGGTGTTCACCACCCATTCCACGCACAAACTGCTCGCCGCGTTCAGCCAGGCCTCGATGATTCATGTGCAGGACGGCGGTGCGCGGCAACTGGACCGTGACCGTTTCAACGAAGCGTTCATGATGCACATCTCGACCTCGCCGCAGTACAGCATCATCGCTTCGCTGGATGTCGCTTCGGCGATGATGGAAGGCCCGGCCGGGCGTTCGCTGTTGCAGGAAACCTTTGATGAAGCCCTGAGTTTTCGCCGGGCGCTGGCCAATCTGCGCCAGCACATTGCGGCGGATGACTGGTGGTTCTCGATCTGGCAACCACCCGGCGTCGAAGGCATCGACCGTGTGCGGACCGAAGACTGGCTATTGCAGCCGGACGCTGACTGGCATGGCTTTGGTGAAGTCAGCGACGACTATGTGCTGCTCGACCCGATCAAAGTGACCCTGGTGATGCCCGGTTTGAATGCCGGCGGCGCGCTGAGCGAGAAGGGCATTCCAGCGGCGGTGGTCAGCAAGTTCCTATGGGAGCGCGGGTTGGTGGTGGAGAAGACCGGGCTGTATTCGTTTCTGGTGCTGTTCTCCATGGGCATCACCAAGGGCAAATGGAGCACGCTGCTCACCGAGTTGTTGGAGTTCAAGCGCAGTTACGACGCCAACGTCAGTCTGGCCACTTGCCTGCCTTGCGTGGCCCAGCAAGACACCGCGCGCTATCGCGGCATGGGTTTGCGTGACCTGTGCGATCAACTGCACGCCTGTTACCGCAGCAATGCCACCGCCAAGCATCTGAAACGCATGTACACGGTACTGCCGGAAATCGCCATGAAACCGGCCCACGCCTACGATCATCTGGTGCGCGGCGAAGTCGAGGCGGTGCCGATCGATGAGCTGGAAGGGCGGATTGCCGCGGTGATGCTGGTGCCGTATCCACCGGGGATTCCGTTGATCATGCCGGGCGAACGCTTTACCGAGGCGACCCGCTCGATCATCGACTACCTGAAGTTTGCCCGCACGTTCGATAGCAGCTTCCCCGGTTTTGTCGCTGATGTGCATGGACTGCAACATGAAGACGAGGGCAATGGGCGGCAGTACACCGTCGATTGCGTCAAGGAATGAGGACTTTTCCGAGTATGCAGCCGGTCATGAATCCGAAATACCCAGGGCTGTCGGTGCGCGTCGCCGACGATGGTTTCGCGGCGTACATCTGGGGCAGCGACTTCAGTTTCGAAGTGGCCGCGTACGGCGCGGCAGTCATTGGCCAACCGGTCGAGCGCTGGGCGGTGACGCCGATCGTGCCATATCGCAAGTGCTACGGCATCGATCCTGAAGAGTTCAGCAGCTATCGCGATGGCGCCGACAGCGCGATCTTCATGGCGTATCTGGATGACGAGCCGGTCGGCCATCTGGTGATCAGCACCAACTGGAACGGCTTTGCCCACATCGATGAGCTGGCGGTGCACGCCCCGGCGCGCCGGCATGGTGTGGCCAAGGCGTTGCTGGATGTCGCGCAGTTCTGGAGTCGCAAGAAGAAACTGCCGGGGATCATGCTCGAAACCCAGAACAACAACCTCGGTGCCTGTCGCTTGTATGAACGTTGCGGCTACGAGATTGGCGGTATCGACCATTTGCGTTATCGCGGGATAGACCCGAACACCGCGGAAATCGCTCTGTTCTGGTATCGACTGTTCGATAACCCGCTGGAAAACCCGCTCAGCTCGCCAGCATCGCCTCGGCTTGTTCCGTGACAATCGTCAGCAGCGTCTGAATCGCTGCCGGCGTGGCGCTGTGTCGGTAGGTCAGGGCATACAGGCTGATCGGCACCGCCGGTGACAACGGGCAGACATCCAGTCCGCCGGCCCGTGCGCCGAGCGCGGTGAACGGGTCGACGATGGCCAGGCCTTCGCCGGCCTCGACCATGCTGCGCATCATCTGATGGGTTTGCACCCGGGTCTGGATGCTCGGCGCCGGGCGCAGGGCCTGGAGTTTGTTCTCCAGCGCCGGGCTCAACGGGTCGTGGCCTTCGAGGCCGACCATCGCCTGGCCGGCGAGATCCTGCAGGGAAGTGTATTTCTGCTTCGGTTGCAGCCAGCCGTGGGGCGCGAGCAGTTGCAGCTTGCCGTGGGCCAGCGGCTGCGCATGGATGTCGGGATGTTCCGGATCGTGCAGGCTCAGGCCCAGATCGCTTTCGCGCAGCAGCAGACTGCGGACGATGTCGCACGTGGGCGAACTGAGCAAGCGGCAGGGGGCATCGGGCAAACGCCGGCGCAGCAGCGCGATGCTTTGCGGCAACAGGTGGTGCGCCAGCGGCGGCGTGCCGATGATGCGCAGGGGTGGGGCGAGGTATTGCTTGAGGCTGCTGGCCAGCCGTTGCACCGGTTCCAGCGCTTGATAGACGTGAGCGATTTCCACCTGCAACGCCCGCGCTTCAGGCGTCGACTGCAGGCGGCCACGGACGCTGGCAAACAGCATGAACCCCAACTGACTCTCGGCTTCGCGCAATCGCTCTTCGACATCGGCCACCGGCAGTTGCAGCCATTCGGCGGCGGTGCCCAGGTGACCGGTCTGCAAGAGCGCCTGAATCACTTCGATATGACGTAAACGCATGCGTGAAGTCCATGTTCAGCAGGTGGGGTCAGTGGTTGAATCCTACCCCAAGTCTGCGCATATGACTTCTGCTCATAACGCGCGGTTATTGAGCGGCGGTTGTCTCAGGTTCGCGGATCAGCGTGATGTCCGACTGAACCAGCAAAAACTCGCTGTCACTGAGCTTTTTGACGCGATCGCCAATGGCCAGCTTGTAGGTGGTGACAGGCTCCATGCCGGTGAGACCGTCTGCCGACGGGGTGGATTCCTGGAACTCATGCACGGAATAAACGCGGCCTTCCGCATCTCTTGCATGGAACTGACCGACGAGTACTGCTGCCATCTGCTTAGAACCTCTGGAGATAAAACACTTGATTTGCGGCTTGGTAGACCGTCATCAAGCCCTGTAAGTTTTCCTACAGGAAAAAAATAATCAGCGCGGAGGAATTTCCTTCGCTCACTGGTGGAATCGGCTTCGGATCATCTATAACTACTGGCTCTTCCCTCCGACAGTCGAGAGTCTTCCATGAGCAATGTCTACAACGTCGCTGTAGTCGTCGGCAGCCTGCGCAAAGCATCGATCAACCGCAAAGTCGCACTGGCGCTGGCCGAGCTGGCACCGGCGAACCTCAAACTGAAGATTGTCGAAATAGGCGATCTGCCACTTTATAACGAAGACATCGACGGCGATTCACCGCCCGCAGCCTACAGCACTTTTCGCCAGGAAGTCGGCTCTTCCGACGCGGTGCTGTTTGTCACCCCGGAATATAACCGCTCCGTGCCGGCACCTTTGAAGAATGCGATTGACGTGGGCTCACGGCCTTATGGCAAAAGCGTCTGGGGCGGCAAACCGGGTGCGGTGATCAGCGTGTCGCCGGGAGCGATTGGCGGGTTTGGCGCCAACCAGCATTTGCGCCAGTCCTTCGTGTTTCTCAATGTGCCATGCATGCAGCAGCCCGAGGCGTATCTGGGTGGGGCGGGTTCGGCGTTTGACGAGGCGGGCAAGCTGAGCGAGTCGGTCAAGCCGTTCCTGCAGAACTTCATCAATGCGTATGGGGAATTTGTGGAACAACACAAGAAATAATCGGGTCAGAGCTGCGACAAACCAGAGATCCTGTGGGAGCGGGCTTGCTCGCGAAGGCGGTGTGTCAGATGACAACTTTGTGTCTGACCTGGCGCCTTCGCGAGCAAGCCCGCTCCCACGTCTGGATCTTCACTCATTGAATAATTGAAGGCTGTCGCGAATGCTCGCTGCGTCACTGATCTTCCTGCTGACCATCACCCTTGTCATCTGGCAACCCAAAGGCCTCGGGGTCGGCTGGAGCGCGACGCTTGGCGCGGTGCTGGCCCTGATCTTTGGCGTCGTGCACCTGAGCGACATTTCGCTGGTGTGGCAGATCATCTGGAACGCCACCGGCACCTTCGTCGCGCTGATCATCATCAGCCTGCTGCTCGACGAAGCCGGGTTCTTCGCCTGGGCCGCGCTGCACGTGGCGCGCTGGGGGCGGGGCAGTGGGCGCAAGCTGTTTGCCTACATGGTGCTGCTTGGCGCGCTGGTATCGGCGCTGTTCGCCAATGACGGCGCGGCGCTGATCCTCACGCCTATCGTGATTTCGATGCTGCTGGCGCTGCGCTTTTCCCCGGCGGCGACCCTCGCGTTCGTCATGGGCGCCGGTTTCATCGCCGATACCGCGAGCCTGCCGCTGGTGGTGTCGAACCTGGTCAACATCGTTTCGGCGGACTTCTTTCACATTGGCTTCAACCGCTATGCGGCAGTGATGGTGCCGGTCAACTTCGTCAGCGTGGCCGCAACGCTCGCCGTGCTGATGTGGTTCTTCCGCCGCGACATTCCCAAGGCCTACGACCCCGAACAGCTTGACCTGCCGCACACGGCGATCCACGACAAAGCCACGTTCTACGCCGGTTGGGTGGTGCTGGTGATTCTGTTGATCGGCTGCTTCTTCCTCGAACAGCTGGGCATCCCGATCAGCGCGATCTCGGCGGTCTGCGCGGCGCTGCTGCTGGGGATCGCCGCCCGAGGCCACAAGATTTCCACGCGCAAGGTGCTGAAAGAAGCACCGTGGCAGATCGTGATTTTCTCGCTGGGCATGTATCTGGTGGTCTATGGCCTGCGCAATGCCGGGCTGACCGGGTATCTGGCCGGCTGGCTGGATGTGTTCGCCGGGTACGGCGTGTGGGGCGCGGCGCTGGGTACCGGGGTGCTGACCGCGCTGTTGTCATCAATCATGAACAACTTGCCGACAGTGCTGATCGGCTTGTTGTCGATCGATGCGAGTCAGGCCAGCGGTGTGGTCAAGGAAGCGATGATCTATGCCAACGTGATCGGCAGCGACCTGGGGCCGAAAATCACCCCGATCGGCAGTCTGGCAACCTTGCTCTGGCTGCATGTGCTGGCGCGCAAGGATATCCGGATTGGTTGGGGGTATTACTTCAAGGTCGGGATTGTGCTGACGGTGCCGGTGTTGTTGGTTACCTTGGCGGCTTTGGCGGTGCGGTTATCCCTTTAGACCGAGTCGGCCTTATCGCTGGCAAGCCAGCTCCCACAGGTTTTGTGGCGTGGCTCAGGAAGCGAGCACACAGAAGATCCCTGTGGGAGCTGGCTTGCCAGCGATGGGGCCGGTGCAAACACCGCAAAATCTCAGGCCTGCCCCGGCACATTCGGCCAAAGATCCGCCACCAGAAACAACCGCTCCGCCTCTTCCCATTCGCCCTGCGCATTCTCGGTCAGGCGCACCAGCAGTTGCGCCGGGGCCATCGGTTCCAGGTCATCCAGCCACATCTGCAGGTGTTCAGCGCTCCAGGTCTGATCCGTCGGATAGTGCGCCGGTGCCAGCCAGGCATGGCGGGGCAGGGGTTGCCAGCGGCCGGCCGGACGTTGAGCGACGAACGCCGGCCAGTCCTTCTGATGCAGCCAACTGCCACGCAGGTGCTGCGGATGCGCCCCCCTGGGCGGTTCGGCCTGACCGGGCCACGGATACAGCAGATATCCGCCCAGCCACAGCTGCGCACTGAACACTTCGATGTCCAGCTTGGCCAGCGCCTCGCGGCTTTCCGGGCGCGCCGAAATCGGCAGTTGATGTTCGGCCAGATGCGCCAGTTTGCGGTCGAGCCGATCGTGACAGCCCGGCCCCAGCCACTGCGCCGGGTCGTGGCCGTTGCCCTCCTGCGGGCCGAGGTAGAGCTTGATCGCCAGTTCCAGGTGATGCACGCCGTCGCGGTCGCGCAGCAGCATGTCCAGCTCGCCGAGGGTGTGGCCTTCGCGGCGGATCGGCAGGTTGGCGGCAATCAGCTCGATGCCCGGCGCATGCTCCACGGCAAACTGCCACAACCGTTCGTAATACAGGCCCAGCCGCCGGGTACGCGCCTGCGCCAGCCAGTGCAGCAAGCCATAACTGTCGCGATCCAGTTGCCGCAGCCAGTGCTCCAGACGCGCGGGATCGCTCACCCAATCGCTGCCGGCCAGCGGATGGCGCTGCGGCCACGGCGTCGCGGCCAACATTGGCGGGGCGAGAATCACCCACGCCAGGTCACGCACTTCCGGATGGCGTAATTGGTGTGGCAACTGGAGCAAGTCGGGAAACAGGATCATCTTGCGAGCATAGCCTTAAACACGAGCGCACCCTTGTGGCTGAAAGGATTTTGTCTATGGCGGGCTTTCGCCCATAATCGTGCTTTTCGCGTTTTCGATTGTCCGCAGAGGTCCCATGGAGCAATTTCGTAATATCGGCATCATCGGTCGCCTGGGCAGTTCCCAGGTGCTGGATACCGTCCGCCGACTGAAACGCTTTCTGCTCGATCGTCACCTGCACGTGATTCTCGAAGACACCATCGCCGAAGTTCTGCCGGGCCACGGCCTGCAGACCTCGTCACGCAAGATGCTCGGCGAAGTCTGCGACATGGTCATCGTCGTCGGCGGTGACGGCAGCCTGCTCGGCGCCGCTCGCGCATTGGCCAAACACAATATTCCGGTGCTGGGGATCAACCGTGGCAGCCTCGGTTTTCTCACCGACATTCGCCCCGATGAACTGGAAGTCGAAGTGGCCAAGGTGCTCGACGGCCATTATCTGGTGGAAAACCGCTTCCTGCTGCAAGCCGAAGTTCGCCGGCATGCCGAGGCCATTGGCCAGGGCGATGCGCTGAACGACGTGGTACTGCACCCGGGCAAATCGACGCGGATGATCGAGTTCGAGCTGTACATCGACGGCCAGTTCGTCTGCAGCCAGAAGGCCGACGGCCTGATCGTCGCCACGCCGACCGGTTCCACCGCGTATGCGCTGTCCGCTGGTGGCCCGATCATGCATCCCAAGCTCGATGCCATTGTGATCGTGCCGATGTACCCCCATATGTTGTCGAGCCGGCCAATTGTGGTCGATGGCAACAGTGAGCTGAAAATCGTCGTGTCGAAAAACATGCAGATTTACCCGCAAGTCTCCTGCGACGGGCAGAACCACTTCACCTGCGCGCCGGGCGACACCATCACCGTGAGCAAGAAAGCGCAGAAGCTGCGGCTGATTCACCCGCTCGACCACAACTACTACGAAGTCTGCCGGACCAAGCTCGGCTGGGGCAGCAAGTTGGGTGGTGGAGGCGACTGATGCTCGATCCCGCGCGCAGTTATGACTTGATTGGTGACGTGCACGGATGCGCCCTGACCCTCGAACACTTGCTTGACCGTCTCGGTTATCACAAGCAGGGCGGGGTCTGGCGGCATCCATCGCGCATGGCCGTGTTCGTCGGCGACATCATCGACCGTGGCCCGCGGATTCGCGAGGCGCTGCACATCGTCCACGACATGGTCGTGGCCGGGCAGGCGCTGTGCATCATGGGCAACCACGAATTCAACGCCCTGGGCTGGAGCACGCCGGCGCCTCCGGGCAGTGGCAAGCAGTTCGTCCGTGAGCACACGCCGCGCCATGCGCGCCTGCTGCAGGAAACCCTGACCCAGTTCGAAGGCCACCCCGGTGACTGGCACGATTTCCAGCGCTGGTTCTACCAACTGCCGCTGTTTGTCGACGCCGGACGTTTCCGCGTGGTGCACGCTTGCTGGGATGCCGGACTGATCGAACCGTTGCGCGCGCTGTTTCCCGATGGCTGCATCGACGAGCATTTTCTGCAGGCCTCGGCGGTTCCGGACAGTTTCGCCTGCACGGTGTTTGATCGACTGCTGCGCGGCACCGACATGCGCCTGCCGGATGGCTTGACCATGACCAGCGGCGACGGTCTGGTGCGTTCGTTCTTCCGTACCAAGTTCTGGGAAGACGACCCGAAAACCTACGGTGACATCGTCTTCCAGCCGGATGCACTGCCGGAGCCGGTGGCGCAGAAGCCGCTGACTTCCAGTGAAAAAAACAACCTGCTGCGCTATGGCATTGATGAGCCGTTGCTGTTCGTCGGCCACTACTGGCGCAGCGGCAAACCGGCGCCGATCCGCCCGAATCTCGCGTGTCTCGATTACAGCGCGGTGCTCTACGGCAAACTGGTGGCCTATCGTCTGGATCAGGAAACACGCCTGGATCCGCATAAATTTGTCTGGGTCGATGTCGAGCGGCCGGAGGTGCTGCAATGAGTGCGGTAGCGGTATTGCGTCTGCCGTTGGCGGTGGATCTGAGCGGTTTCGTCAAACTGCTGCAACGGATGCAGGTGCCGCACCGGGTCAGCGAAGAGGCGGGCGAGCAGGTGCTGTGGGCGCCGGCGGAAATCAGTGAGGACGTGCGGTCGCTGTACGAGCGCTTCCCGGCCGGTGACCCCGATCAACAGCTGGACATCCCGGTGGCCCCGACCTTCAAGCGTCCGGGCTTCGCCGAACAACTCAAACACGCCAAGGCCACCGGGTTCATCCTGCTGCTGAGCCTGCTGGTCGGCGGCCTGACCTATCTGGGCGACAACCTGGATACCCTGCGCTGGCTGACCTTCCTCGATTTCCGCGTGGTCGGCGAGTACATCCACTTCACGCCGCTGGCCGACAGTCTGGCGGCGGGGCAGTGGTGGCGCCTGTTCACCCCGATGCTGCTGCACTTCGGCATTCTGCACCTGGCCATGAACGGCATGTGGTACTGGGAGCTGGGGCGGCGCATCGAATCGCGTCAGGGCAGCATCAATCTGCTCGGTCTGACGTTGTTGTTCAGCCTGGTGTCGAACTACGCGCAGTTTGCCTGGAGTGGCCCGAGCCTGTTCGGCGGGCTGTCCGGCGTGCTCTACGGATTGCTCGGCCACTGCTGGATTTTCCAGTTGCTGGCGCCGAACCCGGCGTATCGCCTGCCGCGTGGCGTGCTGGTGATGATGCTGGTGTGGCTGGTGATTTGCATGTCCGGGCTGGTCTCGATGATCGGTTTCGGCCAGATCGCCAACGCCGCGCACGTCAGCGGGTTACTCATCGGATGCCTCACCGGTTTGTTGGGCGGTTTGTATAACCGCCGTAAACTGGCCGCCTAAAATTTTCAGTGAATAAAGAGCACGGAGACCCAGATGTCCTCTTTTAACGACATGATCAAGAACATCACCCTGGACATCTACGAGAGCCTGAAACTGGCCGTGGAAATCGGCAAGTGGTCCGACGGTGGCAAACTCACCGCCGAACAGCGCGAGCTGTCGTTGCAGGCGATGATCGCCTGGGAAATCCAGAACCTGCCTGAAGACCAGCGCACCGGTTACATGGGCCCGCAAGAATGTGCGTCGAAGTCGATCGAAGTGCCGAACATCCTGTTCAAGTCGGATGCCATCCATTGATCGAGATTGGCCGCGGTGCAATCAGCAAAATGTCGGCGCGCCTGGACGGGCCGAATGTGCAATACGCGTTTCGTCTGGATGACGTCGAGGTGCCGGTCAATCCCATGATCGGCACCACGGTGCGTCTGGAGTACCTGGGGGCGATCCACTGCACCCATTGCGGGCGCAAGACCAAAACCAGTTTCAGCCAGGGTTACTGCTACCCGTGCATGACCAAACTGGCGCAGTGCGACATCTGCATCATGAGCCCGGAGCGCTGCCACTTCGAGGCCGGCACCTGCCGCGACCCGGTGTGGGGCCAGCAGTTCTGCATGACCGATCACGTGGTGTATCTGGCCAACTCGTCGGGGATCAAGGTCGGCATCACTCGCGCCACGCAACTGCCGACCCGCTGGCTCGATCAGGGCGCGAGTCAGGCGCTGCCGATCATGCGTGTGTCGACGCGGCAACAGTCGGGCTTCGTCGAAGACCTGTTCCGCAGTCAGGTGGCCGACAAGACCAACTGGCGCGCCTTGCTCAAGGGCGATGCGGCGGCGGTGGATCTGGCCCAGGTGCGCGACCAGCTGTTCGACAGCTGTGCCGAAGGCCTGGACGGCTTGCAGCAGCGATTCGGCCTACAAGCTATTCAGAAGATTACCGATGTAGAACCTCTCGAAATCCGCTATCCGGTCGAGCAATACCCGGCCAAAATCGTCAGCTTCAACCTGGACAAGAACCCGATTGCCGAAGGCACGCTGCTGGGGATCAAGGGTCAGTACCTGATTTTTGACACCGGCGTGATCAACATTCGCAAATACACGGCCTATCAGCTCGCCGTGCATCAATAAGGATTCCAGCATGCGCACCGAACAACCGAAGATGATTTACCTGAAGGACTATCAGGCACCCGAGTACCTGATCGACGAGACGCACCTGACCTTCGAGCTGTTCGAGGACCACAGCCTGGTCCACGCGCAACTGGTGATGCGCCGCAACCCGGAGCGTGGCCCGGGCCTGCCGCCGCTGGTGCTCGACGGCCAGCAACTGGAGCTGCTGTCGGTGACCCTGGCCGACCAGGAACTGAGCGCCGGCGATTATCAGCTGACCGAAAACACCCTGACCCTGCAACCGGCCAGCGCCAGCTTCACGGTCGATACCAGCGTCAGGATCCACCCGGAAACCAACACCGCGCTGGAAGGCCTGTACAAGTCCGGCACGATGTTCTGCACCCAGTGCGAGGCCGAAGGCTTCCGCAAGATCACCTATTACCTCGACCGCCCGGACGTGATGAGCAAGTTCACCACCACGGTGGTCGCCGAACAGCACAGCTATCCGGTGCTGCTGTCCAACGGCAACCCGATTGCCTCGGGCCCTGGCGAAGATGGCCGGCACTGGGCGACTTGGGAAGACCCGTTCATGAAGCCGGCGTACCTGTTCGCGCTGGTGGCTGGTGATTTGTGGTGCGTCGAAGACACCTTCACCACCATGACCCAGCGCAATGTCGCGCTGCGCATCTACGTCGAGCCGGAAAACATCGACAAGTGCCAGCACGCGATGAACAGCCTGAAGAAGTCGATGCGCTGGGACGAAGAGGTTTACGGTCGCGAGTACGATCTGGACATCTTCATGATCGTCGCCGTCAACGACTTCAACATGGGCGCGATGGAGAACAAGGGTCTCAACATCTTCAACTCCAGCGCCGTGCTGGCCCGCGCCGAAACCGCCACCGACGCTGCGCACCAGCGGGTCGAGGCGATCGTCGCCCACGAATACTTCCACAACTGGTCGGGCAACCGCGTGACCTGCCGCGACTGGTTCCAGCTGTCGCTCAAGGAAGGCTTTACGGTGTTCCGCGACGCCGGTTTCTCCTCGGACATGAACTCGGCCACGGTCAAGCGCATTCAGGACGTGGCGTACCTGCGTACCCACCAGTTCGCCGAAGATGCAGGTCCCATGGC
The DNA here is from genome assembly GCF_023100605.1 of Pseudomonas sp. MWU12-2020. Lineage (NCBI taxonomy): Bacteria > Pseudomonadati > Pseudomonadota > Gammaproteobacteria > Pseudomonadales > Pseudomonadaceae > Pseudomonas > Pseudomonas sp. MWU12-2020. The sequence goes on from NZ_JALMEX010000002.1 coordinate 702,431, forward strand.
TCACGCGGTGCGTCCGGACAGCTTCATCGAGATTTCCAACTTCTACACCCTGACCGTGTACGAAAAAGGCTCGGAAGTGGTCGGCATGATCCACACCCTGCTGGGCGCCGAAGGTTTCCGCAAGGGCAGTGACCTGTACTTCGAACGCCATGACGGCCAGGCTGTGACCTGCGACGATTTCGTCAAGGCCATGGAAGACGCCAACGGTGTCGACCTGACCCAGTTCAAGCGCTGGTACAGCCAGGCCGGCACACCGCGTCTGGCGGTCAGCGAGTCCTACGACGCCGCGGCGAAAACCTACAGCCTGACCTTCCGCCAGAGCTGCCCGGAAACCCCGGACAAGGTGGAAAAACTGCCGTTCGTGATCCCGGTCGAACTCGGTCTGCTCGACAGCAAAGGCAACGAGATTGCCCTGCGTCTGGCCGGTGAAGCATCGGCCCAGGGCACCAGCCGCGTGATCTCGGTGACCGAGGCTGAGCAGACCTTCACCTTCGTCGACATCGCTGAACACCCGCTGCCATCGTTGCTGCGTGGTTTCTCCGCACCGGTGAAACTGAGCTTCCCGTACAACCGCGACCAGTTGATGTTCCTGATGCAGCACGACAGTGACGGCTTCAATCGCTGGGATGCCGGTCAGCAGCTGTCGGTGCAGGTGCTGCAGGAACTGATCGCCCAGCAGCAGAAGGGCGAGAGCCTGGTGCTCGATCCGCGTCTGATCTCGGCGCTGAAAACCGTGCTGTCCGACGAGTCGCTGGATCAGGCCATGGTCGCCGAAATGCTCTCGCTGCCTAGCGAAGCCTATCTGACCGAAATCAGCGAAGTGGCGGATGTCGAGGCGATCCACACCGCCCGCGAGTTTGCCCGCAAGCAACTGGCGGACAACCTGTTCGAAGCGCTGTGGCTGCGTTACCAGGCCAACCGTGATCTGTCGAAGCAAACGCCGTATGTGGCCGAGGCCGAGCACTTTGCCCGTCGCGCGCTGCAGAACATTGCGCTGTCGTACCTGATGCTCAGCGGCAAACCGGAAGTGTTGGCCGCTACGCAAGAACAGTTCGAAAACAGCGACAACATGACCGAGCGCCTGACCGCGCTGGCGGTGCTGGTCAACTCGCCGTTCGAAGAACAAAAGGCCAAAGCGCTGGCGACCTTCGCCGAGCACTTCAAGGACAACCCGCTGGTCATGGATCAGTGGTTCAGCGTGCAGGCCGGCAGCACGCTGCCGGGTGGTCTGGAACGTGTGAAAGCCTTGATGCAGCACCCGGCGTTCAACATCAAGAACCCGAACAAGGTGCGTGCGCTGGTCGGTGCGTTTGCCGGGCAGAACCTGATCAACTTCCACGCCGCCGACGGTTCGGGCTACCGCTTCCTCGCGGATCTGGTTATCGAACTGAACGGCTTCAACCCGCAGATCGCCTCGCGCCAACTGGCGCCACTGACTCGCTGGCGTAAATACGACAGCGCCCGTCAGGCGTTGATGAAGGCTGAGCTGGAGCGGATTCGGGCTTCGGGGCAGTTGTCGAGCGATGTGTACGAAGTGGTGAGCAAAAGCCTGGCGTAACGCGTAACGACATGTGGGAGCGGGCTTGCTCGCGAAAGCGGTGTGTCAGACACGGAGATGTCGACTGGTACACCGCATTCGCGAGCAAGCCCGCTCCCACAGTTATTTGCGTCGTGCACAAACCCCTGTAGGAGCTGTCGAGTGCAACGAGGCTGCGATCCTTTGATTCTGGTTGTTTGAATCAGGATCAAAAGATCGCAGCGTGCCGCAGCTCCTACAGGGTTATTGCGTTATTTCAGATCAAACCGATCCAGATCCATCACCTTGGCCCACGCCGCCACGAAGTCTTTGACGAACTGTTCCTTCGCGTCAGAACTCGCATACACCTCGGCCAGCGCACGCAGGATCGCGTTGGAACCAAACACCAGATCAACCCGCGTCGCCGTCCACTTCACGCTGCCGGTTTTACGGTCGCGTCCTTCGAACTCGTCCGCTGCCGGTGAGGTCGGCTTCCACTCCACGCCCATGTCCAGCAGGTTGGTGAAGAAGTCGTTGCTCAGGGTTTCAGTGCGCGAGGTGAACACGCCATGCTGGCGTTGCCCGACGTTCGCCCCCAATACCCGCAGACCACCGACCAGAACGGTCATTTCCGGCGCGGAGAGGGTCAGCAGTTGCGCCTTGTCGATCAGCAGCGCTTCGGCGGAAACGGTGTATTTACCCTTGCTGTAGTTACGGAAACCATCGGCAATCGGTTCGAGGAAACCAAACGACTCGACGTCGGTTTGCTCCTGAGTCGCATCGGTGCGGCCTGGATTGAACGGCACAGAGACCGAGTGCCCGGCGTTTTTCGCCGCTTGTTCGACCCCGGCGTTACCCGCCAGCACGATCAGGTCCGCCAGTGAAACTTTCTTGCCGGATGAGCCGGCGTTGAACTCGTTCTGAATGCCCTCAAGGGTCTTCAGCACCTTGTCCAGTTGCTCCGGCTGGTTGGCCTGCCAGAATTTCTGCGGGGCCAGACGCAGACGACCGCCGTTGGCGCCGCCACGTTTATCGGAACCACGGAAGGTCGATGCGGCGGCCCACGCCGTCGAAACCAGTTCCGAGACGGAAAGCCCCGACGCTAGCACTTTGATTTTCAGCGCCGCCGCATCGTTGCTGTCGATCAGCGGGTGAGTGGCTTCAGGAATCGGGTCTTGCCACAGCAGTTCTTCGTTGGGCAGTTCCGGGCCGAGGTAGCGCGACAGCGGGCCCATGTCTCGGTGGATCAGCTTGTACCAGGCGCGGGCGAAAGCGTCCGCCAGTTGATCCGGGTTGGCCAGGAAACGTCGGGCGATCGGCTCGTAGATCGGGTCGAAGCGCAGCGCCAGGTCGGAGGTGAGCATGGTCGGCGAGAGCTTTTTGCTCGGATCGTGCGCATGGGGAACGGTGCCGGCCCCGGCGCCGTTTTTTGGTTTCCACTGATGCGCACCGGCCGGGCTTTTGAACAGTTCCCACTCGAAACCGAACAGGTTTTCCAGGTAGTTGTTACTCCACTGGGTCGGGGTGGTGGTCCAGGTCACTTCCAGGCCGCTGGTGATGGTGTCGGCGCCTTTGCCGGTACCGAATGCGTTGCGCCAGCCAAGGCCTTGTTCTTCCAGGCCGGCCGCTTCCGGCTCAGGCCCGACATTGTCGGCAGGGCCGGCACCGTGGGTCTTGCCGAAAGCATGACCGCCAGCGATCAGTGCCACGGTTTCTTCGTCGTTCATCGCCATGCGGCCAAAGGTTTCGCGGATATCGCGACCCGAAGCCACCGGATCCGGGTTGCCCTCGGGGCCTTCCGGGTTCACATAAATCAGGCCCATCTGCACCGCGGCGAGCGGGTTCTCCAGATTGCGTTCGCCCTGATCGGTGCGGCTTTCCTCTTTGCCGTGCAGGTCCGGTTCGGCTACCAGCGTGCCGTCACCGGGTTCCTGCATGGCGGATTTGTCCTTGCCGTAGCGGCTGTCGCCACCGAGCCATTCGTGTTCCGAACCCCAATAAACGTCTTCGTCCGGTTCCCAGACATCGGGACGTCCGCCGGAGAAGCCGAAAGTCTTGAAGCCCATGGATTCCAGCGCGACGTTGCCGGTGAGTACGATCAGGTCAGCCCAGGAAATATTGCGACCGTATTTCTGTTTGATCGGCCATAGCAGTCGGCGGGCCTTGTCGAGGCTGACGTTGTCCGGCCAGCTGTTGAGCGGGGCGAAACGCTGTTGCCCGGAGCCGGCGCCTCCGCGGCCATCGGCGGTGCGATAGGTGCCGGCGCTGTGCCAGGCCATGCGGATGAACAGCGGGCCATAGTGGCCGAAGTCGGCGGGCCACCAGTCCTGGGAGTCGGTCATCAGCGCGCGCAGGTCTTGTTTCAGGGCCTGGAAGTCCAGGTTCTGGAAGGCTTTGGCGTAGTCGAAGTCCTTGCCCAGCGGATCGGACTTGGGCGAGTGCTGGCTGAGGATCTTCAGGTTCAGTTGATTCGGCCACCAGTCACGGTTCGTCGTACCACCACCGGCGGCGTGGTTGAACGGGCATTTCGATTCGTTTGCCATGTTCGAGTCCTTATCAGGTCTTGTACGGCCGGCTCGTGCCGACTTCGGAGTAGTAAGGCTAGACCCGACTCGGGCAACCAGCTAATAGGCCGACTATTGGAGGCTGATAGGCGCAGTCTTTCAGCGTCTTTGAGCTATTGCACAGGCGGCCTGATTCCCTGAATCAGGCCTGAAATCCGCGTGCTTGAGCGCTTGCTGCAAAACGAATTGGAAGAATCGTGATGACAGAAAGAAATGTTATTGTATAACATAAAAAAGATTTCATTCTGTTTCTGCCGGTATTGTTTGCAACACGCCGGCAGCGATCCTCACTTTTCTGCTCACGGAAGTTTTGAAATGCCTGCCCGTTCCCAACCCCTTCAACGACGCCTGACTCCGCTGGCTGCTGCGCTGCTGATCGCCTCACCGGTGTTCGCCGTCGAGCCGCTCGAGTTGCAACCGCAAGTCATCACCGGCAACCCTTTGGGCAGCCAGACTCTGGCATCGCCCTCGACCGTCCTCAGCGGCGACGACCTTACGTTTCAACAGAAAGGCAGTCTGGGCGAGACGCTGAACAAGCAGCCCGGCGTGTCCTCGTCGTACTTCGGCCCCGGCGCGAGTCGGCCGATCATTCGCGGTCAGGACGGTGATCGCATTCGCATCTTGCGTAACGGTGTCGGCGCGCTGGACGCCTCGTCGCTGTCGTACGACCACGCGGTACCACTGGACCCGGTCAACGTCGAGCGCATTGAAATCGTCCGTGGCCCGGCAGCGTTGCTGTATGGCGGCAGTGCGATTGGCGGGGTGGTCAACACCTTCGATAACCGCATCCCCATCGAAGCCATCGACGGCATTCACGGTGCCGGCGAGTTGCGCTACGGCGGCGCCGACACCACCCGCAGCAGCGCCGGGAAACTGGAGGCCGGCAACGGTCAGTTCGCCTTGCATCTGGACGCCAGCGCCCGTGAGTTCAATGACCTGAAGATTCCCGGCTACGCCAAGACCGGCGCGGCACGCGCCAACGACGACGGCGACTCGCGCAAGCATCGGCTGGCCAACAGCGACGGCCGTCAGGATGGCGGCGCCGTCGGCGGTTCCTACACTTGGGATGACGGCTACGCCGGTCTGTCCTACAGCAATTACGATTCGAACTACGGCTCGCCCGCCGAAGACGACGTGCGCATCCGCATGCAGCAGGAGCATTACGCATTCGCCTCGGAAATGCGCAATCTCGACGGGCCATTCAGCTCGATCAAGCTCGACGCCGGCTACACCGATTACCAGCACCGGGAAATCGAGGGCGGCGAGGTTGGTACCACGTTCAAGAACAAGGGTTACGAAGCACGGGTCGAGGCCCGGCATCAGCCGTTGGGCCCGTTCAACGGGGTGATCGGCGCCCAGGTCAGCCGCAACGAATTCTCGGCGCTGGGCGAAGAGGCCTTTGTGCCGCACACCGATACCGACGCTGGCGCACTGTTCATTCTGGAAGAGTTGCAAGCCACCGAGCGTCTGCTGTTCACCCTCGGCGGCCGACTCGAACACACCACGGTCGACCCGGACGCCAAAGGCAACGAGCGCTTTGCCAACGCCGACCGCTCCAACCGTTTCACCGCGGGCAGCCTGTCGTCCGGCGCGGTCTACACGCTGACGCCGATCTGGTCGGTCGCCGCGACACTCGGCTACACCGAGCGTGCACCGACCTTCTATGAGCTGTACGCCAACGGCGCCCATGTCGCGACCGGCACCTATGAAGTAGGCGATGCCGGGCTGTCGAAAGAAAAAGCCGTGTCCAGCGACCTCGCGTTGCGTTTCGATAACGGCACGCACAAGGGCAGTGTCGGCGTGTTCTACAGCCACTTCTCCAACTACATCGGCTTGCTCGGCACCGGCCGCACCCTGAATGACGAAGGCGAAGAGGACGCCGGCGGGATTCCCGAATACACCTACTCGGGCGTGCGTGCACGTTTCAGCGGCATCGAGGCGCAGGATCGCTGGACGCTTGGCGAAAATGCCTACGGCAAATTCGCGCTGGAGCTGTCGGGCGATTACACCCGCGCCAAGAATCTCGACAACGGTCAGGATCTGCCGCGCATTGCGCCGTTGCGCTTGAACAGCGGTTTGCTGTGGGAATTGGATCGCTGGCAGGCGCGGATCGATATCGAACACGCCAGCTCGCAACATCGTGTGCCGACCAACGAAAGCAGCACCGATGGCTACACCACGCTGGGGGCGAATGTGGGGTATCACTTCGATGTCGGCCAGAGCAAATGGCTGGCCTTCGTCAACGCCGAGAACCTGACCAACCAGACCGTGCGTTACGCCAGTTCGATTCTGCGCGATATTGCACCGGCAGAAGGGCGCAGCATTCAGGTGGGGTTGCGTACGACGTTCTGATTAGTTGACCTGTTAACACTTCCCCCTGCAGGAGCTGCCGCAGGCTGCGATCTTTTGATCTTGATCTTGAAAAAACAAAATCAAAAGATCGCAGCCTGCGGCAGTTCCTACACGGGTGGCATCAACTCGATTGCACAGTCTCATCATCCGGCAGCGCATCCAGCGGTTCTTCCTGCTCCAGCAACTCGGTAATCACGCTGAAATCCGGGACCTTGACCGCACCCAGTCCATAAACGGCTCATACATTGTCGGAAACCAGTTTGATACTGCAGTTAATTGTTTTGATTTTCAGACTTTTTATTTCGAATTCAGCTAATAACCTGTCAGTTATGACAGTAGTAGCCGGGTTGTTTGAGGCATAGCTTTACAGGCGCAGGCAACCGCCTTCAAACCACTCGGAGCATCGACATGCAAAATTCAAATAAATCAGAAGAGCAAATTTTCAACTTGATTAATAAAAATCAAAATCAATTTGAAGGCACGTTTAGTGCTAGCGTTGATGGAGAAGAGTTCATGTTCGCGGATAAGCACGTGCTTTTTTATAGGGCAGAGAAAGACTATTTCATTGTTGGGTCTGACAATGAAGACGAAAACTACGTTACCTTCTGTGTTCAACAGCACTTAGTAAAAGAAGGACCTCACCAGGTGAAGAAGTACGAAGGTGGTCTGGTTTGGAGCGTTAAAATCAAAGACCGTTTTCACGTTGTTCAACAAGGACAGGCAACTGTGACGTTCTTGCAAAGAGGCGAATATCGATACGGTGCTTTTGGTGACATCGATTTTGTTTTGCCTGATGGAAGGAAAATAACAGGTGAGTTTGACATTAAGCGTCGTGAGTAAACGTAAAGGGACGGATCCAACCAGTCCGTCCCTTTCCTGATTTCAACTCGATTGCGCAGTGTCATCATCCGGCAGCGCATCCAGCGGATCTTCCTGCCCCGGCAACTCGGTAATCACGCTGAAGTCCGTGACCTCCACCGCGCCCAGTCCATAGCCCAGCAAGTGGAACGAAAAGGCCTTGCGCGGTTGCGGGTTGTCGAAGCTGAAATCCATCTCCAGCGGCTGATCGGCCGTGGCAACCATCTCGGTCGGCAGGCCCAGTTGCACGTCCTGTTCGAACTCCTTGGCCTTGAGCTGAATGTACGCCGCCTGCTGCGGATCCACCGAGCGCACGGTCAGGCGCACGCGAGTGTGCGAGCCCTTGGGCATTTCCAGGTATTGCGCACCGATCAGGTTGTCGGCCCAGTCATCGTTGATCTGCGCCTGCAGCGGGATCACGTTGTTGCTGCCGAACTGGTAACGCTGATTGAGTGGGGTGCGCAGCAGCGACAGGTCCAGCGCCATGGCCCGCGCGGCTATCTGTCGGGCCTGCTGGCTGCTTTCGGTACCCCTGAAGGTGGCGCGCTCGGCAATGAAACCGGCGCTTTCGTAGTAGCGACAACGGCGCGGCATGTCGCACTCGGAAAAGATTCCCAGGCCGTTGTGGTAGCGCAGTTTACCGTTGGTGTAGGACATGATTTCGCGTCCGCTGTCGTAGTCGCGGAACAGCGAACGGCCGCTCAGCGCCGACGGCACCGGCAGATCGAAATAGTCGAGGATCGACGCGCTCAGATCGACATGACCGTACACCCCGGCATTCAGTCGCGGCAGTTGCTCGTGTTCCGGCGCCAGCGTCAGGTTGAAGCCCCACGACGACGCCAGACGCACGCCGTCGATGCCGTGGGATTCGTCCGAAGTGATCACCACCAGCGTGTCTTTGAGCACGCCCTGGCGTTCGAGACCGCTTAGGAACTGCTCCAGAGCATCGTCGAGGTAACCGACGGCAGCCTGCTTCGGCGTCTCGTAGCGCGCCAGATATTCTTCCGGTGCGGAGTAGGGCTGGTGGGTGCCGACGGTCAGCAGAGTGAGCATCCAAGGTTTTTTCTGCTTCTTCAATTGACCAACGTAATCCAGCGCGCCTTCGAAGAACGCCTTGTCATCCTTGCCCCACGGGAATTCCAGATAGTTGGCGTTGGTGAACCATTCCAGACCATGGGTCGCATCGAAACCGATGTGCGGCATGATCTTGTCTTTAGCCATGAAACGCAGACCGGCGCCTTGCAGATAGTGAGTGCTGAAGCCGTTCTGCCGCAGTTGCGCCGGCAGGCAGGCCTGATTGCGCTCCTGCTGGGTGAGCATTTCAACGCCTTTGGGCGTGCCGTTGTTGAGCTTGTCGTAATCGCCACAAAGCATGGCGTACAGGCCGCGAATGGTCTGGTGTGTGTGCAGCACGTAATCCGGGGTGTTCATGCCACGCTCGGCCCAGCGGCTGAGGTTGGGCATCAGGTCTTCCTGATAGTGACTGCCGATGGCCTCGCGATTGGCGCGGATGTAAGCGCCGGGAATGCCTTCCAGAGCGATGATCAGCACGTTGCGCGCCTGCCCCGGCGCGGCCAGCAGCTTGTGGCCGTTGAGATCCAGATCCGTCAGCCCGGCCATCTGTGGCGCGGCGGGTTCGACGTCACCGTCCAGCCATTCCTCGGCCTGCAACTGCAGATCGGCCACTTGCGCGGCGAGCAATTGATGCGGCAGGTTGTACATGCGCCATGGATCTTCTTCGCTCGGCCACTGGTTTTGCACGGCCCAATGCGCGGCGAACAGCAGCGCCGGTGCGGCCCACACGGCGCGGGGCAGGGCAGCAGCGGGTTGCGCGCGATTGACGAAACGCGTCAGCAACCAGAGCAGCAGCGCCAGCAGCAGGGCAACCCCCAGCGCCGGATGGGCGAAACCGCCACCGGTGGAGTTTTCCACGAACTGCGGGTCAATCAGGTAATGCAGGTCGGTAGGATTCGGCAGCCGGCCGACAGCACTGACCAACTCGGCCGTCGCCACCGCCAGCAACACCCAGAACAGCAGCAACGGCAACGCCAGCCACCACGCGCGACGATGCAGCAACACCACCAACAAACTGCCAATGGCCAGGTCGGACAAATAGCCCAGGGGCGACGACCAGCCCAGCGCCGCGCGCAGGCACACCGGCACGATCAGCACCAGCAGAATCAAGGAAAACAGGCGGGCATGCGGCTGCCGCAACCAACGCAAAAGAACGCTCACAAAAAAGACCTTCCAGCCATCAAACCGTCATAAAAGTGTGCGCGATGATACCAAGGGTGGGCTGTCTGATCGCCCTTTTAAACACACGGCTGATCTGCTCTCGCAAGCGCGGTAAAGGGCCTGAAGCCATGACCGGCGTTCGTGTCAGCCCGATAGCGGCGAATGGGCGCGCTGCTGTCGACGGCAGATTTATTGTTTCAGGCTGTTTAAGGAAGTCGCCCGCACTGTATGAAAGCCACACCACGACGGCAGCTGGAGTCGAAGAAGCGCATGGCGATGCCGGCAGCTGACAACTCTGAGGCATCGCCCACCGTCAGCCAATTCGGCGATCAGTCCAAACCGTCGTCGAAGATGCTTTCAATCGGTAACTCGAACGCCCGGGCAATCTGAAACGCCAGTGGCAGGCTAGGGTCATAACGCTCGTTTTCGATGGCGTTGATCGTCTGGCGCGACACCTTGAGGCGTTCAGCCAGATCGACCTGCGACCAGTTGCGCTCGGCGCGGAGTGCCTTGAGGCGATTTTTCATTGGTAGCGACGTCGCGCGATTTGCAGGCCGAGAATCCACATGGCGCCCATCACGGGCCACACGCAAGTCCACGGTATGTGTGGGGCGCCGACGTTTTCCAGAAAACCGTAACTGAAGGTCAGCAGCGCCGAGGCGGCGAATGCAAATCCCAGCGCTTCGAACTGTATACGCAGATGCATTTCGTCCATGCGCCGCATGTTGCGCACGATGCTCCAGCACATCAATCCTGCCGGGATAATCGGTGTCAGCGCGACGGCTGAACGCAGAATCATGTTGGCATCCGTCAGGTATTGCGTAGCGATCACTGAGGCCATCAACACCAGCATATAGAGGATCAGCGCTGTGCCCATTTCAAGGTAGTACCGGTTCATTCTTCAACTTCCTATGTAAAAGACCCTTTACATACTTGCTAAAATTTTTTCTTATGTAAAGCAAGCTTTCCATAAACCTCGACCGGGTTGTTTCTGGACAGCCTAATGGCCACTCAGTAGCATTCGAGCCCAACGGACTTTCCCTCTGCACGTCGTCCGACGTGGAATGCTCAAGGAATCGACATGCGCGACACCCCTCAAGGCGAACAACGAACGGTCGTGACCTTGGTCAACGGCGAGATTCATCACGAAACCCAGATCAGTTTCAGTTCGGTGTCGGTCGTCAATGGCGAAGTTCGGGTGCATACCGCTGAAGGCAATCAAATAAATGTCCAGATACCGGGTGCGGACTTCTCATTGCGCTTTGATCTGGATGGGGTGCAGCAGATGCCGCTGGCGCAGCAGACGCCGGTTGAAACGGTGCCCGTCGATGACAGCCTGAAGCTGTTCACCTGGAAATCCGTGCTGATCACCCTCGGGCTGTGGATCGTTGTCGGCTCGGTTGCAGGCTGGCCGGGGTTCTTCATTGCCGCCGGGTACTTCGGCTATCACTGGCGTCAGGTGGCAAAGCGCAAGAAATCGCTGGCACAGGCGCCAGTGGATCAAGCCGTGCCGCGGTCCAGCTCGGGGATGTCCCGAGAAAGTGTGCGTGACGCATTGGCTCGAAAGCGTTGAAGACGACATGTCAGGAATAGCCATGCAAACGTTCACAAGTGGAAAGGTCGTCATCGAGTTCGGTGATTTCAGAGGAACGATGGTTCGCCATGAACGGTTTTTGATGCCTGCCGGCGAGTATCAGGATCGGTATTGGGTCAGGACTGCACAGGGTGATCTGCCGCTGGATCTGTTCAACAAGCATCTGCCGGTCAAGCGGGGCGAAGAGATCTCGGTACTCTACGGCTGCCTACCGGGTGGCGAACGCAAGAGCGCGGTCTGTGTGTTCAACCACTGCGAGGGTCGCCTCACGCCGCTGTCGGAGGGGAAAATGCTTCACGAAGAATTCATTCATCGCATCCCGGTCAGCCTCCCGTATGTTGCCTGCCTGGCGACCTCGGCAGTGGCGGGGGCGTTCTTCAACTGGTGGGGCGCGCCGGCGGGATTGGTCGTCTACTACCTGCTGAAGGCCGAGAGCGCCAAACGCAAAATGCTTCTGGTCAGTGGTCTGGACCTGCACCTGGAGAAGTTGAGCAAGCGCTATTTGCGTCAAGCATCGCGGGGCAGGATCAAGCGGTTGCTGGCGCGAAATCCTCGAATGACTGCACCGTTGGATTTGAACAAGCAGGACAGTGATTCGCTGGCGATTGCGCGAGACGCGTAACACGCAAAAAAAGGGGCGACCTGATCATCGATCAGGCCGCCCCTTTTTATTGCCGCCAAGTCAGATCAATGCATCTTGCTGTGATCGTGACCTTCCATGTGCGTCAGCGCACGGACTTCAGCTTTGACTTCGACGGTTTCTTTCTCGCCCTTGGCGTTTTCCACAGTCAGGGTCAGCGGCACGCTTTCGCCTTCCTTGAGCTGGCCGGTCAGGCCCATCAGCATTACGTGGTAGCCGTTCGGGTCGAAGGTGACCGCTTTGCCGGCCGGCAGGTCGACCGATTTGACCGGGCCCATGCTCATCACGTCGTTCTTCATCGACATTTCGTGGATCTGCACATCTTTGGCCACCGGCGAGGCAACGCTCAGCAGTTTGCTGTCGCTGTCAGCGGTGACGGTCATGAACGCGCCGCTGGCCGATTGGGTCGGCACGGTCGCACGCACCCAGGCGTCGTCGACCCTGGTCTGAGCGCTGGCCTGAAAAGCCAGGCCCAGCAGGGACACCGCGAAAACGGCGCGTTTGATGTTGTTCAAAACGGGGTGCATCAGCAGACCTCCATAACGGTGAGCAAATCTTCCGTGCACTCTTGTGCCGAAAGCGATACAGACAGACCCATGCGCAACTGGCCGCGCGAGTCGTAGACGTAACTGGTGGACGTGTGGGAGATGGTGTAGGTGTCGCCCGCCGGCTCTTTCTCGAAGAACACGTCGAATTCCTTGGCGGTGGCCTGGGTTTCTTCCAGCGTGCCGTACAGTGCGACGAAGCTCGGGTCGAAGGCTTTGACGTAGGCGTCGAGGATCTGCGGCGTATCGCGTTCCGGGTCGAGGGTGATGAAGATCACCTGCAGACGGTCGCCGTCCTTGCCCATCAGCTTCTTGATTTGCGCAGCGCGGGCGAGGGTGGTCGGGCACACCGCCGGGCATTGGGTGAAGCCGAAGAAGATCATCGGCATCATCCCGCGAAAGCTCGACAGCGTCATGGTTTCGCCGTCGGTGTTCTTCAGCTTGAAGGTGCGTCCGAGGATCTTGTCACTCAGGTCCTTGCCGTACTTGTACGACAGTTGGCCACGGGTGTCGCAGCCGGCGAGCAGGCCCAGGCCCAGCACGCCCATTCCCGCAAGCACCTTGCGGCGAGTCAACAAAGCCGTCATCTAATACCGCCTTTTGCAGCCCGTCAGTCGGCAGGACTGGCGGGGGGTTAACCGTAAAAGCGGCGCATGATACCAAACTGAAGGCAGACCCCGGCCACGGATCGCCGCGCGGCGCAGGATCGGGCGACAAAAGGTGTAAGAAAAAGTGACGAGTGACTACTGAACACTCGCCTCATCGGCCCGCCAGCCGCCGCCTAGCGCGGTGTACAGATTGACCTCGGCCACCAGTTGCGCCAGCCGGTCAGTGATCAGACCCTGTTGCGAACTGAACAGTGAACGTTGCGCATCGAGAAACACCAGACTGCTGTCGACGCCATTCTGATAACGGTGCTGTGCCAGGTTGTAGTAGTCCTGAGTGGCCTGCACCAGGTCGCGCTGCGCCTGCAATTGCTGCTGATAAGTGCTGCGCGCCGCCAGGCCGTCAGCGACTTCCTGAAACGCGGTTTGAATCGATTTCTCGTATTCGGCAACCGCCACGTCTTTCTGCAACTTCGAATAATCCAGACTCGCGCGCAGGCTGCCAGCATTGAAAATCGGCAGGTTGATTTGTGGCTGGAAAGTCCAGCCTCCCGATCCGCCGCTGAACAGTCCGGAAAGGTCGCGGCTGGAAGTGCCGGCGCTGGCGGTCAGGCTGACGCTGGGAAAAAACGCCGCCCGCGCCGCACCGATATTGGCGTTGGCCGCCTTCAGTTTGTACTCGGCCTGAAGAATGTCCGGGCGTCGTTGCAGCAGATCCGACGGCAACCCGGCCGGCAGTTGTTGCACCAGATCGCTTGACAGTGGCCGCGCCGGCAGTTTCTCGGGGACCTGAGCGCCGACCAGCAGCGTCAGGCTGCTCAGATCCTGCGCCACCTGGCGTTTATAACGCGCCAGATTGGCCCGCGAACTGTCGACGCTGGTTTGCGCCTGCGCCTGTTCCAGCGCCGAGGACTTGCCAGCGTCACGGTTGCGCGTGGTCAGGCGCAGGCTTTGCTCATCGGCGGCCAGGGTCTGGCGGCTCAGCTCGAGCAGCTCCTGATCGGCACGCCAGGTCAGGTAGGCATTGGCAACGTTGGCCACCAGACTCAGCTCGGCACTGCGTCGCGCCTGCTCGGTCGCCAGCCAGGTTTGCAACGCCTGCTCACTGAGGCTGCGCACCCGGCCGAAAAAATCCAGTTCATAGGCACTGGCGCCCAGATTCACCGCGTAAGTGGAATTGATCAGCGCTTTGCCGCGGGTCACGCTGGGCGGCATGCGCTGGCGCGATTCGCTGGCAGTGGCCGACACCGCCGGCAGCAAATCGGCACGCTGAATCCGGTACTGCGCCTGGAACGCTTCGACGTTCAGCGCCGCCACCCGCAGATCGCGATTGTTGACCAGCGCGCTTTCAATCAACTGTTGCAGCGCCGGGTCGTTGAACAGTGTGCGCCAGTCCTCAGTGCGCGGTGCAGCCTGCGTCGGTGCCGGGTAAACGCTGCCTTGCGGGTACTGCGCAGCGCTCGGTGAGGCAGGGCGCTGGTACTCGGGAATCAACGAACAACCGGCCAGCAGGGCGGCGAGGGACAGCAGGGAAATGCGCAACATCGGACGCTCTCATGCAGAAAAAACACGTGCCGGGAACTGAGTCCCCACACCACTATCGAACACCGCTGAACCATGACCCTGCGGTTACGCGCCGGCCATCCAGCGCGCCAGCCCGTGCCGTCCGCTGACCCCGAGTTTGGCGGTCGCCCGTTTGAGATAGGTCTCGATCGAACTGCTCTTGACCCGCAGCTTCTCGGCCAGTTGCGGCACGGTGCCGCCGGTCAGCAGGCCCAGGCAGACTTCTTTTTCCCGCGCCGACAGCACGATGCCGCCCAGCGCCAGGCGCTCATCCAGCATTTGTTGCAACGGTGCCTGCTCCAGATCGGCCAACGGTGGGCGCGGCTGTTTGGCGATGATTTGCCGACTGAGGTGCGCGTGCCGTTCAATCAGCGGCAGCAGAGTGTCGGACAGACTTTTGAGAAACGACAGCTCCGGCAGGGAAAACACCCGTTGCGTATGCGGTCGGTAGAACGAGATGACACAGCGGCGGTTGGAGGTGCGGGACACCAGATTGCACTGGTGGACGCTGTGCTGCGGATGTCGTGGCTGAAGTGATGCTTTGAGTTGAATCAGCAGGGAATCATTCATCTCGATCATCTTCTGCAACAACGGATGATCGTCCGGACTCTTCAACGGGTCCGGTGGCGGGAAAGTCTGGGGCAGGCCGGCGCTGCCCAGCGCCTTGATCTCGACCACGCTGGCCTGGCGCTCGTCGAGGATCCACTCGCTGAGGTCGACGCGATTGACCGGCACCAGGGTGTCGACCAACTGGAACATATTGCTGGCGAAAAGATCGTCGCCCGTGCTGGCAATCAGTTCCCCCAGTTGCCAGTAGAAGTGCGGGTTTTCCATGTTGCGAATGCTGCCGGTCAGATTCATATCCTTGTCATCCCTGGTTCCGAGTCATCACCGAGTCGTCCGCTGTTTATGCAAAAGCCGCCCACGCAATCGTCCCTCCTTGAAACTGATCTGGGGCGGGATTTAAGCCTATGGATTTGTCCTACGTCTGTAGGGGAAAACAGGGACACAAAGTGCCATCATTTCTGAAACTTGGCGCCGGGCTTCTGACGCCATTTGGTACAGATGTCGTGCGCTGTCTGACTGTTTGGTCACGGAAAAGCCTTGAAAACCGGGACATTTACGGTGCTGTGAGGTAACTGAGAGGGCCGATGGCAGCGCTGATGTGTGGCATTTTTCCTACAAGTTTTTCAGTGTTTCCTGTCCGAACTTTTAGATAGTTCCCGCCCAGTCAGGGTCAACAAGCACTGACAGGCCCGCGCACGGGGTGGGGTTGTCCGGGTTTCACGTGTCATGTCGGCATCGGGGCCGATGCTTGAATAGGCGCAAAATCACATGAGAAGGATCTTATGCCGCCTATTTCTGCTCTTGCGGTGGCCACGCCGTCCGCATCGCTCCAGACGTATCCGCTGACCGCTGCGCAGCTGGATATCTGGCTGGATCAGCTGAGTCGCGGTGATTCGCCGCTGTACAACATTGGCGGGTACATGGACCTCAGCGGCCCGCTGGATCCGGCACTCATGCACGCCGCCCTCGAAGCGCTGGTGGCCCGGCATGACGCGATGCGCACGATCCTGCTGCCGGGCGCCGGTGTCGATGGCTTGCCTTTGCAGCAGTTTGCCCGCTCATTACCGGTGCCGATGCCGATCGACGATGTGTCGACGCACACTGACCCGGAGGCGGCAGCGCGGGCCCTGGTGCAGGCGCGCATCAATCAGCCCTTCGTGCTGGACGGCGGCTGCCTGTTCCGTTTTCTGTTGATCCGCCTTGATGGCGAGCGCCATTGGTTGTCCGCTCAGGCTCATCACTTGATCGTCGATGGCTGGAGCTTCGGCGAAATGTTCAAGTCTTTGGACGAAATCTATAACGCGCTGGCGCAGGGCCGGCCTGTGCCGGCTTCGGCGCCGTCGTACATCGACTTCATCGAAGACAATGCGCGCTATCACGCGTCGCCGCGTTATGCGCAGGACCGCAGCTACTGGCTGGACAAGTACCGACAATTGCCCGAGCCGCTGTTGCTGCCGCGATATCAGCAGAGCCTGGCCGGCAATGCCGCGCAGACGCAGGTCCATGCGCAGCCCTTGCCGGCGCTGCTGCACCAGCGCATGAAGCAGGTGGCCCGGGAATTTGGCGCTTCGGCATTCCATGTGTTGCTGGCGGCGCTGCACGTGTATTTCAGCCGTACCGCCGAGCGTGACGAATGGGTCGTCGGGCTGCCGATCCTCAATCGCTCCGGCGCGCGCTTCAAGTCCACGCTTGGGCTGTTCGCCCAGGTCAGTGCGGTGCGCATGGGCTTCGGCCGCGAACGCACCTTCGCTGAACTGATCAGTACGATCCGTGAGGAACTGCGCAAGGATTTCCGCCATCAGCGTTTTTCCGTGAGTGAGATGAACCGCGCCCTGGGCCTGCTGCGTGAGGAGCGCTCGCAGTTGTTCGAGGTCACGGTGTCCTACGAGCAGGGCGCTCACGATTATCGCTATGGCGAGGCGTCGGGGCGGATGATCAAGGCCTCGAACCAGGAAGAGGCCACGCCGCTTGCGGTGCACCTGCTGAGTAATCTGACCAATGACGACGCGCGCCTCTACCTGATCTACAGCGAGGCGTTTTTTGCCGCCGATGAGGTCAAGGCGCTGGCCGACCGCTGGTTGCTGATTCTGGAGCAAGGGCTGGAGGCGGTGAACCTGCCTGTCGCGGATTTCGCGCTGAGCACGCCCGAAGAAAGCGCGCTGCTGCAACAGTGGAATGCGACACGAGTGGAGTACCCGAGCGCGACGACCATCCATCAGCGTATCGAGGCCCAGGCCGCGCAACGACCACAGGCGCTGGCGGCGGTTCATCAAGGGCATTGCCTGACCTATGCCGAGCTCAATCAACGCGCCAACGCGCTGGCTCATCATCTACTCGATCTCGGTGTACGGCCGGATGACCGGGTGGCCATCGTCGCCCGGCGCGGGCTCGACACACTGGTCGGGCTGTTGGCCATTCTCAAGGCGGGTGCCGCTTATGTGCCGCTCGACCCGGCGCATCCTGCCGAGCGCCTGAGCTATCTGCTGGAGGACAGCTCGCCAATCGCGGTGCTGACCCAGAGTGCGTTGCGCGGGCACCTGCCGGCGTTGTCGGTGCCGGTGATCGAGCTGGATCACCCGACCTGGTCCAGCGCCCATGTCGGCGCACCGAAGGTGCCGGGGCTGACCCCGGAAAACCTCGCGTATGTGATTTACACCTCCGGCTCTACCGGCCTGCCCAAAGGGGTGATGGTCGAGCACCGCACGCTGTGCAATCTGGTCGATTGGCACGCTGACGTTTTCGACCTGCGTGCCGGAAGCCATACGTCGAGCCTGGCCGGGTTCGGTTTCGATGCGATGGCCTGGGAAGTCTGGCCGGCGCTGTGCGTGGGCGCGATCTTGCACCTGGCGCCGCTCAGCGATGGCAACGAAGACATTGATGCGCTGCTCGACTGGTGGCGTGCGCAGCCGCTGGACGTGAGTTTTTTGCCGACCCCGATCGCCGAATACGCGTTCAGCCGCCAGCTCGATCACCCGACGTTGCGCACGCTGCTGATCGGTGGCGATCGCTTGCGTCAGTTCCCGCGTCAGCAATCGTTCGAAGTGATCAACAACTACGGACCGACCGAAGCCACCGTGGTGGCGACTTCAGGGCGCATCGACGCCGGGCAGGCGCTGCATATCGGTAAACCGGTGAGCAACGCCACGGTGTATCTGCTCGACGAGCAGCAGCAACCGGTGCCGATTGGCGTGAGCGGCGAGTTGTACGTCGGCGGGGCCGGGGTGGCTCGCGGTTACCTGAACCGCGCGGACTTGAGCGCCGAGCGCTTCCTGCGTGATCCGTTCAGCGCTGAACCGGGTGCGCGCCTGTACCGCACCGGCGACCTTGCACGCTGGCGCGCCGACGGCAATCTGGAGTATCTGGGGCGCAACGACGATCAGGTGAAAATCCGCGGCGTACGGATCGAACCGGGCGAGATCGAGAGCGCACTCGCCAGCCATACGGCGGTGCGCGAAGCGGTGGTACTGGTGCGCGACGGGCAACTGCTGGCGTGGTTCACCGAGCAGGCGCCGCTGGACATCAACGCGCTGCACGCGCACCTGAAAACGCGCCTGACCAGCGCCATGTTGCCCAGTGCTTATGTGCGTCTGGCGGCGTTGCCGCTGACCGCCAACGGCAAGGTCGATCGCAAGGCGCTGCCGGCCCCCGGGGCGGAAGATTTGATCCGCCGCGAATACGAGGCGCCGCAAGGCGAGGTCGAAATCGCTTTGGCGCAGATCTGGGCCGAAGTCCTGCAAGTCGAGCGGGTCGGGCGTCACGACCATTTCTTCGAACTCGGCGGACACTCGTTGCTGGCGGTGATCATGATCGAACGCATGCGTCAGCTCGATTTGAGCAGCGACGTGCGTGTGCTGTTCAGTCAGCCGACCCTCGCGGCGCTGGCGGCTTCAGTCGGCAGCGGTCGCGAGATCGAAGTGCCGGCCAACCGCATCACCGCCGATTGCACCCACATCACCGCGGATATGCTGCCCCTGCTGCAACTGGATCAGCCGACCCTCGACCGGATCGTGGCCACTGTGCCGGGCGGCGCCGCCAACGTGCAGGACATCTACCCGCTGGCACCGCTGCAGGAAGGCATTCTCTATCACCACATCACCGCCGCTCAGGGCGATCCGTACCTGCTGCAATCGCAACTGGCGTTCGACAGTCTTGAACGCGTCGAAGCCTTCGCCGCTGCGCTGCGCCAAGTCATGGCGCGCCACGACATTCTGCGCACCGCGGTGCTCTGGGAAGGCCTGACCACCCCGGTGCAGGTGGTGTGGCGCGAGGCGATTCTGCCGTTGCAGGAGGTCGAGCTGGACCCGGCCAACGGCCCGATCATCGAGCAGTTGCACGCGCGCTTCAACGCCCGGCGTTATCGCCTCGACGTCAGTCAGGCGCCACTGATGCGTCTGGTGTATGCCCGCGATCCGGCGCTGGATCGGGTGGTGGGCATTCTGCTGTTCCATCACCTGGCCATGGACCACATCGCTCTTGAAGTAATGCGCGGCGAGATGCAGGCCAGCCTGTCGGGGCAGGTCGTGGCGCTGGCGCCGCCGGTGCCGTATCGCAATTACGTGGCGCAGACGCGGCTGGGTGTCACGGAGCAGGAACACGAAGTGTTTTTCCGCGCGCAACTGGCGGACATCGACGAGCCGACCCTGCCGTTCGGGCTGCAGGAAGTGCAGGGCGACGGTAACGGTATCGAGGAAGCGCAGCAGGTGCTGCCGGCGGACGTGTATCAGCGTTTGCGCACCCAGGCGCGACAGGCCGGTGTCAGCGTCGCCAGTCTGATTCATCTGGCGTGGGCACGGGTACTGGCGGCGACTTCGGGCCAGCAGCGCGTGGTGTTCGGCACCGTGCTGATGGGGCGCATGCAGGGGGGCGAGGGTGCCGACCGCGCCTTGGGTGTGTTTATCAATAGCTTGCCGCTGCGCATCGATGTCGATGCAGGCGTGCTGGACGCGGTGCGCGCCACCCATGCGCGGCTGACCGCGCTGCTCGGGCATGAACACGCTTCGCTGGCACTGGCCCAACGCTGCAGCGGCGTGGCCTCGCCGTCGCCGCTGTTCAGCGCGCTGCTCAATTATCGGCACAGTGACGAATCCGAACTGCTGGAACCATCCAGCCAAGCCTGGCAAGGCATCGAAACCCTGGCCAACGAGGAGCGCACCAATTACCCGCTGACCATGAGCGTGGACGATTTTGGCAACGGCTTGCGCCTCACCGGCAGGGCCGTCGCCCAGATTGGCGCGCAACGGATTTGCGGCTACATGCAAACCGCGTTGCACGGTTTGCTGCAGGCTCTGGAACAGGCCCCGCAACAGCCGTTGAATCAGTTGCCGATCCTGCAGCCGGAGGAGTTGCAACGCTTGCTGATCACGTTCAACACCACCGAGGTCGATTGTCCGCTGGACCAGCCGTTGCACACGTTGTTCGAAGCACAGGTGCGGCGCAAACCGCACGCCGTTGCCGCACAGGCCGGTGAGCGAAGCCTGACCTATGCGCAACTCAACGAGCGCGCCAATTGCCTGGCCCATCACCTGCGCGAAGTCGGCGTGCAACCGGACTCGCGGGTGGCGATCTGCGTCGAGCGCGGGCTGGATCTACTGGTCGGCTTGCTCGGCATCCTCAAGGCGGGCGGCGCCTATGTGCCACTGGATCCGGACTATCCGCTGGAGCGCCTGAACTACATGTTGCAGGACAGCGCGCCTGTCGCACTGCTGGTGCATGGCGCCACGCGACAACTGCTGGGCGAGCCGGGTGTGACGCTGATCAATCTGGATCACGGCAGTTGGGAGCAGCAGCCGGCAGGCAACTTGCAGGTGCCGGGCCTGAGTGCTTCGAACCTTGCCTACATGATCTACACCTCGGGTTCTACCGGGTTGCCGAAGGGCGTGATGATCGAGCATCGCAGCGCCTGCAACATGGTGCATTGGGGCTCGCAGCTCAGTCCGCCGACCGAACACGGCGCGCTGCTGCAAAAAGCGCCGTTCAGCTTCGACAGTTCGGTGTGGGAGATCTTCTGGCCGCTGTGTTCCGGGATGCGATTGGTATTGGCGCGGCCGGACGGCAACCGCGATTCGGCCTATGTGGTGCAGACCATTCGCGAGCAGCAGGTGACGGTGGTCAAGTTCGTTCCTGCGCTGCTGCAGCAGTTCATCGAGCAGGACGGTGTCGAACAGTGCACCAGCCTGACCGATGTGCTTAACGGTGGCGGCGAACTCAGTGCAGCGCTGGCGCGTCAGGTGCGCGATCGCCTGCCGTGGGTGCGTTTGCATAACGTTTACGGCCCGACTGAAACCACGGTGGACAGTACGGGCTGGACGCTGGAACCGGACATGCCGGTACCGGACAACGTGGTGCCGATCGGCACAGCCTTGAGCAACACGCGGCTGTACGTGCTTGATGCGTACGGTCAACCAGTGCCACAAGGCGTCAGCGGAGAGTTGCACATCGGCGGCGTCGGCGTGGCGCGTGGTTATCACGGCTTGCCGGAAATGCAGGCCGAGCGCTTCATCGACAGCCCGTTTGTGGTGGGTGATCGCCTTTACCGTACGGGAGATCTGGCGCGCTACAACAATCACGGCGAGCTGGAATTCCTCGGCCGCAACGACTTCCAGATCAAGCTGCGTGGCTTGCGCCTGGAGCCGGGGGAAATCGAAGCACGGTTGATCGAACATCCGGCGATTCGCGAGGCGGTGGTGATGGTCCGTGATGAGCGTCTGGTGGCCTGGTACACCGTGCGTTCCGGCGTGGAAGCACCGAGTCTTGAGACGTTGCGCAGCCATGTGCCAGAGCGTCTGCCGGAGTACATGGTGCCGGGCGCGTTTGTGCGGCTCGACGCTTTGCCGCTGACGCCGAACGACAAGATAGACCGCAAAGCCCTGCCGGAGCCGGGAGCCGATGCGGTGATCAACCGCCCATACGTGGCGCCACAGGGTGACGTCGAAACCGCGCTGGCGCAGATCTGGGCTGAAGTCCTCGGCGTCGAACAGGTTGGACGTCACGACAACTTCTTCGAACTCGGTGGGCACTCGCTGCTGGCAGTGAGTCTGGTAGCGCGCATGCGTCAGAGCGGTTTGCACACCGACGCCCGGGCGCTGTTCAGCCAGCCGACGCTGGCGGCGCTGGCGCTCAGCACCACACCCGAGGCGCAGCAAGTGGTCATCCCGCAAACCACCATCCCGAGCCTCAATCGCAAACGCCGGCTCTAGCCCGGAATTGATTGTGTAAACCAAACCCTGTGGGAGCGGGCTTGCTCGCGAATGCGGTGTAACAGTCACCATCAACATCGACTGACCCACCGCATTCGCGAGCAAGCCCGCTCCCACAGGGGGATTGCGGCGGCCGAGCCTGTGGCTTGTCCCCGCTTCCCATGTCAGCCCCGCAAGCCCCGATGTTTTAGCTTTTCCAGGCTGCGCGCAGCAGGCACGGACTCGCGGCTGCGCGCTCCTTTTTCTCGTATTTACAGCAGGTTATCCCATGCATTTCAGCGAACTGATGGCTGTTATTTCCACCCATGCGATCCGCCTTCAACAGGAAGATGAAGACCTGGTCATTCTGGGCAGCGACGACGCGCTGGACGATGCGTTGTGGGACAGCCTCAGCGAACACAAGGCGCAACTGCTGGAACTGGTCGCGCAACACGGTGGCGACTGGCTGAGCCCGGCGTTTCGCATCACCCCGGACATGCTGCCGCTGGTGACGCTGGATCAGCCGACCATCGATCGGCTGGTCGCCAATGTGCCGGGTGGCGCCGCCAACCTGCAGGACATTTACCCGCTGGCGCCGCTGCAGGAAGGCATGCTCTATCTGCATCTGTCTGCGCCCGCCGGTGACCCTTACGTGTCGCAGGCGCGGTTTGCCTTCGACAGCCGCGAACGTCTGAACGCCTTCGCCGAAGCGTTGCAGTGGATGATCGAACGCCACGACATCCTGCGCACCTCATTCGTCTGGGAACGCCTGGATGAACCGCTGCAAGTGGTGCAGCGACATGCTCGTCTGTATTGCGAAGAAGTCGCCCTCGACCCGGGTGCGGATGCACTGACGCAATTGCTTGAACGCCACGACCCACGGTTCTTCCGCCTCGACATCCAGCAGGCGCCGCTGCTGCGTCTGGTGTACGCCATGGATCCGGCCAACGGTCGCGTGGTCGCGCTGTTGCTGTTCCATCACCTGATCATGGACCACGTCGCCCTCGATGTGGTGCGCCGCGAAACCCGCGCGCACCTGCTCGGCCAGACCGCGCAGGTCGGGCCGGCGGTGCCGTACCGCGATCACCTGGCCAAGGCCCGTCTGCGTCTGGACGAGCAGGTGCACGAAGCGTTTTTCCGCGAGATGCTCGCCGACATCGACGAGCCGACCTTGCCCTGTGGTTTGCAGGATGTGCAGGGCGATGGCCAAGGCATCGAAGAAGCCTTGCTGATGCTCGACACCGACTTCAGCCGGCAATTGCGCGGGCAGGCGCGTCAGCTCGGAGTCAGCGTCGCCAGTCTGATGCACCTGGCGCTGGCGCGGGTGCTCGGTCAGTTGTCCGGGCGTACGGCGGTGGTGTTCGGCACCGTGCTGCTGGGGCGGATGGCGGCGGGAGAGGGTGGCGAACAGGCGCTGGGGATGTTCATCAACACCTTGCCGCTGCGTGTGGATGTCGGGCAGGACGGCGTGCGTGCCGGGGTGCTGGCGACCCATCGGCGCCTGACCGCGTTGCTCGGCCATGAGCAGACCTCGCTGGCACTGGCCCAGCGTTGCAGCGCGGTGGCGGTGCCGACGCCGTTGTTCAGCGCGATCCTCAACTATCGCCATAGCAGCAGTGAAGAAATCGCCGAAGTCAGCGAACTGGTCCCCGGCGTGCAAGTGCTGGGCGCCCGCGAGCGCACCAACTACCCGCTGACGATCAACATCGACGACCTCGGCGAAGACTTGCGCATCACCGCGCTGGCGGATTCGGCGCTGGGCGCCGAACGCATCGCCGCTTATCTGCACACCGCGTTGCACAGCCTGCTGCAGGCCTTGCAATCGACCCCGGATGCGCCGCTGCAACGCCTGAATATTCTGCCGGCGGCCGAACGTGAATATCTGCTGCACGGGGTCAACTCGCCGTTGCCGCAGTTCCCGGAAACGCCGCTGATTCATCAGCAGTTCGAAGCCCATGCGGCGGCGCGGCCGGAGGCCACAGCGCTGCTGTTTGAGGCGCAGACGCTGAGCTACGGCGAGCTTAACCGCCGCGCCAATCAGCTTGCCCATCACCTGCTGGCACAGGGGATTCGCCCGGATCAGCGCGTGGCGATCTGCGTCGAGCGTGGCCCGCACATGATCATCGGCCTGCTCGGTATCCTCAAGGCGGGCGCCGGTTACGTGCCGATCGACCCGGCGTATCCACTGGAGCGCATCGCCTACACCCTGCAGGACAGCGCCCCGGTGGCGGTGCTGACCCAAGCCGATACGCTGGACCGGGTTGGCGCGCTCAACGTGCCGATCATCGATCTGGACAGCCTGCAGTTGCAGGCTGAACTCAGCAGCAATCCGCAGATTCCCGAGCTGACTCCAAGTCATCTCGCCTACGTGATCTACACCTCGGGCTCCACCGGATTGCCCAAAGGCGTGATGGTCGAACACCGCAATGTGGTGCGGCTGTTTTCGGCGACCCACGACTGGTTCAACTTCAACCCGCAGGATGTGTGGGCGCTGTTCCATTCCTTCGCTTTCGATTTCTCGGTCTGGGAAATCTGGGGCGCGCTGGCGTTTGGCGGGCAATTGTTGCTGGTGCCGCAGGCGGTCAGCCGCTCGCCGGACGACTGCTACGCGCTGCTGTGCCGCAGCGGCGTCACCGTACTCAATCAGACCCCGAGCGCCTTCCGCCAGTTGATCGCCGCGCAGGGGCGCAGCCCGTTGCAGCACTCGTTGCGCGAAGTGATTTTCGGCGGCGAAGCCCTGGAACCGGGCCTGCTCAAACCGTGGTACGCGCGGGTCGGCAATGCCGGTACAAGACTGGTGAACATGTACGGCATCACCGAAACCACGGTGCACGTGACCTATCGGCCACTGGAAGCAGCGGACGCGCTGCTGGTCGGGCGCAGCCCGATCGGCGTCGGCATCCCCGACCTGCAGCTGTACGTGCTCGACGCGCAGCGCGAACCGGTGCCGGTCGGCGTGATCGGCGAGTTGTACGTCGGCGGCGCCGGGGTTGCCCGCGGCTACCTCAACCGCGAGACGCTGACTGCCGAGCGCTTTATTGCCGACCCGTTCAGCGGCCGTGCCGAGGCGCGTCTGTACAAGACCGGTGACCTCGCGCGCCGGACGGCGGATGGCAGCCTTGAGTACCTGGGGCGTAACGACGATCAAGTGAAGATCCGTGGTTTCCGCATCGAACTCGGTGAAATCGAAGCTCGCCTCGCAGCCTGCACCGGTGTGCGCGAAGCGGTGGTGATCGCCCGCGAAGACAGCCCCGGCGATCAGCGTCTGGTCGCCTACTGGCTGGCCGCCGCAGGCGCTGAGCCAAGCGCTGCGCAATTGCGCGACGAGTTGCTGCTGTCGCTGGCCGACTACATGGTGCCGAGCGCGTTTGTGCGCCTCGATGCGTTGCCGCTGACCAGCAACGGCAAGCTCGATCGCAAAGCCTTGCCACAACCGGACAGCGAGGCGTTCGCCCGTCGCGGTTTCGAAGCTCCGCTGGGACCGGTGGAAACGCTGATCGCCGGGATCTGGCAGACCCTGCTCGGTGTCGAGCAGGTCGGGCGGCATGACAATTTCTTCGAACTTGGCGGTCATTCGCTGTTGGCAGTCAAACTGATCGAACGCATGCGTCAGCACGACTTGCAGTGCGACGTGCGCGTGCTGTTCGGCCAGCCGAGCGTGGCGGCACTGGCGGCGACCTTGAGCCACAGTCATGTCCTGCGAGTGCCGGACAATCTGATTCCTGCCGATTGCCCGCGGATCACCCCGGACATGCTGCCCCTGGCGACGCTGGATCAGGCCGCCATCGACCGCGTGGTCGCCAGCGTGCCCGGCGGCGTTGCCAATGTGCAGGATATCTATGGCCTGGCACCGTTGCAGGCAGGGATCCTTTATCACCATCTGGCGACCAGCGCCGGTGACCCGTACGTGTTGCAGGCGCAATTCGCCTTCGCCGGACTGGCGCAGATCAAGGCTTTCGTCCGTGCGTTGAACGCGGTGATCGAACGCCACGACATTCTGCGCACCAGCGTGGTCTGGGAAGGGCTTGAAGAACCGGTGCAAGTGGTCTGGCGCGAGGCGCCGCTGGCGCTGGAACGGGTCGATGCCGACCTGCTGGTCGGCGATGTGCTGGAGCAGATGCAGGCACGTTTCGATCCGCGGCACTATCGCCTCGACCTGCGCCGCGCACCGTTGATGCGTCTGGCCTACACCGAAGACCGTGAACAGCAGCGCTGGGTCGGCATCCTGTTGCTGCACCATATCGTGCTCGATCACACCGCACTGGAAGTGTTGCTCGCGGAAATGAACGACAGCCTGTACCCGAGCGGCGCCGATCTGCCGCCGCCGGTGCAGTACCGCAACTACGTGGCGCAGGCGCAACAACAGGCCAATGCCGAGGCGCATGAAGCGTTCTTCCGCGACATGCTCGGCGACATCGACGAGCCGACCGTGGCCTTCGGTGTGCAGGACGTGCATGGCGATGGCAGCACCATCATTGACAGTGAGCAGGCGCTGGACGCTGGCGTGGCCGAGCGCTTGCGCGAGCATGCGCGCCGCCTCGGTATCAGCGCCGCCAGTCTGGTGCACCAGGCCTGGGGCCAGGTGCTGGCGCAGGTTTCGGGGCGCGAAGAGGTGGTGTTCGGCACCGTGCTGCTCGGGCGCATGCAGGGCGGCGAGGGCGCCGATCGCGCACTCGGCATGTTCATCAATACCTTGCCGCTGCGGGTCAGCGTCGGCGCGACCGCGGTGCAGCAAGGCGTGCGCGCTACTCACGAACGTCTGGCGCAATTGCTGGCGCATGAGCAGGCCTCCCTGTCGCTGGCCCAGCGTTGCAGCGGTGTTGCCGCGTCGCTGCCGCTGTTTAGCAGCTTGCTCAACTATCGCCACAGTGCGGCGGAACCGGCAGGCGTGACCTGGGACGGGATCGAGATTCTCAGCTCGCGCGAGCGCAGCAACTATCCGCTGGTGGTCAGCGTCGATGACCTCGGCGCCGGTTTCCGCCTGAGCGTGCAGGCGGTGCCGCAAGTGGATGGCGCGCGGGTCTGCGATTACTTGCAGACCGCGCTGCACAACCTGCTGACCGCCCTCGAGCACAATCCGGCCACGCCGCTGCGGCAGATTTCGGTGATGTCGCCGAGCGAGCGTCAGCGGGTCCTGGTCGGGTTCAACATCACCGGTCGCGACTACCCGCAGGCGCAGACCGTGCAGCGTTTGTTCGAGGCCCAGGCGGCCGCGCACCCCGAGGCATTGGCGGCGGTGCAAGGTGCGCAGCAGGTGAGCTATGGCGAACTCAATCAGCGGGCCAATCGCCTGGCGCATCACCTGATCGGCCTTGGCGTACAGCCCGATGATCGGGTCGCCCTGTGCGCCCGGCGCAGCCCGGACATGCTGGTCGCGTTGCTGGCGATCCTCAAAGCCGGCGCCGGTTATGTGCCGGTCGATCCGGCGTATCCGCCGGAACGCATCGCCTACCTGTTGCAGGACTGCGCCCCGGTGGCCGTCGTGGCGCAGGCGTCAACCCGTGATCTGCTGGGCGCAGTGCCGGTCATCGATCTGGACCGCGACCTCTGGCAGCACCTGTCGGATGCCAATCCGCAGTTGCCAGCATTGACGCCGAACCACTTGGCCTACGTGATCTACACCTCCGGTTCGACCGGCCAACCGAAAGGGGTGATGGTCGAGCATGCGACCCTGGAAAACCTCGTGCACTGGCACGCCGAAGCTTTCGACTTGCAGGCCGGCAGCCAGACCGCGAGCGTCGCTGGCTTCGGTTTCGATGCCATGGCCTGGGAAGTCTGGCCGGCACTGTGTGTCGGCGCGACCTTGCATCTGCCGCCGGCGTCGATCCGCAACGAGCACCTCGACGAGCTGCTCGACTGGTGGTGCGCGCAGCCGTTGCAGGTCAGCTTCTTGCCGACGCCGGTGGCCGAATACGCGTTCAGCCGGCAATTGCAGCACCCGACCTTGCGTACGCTGCTGATCGGCGGCGACCGACTGCGTCAGTTCAGTCGCCAGCAAACCTTCGCCGTGATCAACAACTATGGCCCGACCGAAGCGACGGTGGTCGCCACCTCGGGGCGGGTAGAGCTTGACCAGCCGTTGCATATCGGCCGTCCGATCGCCAATGCCAAAGTCTACGTGCTGGACGCTGAGCAGCGCCCGGTGCCGGTGGGTGTGGCCGGCGAGTTGTATGTCGGCGGGGCGGGTGTGGCGCGAGGTTATCTGAATCGCCCCGAGCTGAGCGCTGCGCATTTCCTGTTCGATCCGTTCAGCGACGAGCCGCAGGCACGCATGTACCGTACCGGCGATCAGGCGCGTTGGCTGGCCGACGGCAACATCGAGTACCTGGGGCGCAACGACGATCAGGTCAAATTGCGTGGCGTGCGTATCGAACTCGGTGAAATCGAAGCCGCGCTCGGCAGCCACGCTGCGCTGCAGGAAGCGGTGGTGCTGGTCCGCGACGGGCGGCTGATTGCGTGGTTCACCGAGCGCACGGCGGTCGATATTCAACAGTTGCATACGCATTTACAGGCACGCTTGCCGGATGCGCTGCTGCCGGCGGCTTACGTGCGGCTGGACGCATTGCCGCTGACCGCCAACGGCAAGATCGACCGCAAGGCCTTGCCGGAACCGGAGCATGGCGCGTGGCTCAGTCGTGACTATCAGGCCCCGCAAGGGCCGGTCGAGACGGCGCTGGCGCAGATCTGGATCGACGTGCTGAAAGTCGAGCGGGTCGGGCGTCAGGATAATTTCTTCGAGCTGGGCGGGCATTCGCTGTTGGCGGTGAGCCTGATCGAACGCATGCGCCAGATCGACCTCGCGGCCGACGTACGCGTGCTGTTCAATCAGCCGACCCTGGCCGCATTGGCGGCCGCCGTGGGCAGCGGTCGCGAAATCGAGGTGCCGGCCAACCGCATTCCGCCGGGCTGCACGCACATCACCCCGGACATGCTCAGCCTGACTGAACTCGATCAGGCCAGCATCGAGCGCATCGTCGCCACCGTGCCGGGCGGGGCTGCCAACGTGCAGGACATCTATCCGCTGGCACCGTTGCAGGAAGGCATTCTTTACCACCACCTGAGCGCCGAACAGGGCGATCCGTACCTGCTGCAATCGCGGCTGATCTTCGACAGCGTCGAGCGTCTGCGCACCTTCAGCCATGCCTTGCAGCAGGTCATCGAGCGCCACGACATTCTGCGCACCAGTGTGGTCTGGGAAGGGCTGGCGAGTCCGCAGCAAGTGGTCTGGCGTCAGGCGCCGCTGGTAGTGCAAGCGGTGCCGCTGGATCCGGCGCAGGGCGACGTCCTCGAGCAGTTGCACGCGCGGTTCGATGCCCGGCACAACCGCCTCGACCTGAGCCAGGCGCCGCTGATGCGCATCGTCTACGCCGAGGACCCGGCGCAGCAACGGGTGGTGGCGATCATCCTGTTCCAGCACTTGATTCTCGACCACACCGCCATGGAGGTGGTGGGCCAGGAAATGCGCGCGTTCATGTTCAATCAGGCCGACAGCCTCGGCACGCCGATGCCGTATCGCAACTACGTGGCGCAGGCGCGTCTGGGTGCCAGCGAGCAGGAGCATGAAGTGTTCTTCCGCGACATGCTCGGCGATATCGATGAACCGACCCTGCCGTTCGGTCTGCACGATGTACAAGGCGATGGCGGCGACATCGAGGAGGCGCAGCAAGCCGTGGATGCCGGGTTGACCCTGCGCCTGCGTGAACAGGCGCGGCAGCTCGGTGTAAGCCCGGCGAGCCTGATGCACCTGGCCTGGGCGCAGGTGTTGGGCGTGCTTGCCAACCGCCGCGACGTGGTGTTCGGCACGGTGCTGTTGGGTCGTTTGCAGGGCGGTGAGGGCGCGGATCGCACCCTCGGCGTGTTCATCAACACTTTGCCGTTGCGGGTGGATGTCAGCGAAGGCGTGCGCGCTGCGGTCAAGACCACCCATGCACGACTGACGGCATTGCTCGCCCATGAACACGCGCCATTGGCGCTGGCCCAGCGCTGCAGCGCGGTGTCCGGCGCGCCGCTGTTCAGCGCCTTGCTCAACTACCGGCATAGCGCCGCCGAGGCGCAGCCGCGTGACGGTCAGGGCATCTGGGAAGGCGTGCAATTGCTCGGTGGCGAGGAGCGCAGCAACTATCCGCTGACCCTCAGCGTCGACGATCTCGGCGCAGGCTTTTCCCTGTCGGTGCTGGCGTTGGCGCAGATCGGCGCGCAACGGATCTGCGGCTACATGCACACCGCGCTGGAACATCTGGTGCACGCACTGGAGCAGACGCCACAGCGTGCGCTCAACCGTTTGCCGATTCTTGCGGTGGAGGAATACGAGCGCTTGCTGGTCGGTTTCAACCCGACGGCGGCGGCGTATCCGCGCGGCGCAACGATTCAGGCGCTGGTGCAAGCGCAGGCCGAGCAGCAGCCGCAGGCATTGGCGGTGGTGCAGGGCACGCAGCAACTGACCTATGCGCAACTCAATCAGCAGGCCAATCGCCTGGCGCAGCACTTGCTCGGCCTCGGCGTGCAGCCGGACGACCGGATTGCCGTGTGCCTGCAACGCGGCCCGCAGATGCTGGTGGCGCTGCTGGCGATTCTCAAGGCCGGCGCCGGTTATGTGCCGGTCGATCCGGCGTACCCGGCCGAACGCATTGCCTACCTGTTGCAGGACAGCGATCCGGTGGCGGTGCTGGCGCAAGGCTCGACCCGCGAGCTGCTGGGCCGGGTGCCGGTGATCGATCTGGACAACGCCCTCTGGCAACACCTGCCGGCTACCAATCCGCAACTGCCGACGCTGACCCCGGCGCATCTGGCCTACGTGATCTACACCTCGGGCTCGACCGGCCAGCCGAAAGGCGTGATGGTCGAACACGCGACCCTGGAAAACCTTGTGCACTGGCACTGCGAGGCGTTCGATCTGCGTGCCGGCAGCCACACCGCGAGCGTCGCCGGTTGCGGTTTCGACGCGATGGCCTGGGAAGTCTGGCCGGCGCTGTGTGTCGGCGCGACCCTGCACCTGCCGCCGCCGTCGATCAGCAACGAACACCTGGATGAACTGCTCGACTGGTGGCGCGCGCAGCCGTTGCAGGTGAGCTTCCTGCCGACGCCGATTGCCGAATACGCCTTCAGCCGTGAGCTGGGGCATCCGACCTTGCGCACGCTGTTGATCGGCGGCGACAAGTTGCGGCAGTTCTCGCGTGAGCAGACGTTTGCCGTGATCAACAACTACGGCCCGACCGAGGCCACGGTGGTCGCCACCTCCGGCCCGGTCGCCGTCGGCGCGCTGCTGCACATCGGCCGGCCCATCAGCAACGCCCGGATCTACTTGCTCGATGAACAGCAGCGTCCGGTGCCGGTTGGCGTTACGGGTGAGTTGTACGTCGGTGGCGCGGGTGTCGCCCGTGGTTATCTGAACCGCCCCGAGCTGACCGCCGAACGCTTCCTCGAAGACCCGTTCAGTGACGAGCCACAGGCGCGCATGTACCGCACTGGCGACTTCGCGCGCTGGTTGGCCGACGGCAATATCGAGTACCTGGGACGTAACGACGATCAGGTCAAACTGCGCGGCGTGCGGGTGGAGCTGGGTGAAATCGAAGCCGCGCTGTCCAGCCATCCGGCAGTGCAGGACGCGGTGGTGCTGGTGCGCGAGGCACGCTTGATCGCCTGGTTCACCGCCCGCACAACGGTCGATATCGAGGACCTGCGCAGCCATCTGCAAGCGCGCCTGCCGCAGGCACTGGTGCCGGCAGCCTACGTGCGGCTTGAGGCGCTGCCGCTGACCGCCAACGGCAAACTCGACCGCAAGGCCTTGGCCGAACCGGATCAGAACGCCTGGCTCAGCCGCGAATACGCCGCGCCGCAAGGGCCGGTGGAAACCGCGCTGGCGCAGGTATGGGCCGAGGTGCTGCAAGTCGAACAAGTCGGACGTCACGACAACTTCTTCGAACTGGGCGGGCATTCGCTGCTGGCGGTGACCCTGATCGAGCGCATGCGTCAGCTCGGCCTGAGCACCGATGTGCGCGTGCTGTTCAGCCAGCCAACCCTCGCCGCACTGGCCGCCGCCGTCGGCAGTGGTCGCGAAGTCGCGGTGCCGGCCAACCTGATTGCGCCCGGTTGCACGCGCATTACCCCGGACCTGCTACCGCTGGTACAACTGGATCAGGCCAGCATCGAGCGCATCGTCGCCACGGTGCCAGGCGGGGCCGCCAACGTGCAGGACATCTATCCGCTGGCGCCGTTGCAGGAAGGCATTCTTTACCACCACTTGAGCGCCGGGCAGGGCGATCCGTACCTGCTGCAATCGCGTCTGGCATTCGACAGCCTTGAACGCTTGCAGGCCTTTGCCGCCGCGCTGCGCCAGGTCATGAGCCGTCACGACATTCTGCGTACCGGAGTGGTCTGGGAAGGGTTGTCGACGCCGGTGCAAGTGGTCTGGCGTGAAGCTGAGCTGCCGCTGCAGGAAGTCGCACTCGACCCGGCCGCCGGTGACGCACTTGCGCAATTGTTTGAGCGTTTCGACGCGCGGCATTTCCGCATCGACCTCAGTCAGGCGCCGCTGATTCGCCTGGTGTATGCGCAGGATCCGGCCAACGACCGGGTGGTCGCCATGCTGCTGTTCCATCACATCGCCATGGATCACACGGCGCTGGAAGTGGTGCAGCAGGAACTGCAGGCGCTGCTCTTCGGTCACGGCGAAGCCCTGATCCCCGCCGTGCCGTATCGCAATTACGTGGCGCAGACCCGGCTGGGTGTCAGCGAGCAGGGGCACGAAGCGTTTTTCCGCGCGATGCTCGGCGAAATTGACGAACCGACGCTGCCGTTCGGTCTGCTCGATGTGCATGGTGACGGCCATGACATCGAAGAAGTCCGGCAGCGGGTGCCCGACGCCTTGGCGCGGCGCTTGCGCAGCCAGGCGCGGCAGATGGGCGTGAGTGTCGCCAGCCTGTTTCATCTGGCGTTTGCCCAAGTATTGGCGGCGACCTCCGGGCATGACCGCGTGGTATTCGGCACCGTGCTGCTGGGACGGATGCAGGGCGGTACCGGCGCTGATCGCGGTCTGGGAATGTTCATCAACACGCTGCCGCTGCGGGTGGATCTGGGCGATGTTTCGGTGCGTGCCGGGGTGCGCGCCACCCATGCGCAACTGACCGCATTGCTCGGCCATGAACATGCGTCACTGGCATTGGCCCAGCGTTGCAGCGGGGTGGCGGCGCCGTCGCCGCTGTTCAGCGCCATGCTCAACTACCGGCACAGCGTCAGCGAAGAACAGTTGCAGGCCAATCGCCTGGCCTGGCAAGGCATCGAAAACCTGTCCAGCGAGGAACGAACCAACTACCCGCTGAGCTTCAACGTCGATGACCTGGGTCAGGGCTTTGACCTCACGGCCATGACCCCTTCGCAGGTTGGCGCGGCGCGGGTGTGTGGCTACATGCAGCAGGTGTTGGCGGGGCTGGTCGAGGCGCTGGAGCAGACACCGCAGCAGGCTTTGAACCGCCTGCCGGTGCTGGCGGATGCCGAGCGCCAGCAGTTGCTGTTCGGCCTGAATGCCACGCAGGTCGATTACAACCTCGATCAGACCATTCATGGCTTGTTCGAGGCGCAAGTGGCGCGCACTCCGCAGGCGCCAGCGGTGGTCGCGAGCGAGCAGCAACTGAGCTACACCGAACTCAACGCTCGGGCCAATCAACTGGCGCGGCACCTGCGTGAATTGGGCGTAGGGCCGGATGCGCGGGTGGCGATCTGCGTCGAGCGTGGTCTGGACATGGTGGTCGGGCTGCTGGCGATTCTCAAGGCCGGCGGCGGGTATGTGCCGCTGGATCCGGCGTATCCGCTGGAGCGTCTGGCCTACATGCTGGAGGACAGCGCGCCGCTGGCGGTGCTGGTGCAGGGAACCACGCGTTCGTTGCTCGGCGAAGTCGCCGTGCCGCTGATCGATCTGGATCAGCCGCACTGGCAATCGCTGCCGACTGACAATCTATCGCTCGCTGAGTTGACCCCGAATCACACCGCCTACGTGATCTACACCTCCGGTTCCACTGGCCAACCAAAAGGCGTGATCAACGAACATAGCGGGGTGGTCAACCGCCTGCTGTGGATGCAGGACGCCTATCAACTCACCGCCAGCGACACGGTGTTGCAGAAGACCCCGTTCAGCTTCGACGTCTCGGTCTGGGAATTCTTCTGGCCGCTGATGACTGGCGCCCGACTGGTCATGGCCCGGCCCGAGGGACACAAGGATCCGCAGTACCTCAGCGACATCATCGAACGCGAACACATCACCACGCTGCACTTTGTTCCGTCGATGCTCGATGTGTTCCTCGCTCATGCTGACACCGCACGCTGCACCAGCCTGCGGCAAGTCATGTGCAGCGGCGAAGCCTTGCCGGGCAGCGTGGTACGGCGCTTCAAGCAGCAACTGCCGGGCAGCCAATTGCACAACCTCTACGGTCCGACCGAAGCCGCGGTGGACGTGACCGCGTGGAACTGCGCCGGGCCGCTGGACAACACTCCGGACAACACGCCGATCGGCAAACCGATCGCCAACACCCGCATGTACATCCTCGATGCTCAGCAGCAACCGGTGCCGCACGGCGTGGTTGGCGAGTTGTACATCGGTGGCGTGCAGGTGGCGCGCGGTTATCTGAATCGCCCGGAACTGAATGCCGAACGCTTCCTCAACGATCCGTTCCAGGCCAATGGGCGGATGTACCGCACCGGCGATGTCGCGCGTTACCTGCCGGACGGCAACATTGAATACCTGGGCCGCAACGACGACCAGGTGAAGATCCGTGGTTTGCGCATCGAACTCGGCGAGATTCAGGCGCGCCTGACGCAGATCGACGGCATTCAGGAAGCCGCCGTGCTGGCCCGCGAAGACGTGCCGGGCGACAAGCGTCTGGTCGCGTACTACACCGGCGCACCGCTGGAAATTGAAACACTGCGCGGCCACTTGCTGGAAAACCTGCCGGACTACATGGTGCCCGCCGTGTTCGTGCATCTCGATGCACTGCCGCTCAGCCCCAACGGCAAACTCGACCGCAAGGCGCTGCCGGCGCCGGATCAGGGCGCATTGCCGGTGCGCGAATACGAAGCCCCGGTGGGCGACGTCGAAATCACCCTCGCACGGCTCTGGGCTGAATTGCTCAACGTCGAGCGGGTAGGGCGCCACGATCATTTCTTTGAACTGGGTGGTCACTCGCTGCTGGCGGTCAGTCTGATCGGCCGGCTGCGTCAGGAAGGCATGGAAGCCGATGTCAGGTCGCTGTTCGAACATCCGACCCTGGCCGGCTACGCCGCAATTACCGAACGAATGGAGATCGTCCTGTGAACGTGATCGAACTGTTGGCCACATTGAAGGCTAAAGATATCCAGCTGGCGGTCGCGGACGACCAATTGCGGGTCAACGGCAACAAGCAGGCGTTGAACGACCCGGCGTTGCTGGCGCTGTTGCGCGAGCACAAACCGGCGCTGATCGAACTGATCAAGGCCGGGCAGTACTCGGCCAGCAAGCATGGCCAGGTCGAAGTGCCGGCCAACGGAATTGTT
This sequence comes from Pseudomonas sp. MWU12-2020, assembly GCF_023100605.1. Classification (NCBI taxonomy): domain Bacteria; kingdom Pseudomonadati; phylum Pseudomonadota; class Gammaproteobacteria; order Pseudomonadales; family Pseudomonadaceae; genus Pseudomonas; species Pseudomonas sp. MWU12-2020. Next base: position 738,166 of record NZ_JALMEX010000002.1, read on the forward strand.
GCGGGCACCACGCACATCACCCCGGCGATGCTGACGCTGGTCGAGCTCGACCAAGCGACCATTGACCACCTCGTCGCACAAGTCCCCGGCGGCGCAGCCAACGTGCAGGACATCTACCCGCTGGCGCCGCTGCAGGAAGGCATCCTGTATCACCACGTCAGTGGCGGTGACGGCGATCCGTATGTCATGCAATCGCATTTCGCCTTTGCCAGCCGTGAGCGTTTTCAGGCGTTCGCCCAGGCCCTGCAAAGCGTGATCGATCGCCATGACATTCTGCGCACCGCTGTTCATTGGGCAGGGCTGGACGCGCCGGTGCAGGTGGTCTGGCGTCGGGCCGAACTGCCGGTGGAAGAAGTGACGCTGCCAGATGCCGCCAGCGACGTTTTGGCGTATCTGCACGAGCGCTTCGACGCCCGGCACTTCCGCCTCGACGTCACCCAGGCGCCGCTGATGCGTCTGGCCCACGCCTGGGATGAAGCCGGGCAACGGGTGATCGCCACGCTGTTGTTTCATCACATGGCGCTCGACCACTCGGCGCTCGACGTGGTGCGCCACGAAATGCGCGCGTGCCTCACCGGGCAAAGTGAACTGCTCGGGCGCCCGGTGCCGTTTCGCAACTACGTGGCGCAGGCGCGTCTGGGCGTCAGCGAAGCCGAGCACGAGGCGTTTTTCCGCGAGATGCTCAGCGATATCGACGAGCCGACGCTGCCTTATGGTCTGCAGGATGTGCAGGGTGACGGCAGTGAAATCGTCGAACTCAGCGTGCCGGTGCCAACGTTATTGGGCCAGCGTCTGCGGGCGCAGGCGCGAACCCTTGGCGTGAGTGTCGCGAGCCTGTTCCACCTCGGCTGGGCGCAGGTACTGGCCGCGCTGACCGGCAAGCAGCAAGTGGTGTTTGGCACCGTGCTGATGGGCCGCATGCAGGGCGCCGAAGCGATTGACCGGGCGCTGGGAATTTTCATCAACACCTTGCCGTTGCGGGTGAATATCGACGGGCAGGATGTGCGCGCGGCGGTCAACGCCACCCACGCACGGTTGACCACGCTGATGCGTCACGAACACGCACCGCTGGCCCTGGCTCAGCGCTGCAGCCACGTGGTGGCGCCGACCCCGCTGTTCAGCACACTGCTCAATTATCGTCACAGCCACAACGTGGCCACTGCCAGCGCCGAAACCCTCGCGGCGTGGCAGGGCATCACCACCCTGCACTCAGAAGAGCGCACCAACTATCCGCTGACGATGAGTGTCGATGACCTCGGTGACGGTTTCAGCCTGACCCTGTTGGCCAGCACCCAGACCGATCCACAGCGCATCTGCGATTACCTGCACTGCGCGCTGGAAAACCTGCTGCTCGCTTTGGAGCAGGCGCCGCAGACACCGGTCAACCAACTACCGATCCTGCCAGCGGCGGAGCTTGCGCAGGTACTGCTCGACTTCAATGCCACTCAAGTGGATTTCCCGGCTGCACAGACCATCCAGCAACGTTTCGAGGCGCAGGTGGCCGAACGGCCTGAAGCGCTGGCGGCAGTGTTTGCCGACGCGCATTTGACTTACGGCGAACTCAATCAGCATGCCAACGCCTTGGCGCAGCACCTGATCGGCTTGGGCGTGAAACCGGATAATCGCGTGGCGATCGTCGCCCGCCGTGGGCTGGACACCCTGGTCGGGCTGGTGGCGATCCTCAAGGCCGGCGCCGGTTACGTGCCGATTGATCCGGCGCACCCGGCCGAGCGTTTGAACTACCTGCTCGACGACAGCGCGCCAGTCGCCGTACTGACCCAAAGTCATCTGCGCGAGCGACTGCCGGCGCTAAGCGTGCCGGTGCTTGACCTCGACCGCCGCACTTGGCCGCTGACTGCCACACAAAACCCGCAGGTAGCGGGCCTGAGCACCGCAAATCTGGCCTACGTGATCTACACCTCCGGCTCCACCGGCCTGCCCAAGGGGGTGATGGTCGAGCACCACACGCTGAGCAATCTGGTCGACTGGCACTGCACCGCGTTCGACCTGTGCGCCGGACGTCACACCTCAAGCCTCGCCGGTTTCGGCTTCGATGCGATGGCCTGGGAAGTCTGGCCGGCGTTGTGTGCGGGCGCGACCCTGCATCTGGCGCCGACCCACGACGGCGGCGAGGACATCGATGCCTTGCTCGCGTGGTGGTGCGCGCAGCCGCTGGACGTGAGCTTCCTGCCGACGCCGGTGGCCGAATACGCCTTCAGCCAGAACCTCGAACACCCGACCCTGCGCACGTTGCTGATCGGCGGCGACCGCTTGCGTCAGTTCAACCGTAACCAGCATTTCGACGTGATCAACAACTACGGCCCGACCGAGGCCACGGTGGTCGCGACTTCAGGTCTGGTGCAAAGCGGCGATGCGCTGCACATCGGTAAACCGGTAAGCAATGCCACGGTCTACCTGCTCGACGAACAGCAGCGCCCGGTGCCAATTGGCGTGGCTGGCGAGTTGTACGTTGGCGGTGCCGGGGTCGCTCGTGGCTACCTGAATCGCCCGGACATGACCGCCGAGCGCTTTCTGCGTGACCCGTTCAGCCGCGCGCCGAACGCACGGATGTACCGCACCGGCGACCTCGCACGCTGGCGCGAGGACGGCAACATCGAGTACCTGGGGCGCAACGACGATCAGGTGAAAATCCGTGGCGTGCGCATCGAGCTGGGCGAGATCGAAACCTGCCTCAACCAGTTGCCGGGGATTCAGGAAGCGGTGCTGCTGGCCCGCGAAGATCAACCCGGCCAGCCGCGACTGGTGGCTTACTTCACCGAGCAGGCGCAGGTCGAAGCGCTGCCGGTGGGCGAGTTGCGCGCGCAACTGCTCAGCCGTTTGCCGGAGTACATGGTGCCGACGGCGTTCGTCAAACTCGCCGCGCTGCCGCTGACCGCCAATGGCAAGGTCGACCGCAAGGCTTTGCCGGCGCCGGATCTGGCGGCGCTGTTCACCCGCGAGTACGCGGCGCCCGAAGGCGAGGTGGAAACCGCGCTGGCGCAGATCTGGGCCGACGTGCTGCAGGTCGAGCGGGTCGGGCGGCAGGATCACTTTTTCGAACTCGGCGGGCATTCGTTGCTGGCAATGCGCATGGTCTCGCAAGTGCGCCAGCGCTTGGGTGTCGAGCTGGCGCTGAGCGATCTGTTCGCCAATGCCGAACTGGCGGCGGTCGCGGCAGTGCTGAGCGAGGCCGGACGCTGTGCGCAGCCGCAGATCGTGCCGGTCCCGCGTGACGGCGCGTTGCCGCTGTCGTTCGCCCAGCAACGCCTGTGGTTCCTCGCGCAAATGGAAGGCGCCAACACCGCCTACAACATTCCCGTGGCCCTGCGGCTGCGTGGCCGTCTCGATGACGCGGCGCTGCAACGCGCACTGGCACGGATCGTCGCCCGCCACGAAACCCTGCGCAGCCGCTTCGCGCAATTCAACGACGAAGCCCAGGTGCTGATTGCCCCGGTGGACACCGGTCTGCTGCTGCGGGTCGAAGACCTGCGCCAGCACCCGCAACCTGAGGAAACCCTACAGGCGCTGATTCAGGGCGAAGCTTCGGGGCCGTTCGACTTGCAGGACGATCCGTTGATTCGTGGGCGACTGGTACGCCTGGCGGACGATCACCATGTGCTGTTGCTGACCCTGCACCACATCATCTCCGACGGCTGGTCGATGGGTGTTTTGACCCGCGAACTGATGGCGCTGTATCAGGCGTTCAGTCATGGCCAGCCGGATCCGCTGCCGCCCCTGGCGCTGCAATACACCGACTACGCGGTGTGGCAACGGCGCTGGCTCAGCGGCGAAGTGCTGCAGCGTCAGAGCGAATACTGGCAACAGACCCTCGCTGGTGCCCCGGCACTGCTGATGCTGCCGACCGATCGGCCGCGCCCGGCGCAGCAGGACTATGCCGGCAGCAGCGTTGCCGTCGTGCTCGACGAGCGCCTTAGCGCCGGGCTCAAAGCCTTGGGTCAGCGTCACGGCGTGACCCTGTACATGACGCTGATGAGTGCCTGGGCAATGCTGCTCAGCCGCTTGTCCGGGCAGGCTGAAGTGGTGATCGGTTCGCCGGTGGCCAACCGCACCCGCGCCGAGATCGAAGGCCTGATCGGCATGTTCGTCAACACCCTGGCGCTGCGCATCGACACCTCGGGCGAGCTGAGCGTCGAAGCACTGCTGGCGCGGGTCAAGGCGCAAACCCTGCAAGCGCAGGCGCATCAGGATCTGCCGTTCGAGCAAGTGGTGGAAATCACCCGGCCCGTGCGCAGCCTGGCGCACAGCCCGTTGTTCCAGACCTTGCTCAGTTGGGATGGCCTCGAAAGCCCGGCGTTGGCCCTCGGTGAACTGACGCTGGAAGGCGTGGCCGAGCCGAGCCACTTTGCCAAGTTCGACCTGTCGCTGAGCCTCAGTGAGTCCAACGGCAGCATTCGCGGATCGCTGGAATACGCCACGGCGTTGTTTGACCAGAGCACGGTCGAGCGCTTCAGCGGTTACTTCCTGCGCCTGTTGCAGGCGATGGTCACCAACGATCAGGCAGTGCTGGAACACGCGCCGCTGCTGGCGCAGGAAGAACAGCAGCGCTTGCTGGTCGAGTTCAATGCCACGGCGGTCGATTTCAACCTTGAGCAGACCATTCATGGCTTGTTTGAAGCACAAGTGGCGCGCTCGCCGCAGGCACCCGCCGTGGTCGCTGGCGAGCAGCAACTGAGCTTTGCCGAACTCAATGCCCGGGCCAATCAACTGGCGCGGCACCTGCGTGAATTGGGTGTAGGGCCGGATGCGCGGGTGGCAATCTGCGTCGAGCGCGGTCTGGACATGGTGGTCGGGCTGCTGGCGATCCTCAAGGCCGGCGGCGGTTACGTGCCGCTGGATCCGGCGTATCCGCTGGAACGTCTGGCCTACATGCTCGAGGACAGCGCGCCGCTGGCGGTGCTGGTGCAGGGAACCACGCGTTCGTTGCTCGGCGAAGTCGCCGTGCCGCTGATCGATCTGGATCAGCCGCACTGGCAGTCGCTGCCGACTGACAATCTATCGCTCGCTGAATTGACCCCGAATCACACCGCCTACGTGATCTACACCTCCGGTTCCACTGGCCAACCGAAAGGCGTGATCAATGAGCACAGCGGGGTGGTCAACCGCTTGCTGTGGATGCAGGACGCCTATCAACTCACCGCCAGCGACACGGTGTTGCAGAAGACCCCGTTCAGCTTCGACGTCTCGGTATGGGAGTTCTTCTGGCCGTTGATGACTGGCGCCCGATTGGTCATGGCCCGACCTGAGGGGCACAAGGACCCGCTGTACCTCAGCGAAATCATCGAACGCGAACACATCACCACGCTGCACTTTGTCCCGTCGATGCTCGACGTCTTTCTCGCCCATGCTGACACCGCACGTTGCAGCAGCCTGCGGCAAGTCATGTGCAGCGGCGAAGCCCTGCCGGGCAGCGTGGTACGGCGCTTCAAGCAGCAACTGCCCGCCAGCCAATTGCACAACCTCTATGGCCCGACCGAGGCCGCGGTGGACGTGACCGCATGGAATTGCGCCGGGCCGCTGGAAAGCACCCCGGACAACACGCCAATCGGCAAACCGATCGCCAACACCCGCATGTACATCCTCGATGCCCAACAACAACCGGTGCCGCACGGCGTGGTCGGCGAGCTGTACATCGGTGGCGTGCAGGTGGCGCGCGGTTATCTGAATCGCCCGGAACTGAATGCCGAACGCTTCCTCAACGATCCGTTCCAGAGCAATGGGCGGATGTACCGCACCGGCGACGTCGCCCGCTATCTGCCGGACGGCAATATCGAATACCTGGGCCGCAACGACGATCAGGTGAAGATCCGTGGTTTGCGCATCGAACTTGGCGAGATTCAGGCGCGCCTGACGCAGATCGACGGCATTCAGGAAGCCGCCGTGCTGGCCCGCGAAGACGTGCCGGGCGACAAGCGTCTGGTCGCGTACTACACCGGCGCACCGCTGGAAATTGAAACACTGCGCGGCCACTTGTTGGAAAATCTGCCGGACTACATGGTGCCCGCCGTGTTCGTGCATCTCGATGCATTGCCGCTCAGCCCCAACGGCAAACTCGACCGCAAGGCACTGCCGGCCCCGGATCTGGCGGCGCTGACCGCCCGCGAATACGTAGCGCCGGTCGGCGAAGTGGAAATCGTCCTCGCGCAGCTCTGGGCTGAATTGCTCAAGGTTGAGCGGGTAGGGCGCCATGACCATTTCTTTGAACTCGGCGGGCACTCGCTGCTGGCGGTGAATCTGGTGGCGCGGATGCGCCGTGCCGGCCTGAGCGCCGACATCCGCGTGCTGTTCAACCAGCCGACCCTGGCTGCACTGGCCGCTGCCGTGGGTGGCGAGCCCGAGGCCGAAGTCGCGGCCAACCTGATCACTGCGGACTGCACGCGTATCACTCCCGAGTTGCTGCCACTGGTGGCGCTCGACCAGCCAAGCATCGACCGCATCGTCGCCAGCATCCCCGGCGGCGTGGCCAACGTGCAGGACATTTACCCGCTGGCGCCTTTGCAGACGGGGATCCTGTTCCATCATCTGTCCGCCGCGCAGGGCGATCCGTATGTGTTGCAGGCGCAGTTTGCATTTGCCGATGAGCAACGCCTGAACAGCTTCACTCAGGCCTTGCAGAACGTAATCCAGCGCCATGACATCCTGCGTACTTCGCTGTTCTGGGACGGACTGCAAGACCCGGTGCAAGTGGTCTGGCGTGAGGCGCCGCTGGCGTGCGAATGCCTGGAACTGCATGACGCGGACGGCGATGTACTGGAGCAATTGCGCCAACGCTTCGACGCCGCGCAGTACCGCATGGCCGTCAATCAGGCGCCGCTGATGCGCGTGGTACATGCGCGGGATGCAGCCAATCAACGTGTGGTGGCGTTGTTGCTGTTCCATCACCTGGTGATGGACCACGTGGCACTGGAGGTGCTGCAACACGAAATGCAGGCGTTCCTCAGCGGCCAGCCGCAACGTCTGGCCGAACCGGTGCCGTATCGCAATTACGTGGCGCACAGCCGTGGCGCAATCAGTGATCAGGCACATGAAGTGTTCTTCCGCGAAATGCTCGGTGACATCAGCGAACCGAGCGCACCGTACGGCCAGCACAGCATTGCCGAGGGCCACGCCGCGGAAGCACGACGGGTACTCGACCTCGATCTGAGTCAGCGCGTCAGGGCCAAGGCCCGGCGTCTGGGGATCAGCGCCGCGAGCCTGATGCATCTGGCCTGGGCGCAGGTGCTGGGAAAACTCTCCGGGCGAGACGCGGTGGTGTTCGGCACCGTGTTGCTGGGGCGGTTGCAGGCGGGCGAGGGCGCCGAGCGCGCGCTGGGGGTGTTCATCAACACCTTGCCGCTGCGCGTAGATCTCGGGCAACGCTCGGCGCAGGAAGCCGCGCTCGCCACCCACCAACAGTTGAATGCTCTGTTGCAACATGAGCATGCGCAATTGGCACTGGCCCAGCGTTGCAGTGGTATGCCCGCCGGCACGCCGTTGTTCAGCACGCTGTTCAACTATCGCCACAGCGCAACTGCCGGCAAGCCTTCCCCGGAGGCGGCGAACGCGTGGCAAGGCATGCAGTTGCTCAATACCCAGGAGCACACCAATTACCAGTTGAGCGTGAGTGTCGATGACCTCGGCGAAGGTTTCGGCTTCACCGCACTGGCTGCCCCCGGCATTGATCCCGCACGCATCTGCGAGTATCTGCAGCGAGCGGTGAGCAACCTGCTGCAGGCACTGGAACAGACACCGCAAGTGAGCGTTGACCAGGTGTCGATTCTGGCGCCGGACGAACGCCGGCAATTGCTGGTTGAGTTCAACACCACCGAGCGGGAATACCCACGTGCGCTGACCGTGCACGCATTGTTCGAAAGGCAAGTGGCGGCCGATCCGCACGCCATCGCTGTCGTGCATGGCGGGCAAACGTCGAGTTATGGCGAATTGAATGATCGGGCAAACCGTTTGGCCCACTACCTGATCGCTCAAGGCGTACAGCCGGGCGATCATGTGGCGATCCTGCTGCCGCGCTCGCGGGAGCTTTTGGTGGCGCAACTGGCGATTGCCAAGTGCGCAGCGGCCTATGTGCCGCTGGACATCAACGCGCCGAGCGAGCGCCAGGCGTTCATGCTCGAGGACAGCCGCGCCGTGGCGTTGCTGACCCTGCGTGGCGAAAACATCGACTATCCACTGCAGCGCATCGATCTGGATGCCCTGACGCTGAACGACCAGCCTGCGCACAACCCGAACCTGGCACAGTCTTCGGAGGCACTGGCGTACATCATGTACACCTCCGGTTCCACCGGTACGCCGAAGGGTGTGATGGTGCCGCACCGTGGCATCGCTCGCCTGGTGCTGAACAACGGTTACGCCGATTTCAACCCGCAGGATCGCGTGGCGTTTGCCTCCAACCCGGCGTTCGACGCGAGCACCATGGACATCTGGGGGCCACTGCTCAACGGCGGGCGCGTGGTGGTGATCGATCACCAGACCCTGCTGGATCCGCACGCGCTCGCTCGTGAATTGAGCGCCAGCGGCGCGACAATCCTGTTTGTCACCACGGCGCTGTTCAACCAGTACGTGCAACTGATTCCGCAGGCCTTGAAAGGCTTGCGCATGGTTTTGTGCGGCGGTGAACGCGGCGATCCGGCAAGCTTCCGCCGCTTGCGGGCCGAGGCGCCACAGTTGCGCATCGTGCATTGCTACGGCCCGACTGAAACCACCACGTACGCCACCACGTTTGAAGTGCACGAAGTGGCGGAAAATGCCGAAAGCGTGCCGATTGGCGGGCCGATCTCCAACACCCAGGTGTATGTGCTCGATGCGCACCAGCAGCCGGTGCCGATGGGCGTGACCGGCGAGTTGTACATCGGCGGGCAGGGCGTGGCCCTCGGTTACTTGAACCGTGCCGATCTGACGGCGGAAAAATTCCTGCCCGATCCGTTCAGCGACCGTCCGGGCGCGTTGCTCTACCGGACTGGCGACCTCGTGCGCTGGCTGGCGCCGGGGCAGCTCGACTGCATCGGACGCAATGACGATCAGGTGAAAATCCGTGGTTTCCGCATCGAACTCGGCGAGATCGAAAATCGTCTGCTGGGCTATCCGGGGATCAACGAAGCGGTGGTGCTCGCCCGGCGCGATGGTCAGGAACCGCTGCGACTGGTGGCCTACTACACCGCGCACGACGGCACGCTGGACCTCGCCGACCTGCGTGAGCATGTGCAGGCGCAGTTGCCGGAATACATGGTGCCGAGTGCCTGGGTGCAGCTCGATGCTTTGCCGCTGAACAACAACGGCAAGGTTGATCGCAAAGCCTTGCCCGAACCGGATGCTGCGGCGTTGTTCACCCGTGAATACGTTGCGCCGCAAGGTGAACTGGAAACCGCGCTGGCGCAGATCTGGGCCGAGACCCTGCAAGTCGAACAGATCGGCCGCCATGACCACTTCTTCGAACTCGGCGGTCATTCGTTGCTGGCGATGCGCATGCTGTCGCAGGTGCGTCAACGTCTCGGCGTCGAACTGCCCCTGAGCGAGTTGTTTGCCGATCCGCATCTCAGCGCGGTGGCCGAGGTGCTGAACTGCGCCGGGCGCAGCTCGCTGCCGGAGATCGTCGCGGCGGCGCCTGATCAAGCGTTGCCGTTGTCCTTCGCCCAGCAGCGCCTGTGGTTCCTCGCGCAAATGGACGGCGGCAACTCGGCGTACAACATTCCGCTTGGCCTGCGCCTGCGCGGGCAACTCGATGGCGAAGCGCTGCAACGCGCACTGGCGCAGATCGTTGCGCGGCACGCAACCCTGCGCAGCCGTTTCGTCAGCATCGACGATCAGGCGCAGGTGCTGATTGCGCCGGTCGATAGCGGTCTGCTGTTGCCGATTGAAGACCTGCGCCAGGACTCACAGGCCGAAGCCAGCGTGCAGGCGCTGCTCGCGCAGGAAGCCGCGACAGTCTTCGATCTACAAAGCGATCCAGTGATTCGCGGACGCCTGATACGTCTGGCCGACGAGCACCATGTGCTGTTGCTGACCGTACATCACATCGTCGCTGACGGTTGGTCGATGGGCGTGCTGACCCGTGAGCTGATGGCGCTGTATCAGGCCTTCAGTCACGGTCAGCCGGATCCATTGCCACCGTTGACGCTGCAATACGGCGACTACGCCGTGTGGCAGCGGCGCTGGCTCAGCGGCGAGGTGCTGCAGCGGCAAAGCGATTACTGGCAGCAGACCCTCGACGGCGCGCCGGCCTTGCTGACCCTGCCCACCGACCGTCCGCGTCCGGCGCAGCAGGACTTTGCCGGCAGCAGCGTCGAAGTACGGCTGGATGAGCGTCTGAGCGCCGGGCTCAAAGCCTTGAGTCAGCGTCACGGCGTGACCCTGTTCATGACCCTGATGAGTGCCTGGTCGCTGTTGCTGAGTCGTTTGTCCGGGCAGTCCGACGTGGTGATCGGCTCGCCGGTGGCCAACCGCACCCGCGCCGAGATCGAAGGCCTGATCGGCATGTTCGTCAACACCCTGGCGCTGCGCATCGACACCTCGGGTGAACCGAGCGTGGCCACGCTGTTGGCGCGGGTCAAGGCGCGCACGCTGGAGGCGCAGGCGCATCAGGATCTGCCGTTCGAGCAAGTGGTGGAAATCACCCGGCCGGCGCGCAGTCTGGCGCACAGCCCGTTGTTCCAGAGCACGCTGAGCTGGGACAGCAGCGTCGGGCCGAACCTGGCGCTGGGCGATCTGAGTCTTGAAGGGGTGGCCGCGCCGGGCCGAGTGGCCAAGTTCGACCTGACCCTGACGCTGGGTGAGGTCAACGGGGTGATTCGCGGATCGCTGGAATACGCCACGGCGTTGTTCGAACAATCGACCGTCGAGCGTTACGTCGGCTACTTGCAGCGCCTGCTGGCGGCGATGGTCAACGATGAGCAGACCGTGCTGGAGCGGGTGCCGTTACTCGCCGAGTCTGAGCGTCAGCGCTTGCTCTACGACTTCAACGCCACCGCACGCGAATACCCGCAAACCCTGACCGTGCACGGGATTTTCCAGCAGCAGGCAGCGGCGCATCCGAAGGCGGTGGCGGCGGTGCATGGCGAGCATTCGTTGAGCTACTTTGAGCTGAACGCCCAGGCCAACCGTCTGGCGCATCACTTGATCAGCCAAGGCGTACAGCCGGGCGATCACGTGGCGATCCTGCTGCCACGCTCGCTGGAACTGCTGGTGGCGCAACTGGCGATTGCCAAGTGCGCGGCGGCCTATGTGCCGCTGGACATCAACGCGCCGAGCGAGCGTCAGGCATTCATGGTCGAGGACTGTCACGCGGCGGCGTTGCTGACCCTCAGCAGTGAAGACATCGACTACGCGGCACCACGCATCGACCTCGACCGCTTGATCCTCAGCGGCCAACCGACGCACAACCCGAACCTGCTGCAATCCTCGGAAGCGCTGGCGTACATCATGTACACCTCCGGCTCCACGGGTACCCCGAAAGGCGTGATGGTGCCGCACCGCGCCATCGGCCGCCTGGTGCTGAACAACGGTTACGCCGATTTCAACCCGCAGGACCGCGTGGTGTTCGCCTCCAACCCGGCGTTCGACGCCAGCACCATGGACATCTGGGGGCCGCTGCTCAACGGCGGGCGGGTGCTGGTGATCGATCATCAGACCCTGCTTGATCCAAACGCATTCGGTCGTGAGTTGAGCGCCTCCGGGGCGACCGTGCTGTTCGTCACCACTGCGCTGTTCAACCAATACGTGCAACTGATTCCGCAGGCCCTGAAAGGCTTGCGCATTCTGCTGTGCGGCGGTGAGCGCGGCGACCCGGCGGCGTTCCGTCGACTGTTGGCCGAGGCGCCGGCGCTGCGCATCGTGCATTGCTACGGTCCGACCGAAACCACCACTTACGCCACGACATTTGAAGTGCGTGAAGTGGCGGAAAACGCCGAGAGCGTGCCGATTGGCGCGCCGATCTCCAACACTCAGGTGTACGTGCTCGACGCGCATCAGCAACCGGTGCCGATGGGCGTGACCGGCGAGTTGTACATCGGCGGGCAGGGCGTGGCGCTGGGTTACCTGAACCGCGCCGATCTGACCGCCGAGAAGTTCCTGCGCGATCCGTTCAGCGATCAACCGGGCGCGCTGCTGTATCGCACCGGCGACCTCGCACGCTGGCTGGCGCCGGGGCAGCTCGATTGCATCGGGCGCAATGACGATCAGGTGAAGATTCGTGGTTTCCGTATCGAACTGGGCGAAATCGAAAACCGCCTGCTCAACTGCCAGGGGATCAAGGAAGCGGTGGTGCTGGCGCGCCGCGATGGTCAGGACATCACGCGTCTGGTGGCGTACTACACCGCGCACGCCGGCCGCCTGGACAGCGCCGATCTGCACGCGCAGTTGCTGGCACGACTGCCGGAATACATGGTGCCGACCGCATGGGTGCAACTGGATGGGCTGCCGTTGAACAACAACGGCAAGGTCGACCGCAAGGCGCTGCCGGCGCCGACACAGGCAGCGATGCTCAGTCGGGTGTATGTCGCGCCGATCTCGGCGCTGGAACAACATTTGGCGCGGATCTGGGCTGGCTTGTTGCAGCTCGAACAGGTCGGTCGTCACGACAACTTCTTCGAACTGGGCGGGCATTCGTTGCTGGCGATGCGCATGCTGTCGCAGGTGCGCCAGCAGTTGGGCATCGAGCTGACACTCGCCGAGCTGTTCGCCAACCCCGAGCTGGCCGCTGTCGCCGAGGTGCTGAGCCGGGCGGGGCGCAGCACCTTGCCGGAGATTTTGCCGGCGCCCCGCGATCAGCTATTGCCGCTGTCTTTCGCTCAGCAACGCCTGTGGTTCCTGGCGCAGATGGACGGCGGTAACAGCGCCTACAACATCCCGGTCGGTCTGCGCTTGCGCGGTCGACTGGATGAAGATGCGCTGCAACGGGCACTGGCACGCATCGTCGCCCGACACGAAACCTTGCGCAGCCGCTTCAGCCAGATCGACGATCAGCCGCAGGTGCGGATTCTGCCGGCCGACACCGGTCTGTTGCTGCCGCTGGAAGACCTGCGTCAGCACCCGCAGGCTGATAACGCCTTGCGCGGCCTGATCGAGGAGCAGGCCTGCGCTTCGTTCAATCTGCAGCACGATGCGCTGCTGCGCGGACGTCTGGTGCGTCTGGCGGATGATCATCATGTGCTGTTGCTGACGCTGCACCACATCATCGCCGATGGTTGGTCGATGGGCGTGCTGACCCGCGAGCTGGCCGCGTTGTATCAAGCGTTCAGCCGTGGCGAAGACGATCCGCTGCCGCCGCTGGCGCTGCAATACACCGACTACGCGGTGTGGCAGCGGCGCTGGCTCAGTGGCGAGGTGCTGCAGCGCCAGAGCGATTACTGGCAGCAGACCCTGGCCGGCGCGCCAGCCCTGCTGACCCTGCCCACTGACCGTCCGCGTCCGCCACAGCAGGACTATTCCGGCAGCCGCGTCGACATGCTGCTCGATGAACAGTTGAGCGCCGGTTTGAAAGCCTTGTGTCAGCGTCGCGCGGTGACGCCGTACATGGTGATCATGAGCGCATGGGCGATGTTGCTCAGTCGTTTGTCCGGGCAGAACGACGTGGTGATTGGCTCGCCAGTGGCCAACCGCACCCGCGCCGAGATCGAAGGCCTGATCGGCATGTTCGTCAACACCCTGGCGCTGCGCATCGATACCTCGGGCGAGCCAAGCGGCGAGACGCTGCTGGCGCGGGTCAAGGCGCAGACTCTGGACGCTCAGGCGCATCAGGATCTGCCGTTCGAGCAAGTGGTGGACATCAGCAAACCAGTCCGCAGTCTGTCGCACAGCGCGTTGTTCCAGACCATGCTCAGTTGGGACAACAACGACGGTCCGAGCCTGACCCTCGGCGACCTGACCCTGGAAGGCGTGGCCGGCGAAAGTCACTTTGTGAAATTCGACCTGTCGCTGAGCCTCGGCGATTCGCCCGACGGGATTCGCGGTTCACTACGCTACGCCACGGCCTTGTTCGATGAGTCGACGGTGCAGCGTTTTGTCGGCTACTTCCAGCGGCTGCTGGCGGCGCTGGTCAACGATGATCAGGCCGTGCTTGCGCAAGTACCGTTGCTGGACCGGCAGGAGCAACAGCGCTTGCTCATCGACTTCAATGCCAGCGAGGTCGATTGCCCGCTGGAGCAACCACTGCATGGCTTGTTCGAAGCGCAGGTGCGGCGCAAACCGGACGCCATCGCGCTGCAATCCGCGCAAGGCAACCTGACCTACCGCGAGCTCAATCAGCGCGCCAACCGCTTGGCCCATCACCTGCGCGAAGTCGGCGTGCAGCCGGATGCGCGGGTGGCGATCTGCGTCGAGCGCGGGCTGGATCTGGTAGTCGGTCTGCTCGGCATCCTCAAGGCCGGTGGTGCGTATGTGCCGCTGGATCCGGGGTATCCGGCGGAGCGTCTGGCGTACATGCTCAAGGACAGCGCGCCGACCGCGGTGCTGGTGCAGACCGCTACTCGCGGGTTGTTCGATGAAGCGGCCGCCACGGTGATCGACCTTGACCGCAGTACCTGGCAGCACCTGCCGGATCACGATTCGCCAGTGCCGGGCCTGAGTGCTTCGAACCTTGCGTACATGATCTACACCTCCGGTTCTACCGGGCTGCCGAAGGGCGTGATGATCGAGCATCGCAGCGCCTGCAACATGGTGCATTGGGGTTCGCAGCTCAGTCCGCCGACCGAACACGGCGCGCTGCTGCAAAAAGCGCCGTTCAGCTTCGACAGTTCGGTGTGGGAGATCTTCTGGCCGCTGTGTTCCGGCATGCGTCTGGTGCTGGCGCGGCCGGACGGCAACCGCGATTCGGCGTATGTGGTGCAGACCATTCGCGAGCAGCAGGTGACGGTGGTCAAGTTCGTTCCGGCGCTGCTGCAGCAGTTCATCGAACAGGACGGTGTCGAGCAGTGCACCAGCCTGACCGATGTACTCAATGGTGGCGGCGAACTCAGTGCCGCGCTGGCCCGCCAGGTGCGCGATCGCCTGCCGTGGGTGCGGTTGCATAACGTTTACGGCCCGACTGAAACCACGGTGGACAGTACGGGCTGGACGCTGGAACCGGACATGCCAGTGCCGGAGAGCGTGGTGCCGATCGGCACAGCCTTGAGCAACACTCGGTTGTACGTGCTCGATGCGAATGGTCAACCAGTGCCACAAGGCGTCAGCGGTGAGTTGCACATCGGCGGCGTCGGCGTGGCGCGCGGTTATCACGGTTTGCCGGAAATGCAGGCCGAGCGCTTCATCGACAGTCCGTTTGTGCCGGGTGATCGCCTGTACCGCACGGGAGATCTGGCGCGCTACAACAATCACGGCGAGCTGGAATTCCTTGGTCGCAACGACTTCCAGATCAAGCTGCGGGGCTTGCGCTTGGAGCCGGGGGAAATCGAGGCGCGGCTGATCGAACATCCGGCGATTCGTGAAGCGGTGGTGATGGTGCGCGATGAGCGTCTGGTGGCCTGGTACAGCTTGCGCGCCGACATCGACGCGCCATCGTTGGAAACCTTGCGCAGCCATGTGCTGGAGCGCCTGCCGGAGTACATGGTGCCCGGCGCGTTTGTGCGGCTCGACGCCTTGCCGCTGACACCAAACGACAAGATTGATCGCAAAGCCCTGCCGGAGCCGGGAGCGGACGCCGTGATCAACCGCCCAAACGTGGCGCCACAGGGTGACGTCGAAACCGCGCTGGCGCAGATATGGGGTGAAGTCCTCGGCGTCGAACAGGTCGGTCGCCATGACAACTTCTTTGAACTGGGCGGGCATTCGTTGCTGGCGGTGAAGCTGGTCAATCTGATGCAACGGGCCGGGCTGCCAGTGTCGCTGGCCGAACTGTTCCAGCATCCGAGCGTCGAGTCTGCCGCTGCGCTGCTCAGTCAGGGCGAGGCGCTCAGTCAGCCTGAAGGGCTGGTCGTGGTGCGTGCCGGGACGCACGGTACGCCGCTGTTCCTGATGCACGAATTCAGCGGCAGGGACGTGTATTTCCCGACGCTGGCCCAGCACATCGGTGGTGAGTTCCCGATTTACGGCCTGCCCGGTGTGCCGCTGGGGCAAGCGCAATTGCGCACACTGGAGTGCATGGCGCAGCGCATGGTCGGGATCATCCGCGCCGTGCAGGCGCATGGGCCGTATCGATTGGCAGGCTGGTCGTTCGGCGGGGTGCTGGCGCATGAGGTCGCGCAGCAATTGCTCGGCCTCGATGAGCCGGTGGAGTTCATCGGCATGCTCGACAGCTACGCGCCAAACCCGCTCGCCCAGGACAAGGCGCTGTGGAGCGGCGAGGGCCTCGACAAGCGCCAGTTGCTTGGCCATTGCCGTGGCCGTTCGCTGATGCTCGGTGCCGAAAGCGAGGCAGCACTGGCGGCGGTGCAAGCGCTGGAAGCGCAAGTCGAACAACTGGATTTCCCCGAGCTGTTCAAGCGTTGCCAGGCACAGCAACTGACCGATCCGGAACTGGCGGCGGTCAGCGCGACGGACGCCTGGCATTACTTTGATCGCGAAGCGGCGCATCGCCTGGCGCTGGCGCATTACCGGGTCAGCCCGGCGAGCCAGACGATCCATCTGTTCCGTGCACAGGAGTTGATGGACGGCCAGTCGCTGCCGAGCCCGACGCGCGGCTGGGAAGAGCGCTTCGATATTGGTTTGCTGCACTGCATCGACATCCCCGGCGATCACCGGACCATGATGAAGCACCCGCACATCCAGGCACTCGGCCAGGCCATTACCCAGGCACTGGAAACCCTGGTGACGCCGGAGCCGACGCTGTATCAACCGCTGCTGACGATTCAGACCGGGCAGCCGGGGCATGCGCCGATTTTCTGTGTGCCGGGGGCGGGTGACAGTGTCACCGGGTTCATTCACCTGACCGAGGCCATCGGCCCGGAATGGCCGATCATCGGTCTGCAACCTCGCGGGCTGGACGGCGTCAGTGTGCCGCACAGCGCGGTCGAAGCCGCTGCCGCGTTCTACCTGCAGGCCATCGAGCAGATTCACCCGCAAGGGCCGCTGCACCTGATCGGCCATTCGTTCGGCGGCTGGGTGGCGCATGCCATGGCCGCGCAGTTGCAGGCGGCCGGGCGCGAGGTGGCATCGCTGACGTTGATCGACAGCGAAGCGCCGGGCGGTGACGGCACGGCGGGCAAGCCGTACACGGCCACTGCCGCGCTGCAACGGTTGATCGACACCCTGCAACTGTCCTGTGGCAAATCGCTGGGCATTGATCCTGCGACCTTCGCCAACGCCGATGACAGCACGCAACTGCGCCTGCTGCACGAAGGCATGGTGCGTGCCGGGGTGTTGTCGGAGCGGGCGGCGCCGAATGCGATGTACGGCCCGGTGCGGACCTTCGCCAGCGCCTTGCGCACGGTCTATCAACCGCGTCTGGCCTACACCGGGCCGGTGCGACTGGTGCTGGTCGATGACCCGACGCTGGACGAGTGGGGCAATCAGCGCGAACAGGCGGCGGTGCTTGCAGGCTGGCAGCGGCAGGTCAGCGATCTGGCGGTGTGGTACGGGCCGGGCAACCACTTCACGATTCTCAAGGCGCCCAACGTCTTCAGTTTCGCCGCGTGGTGGCATGACGGTCTGTCGCTGGTGGTCGGCGAAGTGCTGTCCTGAGTGTTGTTTCTCTATCAAGACCCGGCCACTGGCCGGGTTCATCCCTGAACGGACTTGTGGTTATTTATGGAAAAGTCGAAGTTGCGCAAAGTCGGTATGGGGTTGGCGTTGGCGGCGGTGGCCGGGTTGGTGCTGTACACGGTGCAGGCACCCGCCGAAGCGCCGAAATACCAGACGGCGCCGGTTGAACGCTCGGATATCGAAAACACCGTGCTTGCCACCGGTTTGCTCGAAGGCGTCAAGCAGGTGGACGTCGGCGCTCAGGTGTCGGGGCAACTGAAGTCGCTCAAGGTCAAGGTCGGCGACAAGGTGAAGAAGGGCCAGTGGCTGGCCGAGATTGATCCGCTGGTGCTGCAGAACACCCTGCGTCAGGCTCAGGTCGATGAGGAAAACCTGCAGGCGCAAAAGCGTGCCACGCAAGCCCAGCTCAAGCAGACCAAAGCGATTTACGAGCGTTATCAGAACCTGCAGGAAGACGCCTCGATCTCGCGTCAGGATTTCGAGACTGCGCAATCGAACTACGAGGTGCAGCAGGCCAACCTGCTGTCGCTGGACGCGCAGATCAAGAGCGCGCACATCCAGATCGACACCGCCAAGGTCAACCTCGCGTATACGCGGATCGTCGCGCCGATCGATGGCGATGTGGTCGGCATCGTCACCCAGGAAGGCCAGACCGTGATTGCCAATCAGTTGGCACCCGTGCTGCTGAAACTGGCAGATCTGGACACCATGACCATCAAGGCACAAGTGTCGGAAGCCGACGTGATCCACATTGCGCCGGGGCAGGAGGTGTATTTCACCATTCTCGGTGAAGACAAACGCTATTACGGCAAGCTGCGCGGCACCGAGCCGGCGCCGCAGAACTTCCTCGAAACACCGCCGGCCGGTACGCCGAAACAAAACACCGCGGTGTTCTACAACGCGCTGTTCGAGGTGCCCAACCCCGACCATCGCTTGCGCATTTCCATGACCGCGCAAGTGCGCATCGTCCTCGATACCGCGCAATCGGTGCTGACCGTGCCGGTGGCCGCGCTCGGGCCACGCAACGCCGATGGCAGCTTTCCGGTGCGGGTGCTGGACGCCAAGGGCCAGGCGCAGTCGCGCAACGTGCAGACCGGGATCAACAACAACGTCAAAGTGCAAATCAATCAAGGCCTCAGCGAAGGCGAGCGGGTGGTGATCGGTGATCCGTTGCCCGCCGTGGCGGGGGCTTGAGCATGACGCAGCCGTTACTGCAACTGACCGGCATCACCCGCAGTTTTACCGCTGGCGACCGTGAATTTCTCGCACTGAAGAACATCAACCTGACGATCAATGCCGGGGAAATGGTGGCGATCATCGGCGCCTCCGGCTCCGGCAAGTCAACCTTGATGAACATCCTCGGCTGTCTCGATTACGCCACCGCCGGCAGCTACAAGATCAACGGTCAGGAGACCCGCGACCTTGACGATCAGGCGCTGGCTGAGCTGCGCCGCGATTACTTCGGCTTCATCTTCCAGCGCTATCACTTGCTGCCGCACCTGAGCGCGATGCACAACGTCGAGATGCCGGCGATTTACGCTGGCATTCCCGCGCCGCAACGCCACGCCCGCGCCCGTGAGCTGCTGGCGCGTCTGGGTCTCGATGGGCACCTGACCCACCGGCCGAGCCAGCTCTCCGGTGGTCAGCAGCAGCGGGTGAGTATCGCCCGGGCCTTGATGAACGGCGGGGAAGTGATCCTCGCCGACGAACCCACCGGCGCCCTCGACACCGCCAGCGGCAAGGAAGTGATGCGCATCCTGCTGGAGCTGCACGCGGCCGGGCACACGGTGATTCTGGTGACCCACGACCCGAAAGTCGCGGCCAACGCCGAGCGCATCATCGAAGTCAGCGACGGTGAAATCCTCAGCGACCGCCGCAACCAGCGCGATACCGGGCAACTGCCGGGTGAAGACGTGCCGCCAAAACCCCCGGCGACCCGCCGCCTGGTGGCCAGCCTCGGGCTGTTCAAGGAAGCCTTCAACATGGCCTGGGTGGCGCTGATTTCACACCGCATGCGCACCTTGCTGACCATGCTCGGGATCGTCATCGGCATCACTTCAGTGGTGTCGATTTCGGCGATCGGCGAGGGCGCGAAAAACTACGTGCTCAAGGACATTTCGGCGATCGGCAGCAACACCATCGATATCTATTCCGGCACCAGTTTCGGCGACAAGCGCGCCGCCTCAATCGAGACACTGGTGCCGGCGGATGTCACCGCGCTGAATCAGCTGTATTACGTCGACAGCGCCACCCCGGTGGTCGGCCGCAGCATGCTCCTGCGCTATCGCAACATCGACCTCGACGCGCAGATCAACGGCGTCAGCGAGCAGTATTTTCAGGTGCGCGGAATCAAACTGGAGGCGGGTATCACCTTCAGCGAGAGTGATGCACGGCGCCAGGCGCAGGTGGTGGTGATCGACTACAACACCCGGCATCGGCTGTTCGCCGAGGGCGTCGATCCGCTGGGCCAGGTGATCCTGATCGGCAACCTGCCGTGCACGGTGATCGGCGTGGCAGCCGAGAACAAAAACCTGTTTGCCTCAGGCAAGACCCTGAACGTCTGGGTGCCGTACGAAACCGCTGCCGGGCGCCTGCTCGGCCAGCGCTTCCTCGACAGCATCAGCGTGCGGATCAAGGACGGCCAGTCGAGCAAAGTCGTGGAAAATCACGTTACCCAATTGATGCTGCAACGTCATGGCATCAAGGACTTCTACACCAACAACCTCGACAGCGTGATGCAGACCGTGCAGAAAACCAGCCGCTCGCTGGCCTTGCTGCTGTCGCTGATCGCGGTGATTTCGCTGGTGGTCGGCGGCATCGGCGTGATGAACATCATGCTGGTGTCGGTCACCGAGCGCACCCGCGAGATCGGCATTCGCATGGCGGTCGGCGCCCGCCAGTCGGACATTCGTCAGCAGTTTCTGGTGGAGGCGGTAATGGTCTGCCTGCTCGGCGGGGCCATCGGCATTTCCCTGTCGTATGCCATCGGCCACCTGTTTTCGCTGTTCATCAAGGAGTGGGAGATGGTCTTCTCTATGGCCTCGGTGGTGACGGCGGTGATCTGCTCGACGCTGATTGGCATCGTCTTCGGCTTCGTCCCCGCGCGTAATGCTTCGCGCCTGGACCCGATCGAGGCGCTGGCGCGGGACTGATTGCCGGAGCTGATTGGCCGGGCTTGTGCCTGAAGTGCACAAATCGAAAGGGACGGGTCATGAACCCGTCCCTGTTTTTCGTCCAGGCCTGCTGGCAATGGCGGCCTGACAGCCAACCGGTCCCCAACTGAATGCACCCAATCCAATTGTGGGAGCCAGCCTGCTGGCGATGACGGCCTACGAGCCGACCAATCCCTGACTGAATGCTCTCGGTCAAATTGTGGGAGCTGGCTTGCCAGCGATGACGGCCCACAAGCCGATCACCCTCCCAACTGAATGCACTCGTTCCAACTGTGGGAGCGAGCCTGCTCGCGAAAGCGGCCTGCCAGACAACATCAAAACAACAGAGTAGACCCCGCACATAAACGCACCCCCGCAAGCACGTTTAAAGTACACGAACCGTTACGCCATACCGGCTACAACACCTTGCGCCGTTACCTACGCGTACGCCAGAATCCGCCGGCTTACACGGCTATGGGCCGGGCTATATCGTTTCTCTGTCACTGCAAAACAGTGATGGGGTTTGGTAGCCCGTCTCGAGTTGTATTGCGACACCTTCATTGCTGTCCCTTTTTTGAGGAATAGCTTTGTATGGTGGGCATGCGTGGGGCTCATTCGTGAGCGCCGGGTTTCCCAATTCGACCGGTCTACCAACCCGCGCATGGCCGCCACCCGCCGTTTGGTAGCGAGGGTGATGGCTCCTATTGTTCAGAGTCGTTAGCGGCCGCCAGCGACATGGCCCGCGACATCGGCGACAACCCACAGCGCCGGGCCATGCTGATGCTGCATCAGGTGATCATGCTCAGTGAACTGATGGTCAACCGAGTACTGGACGGCCGCCGCGTACCGAACTAACTGCCCGGTCCCCTGTAGGAGCTGCCGCAGGCTGCGATCTTTTGACGTTGCTTTAAAAAACAAGATCAAAAGATCGCAGCCTGCGGCAGCTCCTACAGTGAGTAATCCTTTCAAGGTAACTCGATCGGAGTTCCCGCTGATGTCCGAAATGGATAATGTTGTGCCCAAGGAATAGGCGCTGGCAGATCTGGCCTCTTCGCGAGCAAGCCCGCTCCCACAGTGGATCTGCGTTGGTCACTGCTTAAGTGCCCGGCAAAGATCCCTTGTAGACGTGAGCCTGCTCGAGATTGCCATTAAATAAGTCCCTACCCTTATCCGTTGTATTCAGATTGTCCTGAGTAGGTGGCGGTTGCGGGGTATCAAGCCCGGATTACCTGATGCCGTACCCGTTTGCCGTGTCGCCTCCAAAACCCAGATCTCTTAAAGCCTTCGTTTCTCCTGTGGCCGGATAAATCGCCCAGCGTTTGCCAGTGCCGGCCGAATCAGCCGCCCAGCACCATGCACTTTCTGTCGCTAAGCCCGCATAGGTGCTGATATATGAACGCCACTCCGCCAAGGACGGAATTCGCCCACCCTGATTAGCCGCCGCATTGCTGCATTGGGTATAGGTATTGAACACGCTGGTTCCGAAGATTCGATACACGTTCGAGACTGAAACAGGGTAGGACACCGTCTGGTTTGCACTATCGCGAACCGTAATGACAGCGGTACCGTTGCCTTTGGAAATCACCCGACCATTGGTGATATTCACTTCTGCGGCCGCCGAGTTGCTTGATGAGTATTGATAGGGTGGGACGCCCCCGCTTGCCTGCCTGTCGACAAAACTGCCAGCCGGAGGATTTGTGGGGGTGTGATCGGAACGGAAAATCCAGCCGCCAAGCGATACAGGCTCGGTATTGATAACCAGAGCAAGAGCCGCTTTGATCGTGTAGGTACGCACAGGGAATACAACCGCCTCACTCTCCACCGTGCTCTGACCAAGCGCCGCTTTAAACTCCAATGCCAGGTTGCTGCCATCCTGCAGGTTTTTGATTTCAGCGATTGCAATATCGGAAGTGAAGAACTGGTTAGCGATCCAGTCGTCGTTGGTGAAGGCCGTCGGCGCGCTCCAGATCTCGCGCGCGTAGGCGCTACCGTCGGCATTGGTCCCGTACAGGCGCAACCAGACGTATTGGTCGAGGGCGATCAGCGGCCAGTCACCCATGCGTACGGAAGCTTGGGTCAAGTCGCCGGTATACAGTTCCGGGCCGGCGCCGTCGTTGTCGGCCTGCTCGATGGTGGGGCTGGCCAGTGCGCTCTGCGGCATTGCTTGCACCGTCAGGTCAAATACCCGGGACGGTGTTGGATGGCCATCAATGATGACGACGTAGGAGACTTTTACCCGCTTGCCCAGGTTGAACGCCACCACGCTGTTCGGGATTTCAAACTCAAGCCCTTCGCTTACCGCACGCGGCACTGAGGTGTGCGACCCGCCGGCCGGCG
The DNA here is from genome assembly GCF_023100605.1 of Pseudomonas sp. MWU12-2020. Classification (NCBI taxonomy): domain Bacteria; kingdom Pseudomonadati; phylum Pseudomonadota; class Gammaproteobacteria; order Pseudomonadales; family Pseudomonadaceae; genus Pseudomonas; species Pseudomonas sp. MWU12-2020. The sequence continues at coordinate 761,298 of NZ_JALMEX010000002.1, forward strand.
TGCCGTCAGCGCCAGTCCAGGTGACGATGATTTCATCAGTTGGCCGCAACTCGGGGTTGTCCGGTACCACAATGGTCAAGGTGTCCCTGACCAGCAGCGGGTTGAGTGCGCTGTCGCCGTTGTTCTCCTTGATCGACGGGGCGAGCAGTTCCAGCGCGACTCCCACGGTCCACG